>NZ_JAVDDX010000002.1:736130-1472261 GCF_030848575.1 Haloarcula sp. H-GB4 | reverse complement strand
ATCCCGGCACAATGCCGGGGGGTTAGGCGGGATCACACCCATATAATATGGGTGTGGTCGCTATCGAAGGGTGTTCGAGGACACCCGTCGACCGAGTGTCACCGAACTATCAGAGCTAACATCAGATTCCATCTTGACGGCGGACCGCAGGGGTGGAATCCTCATTTCTTCGGACCTGATTGTTGTCTCGAAGCCACCATAAAGGCTTCGAGTTTCGTTGGCGAGTCGATCCCGCCTGGTCCGTGTCGGCAGGGGTTTGATGTCCCCGACCGAACGTCGTTCGCGTTCATTCCGAACACCCTGTTACACTTAAGGGCGTCGGATTGGGCTCGCGTCGAACCGCACGACGTGAGCGACCTTCGCGTCCATTCCGAACACCCTGTTACACTTAAGGGCGTCGGAACGAGTCCGTTCGTTCGGGGGCCATCGCCCCTGACCACGTTCGCATTTCATTCCGATGGGTGAGCCACACTTAACCCCGTCGAAGGAGGTCCCCTTCGAGACGCGATTACACGGGTGTGAGTGTCCCACACGTATACAAGCGGAGAGTACGGGTCACGGAACAGCAGTGGCTGAAAGTAAACATCTCATCCGCGCCCACGTGAACGCGCGGTCACGCTCATCAACTGAAAGGGCTACCGAAAATGTCGGGAATGCGACCTAGATCTCGTCTAGGTGTTCGACGCCCTGCTTTGAGACGTTCCCTTTCGTGATGTCGCCGGGCATCCAGTCGGGCTTGTCGTCGGGTGCCTCCTCGACCCATGCCCACGCCTCGTAGATATGGACTTTGTGGGTCCCCTTCTCCCGTAGTCGTATCTCCTCAGGGTCAGCCTGCTCTTCACCGTCGGCCGGTTCGAGTCGACGTGCTGCCTTCAGCGCAGCCTGTCGAGGTGTTCCGCCCGAGAAGACGCTCGATTCGTCACCGTCTTCGCGCAGTGCGAAGTTGCGCTTGTCACTGTCGGGTGCCATGGATTTCACCGCTCCATGCCAATTCAGCACATGGCAGAACATAAATATACCCCCCAATCCGCCCTCCGTCAGGGGGTGCTTTTATACACTGATGCCATCGGGTGCCGCTTCGACCCCCCAGACCAGCCAGTTCAAGCCAAATATTCGGACTAAGATCGTCACGCGCGTCCACAAAACCGCCACCCAGCGACCGACGGCACGGTAGACTTAAGTGTATCCTGCGGTGAAGTGCGGAGTAGGATAGCGCGATGGTGCGAAAGAAGAAGCTTAGCCCGAGTGGCGCCAAAGATGAGGACGGCGAGTACCACAACGTACATATCAACATTCACGAAGACGAGCTAGCCGTCGCCGGGATGGAGATCGGCGATGAGGTGTTCGTTCGCGTCCGTGATAACAAGATTATTATCCAGAAAGCAGACCCGGAAGAGGTCGAACACGACTTTTGAGGCACCATCGACGGTGACACAGTACCACTGGGGGCTGTTGGGGCCGACACCCGATCTCGGTCGGTCACCACCGTTCTTTGAAGCAACCGGACCACCCACACAATGAGACCCTACGATATCGCGAAACCACTCTTGTTCTCGCTGCCAGCAGAAACCGCCAACCAGAGCGTCCACCGACTGCTAGAAGCAGTCGACGGCACGCGCGTCGCCGACATGATGGCCGACCGCTACACCGTCGCTGACGACCGACTCGCAGTCGAGGCGTTTGGCCACACTTTCGACAACCCCGTTGGGATCGCCGCCGGATTCGACAAGAACGCGACCATCCCCGAAACCTTGGCGTCGCTCGGCTTCGGCTTCGCCGAGGTCGGCGGCGTCACGGCCAAGCCACAGGCGGGGAACGCTCGCCCGCGGATGTTCCGACTGAGAGAAGACGAGGCAATCATCAACCGGATGGGACTGAACAACGACGGGGCCATCGTCATCGGCGAGCGGCTGAAGAACATCGACGCCCCGTTCCCAGTGGGTGTCAACATCGCCAAGACGGAACACGTCGGAACGGACGAGGCCCCAGACGACTACCGGACCACGTACGAACACGTCGCGGAAGGCGGTGACTTCTTCGTCATCAACGTTTCCTGCCCCAACTCCGAGGGGTTCGAGGAACTCCAGAACCGTGACGCAATGGAAGCCATCCTAGGCGAGCTACAGGACGCAGGCGCGGCCCCACTGCTCGTGAAGCTCTCGCCGGACCTCCCCGAACCGGCAGTCGAGGACGCGCTGGATATAGTGACCGAGCTGGACCTAGATGGCGTCGTTGCAACGAATACCACGACGGAACGGCCCGCCAGCCTGCGCTCGCCGAACGCGGTCGAGACAGGCGGCCTCTCAGGGAAACCAATCGAGAACGAGGCGACCGAGATGGTGCGGTTCGTCGCCGAACGCGTCGACGTGCCCGTTGTCGGCGTCGGCGGCGTCTCGACAGCGGAGGGCGCATACCGGAAGATCCGCGCCGGGGCCTCGCTCGTCCAGCTGTACACCGGCCTAGTCTACCGCGGTCCGTCCATCGCCCACGAGATCAATTCGGGACTGCTTGACTTGCTCACGGAGGACGGCTTCGACTCAGTCGAGGACGCCGTTGGTGCGGACCTGTAGCTAGCGAATCTTGAAGTACAGTTGCAGCGAACCGGCGACATGGCCGACACCCGCCGCACACTGCATATCGCATCCTGGGATGACCGCTTTCTAGCGTGGCTCCTCGACATCCTGCTCGTCGGTGTCGTCCTCTCCGCACTTGGCGAGGCGGCTGGTGTGTTCTCGCTCCTGACCGGCAGTCTGTCGGTTACAACCCCAGTCACCGGCCTGAACGGACTCGGCCTGTTCGTGTACTGGACGGCCCTCGAAGGCCGACAGGGCCAGTCGGTCGGGAAGATGGTGCTGAACATCGCTGTCACGGACGAACGCGGCGACGACATCGACTACGGTACGGCAGCCATCGAGAGCTTTGGGAAGGCGTTCCTGCTTCCAATAGATATTCTCGTTGGCTGGCTGGCCTACGAAGAAGACGGGGTACGGCTGTTCAACAAACTCTCCTCAACTATCGTCATCGAGACCGACGAAGAAGAGGGGAGACCAAGCGACGTGGAGTACGTGTATCCAAGCGACAGGTAGAGCAGAGGGGCAACGCAAAGCGAACCGAGCGCTCGCTACGATTCGCGGCCGTACCTATTCCAGTGCATCCAGACGGAACTCGAACGCTGCGACTGGCAGTTCCAGATCGTGCTCGACGAGTACCTTCGGGTGAATTTCGCCGATGACACCGACCGACTCACCGTCGAGGACGACTTCTGCGGCGCGGCCGCCGATGAACGCTGGATGTGTGGTCGGAGGCGTCGAGAGGTCTTTGTCGAAGGCGTCGGCGAGCGCTTGCAGGCGGGCCTTCGCATCCTCGTATGAGGCGTCCGTGCGCGCGAGCGCTGCGGCGACAGTGCGATGCTCAGCAACGCCAGTGTTCTCCGAATCGTCAAGACCGGCGGCCAGCCCGATTTCCGCGAGGTCCTGCGGGTAGCTCCGGTGAGTGTTGTTCTCCAGTACCATCATGATGGACGGGAGTGCCCACGTCCGGAGGATGGTGTAGTCCTCGCTGTAGGGCTCCTGAATGGTGACCGGGTCAGCCAGGCCGACAGTGTCAGCGTCGTTTCCGTCTTCGGCCTCCGGCGTCGAGAGATTCATCCGCTCAAAGTTCTCGACCTCGTTTATCATGTGGAAGTTCAGCAGGTCCTCGAAGCCCAGGCCGACAAGCGCGTCGCGGGCAGCGTCCTCAAGCCGGGAGCGTTCATGCCGACCGCCGACCGTCGACACGTCGGGATACGTCGGTTCGAGGCTGTTGAACCCAAGCGCCCGACCGATGTCGTCGATGATATCCAGTGGGTGAATGACGTCGACGCGGTAGGGCGGAACCTCAACCTCGTATGCCACACCGTCGTCAGATTCCGTCTCGGTGGCATCGAGGCCGGCCCGCTCGGCGTAGTCGATGACCTCGCGGTTGTCCAGTGAAACGCCGAGGATGGACTCGATGCGGTCGTGTGTGACTGTCTTCGTTCGGACCGAGAAGTCCGGTCGTTCCAGCGTCTTGCCAGCGTACTCGCCGGGCGCGTCATCGGCGTAGGACACATCAACCTTCTCGACCTGCCCGCCGCGGGCTGCGAGCGCGTAGCAGACGATGTTGCACATATGGTCGATGGTCCACTGGTCGGTCCCGGTCATCTCGATGAACAGATCCCGGGAGTCGACGCTGACCTCGGTCCGGCGGCCGTTGATAACCGGCGGGAACGAGAACAGCCCGATAGCGTCGTAGATGGCCGGCACGCGGTCGAAGTCGGCCACAAGGTCACCGTAGGTCTGGCCGGTCTCGTGGGACGCCATGACCTCGCTTGGAGTCATCTCCGCGTCGGCGTCCAGCGGAACGAACGTGGCCTCGTCGGGGTCCGCGCTGGTGTAGGTGATGGACTTGCCCGTCTCGTCCGCGACCGAGTCACCTTTCAGCATTGTGAGGTCGTGAACCCCAATCGCGCCTTTCGCCCGCTTGCGCCCCATCGTCGCGTGGAGCTTCTCCTGCAACTGGATAAGCGATTCCAGTGCAGCCTCGTCCATATCCAGGCCGCGGACGATAGCGCCGGTGACGTAGGGCCGCTCGTCAGGCTGGTCCTCGACCTCAATGCTCCAGTCGGCGCTGTTCGTGTTGGGGATATCCACCCCGCGGTCGTCGCCGTAGTGGTAGCGAAGCGACCGCGCGACACCCTCTACTGAGAGGCGGTCCAGCCGGTCCGGCGCGAACTCCAGTTGGAACTCGTCGTCCTCAGTCCAGCCCTCGAACTCAAGGCCAAGGTTGAACAGGTCCGATTTGAGTTCGTCATCGTCTTTCTCGTCGTGGCCGGTCAGATACCGCAGTTCGTCAGGGTCGACATCGACGACTGGCATCAGCGGATCACCTCCGTCTCCCGCAGCAGTTCAAGATCACACAGCGTCCCGTGCACGTCGCGGATATCTTCGAAGCCGTACATGAGCATGAGTAGTCGTTCGAGCGAGAGACCCCACGCCATTACGTCGCAGTCGACGCCAAGCGGCGTGAGCACCTCATCGCGGAAAATCCCGGAGTTGCCGACCTCGACGACCTCGCCGGTCTCGGGGTGGGTACCGAACAGTTCGAAACTCGGCTCCGTGTAGGGGTTGTAGTGGGGCTTGAACTCCAAGTCGGTGATGCCGAACTGCTCGTAGAACTCCGTGAACGTCCCCATCAGGTCCCGCACGGAGAGGTCCTCGGCCATCACCCAGCCCTCGATCTGGAAGAACTCAAGCAGGTGCGTCGGGTCGAGCGTGTCGTTGCGGTACACCTTCTCGACGCTGAAGTAGCGCTCGGGCGGGTCGAGTTCGCCGACCTGATGGCCCGAGAGATAGCGCATCGACAGCGAGGTGGTGTGGCCGCGCAGGTCCATCCCGCGGGCGATATCCTCGGTCCACGGCGAGTGGTACCCCTCGCCGTCGGGGCCGACACCCTCCTTGTGGGCCGAGCGGACCCGTTCGACGAGGTCCGGTGGGAGGTGACCGATCTCTTCGGGCTCCTCCAGGGCGAACTGGTCCCAGTGGGTCCGGGCCGGGTGGTCCTGTGGCATGAACAGACAGTCGTTGATCCAGAATTGGGCGTCTGCGTGGGGGCCTTCCATCTCGGAGAAGCCCATGCCGACGAGCGTGTCCTTCACGCGGTTTGCCGTCTGTCGGAGGATGTGTTCCTTGCCGTGGCTCACGTCCTCGGCGTCGGCCTCGACGTTGTACTCGGTGAAGGCCACGTCCTCCCACTCGCCGCTGGTGAGCAGCTCGGGGGTGAGCTGGTCGACCGTCGCGGCGGCTTCGACGCCCTCCATCAGCGCGGTGACGCCGTCGTCAGTGAGCTGGACCGAGCGGACGGTTTCCTCACGCACATCGAGGAGGCCACGCCGTTCCAGCTGGTTGAGCGCGTCCGTATCGGCGTCCTCGACGCGCCCGTCGGCGACCGCCTCCAGCGCGAGCATCTCGGGGTCGGAGCCCGGGTCTGCGTCGGAGTTGGCCGTGATCTCGCCGCTGTCAATCTCGCCGTAGGCCTTGCGGGCGTAGTTCGAGAGCGCGATATCGACCGCGCCGCCTTCGAGGCCGGACGCACCAATGACCTGTCCCATCTGGACCGGGCCGTCGGCAGCGCCGGCGTCGATAGCCGCCTCGTAGAGGTCCTGTTCGGGCAGGCTCTCGCGGACGTACCGGTCGCCCTCCTCGGTGAGTTCGTAGTGTTCCAGCGTCTCTTCTGAGACGGCAAGCAGTCCGTCGGCTTCGAGTTCGAACGCCGCTCTGGTGGCCGCTTCCGGCTTGAGGTCAGCCTCCGCAGCCACGTCGTCGATACGCCTGTCTTCCTGTGCGTCGGCGGCCTGCAGGACGGCCACCTGTGCCTGTGGTCGTTTCATACGGGTCTCTCGGTCTTGTGGGGATAACCGCGGGTCGCTCAGTTAACGGTTCTCACTTCCTGCTCGCGGTTTCATCCGACCACACCTCTCGACGCCGTCAGAGTCCACACGCGATCAGGCAGCGAAAAAGAAGCCGAACCCCGGACGGTCGGATAGCTGGCAAGCAACGCCGGCGCAATGGGATTCGGGTGCCATGTCTGAGCGGTTGTGACTGGTAGATATAAACGTTGTGCGTGTACTCGTTTCGACACGAAACGGGCGGTGGCGGCCCGGTTCTCAGTCCGCGCTCGTCGGCGCGCGGTCAGAGTCGAGGTCGATCTCGAGTTCGTCGAGCCTGTCCTCCCACTCCGCACGTTTCTCTTGATGATCTTCGAGGAACTCTTCCATCAGTTCGGCGGCCTGTTCTTTGCAACCGCCACAGAGGCGTTCGCCGCCGACGCACTCGTCGTACACCTCTTTGGCGAACTCGTCGTCGTCACCCGAGAGGAGGTAGGCATACAGTTCGTATACCGGGCACTCGTCGGCTTTCCCGCCTTTCTCACGCTGTTCCTCGGCTGTAGAGCGGCCGCCAGTGGTCGCCGATTTCACTTTGTCGTAGCCGTCCTCCGGGTCGTCCAGCAGCGAGATGTGCGAAGCTGGAATCGACGAGGACATTTTGCCGCCGGTGAGGCCAGTCATGAACCGGTGGTAGATGGACGACGGTGGCTGAAAGCCGTAGCCACCGTTGTCGAGTTCGACCTGTCGGGCCAGTTCCTCGGCCTCGGCGTGGTCCAGATCGAACGTATCGATGTGTTCGTCGTATACCCGCTTCTCGCCGTCGATGGCCTCGATAAGGGCCTCGAAGGCTACGTCGGTGGCGTTGCGGTCGAGGAACCGGATGCGCGGTCGGAGCGGCTCCTTTCCGGCCTCGTCGAGTTTCGCGACGACGGACTCGCGGGCGTCGGCGGGCGCTGGCTGGTGGTCGCGCAGCCAGTCGGCGGCCTCGCCACACCGCGGTCGGTCGGCGTCCTCGGCGTACTCCTCGCGGGCGTCGTAGGCCTGGCGGAGCAGTGTCCGCTCAACCCCGTCGGCTTCGAAACTGGCGAAGGCTTCCGTCACACCGAAGTACCGCATCCGGGCGGCGAGGTCCCGTGCCAGCCGCATGTGCGGGTCCTGATCCGGGCCAACGGGGATGACCGTCGGCTTGGGCTCGTCCAGTTGCGGGTAGAGGATGTCGGCCATCTGCGTGACGACCGACTGCATATGGGAGACGTCGGTCTCACCGTCGAAGTCGTAGATGGCCTGCAGTTCCGAGAAGTTCGCTTCGGCCCCGAGTTCGAACGCGAGGTCCTGCACCTCGCGGTTGTCGGACTGGCGGTACAGCGTCCCATCGTCGGGGTCAAACCCGAGCGCGAGCAGCGACAACAGGTAGTTTGTCGCGTGCTCGTCAATTTCGTCCCACGACAGCCCACGGGCGCTGTGGGCTTCGAGGTCCGCGATGAGTGCGTAGGCGTCCCCGCCCTGCTGTTGATGCCAGATGATCTCGTCGAAGACGAGCTTGTGGCCGATGTGGGGGTCGCCGGTCGGCATGAACCCCGACAGCGCGGCGAAGGGGTCATCGTTGCGCATCGCCTCGGCGACCGGTCGATAGTCCCGGTGGCCGAAGATGACACCCCGCCGCATCAGGTAGTGAGGGTTGGGGACTTCCGGGAGCACCTCGTCGAACTCCTCGATACCGAACTGCTCGAACAGCTTGCGATAGTCGGCGATAGTCGAGGAGCCCCACGGGTCGAGCGTCGCCTCGTCGGCCCCTTCAGCCTCAGTGCCGCCGTCCGGTAGCACTGGTTCGTCGCCGGAGCTTGCGTCAGGCTCCCGCCACGCTCCGCCCGACTGGCGGCGGTCCTCGTCGGGCGATACGTCGTCGTGGTGGGAGTCGTCCGTTGTCATGGATGTGGTCGGCTCGCGGTGAGCCACGTTACAGGTGCTTTGGTTCCGGTCGGCGCAAAAAGGGTTCGTTTCGATGCGCCGACCGGACCGGCGAACAGACACCAACCGGCCGACCCCGACACGCAGCCAACTCAGGGCGTCAGTCGCTCGACGGCGATCCACTCGATATCGCCGTCACCGCCGTCCGTCGTGAGCGCGAACACCATCGTTTTCCGGACGCCGTGGGCGAGCCGCACGTCCAGTGCGAGGTCCCGTGGCTCGAAACGGTGGTTGGCCGGCAGCACCCGCACCAGTAGCTCCGAGTGGCCGAGGTTTTCGGCACTTTCGACGGCGGCATAGGTCCGGAAGTCCGCGCCGAATTTGAAGCCGGTCTTCGGCGCGACACCGCTCGCTCGCAGCGCCGCATAGACGGTCAGACGGCGGTCGAAACGGTCGCCCTCGACCTCGCGGCCCCGCTCAACGACAGCATCAGCCCCGCCATCGACCGTAAGCAAATCCTCCTGTGCGAGATACGCGGCTTCCACGAGCGAGAGCTGGACCGCGCCGTCGTCGCCAAGTTGCTGCCCGTAGAACGCCTGGTCGTAGAGTTCCGCCGGCGGTTCCCAGCACACCACCCGCTCTCCGAGGAGTTCGCCCGCCGTCGCTGGGACGGCGGCGTCGCTGGTCCCGGAAACCTCGCGTCGGTCGGTATCGAGGTACGTCACTTCGCTCTCCTCGTCGACGACCGCCAGCACGCAGTCGCCCAGATCAGTGGCCACAACCGTGTCACGCTCGCCAACTATCCTGACGCGGTAGGCGACCTCGTTGTCCCACGGCCCCTTCCCGCGCGGGTAAACCACGAAGTCGGCGCCCGTGGCGTCATCGACCCACCCCTCGCGGGCCGGCGTAAGGTAGAAACCGCGGTCACGGAGGTCTTTGTAGACGGCGAAATCGACCTCGGAGACGGCCGCCGACCCGAGGAACGCCCGGAAGTCCATGCCGTCGATGCTTTCGATATCCCCGCGGTAGAGGAGGTGTGCGGCCTCCACCGGTGCCAGGTCGATGTCGCCGCTACGGACCTTCCCGTAGCCGCGCGAGTCGTAGAACCGCTCGCGCGCCTCGTAGCCGGCCCGCACGACAGCACCGTCGAGCGTCAGTTCCATGCCCTGACGTGGCCCCCGCGGCGACAAAGCCCCTACGGGTCCGAGCCGTCAGCGAGACGGGATGGTGCAGGTGTGGAGGCCCAGCCTTCACCCCCGTTCTTCGCAGGAACTGTCCAAACAGCGCGTGCCGCCAGCGGTTTCGAACAGCGGCAGGCCGCAGTCACAGTCGCCGACGACGACGCCGGACGGAATCGAGAAGCCGGTGTCACAGTCAGGGTAGTGCTCACAGCCGGCGAGCAGGCCGCCGCGGCGAAGAATCAACAGGTCGCCGTCGCAGTTGGGACAGTCCCACTCGCGGTCAAAGGCCGCGGTGACCGCGTCGTCCAGTGAGTCACACTCCCGGTCGAGGCACAGTTCGAACGCTCGCCCGCGCTCCACTCGAAGCGTGGGGAGTCCGCAGTCGTCACAGCGGCCGCCAGTGACCGCGGCATCGCTCGGAATCCCGTAGACGGCGTCACAGCCGGTACAGGTGACTTCGCTCCGAGCGCGGACCAGCGTCCCGGTGCAGTCTGGACAGTCACGTACCGGAACGCCGGCGTTCGAGGCCGGATAGCGGGCACTGCCGTGTTCGTCGTGGGGAACCACCCGGAGGAGTTCGTCGCCGTCGCGGGCAGTCACCGTTCCGTCGTCGATGGTGACGCTTTCGGCGCGCGTGAGCCACGCGACCGGCTGATACCCGGTCGCATCGTGGACGAGAACAGTGTTGTCCGGTTTAACGACGACGAGTACGTCGCCGCGCTGCTCCCGCTCGCGGGTTCCCTCGAAAACGGTCGTACACTCACCAGCTATCACACGGGTTCCGTCGTGCATGGACTGACGTGCCCACATTCCAGTATTTAAACCCTCAGTCGGTGGACGGGGCTTCGTAGCGCGGTCGTCGCTGTCGGAGTCGCAACAGCCAAAGCCGTCGCCGAGCGACGGCAAAGCAATGAGTGTCCCGCCTGCTGCGATCTGTTTCGATATGGACGGCGTGCTCGTCCAGTCCGAAGATCACTGGGTCCGCGCCCAGCGCGAGGAGATTCTTCCGACAGCTGCGCCGAACGACGACATCCCCCTGTCCGCAATTACCGGTCGAAACTACCGAGAAGTGTATCCGGACCTGAACGCCGAGTACGACCTCAAAATCAGCCGCGAGATGTTCGAGAGTCTGTTCGAGGAGCACGGCGAGCGGATTTACGGCGACGAGGCGACGTTCCTCGATGGGGCACACGAACTGCTCGACGACCTGCGGGACGCCGGCGTGGCGCTGGCGCTGACGACCTCCGCACCATGGGTCTGGATCGACGTAGCTGACGAGCGCTTCGACCTCCTCTCGAAGTTCGACGTCGCCATCAGCGCCGGCGACATCGATGGCCCCGGCAAGCCGGAGCCGGACATCTACGAGCGCGGTGCGGCGGAACTGGGCGTCGCGCCCGAGGACTGCTGGGCCGTCGAGGACTCCACTGCGGGCGCACGCGCCGCCGTTGCCGCCGGGATGACGACTGTCGGGTTCCGCGGCGACGGTGACGAGACGGACCTATCGATGGTCCACGAGGCCGTAGATGACGCTTCGGCACTTCGAGAGGTGCTGTTAGGCGGTGTATAATAGTCGGTTCTGTTGTGTTGGAGATGGCGGCGGACAGAATGAGAGGCAGCTGGAAACAGCTATTCGGCACAGAGCTGGGCCAGAGGCAGAAGCGAGGCTAAGCGAGTGGCAGTGCGGTGGAGATGTGTTCGAGAAGTAGACCCAGAAAGCGGTGTACCGGAAATGCCACGTCAAGGGGAGGAAGACCCGGCCAGGTCAGGCGGGGTCACCGTATCCGCGGCCCGCGAGGAGGCCGAAGACGTTGAGGGCAACGACACCCACGAAGATGAGGAAGCTCTGACTGTCCAGTCCGCCCAGCAGCAGCGGCGGATATGCCAGTGGCGTGACGATAGCCAGCCAGAACGCGATGAATTGCAGGGGACGAGTGAGTGATCGGAGGGCAAGGCTACTTGGGACGGCGTCCGTCGGGGAACGGAAGGGCGATGCACTGGACATTGTGGGCTTCCTCAGTTCTTCATAAGAACCCATACCCCCATATAAACGCCAGACCCTTGGGGAAAATTCGAACTCTTTTCGGAATATTAACCGGAGTTCAGCACCTTTCAGCGATGTTTCACAGAGGCCCATAACGCTTCGAAAATCGTTTATAAATTTTATCGAGTGATCTGAGTGGGTTTCAGAGTGACAACAGAAACAGTGGTTATCGGACAAGCACTGATCGGGTTTCGGTAATCGTCGGGAGCGGCAGCGCAGGGAAGGCGACCTCGACAGTGAAGGTGAGTTCGTCCGCGTCGGCACCGAAGACAGCAACCGGAAGCGTGGCCTGACCGAGATACGACGGCTTGGCGGTCATCTCACGCCCGTTAACCGTGACCCGAAGGCCCGCACGGGCGCTGCCACCGGTGTTTTTCACCGTCACCTCCCGCATATCGTTGTCACCGGGAGCGATTGTCTCGGGGAACTCGCCCCAGTCGATGGAGACAACAGGGAGGTCGCGGGCGTTGGCAAGCACTTGCTCGGCAACGCCCTCGGAGAGCCCAGCACGGACGACCCCGTCTTCACCGGCTTCGACCACGTCGGCGGGCGACGTGAGCCCCGCCGCGGCGAGTTTGCCCGCGCGGCCGCTGGCGACACCGTCGATAGCCGTCAACCCAACAGCATCGGCGCTGATGCCGTGTTCGACGCGAGCCTCGACCCGACAGGCGAGGTTCGCGTAGCGGGCTGGACCGAGCGTGTCGACGAACTCCCGCATCGCCGCGAGCAGGCGCAGGGCGTTCTGGCGGATGACCCACGCGTCGCTTTTGAGTTCTGTCGGCGTCGTCCCGGTCATGCCCGAGCGGAGGATGGCCAACACCTTGCGCTGGCCGGCGTCGAGGCTGTCGTCAACGCTGTCTCCCAGCACCGCGTGGACAGCGTCCTCTTCGTCGGAGCGGGCGCTGACACTGTCGAACTCGGTTGCGCCGGCCACCGCAGTCAGCAGGTCGTCCGCGTCGACGGAGACAGCGGAGTCCGGATCGGCGGCGTCCTGACAGCGTTCAGCGACATCCGCGAACCGGCGTGCGGTCGAGAGCCGGAGGTAGAACTTCGAAGCAAGCTGGCCGAGCCGCGTCGGCTCAACGTTGAGACCGTCCTGCTCAACAAAGCCCTCGTCGACGAGCGCGGAGAGCGTGTCGCTGACCCGGTTCCGGAGGTCGCTGCCAGCGTCATACTGGTCGGGGGCCGACTGCGAGCGGGCGTAGTAAAACGTGGTCGCGAGCCAGTCCATCACGTCGTCCACGTCATCGATGGTCCCGAGCGCGATTTCGGCGTTCAGGTGGGCGTCGAGTTCAGCCGCCAATCGGGACTCGATTTCCTTGCCGTCCCGAAGCAAACGGCGATACTTGTCGGCGTCCGAGCGGTCACAGACGACCCAGGCGTAGCCCATGTCGTCATAGCCCGGCCGGCCCGCGCGGCCGAGCATCTGGAGCACGTCGAGTGGACTCATATCGACCTCGCCTTCGAGCGGGTCGTGGAGTTTGGTGTCGCGGATGACGACACAGCGGGCAGGAAGGTTCACGCCCCAGGCCAGCGTCGAGGTCGAGAAGAGGAGCTGAATCTTACCCTCCTTGAACCACTGCTCGACTCTGTTCTTGTCCTCACGCGCGAGGCCGGCATGGTGAAAGCCCACGCCGTCCAGTACGGACTGGCGGAGCGTGTCGTTCGAGAGGTCGGCGGCGTCGTTGTGAAAGTCGTAGTCCCCGCGTGCGCCCATGGGGATGTCGCGTTCGGTAATCTCGTCGCGGGCCTTCTTCGCTGCCTGTACCGTGTCCTGGCGCGAGGAGACGAAGACGAGCGCCTGGCCCTCCTCGCGGATGTGTGGCTCGGCGAGGTCAAGTGCCCGGTAGAGCCGCCGGTACTTGTCGGCGAAGGCGTTCTCGCCGTGGGAGTAGGTCTTCACGTCGGCGTTGAGTGGGACCGGTCGGTACTTCTCATCGAAGGCGAATGTGGTTTCATCGGGCGCGTCAAGCCAGTCAGCCACGTCGTCGATGTTCGGCATCGTCGCCGACAACGCCACGACGCGCGGGTCACAGAGCCGGCGGAGCCGTGAGACGGTGACTTCGAGCACCGCCCCCCTGCGGTCCGAGTCCAGCAGATGGACCTCATCGATGACACAGCAGTCCACATCAGTAATGAAGGAGTAGCGGCTAGTCTCGTGTTTCCGGGTGGCCGAGTCAGCTTTCTCCGGCGTCATCACGAGGATATCGGCCCGCTCGGCGCGGCGAGGGTTCAGGTCCCGCTCGCCGGTGACGACGTAGACGGAGTAGCCCAGATCCTCGAACCGTTCCCATTCGCTTTCCTTCTCGTTAGTGAGCGCACGCAGTGGCGCGAGAAAGAGCGCGGTCCCGTCCTCGGCGAGCGTCTTGCAGATGGCCAGTTCCGCCAGCGCGGTCTTCCCGCTGGCCGTCGGCGCGCTGACGACGACGTTGTCGTCGCGGTTCAGCAGGGCCGGCAGGGCCGCCGACTGCATCCGGTTGAACTCCTCGAAGGGGAAGGCGTCGGCAAACTCGGGGAGCACCTCCGCGACCGCCACAGTCGGCTCGCTGTCGGTTCTGGATGACACGTCACAGTCGCGGTTCCGCGACGGCAAAGGCGTTTCTATGGGGGAGCGAACGTGTGCGAGAAGCGAGTCCATTCACTGGTTTCGCGACATGACCCGTCGGTGCGAGCGTCCCACACGCCTGCCCAAAAATTAACTCAGCCGGCTGATAGTGCGCAGGTATGCCTATCAGCGACCCCGAGAGCTATTACGACGAGAACGACGAGAGCGAGTGGGACCGCCTGACAGCCACGCTACACGGGCAGTTAGAGTGGACGGGGACAGTTGCACAGCTCGAAGCGAACCTCCCCGACACAGGACACGTCCTCGACGTGGGCGGCGGCGCTGGTCGGTACGCCGTCTGGCTGGCTGAACAGGGATACGATGTCACGCTCGTCGACCCCAGCAAGGGCCAGCGAGCTATCGCACAGGAGAAAATCGCCGAGCACGGGTACGAAGAGCGGGTGGCCGTCGAGGCGGGCGACGTGCGCAACCTCGGGTTTGACCGAGACGTATTCGACGCGACGCTGTGTCTGGGTGGGCCGCTTTCTCATATACTCGACGCTGACGAACGGACGGCCGCTGTGCGGGAGCTTCACCGGGTGACAAAAGCCGAGAGTCCGGTGTTCGCCTCCGTCATGGGGCGGCTCAACTGGCTGGTGCTCTCGCTGGTCGGCAGGTCGGAACACCTCGTCCACGCGGACGAACTCGCCGAAACGGGTGATTACGATAGTTCGTTCGTGGCGCAGCTCGGTCACGAGGCGGCGTTCACCGAGACCCATTTTTTCCGCGCCGACGAGTTCGAGGCGCTGTTAGAGGCAGGCGGAGTAACCGTCGAAACGCTGGTCGGACTGGAGGGGCTGGCGTCAGTACTCGCCGCTCCATCGCTCCGAGAGACCGCTGCCGACCTGTCGGCACACGAGCAGGCCGGTGTTCAGGCGCTCGTAGACGAACTCCGGACGGACCGGACTGTCGTGGATATGTCCGCACATATGCTTGCGGTCTGTCGTGCGTGAGGTGGGCATGCGGGCAGTAGCGTTGACATGCTTGAGTACACAGGCAGCAGTCGTTTCGGCTGGGCCGCCTGGTCGCCCGATTGCCCTGCTAGACGGGATATCACAGAGCACGTGACCCCCGCACGTTTTTGACCGACCCAACCTAACTGCCGGTAATGAGTCGTTCGCGCAAGCCTGACTGGCTGAAGATGCGGCCACCGTCGGGCGAGCGGTTCACCGATATCAAGCAGACGCTCCGGGATCGAAACCTCAACACGGTCTGTGAGGAAGCCAACTGCCCCAACCTCGGGGAGTGCTGGAGCGGGCGCGACGGACCGGGGACGGCGACGTTCATGCTGATGGGCGACCGCTGTTCGCGGGGCTGTAACTTCTGTGACGTGGAGACTGGCGGGATGGACCCGCTGGACTCCAACGAGCCACAGCAGGTGGCCGACGCCGTCGCGGAGATCGGGCTGGACTACGTGGTACTGACGAGTGTCGACCGCGACGACCTGCCCGACCAAGGCGCGGGCCACTTTGCCGAGACGATCCGGGCGATCAAAGAGCGTGACCAATCAATCCTCGTCGAGTGTCTCATCCCCGATTTTCAGGGCGAGCCGGACCTCGTCCAGAAAATCATCGACGCCGACCCGGACGTCATCGCACACAACATCGAGACGGTCGACCGCCTCCAGTGGCCGGTCCGGGACCGTCGGGCGGGCTACGAGCAGTCCCTCTCAGTGCTTCGGCAGGTCGACCGCGAAAGCGACTGCTACAGCAAGACCAGCCTGATGCTGGGCGTCGGCGAGTACGCCCACGAGGTGTACCAGACGCTGTCGGATCTCCGGCAGGCCGGCGTCGACGTGGTGACGTTCGGCCAGTACCTCCAGCCCTCCCGCTCACATCTGGAAGTCTCGGAGTACGTTCATCCGGATACCTTCGACACCTGGCAGCGGGTGGCCGAGGAAGAGTTCGACTTCCTGTACTGCGCCTCGGGGCCGATGGTCCGGTCGTCCTACCGCGCCGGTGAACTGTTCGTGGAGGCGGTAGTTCGGGACGGCGAAGACGTGGACGTCGCTCGAGAGCGTGCGCGAGCGAGCAATTAGCGACGCCAGCAGAACGCACCCCTCGGGCACGCTCCAGTATTTAAACGTTGTCACAGTCTGCAGCAGGGGCACACCGAGAGCCCTATTTACCAACGTTGCCACCCACGTCCCGAGTGGATGACTCCAGACTGCAACGACCGAACGACTCCCCGCCGCCAGGTACTCCGGGCGGGCGGTGCGACACTTGCGAGCATCCTCGCGGGGTGTAACGGGTTGCCTCCGCTTGGGACGCAATTCAAGTACGGTTCCATCGACATCCCGCAGGCGGAGCCGCCGTCGTATCGCGAGTGGTTTCCAGCGCCGTCGGCGCTACCAGACGCGAGCGATGCCAGCGACGGCTACAGCGCCATCGTTCATGTGCCGCCGCCCACAAATGCCCCGACCTGGGCACGGTCGAGCGCAGCCCGTCGGGCCGTCGTCTCCAACATGGACTACGTTGGCGTCGACATCGACGACATGGACATCACGTTCTTACAGTTGTATGGCACGGGGATGACCGCGATACTGGTTGGCGACATCGACCCGGCCGCGGTCAGGGATACTGTCCGTGAAACGGCCTACGAACGCGTCGATACCCACGCCGGCTACGACCTGTACGAGCGAGGCGACCGCCCGTGGACGGTCGCCGTCGGCCCCGAGGCGATTGTGTTCGGGGATGGCCTGCATGCACGAGCGGTCGTGACCGCGACCGTCGACGCCGGCCGCGGTGATGTCCCGCGATACCACGAGCGCGACGCGAACGTCGCTGCGCTCACAGAGAGCGCCGGACAACGACGCTGGGGGCGGTTGTGGCTTCGTGGCATCCAGAGCATCACGGGCGGCGGGATGCTCGAGGACACCGTCGGCTGGGCCGGCTGGCTCGAACACGACAGCAAGGACGTCTACACTGTCGAGACCTGGCTGTTCCCCGAAGAGTACGATGTCTCGGAGCAGGCAGTGAAAGAGGCACTCAAAAACGACTATCCGACCATGAGCCTCCCGAGCCGTCGCCACGCCAGCGCCGTCGACGTCACCGTCGAGGGTCGCGTTGCGACAATAACGCTGGCCATCAAGCGTTCGTACGTGAACGAGACGTTGGCCCAAAAGACGTCCCAGCTTCCCGCCGTCGCCTGGCGCGCGACACACGACCCCGACGCTGAGCAGGTGACCATCCACCACGACGCCGGCGACTCAGTCCCGACCGACGCCCTCCGTGTCATCGGCGACCTCGACCCCTCGACTATCGACATCGGCCACCTCGGTGGCCGGATGGAACCGGGCGAGTCGTTCACTGTCTCCACCGCTGCCCCCGAAACCGACGACGATGCCGGAATCGGGGTTCGTATCATCATCCACTCGGATAGTGGCTGGTCCGCAACCGTCTACAAACACGAATTCGAATGATTACGACGTCTCCCGACCCCGATATCGTTCCGCCCTCTCCCGCTGACGTGCTGCCCTCCCGCGTGCGAGAACCCGCACGCGACTCCACACCGCAAGTTATGACACTACCCGACGACCCGGACGTGCCCGACGACACGACGCTCGAGGCCGTCGTCGGCCTGCTCGACGACGAGCACGTCCGGACGATCCTCACGGCCACGAGCGGCGACGCGCTGAGTGCGAAGGAACTGAGCGAGCGCTGTGATGTCTCACAGGCGACTATTTACCGGCGCGTCGAGCGCCTGACAGCGGCCGGTCTCGTCGACGAGCGCACCCGTCCGCGGGCCGATGGCCACCACGACACCGTCTACGTCGCGACATTAGACGAGGTGTCGATACGTCTGCGCAACGGCGAACTCCGGTTCGACCTCGAACGACGCGGCGACGACGTTGCCGACCGGCTCACTAGGCTTTGGGAGGACTTCTGAGATGGCGCTTCACGACTCGCTGACGACACTCGAACTCGCAACGACCGCCGCCGCCGCGGCGACCGCGCTTGTCGGCCTCTATATCGGCTATCAGGCCTACCGCGGGCTCCGACGCCACGACAGCCCCCCGATGCGGTACCTCTCTATCGGGATGGTACTGCTGTTCGGCGTCACTTACGCGACAGCCTTTGCCGGCAACGCGCTGTTGCAGGCTGGGTCAGTCCCCCTCGTCTATCAGGATTACTTCCGGTTAGTCGTGCGACTGATCCAACTCTCCGGGCTGCTCTGTATTGCGTACTCGCTGTATCTGACGCGGGCCGATGTCCACGCTAACAACTGATACATCGGAGTTATCGCTTATAAATTAGGTAGAATTTAAATCACTATAGCACGGCTTAGACCCCCATATTCCCAGTAATACCCACGTAGGCGATATTTTTCAGCGCCGCGAAAGCTCTAAACGTAGTGCGAGTGAACAGTCGTCGTATGCCACTTCGACGGAGGCGGTTTCTATGAGTGTCCTCCAACGCGACCCCACGGACAGGGTACAGATTCTCGATGAAAACGGGACAGTGGTCGACGGCGCGACCGTCCCGGACCTCTCGGACGACGAACTGGTAGAGATGTACCGGTATCTCAAACTCGGCCGGCATTTCGACCAGCGGGCGGTGAGTTTGCAACGGCAGGGCCGGATGGGGACCTATCCCCCGATGTCGGGGCAGGAGGCCTCGCAGGTCGGCAGCGCCTTCGCGCTGCGAGACGGCGACTGGGCCTTCCCGAGCTACCGGGAACATCTCGCGATGTACGTCAAGGGGTGGCCCCTGTCGGACGACCTGTTGTACTGGATGGGGTCGGAGTCCGGTAATTCGCCGCCGGAAGACGTTCAAGCGTTCTCGTTTGCGGTCCCGATCGCAACACAGATTCCGCACGCGACCGGGGCCGCGTGGGCATCGAAGCTCAAGGGCGATGACACCGCTGCCCTCGTGTACTTCGGGGACGGTGCGACCTCCGAGGGCGACTTTCACGAAGGCCTGAACTTCGCTGGCGTGTTCGACGTGCCAGCGGTGTTTTTCTGCAACAACAACCAGTGGGCGATTTCGGTGCCACGGGAGCGACAGTCGGCCAGCGAGACGCTCGCCCAGAAGGCCAACGCCTACGGCTTCGATGGCGTGCAGGTCGACGGGATGGACCCACTGGCGGTGTATCAGGTGACTCGCGAGGCCGTCGACAAGGCACACGACCCACCAGAAGGAGAACTCCGCCCGACGATGATCGAGGCGGTGCAGTACCGCTTTGGCGCACACACGACGGCTGACGACCCATCGGTGTACCGCGACGACAGCGAAGTCGAGCGCTGGAAGCAAAAAGACCCAATCCCGCGGATGGAGGCGTTCCTCCGGGACCAGGGCCTGCTCGATGACGAGCGGGTCGACGCCATCGACGAATCGGTTCAGGATGAGGTAGCCACGGCCATCGACGAGGCTGAGGCGACAGAGCGACCGAAGCCAGAGGAGATGTTCGCGGACGTGTACGCGGAGATGCCACAGCGACTTGAACAGCAACTAAACTACCTCGAAGAGCTTCGCGCGCGACACGGCGACGAGGTGCTACTGGAATGAGCACACAGGACGCAAACACACAGAGTTTGACGCTCGTACAGGCCGTCCGTGACGGGCTCTACGGCGAGATGGAACGAGACGAAGACGTGGTCGTGATGGGTGAAGACGTCGGGAAGAACGGCGGTGTCTTCCGGGCGACACAGGGGCTCCACGAGGAGTTCGGTGATGACCGAGTCATCGACACGCCGCTTGCGGAGGCCGGAATCGTCGGGACGGCCATCGGCATGGCCGCCTACGGGCTTCGACCGGTGCCAGAGATGCAGTTCTCCGGGTTCATGTACCCCGCGTTCGACCAGATTGTTAGTCACGCCGCCCGGCTTCGGAACAGGAGCCGCGGCCGATACAACTGCCCGCTGACTGTTCGCGCACCGTACGGCGGCGGCATCCGTGCGCCGGAACACCACTCCGAGTCCAAGGAGGCGTTTTACGTCCACGAAGCGGGACTGAAGGTTGTCGTCCCGTCGACGCCAAAAGAGACGAAGGGGCTGCTGACGGCGGCAATCCGAGACCCGGACCCCGTAATCTTCCTCGAACCGAAGCTCATCTACCGGTCGTTCCGCGAGGAGGTCCCTGACGACCCCTACACCGTCGAACTTGGCGAGGCGAAGGTGCGTCGCGAGGGGGCTGACGTGTCCGTGTTCACTTGGGGCGCGATGACCCGACCGACGGTCGAGGCTGCCGAGGAACTGGCAGAGGAGGGCATCGACGCCGAAGTGATCGACCTGCGAACGCTGTCGCCGATGGACACGGATACCATCGTCGAATCGTTCAAAAAGACCGGACGAGCGACCGTCGTCCACGAAGCGCCCAAAACCGGTGGGCTGGCCGGTGAGATTATCGCCACCATTCAGGAGGAAGTGCTGCTGTATCAGGAGGCTCCCGTTACCCGAGTGACGGGCTTCGACGTGCCCTACCCGCTGTACGCGTTAGAGGACTACTACCTCCCCGAACCCGCCCGCATCAAAGACGGTATCAGAGAGGCAGTGGAGTTCTGACGCATGTTCGAGTTCAATCTTCCAGACCTCGGTGAAGGGGTCGCAGAGGGTGAGGTGCTGACCTGGCGCGTCTCGCCGGGCGACACCGTCACCGAGGATCAGGTCCTTGCGGAGGTGGAAACCGACAAGGCCGCCGTCGACGTGCCGTCACCGGTCGACGGCGTCGTACAGGAACTGCACGCCGAGGTCGGCGAGATGGTACAGACCGGCGAGGTGCTCATCACCATTGCAGAAGAGGGCGACGCCGAAGCGGGTGACGCGGCGGCCGACGGTACGGATGAAGCCGAGCCGACGGGAGCCGACACGGCGCAGGCCGATAGCGCTGCGAGCGAAGCCACAGCAGCCGATGCATCGGAACAGTCGGATGCAAGCACAAGCACGGCCGACGGTCGTGTGTTCGCCTCGCCGAGCGTGCGTCGACTCGCCCGTGAGAAGGGGGTCGACATCGCGGCCGTCGACGGAAGCGGACCGGGCGGTCGCGTCACCGAGGGGGATGTCGAGGCGGCCACAGCGTCAGCCGGCGAGACGGCCGACAGTGACGACGGCCCGACATCGGTCGTCTCGAAGGCGTCCGATGACGGAGACGGGCCGACCACAGCAGTTTCGCAAGTCGACGCGGGCGATACAGACGACGGGACCGCTGTCAAGTCAGCCGTCAGAAGTGTTTCCGGGGACGGACAGGAAGCCGCCAGTCGCGACCAGACGCTGGCGACGCCGGCCACCAGAAAGGCCGCCCGCGAACTCGACGTGAACATCAACGCCGTTCCGACCGACCAGACGCGAGACGGCCAGCCCTACGTCGACGAGTCGGCCGTTCGGACGTACGCGGAGGCCCAGCAGGCCGCGCAGGCAGCCGATGCCGAAGCCGTCAGCGCCGAAGGTGGCGCGGCGGGAACGGTAGCCGAGGCGGGCGGCACTGGGGCCGAATCGACGGCCGTCGAGACAGGCGACGGCGAGCGCCGCGAACCGTACCGTGGTGTCCGGCGGTCCATCGGCGAACAGATGGCGCGCTCCCGTCGAGAAGTGCCCCACGCGACCCACCACGACCAGGTAGTCGTGTCCGGCCTCGTCGAGGCCCGTGATCGACTCGCGCCACTCGCCGAAGAACGTGATGTCACCCTGACGTACACACCGTTTGTAGTGAAATGCGTTGCCGCAGCGCTGGAGCAACACCCGGTGCTCAACACGGCGCTTGACACCGAAAACGAGGAAATCGTCTACAGAGACGTCCACAACATCGGCGTGGCGGCGGCAACCGACCACGGGCTTGTCGTCCCGGTCGTCAACGACGTGGACGGGAAGGGGCTAGTCGAACTCGCCGGCGAAATCAACGACCTCGTGGGGCGGGCCAGAGAGCGGGACATCGAGCGCTCGGAGATGCAGGGTGGAACGTTCACCGTCACGAACTTCGGCGCCATCGGCGGCGAGTACGCCAGCCCGATCATCAACGTCCCCGAGACGGCGATTCTCGGGATCGGAGCGCTGAAAGAGCGACCGGTGGCCGAAGACGGCGAAGTCGTCGCGAAACCCACGCTCCCACTCTCGCTGGCAATCGACCACCGTGTCATCGACGGGGCCGACGCCGCACGCTTTGTCAACACGCTCAAGGAGTATCTGGCAGACCCGACGCGACTCCTGCTAGAGTAGCCGCTCGGAGTCACAACCGAAAACCAGACCAGTCACTGGAACGACAGGGCTTGTGATGCCCTCCACAAGAGACACATGGATCTGGTTCGGGTTAGCCGGGCTGTTTGTGCTGGTTCCGGGCTGTGTCGCCCTCTCCCGAGTCGGGATGAGACTGTTCATTTCGTCGGGGTCGGCCGGTGAGGGGAGTCTTGGAACGTTCCTCGGCGCATTTGCCCTAACTGTCGTCGGCAGTTGGGCGGGTGTGCTGTTCAGCCTGCTTCTTACGGTCGCTCTTTTTCTCGACAGTCGACACCTCCGGCGAACCGACGGGGACTGGGCCCCGACACCGCTGTATGCGCTCGCCGGTATCGTCCACGCCGTTGGGACGACACTGCTCGCGGCGTTTGCGGTGTCAGTGCCGGTCATCGGATACTACCTGTACCAACGGCGCAGGCGAAAGACGACAGTGAGCTGAAGGGCGATAGCTTTTCACGGACCCGGACGAGGCACCGCTATGGTCGTTGGAGATGTCACTACGGGAACGGAACTGCTTGTTATTGGCGGCGGTCCGGGCGGCTACGTCGCCGCGATTCGGGGCGCGCAACTGGGACTGGACACGACGCTCGTCGAGCGGGATGCCTACGGCGGGACCTGTCTGAACCACGGCTGTATCCCCTCGAAAGCACTCATTTCGGCCTCGGATGTCGCCCATGACGCCCGACAGGGCGAGTCGATGGGCGTGTTCGCGGACCCAGCCGTCGACATGTCCGGGATGACCGAGTGGAAAGACAGCGTCGTCACACGGCTGACACGGGGCGTTGAGTCACTATGTAAGAACGCCGGCGTCAATCTGATGGAGGGGACCGCCGAGTTCGTCGATGACGGGACGGCCCGGGTCGCCCACGGCGGTGAGGGACAAGGTTCGGAATCGCTGTCATTCAAACACGCCATTGTCGCCACGGGGAGCCGCCCGATGGCGGTCCCGGGATTCGAATTCGACGGCGAACACATCCTCTCATCGAAGGACGCGCTCGCACTCGAATCGGTCCCCGAGAAACTGCTCGTCGTCGGCGCGGGCTACATCGGCATGGAGCTCTCGACAGTGTTCGCAAAGCTTGGTGCGGAGGTCACGGTCGTCGAAATGCTCGACGATGTATTGCCCGGCTACGAGGACGACATCGCGTCGGTCGTCCGGGACCGCGCCGAGGACCTGGGTATCGAGTTCAACTTCGGCGAGGCGGCCGACGACTGGGACGAGACAGACGAGGGCATTCGCGTCCAGACCGTCGATGAAGACGAGACGGTCACCGAGTACAACGCCGAGAAATGTCTTGTCGCGGTCGGCCGCGAGCCGGTCACAGATACGCTCGCGCTGGAGAACATCGACCTCCAGACAGACGAGAACGGCATCATTCCGACTGACGACCAGTGCCGAACGGCGTTCGAGTCGGTGTTCGCAGTCGGCGACGTGGCCGGCGAACCGATGCTGGCCCACAAGGCGATGGCTGAGGGCGAGGTCGCTGCGAGAGCCGCCGCCGGCGAACCGGCCGCGTTCGATCACCAAGCGATTCCCGCCGCGGTGTTCACCGACCCCGAAATCGCCACCGTCGGAATGACTGAGGCAGAGGCCGAGGCGGCTGGCTTCGAGCCGGTCATTGGACAGATGCCGGTACGGGCCAACGGCCGTGCGCTCACCGTTAACGAGAAAGAAGGATTCGTCCGCGTCGTCGCTGATGCCGACGAGGAGTTCCTGCTCGGGGCACAGATCGTCGGTCCGGAGGCGTCCGAACTCATCGCCGAACTCGGTCTGGGCATCGAGATGGGCGCACGGCTTGAAGACATCGCCGGGACGATCCACACGCATCCGACGCTTTCCGAAGCGGTCCACGAGGCGGCCGCGGCGGCACGCGGTGAAGCGGTTCACACGCGCTGAGAACGCTCTGGACCGATTCGTGATTAACTACCGAGTTCAAACACAACTCTGAGGGGGTTTTACTGACAGAGAATCTAAAGCTTGCGCCGTGCAAAAGGGTTATATGGTGGATTGAGTAAACTGTCGGTGAATAGGAACCGGTAAGAGATGTCTACTGATTCACAGCCCAACGACACCATCGCTCAGGCAATCATCTCGGGGTCGACGTATGAACGACTCCGCTACGAACGCCACTCGTATCTCAGACAGACTGTCCCGCGGACGCTCGCGCTCCAGAGCGCTCTGCTTGGCGCGCTGGCGCTGTTACTACCGATCTACGGTCTGTATCCGGACAGCACCGCGGCGTTTTTGCCATCGATTGAGCCCGGCGTCGCCTCGCCGAAAGTGCTGTTGCTCGGGGTGTTCGGCGGGTTCCTGCAGTTGTTCGGTGCGACCTTGCTTGTCGGGTCAGTCCTCTACCGAGTCCGGCTCGCGCCGCTGACTGAGCAACAGGCGCACGCGGCGCTCAACGCCGAGGACTTCGCGCGGTACGTCGGCCTCGGAACCGGCGGCCTGGCGATTGTCCTCTCGCTTTGCCTGTTCGCTGTGGGGCTGGGCGGCGGTGACGCAGTGTCCGCATACATCGCGTTCACGGGTCGAAACCCATTCGTTGACTCCGGGTTCGGGCTGTCGGTTGCGGCCGTCTCGCTGTTTGCCTTCGTCGCCAGCGTGACGGTTTTTTATGCCTCGCGATATCTCCTCGTTCACCTCGCGCTGTTCCACCGTAGCAGCGAGTGAGCGGTCAGCGTGGGGTATCGACACCAGCCGCGATGACGACCTGCGCCAGCGCGACTGTTTTCAGGCGTGCGGACAACCGTGTTCACATGGTCACAAACCAAAGTGAGACGTTCGATATCGGTGGCGAACTCACAGTCCGCCGGCTCGGCTTCGGCGCGATGCGGCTCACCGGCAATGACGTCATCGGCGAACCGAACGACGAAGAGGACGCTCACGCCGTACTGAAGCGGGCGGTCGAACTCGGTGTTGACTTCATCGACACGGCGGATTCGTACGGACCGGGCGTCTCGGAGCGGCTCATCGGTGAGGCGCTCGATACCGAACGCGAGGACCTCGTCATCGCAACGAAGGGCGGCCTGCTCCGCAACACCGACGCAGACTGGCTGCCCCACGGCGATCCGGACTACCTGCGCAACGCCCAGCTGTGCTCGCGGGATCGCCTGCGGATGGACCCTATCGACCTGTACCAGTACCACCGGCCAGACCCCGACACGCCGTTCGAAGACTCGATTCACGCGCTCGCCGAGATGAAGGACGAGAGGCTGATCCGCCACATCGGCGTCTCGAACGTCTCCGTCGAACAACTGGATCGAGCCCGCGACATCGTCGACATCGCGACGGTCCAGAACCAGTACAACGTCGCCCATCGCGACGACGAGGACGTGCTGGAAGCCTGCGAGAACTACGGCATCGGGTTCATCCCGTGGTTCCCGCTGGGGGCTGGCGACCTCGACGGCGTCGACGGTATCGACGAAATCGCCCAGCGCCACGACGCCACTCCCTATCAGATCGCGCTGGCGTGGCTGCTGGGGCACTCGGACGTGATGCTGCCGATTCCCGGAACCAGCAGTCTCGACCACCTCGAACAGAATGTGGCCGCAAGCGCCATCGCCCTCACTGAGGAAGAACTGGCGCGGCTGTCCTGAACGACGGCAGACGACAGGGGATAGCGCTTGCCGCTGACCACGGTTCTTTTGGTTCCCACCGCTGTACCCCGGGTATGACCACTGTTACCCTGGGTCCTGAGGGGACCTACTCCCACCGCGCCGCACAGGCAGTCACCGACGACAATATCTCCTTTTCTGAGTCAGTGACCGCCATCGTCGAGGCCGTCGCCAACGGCGAGGCCGAACGTGGCGTCGTCCCCGTCGAGAACAGTATCGAAGGCTCCGTCACCGAATCGCTCGATGCCTTCGCGGAGTACGACATCGCCGTCGTCGAGGAGATCATCACGCCGATCCGCCACGCCCTACTCGCACAGGACGACTCGTTCTCGCTGGTGGCCAGCCATGCCCAGGCGCTGGCCCAGTGTCGCGGCTGGCTCGACGAGCACTACCCCGGCGTCAATGTCGAAGCCGTCGCGTCGACGGCCCGCGGCGTCGAGCGCGCCCGTGGCGACGCTGACATCGCCGCGATCGGCCACCCGGAGAACGCGACCAACGGCACCGAACTGAAAGTGCTCGCAGAGGACATTCAGGACCGGTCCTCGAACGCCACCCGCTTCGTCGTCGTCGCCCCGACGAGTGAGAGAAGTGAGGCCGGCGGCAAGAGTTCCTTCATTGTCTACCCCGACGTCGACTACCCCGGTCTGTTGCTCGAACTGCTGCAGCCGTTCGCCGACCGCGATATCAACCTCACCCGCGTCGAGTCCCGGCCAAGCGGTGAGCGGTTGGGCGACTACGTCTTCCACATCGACATCTCGGCTGGCCTCTACGAACAGCGGACACAGGAGGCCCTCGCTGATATCGAAGACATCGCCGGAAAAGGGTGGGTACGCCGGCTGGGGTCGTACGACTCCAAAACGGTCGTCAACTGAGCCCGCGAGACACCGCCGGCACCGCTTCAAGCGTTAAGTCCCGGGCCTGTGTAGCCCCGTGTATGTCTGACCGCGATCCGTTCAGCGAGATTGAGCGCGCGTTCGATATGCTTGGAGAGCAGTTTGGCGTCGACATGGGGGCTATCCCGGTCGACGTCGTCGACGAGGGCAACGCCTTCCTCGTCCACGCGGACCTGCCCGGCTACGACAGCGAGGACATCGACGTCCAGCTTGTCGAGGACCGGAAGCTCACCATCAGCGCCACGTCGAGCCAGGAGCGGGAATCGACCGACGGGCAGTACGTCCAGCGCGAGCGTCGGCAACAGTCGCTGAGCCGGTCGGTCCGCCTCCCCGAAGCCGTCGACGACGGTGAGACCACCGCGAGCTACGACAGCGGCGTTCTCACCGTTCGGCTGGCGAAGGTCGGACACAGCGAGGACGACGACGGGACGGATATCCCCGTAAACTAACGATGGTACTCGAACCCGGTACCGACGTGCCGACGATCAGGGCGACAAACCAGCACGGCGACGCAGTCCAGCCCAGCTTCGAGCAGCCGACGGTGCTGTACTTCTATCCGGCGGACGACACCGCCGGCTGCACGACGGAAGCGACGCAGTTCGAGGAGCACGCAAATCGGTTCGAGGAGGCCGGTGTCTCGGTGTACGGCGTCTCGACCGACGGCGTCGAGAGCCACCGCGACTTTACTGAATCGAACGGCATCAGTTTCGACCTGCTGGCCGACCCCGAAGGGCGGCTGTGTGACGCGTTCGATGTGCCACTCGTCGACGGGCGGAGCCAGCGGACGACATACGTCATTGCGAAGGAACGCGTCGTCGCCGTCTACGAGCGGGTCGGCCCCGACGGTCACGCGGCGAGCGTCTTCGAGGACCTCGTCGATACTGGGCTGGTCAGCGCCAAGTAGACCGCGACAGACGAAAATCGAACGACTGCGGGCTATTCGTCGATGTTGATGGCCGGACGGCCGGGACCGGCCTTGCTGACGAGGTCGGGGTCCCCTTCCTCGGGACCCTGAACGACCACGTCAGCGCCGAACTCCCGTTCGATGAGCCACGCAGCCCGGTCAAGCGCCGCCTGTTCACGCTCGGGCGGCAGTTGCTCGTCCAGCGACTGTGCACGGCCGGCCAGTTCCTTGGCGAAGTCCGCGGCCGCCTCGCCCTGCTCGCGCAGTTCCTCGTCCTGCATGACGGTGCCGACGACGTTGCCGTCGGCGTTCCGGGCAAGGTCGAGGACGCGGTGTTTCCACTCCGGTGCAACCGCGAGCGTAATCGTCTGTGGGTCCTCGATGCCGACCGTGTCGACGATGTCGCGGATGTCCTCGCGGGTGTTCTCAATCAGTTGACGCTCCGTCTCGTAGTCGTCGGGCGCCTCAGCGGCCGGCCACTCGGCCTCCGCGAGAAGGTCGTCGTGGCCCAGTTCGGCCCACATCTCCTCAGCGGCGTGGGGGGCGACCGGAGCGAGCAGTTTCGCGGCCGTCGCCAGCCCGCGCTCGAAGGTGTCAGCGTCGGGGGTAGTCGCCTCCTGATAGCGGCGCAGTAGCGACACCAGTTCCCGCACGGCTTGCAGCGCGTGGTTGAACCTGAAGTCCTCGAACTCCGCCGTCGCATTCGCTGCCGTCGCGTCGATTTCGCGGGCGACGTAGTCCGCGATGTCGGCCCCATTCTCCGTGTCAGCGGCGGTCCCCGCCTCACCCTCGGCGTAGGCCGAAACCAGCGTGTACACGTTCTGGAGGAAGCTGTGGGCGGACTGCACACCCTCAGGACTCCAGGCGAATTCTTTCTCTGGCTGGGCGGCCTCCATGATGAACAGCCGAGCCGTGTCGGCCCCGTACTCCTCGATGATGCGCTGGGGTGAGACGCCGTTATCCAGACTCTTCGACATCTTGTTGCCGTCCTCGCCCAGCACCATTCCCTGGTTCGTGAGGTTGGTGAAGGGCTCGCGGACGCCATCAACCATGTCGAGGTCGTCCAGCACTTTCGTAAAGAAGCGGGCGTACAGCAGGTGCATCACGGCGTGTTCGATACCGCCGACGTACTGGTCGACCGGCATCCAGTCGCTGGCTCGCTCGGCGTCGAAGGGGGCCTCGTCCATCTCCGGCGAGGTGTACCGCAGGAAGTACCACGAGGAGTCGACAAAGGTGTCCATCGTGTCCGTTTCCCGCACCGCGCTCTCCCCGCAGTCGGGGCAGTCGACGTGTTTCCACTCCTCTGCGGCATCCAGCGGGTTCCCGGTCGTGTGGACGAACTCCGGCAGTTCGACGGGGAGGTCCTCGTCGGGGACTTCGACGTAGCCACAGTCGTCGCAGTGGATCATCGGAATCGGCGTGCCCCAGTAGCGCTGGCGGGAAATGCCCCAGTCCCGGAGGTTGTACTCCGTGCGGTGCTCGCCGTCGAACTCCTCGACGAAGCGGTCGCGGGCTTCGTTACTACTGAGTCCGTCGAACTCGCCACTGTTGACCAGCAGGCCGTCTTCAGGATAGGCCGCTTCCTGCACGTCGATGTCCTCGGGATCAGCGTCCGCGTCGTCAGTCGGTTCGATGACCTGCACGATATCGATATCGTGGGCCTCCGCGAACTCGTGGTCGCGCTCGTCGTGAGCCGGCACGGCGTACAGCGCGCCAGTCCCCACGTCGGTCAGCACGTAGTCGGCGACGTAGACGGGAATCTCCTCACCGGTCGCGGGATTGGTCGCGTACTCGCCGGTGAACACACCGGAAGTCACGTCCAGTTCGTCCTCGTCGGCCTGTTCGGCCGTTTCGATGTATTCGGCGACCTCGTCGTTGCCCTCGGCAATTTCCTGTGCGACAGGGTGGCCCGGAGCTAGCGAGAAGAACGTCGCCCCGTGGATGGTGTCCAGCCGGGTCGTGAAGATGTCGACCTCGCCGTAGTCGCCAACCTCGAAGGCGACGCTTGCGCCCTCTTGCTTGCCGATCCAGTTGCGCTGCATCTCCCGGACGTTGTTCGGCCAGCCCTCGAGGTCGTCTAAGTCCTCGAGCAGTTCCTCGGCGTAGTCGGTGATGGTGAAGAACCACTGGTCCATCTCGCGGGCCTCGATGGGCGTGTCACAGCGCCAGCACAGTTCTTCCTCGCCCTCAACCTGCTCATCGGCGAGGACAGTCTCACAGGAGGGACACCAGTTCAGCTCGGCGGCCTGACGCTCGACCAGCCCTTCCTCGCGGAACTGTTTGAACAGCCACTGGTTCCACTGGTAGTAGTCGGGTTCACAGGTCGCGAGTTCGCGGTCCCAGTCGTAGCCAAAGCCCATCTCCGTGAGCTGGTCGCGCATCGAGTCGATACACTGCATCGTCCAGTCCCGCGGGTTGGTGTCGCGTTCCTCGGCGGCGTTCTCAGCCGGGAGGCCGAAGGAGTCCCACCCCATCGGGTGGAGAACGCTCTCGCCGCGCATCCGCTCAAAGCGGGCGTAGGCATCCGTGATTGTGTAGTTCCGGACGTGGCCCATGTGGAGGCTTCCGGAGGTGTAGGGGAACATCGCCAGCACGTACTCCGGGTCGGTCTCGTCGTCGTCGATCCGGAACACGTCGGCCTCGTCCCACGTGCGCTGCCACCGGGGCTCGATCTCTGTATGATCGAACCCCCGCTCGCGTTCCTCACCGGTCGTGGTCATGATATCGGAACATCCGGCAGCGACCGTGCTATACCTTTCCCTTCGGGAGGGTATCAGGGTTCGCCACACGACACACAAGCCGACCGGGCGTGACTCCGGGGGGCCAGCTGCTTACAGACCGGTCGCGTCGCCACAGGTCGACTGGCCGCCCGCTATTCGGGACAGTCGACGTTTCCAATATCGAATCGGGCACCGCCCGACTCGCTCTCCGTCGCTGTGACCGTCCAACCGTGGTCAGCGGCGACCCGTCTGGCGACATAGAGTCCGAACCCAGTGTTCTCTGCGACAGCAGTGTGACCCGCGTCGAACACGCGCTCCAGCGGTTCGACATCGATGCCCGGGCCGTCATCGGCGACAAAGAAACCGTCTGCCGTCGTACCGACAGTGACGGTGACCGACGGTCCGGCGTGTTCAAGTGCGTTCTGGAACAGTATCTGGAGCAACAGTCCGGCGGACTCCTGATCGGCGACAATACGGGTATCCCCGTCGAAGGTCAGGCGCGCCTCACTGTCGGCGAGCGTGTCCCACACCTCTCGACTGAGACGTGAGAGCCACACGTGTTCCCGCTTTGGGACCTGTTCGACCTCGTCGTACTGGACCGGGCCATTTGGGTCGCTCGTGGAGAGCTCGACCACGGTATCGATAATCGTAGAGATCTGGGAAAGCGACTCCTCGATGTCGGCAGTCGAACCATCGCAGTCAGCCAGCTCTTCGAGTCGGCCGTAGGCGATCTGAAGTTCATTTCGAAGCTCGTGAGACGCCACGAGTGCGACTTTCACCATCCGTTCGTTCTGGCGACGAAACGCGTGCTCGCGGAGCTTTCGGTCAGTGATATCCTGCGTGTGTCCGACGATCCCCTGAACGTCGCCAGCGGGATCATACCACGGCATCTTGCGGGTGCGGACGTACGACGCATCGAGGTCGAGGAACTCCTCCACTTCGATCAGATCTGTTTCCTCCTCGATAACGTCCATCTCGTCACGCAGGGCCGCTTTCGCGTGTTCCTCGACCAGTTCCGGGACTTCGACGTCAGTGAGGCCGAGCCGGTCGGTCGGCTCGTTGAACCCCCGGCCCAGCAGGACGTGTCGAGCCTGGTCGTCCTTCGCATACAGGTGGTCGGGAATCTCGTTGAACAGAGAGAGTAACAGCGTCTCCATCGGGGACGGTGGGCGTCCAGCAACGGACGGTGGCTCAGCGTCGAGACTGTCCCGGACGGCCTCAGCGACGGCGTCTTCGAGACGTGCCGACGGCTCGACGGCCGTCACCTCAAGATCATCCGGGACCGCCGCTGGGTCCTCGCCAACGATGATCACCGGCAGGTCGGGAAACAGCTTCCTGACACCGTACGCGATATCGGTTCCGGACTGGCCATCGACTGTTTCGGGCAGCACGAGCGCGTGGAACGCCGAATAGGTGAGCGTATCGAAGAGGTCCGTGAGGTCCGACAGGTGCGTGACCGAAGCCGGCGTCTCGGCGAGGGCAGATTCGAGAGTGGCGGTATCCAGCCCGTCGGCTGCGACGACCAAGACAGATTTGCTACCCATGGTACATTCCCAGTGAGCATACCATTGCGTGTTGGAGACTGTCACTGTTTCGGGTGTCTCGGAGTTCAACAGCCGTTCACGGCACTCAGTTCAAGAACTGGGACGAATGCTCCAGCTTCAGCCAGTTCCGGCCGGCCAAGACGAAACGAGAGTCTTCGACTCGGCATGATCGGTGTACGCAGCTATCACAGATAGTGGTGCTCGGTCTCAGTAGCGGCGTCGGTGATATCCGATGTGCCGCATGTCGAACCGATAGCGTCGCCAGTACGCTGACCGGAAGAGCAGATGCCCACACAAGATTTTTGCCGGACTCGGCAGGTGTCAGGAATGTATGGTACACTGCCCTGATTGTGAGACCTCGATCGAAACGGCCGACGACATCGAGTTCGTTGAAGTGGACGCGACCACCGGGTTTATCAAAGCCTCCAAGCGCTTCTACACTGCCAACTGCGCGGCCTGTGGTGTTACTATCGGTAGCGGCGTCGCCGGCGCGAAGTCCAACGGAGGTGCGGCCTGATGGTTCACTGTCCCGAATGCGACGCGGAAATGAACGCCCAAGAGGATGTGGAGTTCCTCGACATGGAGTCGACGACCGGCTTCTTTACTGCCTCAAAGCGGTTCTACCTCGTCGCCTGTGACAACTGCGGGGCCGCTATCGGCAGCGGTGTCGCCGGTGCGATGTAACTGTCGGGCCTAGGCTTATACACGTCTCAATGCAAGAGAAGGTATGGCAAAATCACCTGACGACGAGGCGGAAGACAGCGGACGACTGCCGAAGGCCCTCCGGTCGGTCACGCCGGGGACGGGTAGCCGTCGCAACGAGGAGATGGACGTGTTCGGCTGGGGGATGCTCGCCGGCCTGCTCGTCCTGCTGGTCCCGCTCTTGCCGTTTCTTATCATCGTCTGGGGCATCTCGAAAGTGACCGAGATGCTCACGCCCTCGACGTAATCAGGTCGCGTCGGTGTCGACAAGTGAGAACGCCGTTCCGTCGCCATCGTCGCTGGCGTTCTCGTAGACGACGTGTGCGGCTGCAACGTCCTAGATAGCCAGCCCCGTCGAGTCGAAAAGCGTGATCCCGTCGTCGTCGGTCCGCCCCGAAAGCGTGCCCGCAACGATGTCTCCGAGTTCCCCGTGGAGGTCAGTATCGGTCAGGACACCCCTGCCCCACGGGACGTTGATTTCGCCGGAGTGAGTACACTGCTCGTAATTATCGATGACGAGTTTCGCGTCGAGGAGCGTGCGTTCGTCGTGTTCCTGCTTGCCGGCGGCGTCGGCCCCGATGGCGTTGACGTGTGTGCACTCGCCGAGCCACTCACGGTCCACGATGGGCGACTCGACGGGCGTAATCGTCGATAGCACGTCACAGCCAGCGGCGTCCTCGATGGGGCCCGCCCGCACGTCAAACCGGTCGGTGAACGTGTCGACGAACGCCTGCTGTTTCTCTCTATCCCGGTCGGCGACGACCACCGTCTCGATGTCTCGGACCGCCGAAATAGCGTCCAGTTGCGTGTACGCCTGCGTGCCGGCCCCGACCAGTCCGAGTGAGTCCGCGTCGGCGACGGCAAGATGGTCGGTGGCGACGGCCGCCGCCCCGGTCCGCAGGCGTGTCAAGACTGTGCCGTCCATCACAGCCAGCGGGAACGCAGTCTCGGGGTCCGAGTAGATGAGCGTCCCAAGAACGGTCGGGAGGTCGTGGTCGCGGGGGTTGTCCAGATGGACGTTGACCCACTTGACCGCGGCGGCATCCCACGTCTCGGCGTTGACGTAGGCCGGCATCGACCTGAAGTCGCCGTTGTACTGCGGCAGGTCGATGTAGGACTTGGCCGGCATAATTGTGCTCTCCCTGGCATCGGCGGCGAAGGCCGCGGCAACCGCGTCGATGACTGCCGGCATCGCCGCGTGGTCCTCGACCGCGTCCGCGCCGAGAAGCAGCGTCTGCATACGGTATGTTGACACTCGACGATATTTAGCCCTCCGCCGTCACAGAGGTTATATTACCACGCAACCAGTCATCGGTATGCGTCGCGGGGTGGCGATTGCTGTGGTCTGTCTCTGTTTACTGAGCGCCGGGTGTGCCGGGCTGTTCGGGGACGACGCAGCTACCAGGGAGACGGTGACACCAGCACCAGTCCCGACGGCAGACGCACCGACGAGTCCAGCCCAACGCGCCCCGGGCGTTGTCGGCGACCAGGTTATCAACGCCACCACGCTCGGCCGCGCCCATGTCAGTCGGCTCTCGAACACCTCCTATCGAGTCCACCACACAAGGACTGTCATGAACGGCAGCGGCCTGCACAGGCGCGTCCGGACCCGTGCCAGCATCAGCGCGGGGTACGAGTCGTACACGGCCACCCGAACGATATCCGGACAGAGTGTGACAGCGCGCGAAATTCACAGCACCTGGCGGGACGGCCGTGCGCTCAGACGGACGACCGTCAACGGGTCGACATCGACGGAAGTGGTCGCGGACAGTCGCGGCATCGGTGGCCCGCCACGCTCACCCCGGGCCGCACTGTTCTTCGAACCCACGTTCAACGGGCGTCTCATGGCGTTGCTTTCCGCCACCAACATCACGTCTATCCGCCCCGGCGATGAGGTCATCAAGCAACTGTACGGCGTTTCGTTGTATCGCATCAAAGGAACCGGGTCGGCCGACAGCAGCGCGATCGCCACTCGTCCCGTCGACCGTGTGACTAACGTCTCCCTCTCGGCGACCGTAACGCCCAACGGCGTCATCCGGAGCTACGCGCTCCAGTACACAGTCGACGACGGAACGGATACCTACCGGATGACCGAAATTCTCCGCTACAGCGACCTAGGAACGACGGACGTGGTGTTCGAAGACCGACGCCACCGAAACCGAACGACACAACCTGACTAACGCGAGCGACTGTCGAATCAGCCCTAAAACGGAAAGAGGTCCCCACCCGCTGTCACCAGTCCGTCCCACCAAACGGACCGGGACAGTCGATACTTTGCAGAGAGATACCTAATTGTGTCTCCGGTTTCACGTCTCGATATCGGCGGTGTCACAGCGTGTCCATAGCCGTAGAAAATTGAACTGTAGGCGGTCGAAAATATCGTCTGCTGGCTGGTCTGTTAGGAGACGAAGCACGCCCAGCGGAGTTGCTTCGGCGTTTTTCAGAAAGTCTTCGTCTGATCAGCAACGTTGTTTGCGGGTCACGCTGTTCCCCCCGCTCGCGTATACGAAGTTCTTCGCGTCGCTCAGAACCTCGCGGTTCGCGGCTTTCGCCGCTCACTATTCGAGGGCCCTCACTTCGTTCGGCCCCTCGCTTACATCATGCCGCCCATGCCGCCGCCCATGCCGCCCATGCCTCCAGGGGCGCCACCGGGGCCGCCGGGGCCGCCTTCGTCGCCGCCGGAGGTCGAGAGCTCGCCGGCAGCGATGATGTCGTCGATCTTGAGGACCAGGTTCGCGGCCTCTGCAGCCGAGGAAATCGCCTGTCGCTTGGCGTGTGCTGGCTCAACGACGCCGGTGTCGAGCGTGTTCTCGACGTCACCGGAGAAGACGTTCAGGCCAGCGCTGACGTCGCCGTCCTCGTGGGCGGCGCGCAGGTCGACGAGCGTGTCGATGCTGTCGAGACCAGCGTTTTCGGCGAGCGTGCGCGGGATGATCTCCAGCGCGTCGGCGAAGGACTCGATGGCGAGCTGTTCGCGGCCTTCGACGCTGTCGGCGTAGTCGCGGAGCCGGCGGGCGACTTCGACTTCAGGTGCGCCGCCGCCACCGAGGACGCTGCCGTTGGCGACCGTGGACGCGACAACGTCGAGCGCGTCTGTGACACCACGTTCGAGTTCGTCAACGACGTGGTCGGTCGAGCCACGGAGCAGGAGGGTGACGCCGTGGGCTCCGTCGCCGCTACCCTCGACGTAGAACAGGCCTTCGGCGTCGTCGCGGGTGACGGAGCCGTGGCCGAGGTCTTCCGCGGTCGCGGAGTCGAGATCGGAGACGATGCGAGCACCCAGAACCTCTTTGAGGAACTCGATGTCGGACTTCTTGGCGCGGCGGACGGCCAGAATACCCTTCTCGGCGAGGTAGTGCTGGGCCATGTCGTCGATGCCCTTCTGGCAGAAGACGACATCAGCGCCGGTGTCGGCGATCTGGTCGACCATCTGCTTGAGCTGCTCTTCTTCCTTGTCGAGGAAGTTCTGGAGCTGGCTCGGGTCGTCGACGGAGAGCTGCGCGTCGACTTCGGTCTCGTCGAGTTCGATGGCCGTGTCGACGAGGAGGACGTCGGCGTCCTCTGCCTCGGTTGCCATCTCCTCGTGGACCGGGTCCTTGTCGATGACTGCGCCTTCGAGGAGCTCGGAGTTGCCGGCGGAGCTGCCGGTCTGGGTCTCGATGTTGAGGTACTCGAGGTCGGCGATGACGGAGCCGTCTTCGGCCTCGACGGTCACAGCGTTGACCGCGTCAACGATGATCTGGGCGAGCAGTTCCTTGTTGAGCTCCGCGCCCTTGCCCGTCATCGAGGTTTCGGCGACCTTCTTCAAGAGTTCCTCGTCGTCGGGGTCGACTTCCGTGGCGATGTCGTCAAGTTCGTCCTTGGCCTGCGTGGCGGCCATGTTGAACCCTTTGATGATCGCCGTCGGGTGAATGTCCTGTTCGAGGAGGTCCTCGGCGTTCTTGAGGAGTTCGCCTGCGATGGCGACAGCGGAGGTGGTGCCGTCACCGGCCTCGTCTTCCTGTGTCTCGGCAACCTCGACAATCATCGAGGCTGTCGGGTTGTCGATGTCCATCTCCGAGAGAATGGTGACGCCGTCGTTCGTGACGGTGACGTCGCCCATCGAGGAGACGAGCATCTTGTCCATCCCCTTCGGGCCGAGCGTCGAGCGTACTGACTCGGCGACCGCGCGAGCGGCCGAGATGTTGTGTTCCTGTGCAGACTTGTCCTTCATCCGCTGGGAGTCCTCTCCCAGGATGATCATCGGCTGGCCCTGCATCTGGCGTTGGCTCATAATCAAGCGAAGATTGCATGTGGTTCTATATAAAAGTAGGGGTTATAGGGCGCTCGGCGGTCACCGGTTGCCCAAGCCAGAACAGGTGAAATCACCCGACAGAGGTGGTACTGGCTATTATTAATGGTAGTTGTTGGCACGCCTCACCAGAACGGCGTCGATCTGTTTATATATTCATTCGACGGGCTCCGTCCAGTGGACTGTGACCGACCCGACGACGAAGGCGTCCTTGGAATCGGTGTTCCGCTGAAACTGAATCGTGTTCTCGCCGAGGTGGAGTCGCTCGGGTGCAATCGTATCCATCCAGAGCTGCCACCCCTCGCCGGGCGCGATATCGAACCCCGACAGCGGTTCGCCGTTGACCACGATTTCGTGGTTGAAATCCTCGACATCGAACACCTGCATCTCGACGTACGGATCTGCCGGCGACGAGGTAGGGATATCGAAGGAAACCGGATCGGTCGAATAACCAGTGAAATCGGCCCAGGGAACGTCGAGCGAGTCCGCCGACGGACCGAGATGCTGCTGGAACTCACAGAGCGCGTAGTTGGCGCGACGTGACATACAGGCTACGTCTCCCGGACGGTATAAAAATTAGTGGCTGGTCGCCGTTACACACATGGCGAGGGAGAGCGGAGCGCCTATCAGGTGTCGGCTGTTGCCAATCGGTATGGACGCTGCGCTTGGCCCGCCCGAGCAGATGGCCGAGCTCGAGGAGGACCTGACGCCGATGATGGCACAGTACTACGAGCTGTGCCGGCAGTACGACGACGCGCTGGTCCTCTTTCAGGTCGGGGACTTCTACGAGGCCTTCTGTGCGGCCGCGAAACGGGTCGCCCGACTGTGTGAGATCACGCTGACCCAGCGCGAGGATTCGACCGGCGAGTACCCGATGGCCGGCATCCCCATCGACAACGCCGAGTCGTACGTCGAGACGCTGCTGGACGCGGGTTACCGGGTCGCCATCGCCGACCAAGTCGAAGACCCTGACGAGGTCAGCGGCGTGGTCGAGCGCGCGGTGACACGAATCGTCACCCCCGGCACACTCACCGAGAGCGAACTGCTGGGCGGGGCGGACAACAATTACGTCGCGGCTCTGGCCGCAGGCGAGCGGTACGGACTGGCGCTGCTCGACATCTCGACTGGCGACTGCTACGCCACGAGCGTCGGCTCGGAAAGCGCCGTCGCCGACGAACTCAGCCGGTTCGGCCCCGCCGAAGCCATCGTTGGGCCGGACGTCGACGTGGACCGGGACGCCGTCTTCGGGCCGGCCTGTCTGGTGACGCGCTACGACGCGGACGCCTTTGCCAGGGAACGCGCCGAGGACCGGGTGGGACAGTACTTCGGCCCGCCGGATCGACTGCTCGCCGGCGGCGCGGAAGTCCGGGCCTGTGGCGGCCTGCTGGCCTACGCTGAGTACACCCGCGGCAGCAGCGGGGCAGTCGGACCCGACGGCGAGCCGGTCGATCCAGATGTCGACCCCGCAGGCACACTCGACTACCTCAATCACCTCACGCGGTACGACCCGCGGGAGTACATGCTGCTTGACGCCGTCGCCGTCGAGAGTCTCGAACTGTTCGAGCGGCGCTCGGTCCGGGGTCACGAGAACCGCACGCTCGTGGACACGGTCGACGAGACGGCGTGTGCGCTGGGGCGGCGGAAACTGACCGACTGGCTCCGGCGGCCGCTCCTCGACGCCGACCGCATCGAGGCCCGCCACGGCGCGGTTGCGGAACTCCAGCGCGACCCCGCAACCAGAGAGGAGCTCTCAGCCCTGCTCGCGGAGGTGTACGACCTCGAACGGCTCATCTCACGCGTCTCGCGTGGGCGAGCGAACGCCCGTGACCTCCGGTCGCTGGCCGCAACGCTGTCAGTCGTACCGGACATCCAGGACCACCTTGCCGACGCCGATGCCCGCCTACTCGCGGACTTGCACGCGACACTGGACCCACTGGCCGAAACCCGCGAGGAAATCGAGGCGGCGATCCGCCCGGACCCGCCACAGCAGGTGACCGAAGGCGGCGTCATCCGCGAAGGCTACGACGAGGAACTGGACCGGCTCCGCTCGACCGAGCAGTCCGGCAAGGCGTGGATTGACGAACTGGAAGCGAGCGAGCGCGAGCGGACCGGCATCGACTCGCTGAAGGTCGGGCACACCTCCGTCCACGGCTACTACATCGAGGTGACAAACGCCAATCTCGATGCCGTCCCCGAGGACTACCAGCGCCGCCAGACGCTGAAGAACAGCGAGCGCTACTACACGCCGGAACTCAAGGAGCGCGAGGACGAAATCCTGCGAGCAGAGAGCGCAGCCGACGACCTGGAGTACGACCTGTTCTGTGCGGTCCGGGACGAGGTGGCCGACGAGGCCGAGCGCGTGCAGGCCCTTGCAGACCGCCTCGCCCGCCTCGACGTGCTTGTTTCGTTCGCCGAAGTCGCGGCGCAGTACAACTACTGCCGACCCACAGTCGGCAGCGATGGCATCGACATCACCGCCGGCCGCCACCCGGTCGTCGAGCGGACCGAGGACGCCTTCGTCCCCAACGACACGCATCTGGGGAGCGGGCCAGTCCCAGCGAACGGAGACGGAAGCGGTGATGGCGTCGCCACGAACGATGGACAGCCCTTCCTCGGGGTGGTCACGGGGCCGAACATGAGCGGGAAGTCGACGTACATGCGGCAGGTCGCGTTGATTTGCCTGCTCGCACAGGCGGGAAGCTTTATCGCCGCGAAGGCGGCCGATCTACCGATACTCGACCGCGTCTTCACCCGCGTTGGGGCCAGCGATGACATCGCCGGCGGCCGCTCGACCTTCATGATCGAGATGACCGAACTGGCGACGATTCTGGACGCGGCGACCGAAGACTCACTGGTCCTGCTGGACGAGGTCGGCCGCGGCACGTCGACAGCCGATGGGCTGGCTATCGCTCGCGCCGTGACCGAGCATCTCCACGACGATATCGGCGCGTACACGCTGTTTGCGACCCACCACCACGACCTGACTGCCGTCGCCGCGGCGCTGCCCGGCGCGACCAACCGCCACTTCGAGACCAGCCGCGAGGACGGCGACGTTCGCTTCGACCACGAACTCGCACCCGGCCCCGCGGCGGCCTCCTACGGTGTCGAGGTGGCGAGCATGGCTGGCGTCCCCGAATCCGTCGTCGAGCGGTCGCGGGACCTTCTGGCGGATGCCGAGGCGGGCGACACCGACACGGATTCCGCCGCCACGGAGACGACTGGACCGACGGAGAACGGAGCAGCGGCGGCTTCGGCCAGCGAGGGTGGAGCGGACGGCCACATACAGGAGGCGCTTCGGACGAACGGGGCCGCCGTCAAGGGAGAGTTACCGGAAGCAGTGGCACAGCGGTTGGCCTCGCTCGATGTCGCGACGATGACGCCGATAGAAGCGATGAACGCGCTCGCGGACCTGCAGGACCGACTCGAAGAACAGTAGCCGTCAGCTGTCTGTGTCAGTGGCCCGTTCGTCGTGCGGGCAGGCGAACATGGTCGCGACGAGTTTCTGTTCGGCAGCCCGGAGATGCTTGTGGAGCGTGGGCTCCGAGATATCGAGGAGTTCAGCCAGGTCCGCGGCTGTCGCCTCGCGGGGCCAGCTGTAGTACCCTGCTTCGTGGGCCGTCGAAAGAACCTCCTGCTGTCGGTTGGTCAGTGACTCGGTGTGGGACGCATAGTTCTGGAACCCGAACAGCGGGACGATAGACTCACGCTGTTTCTTCGCCGCGAGTTCGGCCTCCGGATGGGCAGTCAGGAACGAATCGATAACCGACCCCGTCTCGATTTGACCCGGGACATCAGCTACGACAGTCCCTTCACCATCGACACTCCGGACGGTCTGTGGTACCGCCCCGACATCCGCAAGCGAGACAACGGGACAGTTATCTCGCACGTCGATTTCGACGAGCCCACCGTCGCTGGTGCGTTCAAGCACTCGCGCCTCACCGCCGTTGGCGTCTTCGATGCGCTCGACAAGACGGCTGGGGCGAGCACCCTCGACTGAAAAAAACTCCGCGTACATATCGTCCGTCTGCGGGAGGCATTTTTCAAGAATCACGGTACACGCTTCGGCTTCAGACACCGACACAAAGGGATACGACCCATCAGAGAGAGCAAACTCCACACGGGTTACCGCCCGGCTGTCGCCAAGCTGTCGGGACATACACAGGTGTAGTTGACATCTTATGATGAATGTTGTCATGTATTGTGGTTCGGCGTTTACTATGCTAGCCACACTGAACTTTACATCTGGAGAACAGATTTAGCATGAGGTCAGAGAACCGTGTCTGGAAGATCACCAAGTGTTATAGAAGTCCACGGCACCGACCAGTCCATCGTCATGGCAGTCGTTCGTGCCGTGGCAACCGCGGAGAGACAGCCGGTCGAGACGCTCCCGCCGCTGGCCGACAGTATCAATCCGGATGCACTGAGGGCGTGCATCGCTGATTCGAACACCAACGGGCACGTGGCGTTCGACTACAGCGGCTATCGTGTGGTTGTCGACACCGATGGAACCGTCACTGTAGACGAGTAGCTCCGTCATCCGGCTGTATGGCGACTGTAGCAGTCAGTACAGTCGCAGGACGGACCGTCCGTAGGACGAAAGTGAAGTGCCAGTTACGGTGGCTCCAGCGAGACGAACTCCAGTCCCTTCTCGGCGAGTAACTGACGTGCCCGGTCGGTCACCGACGGAGCGACGAGGATACCCCGGACATCAGTGTCGGCGTGCAGGTCGCGTTCTAACGCATCAACATACCGCCCCAGTTGGCCGACTGCATCGGGCCCCACGCGCCGGCGCTTGAGTTCGAGTATCGTCGTCCGACCGTCGGCGTCCTCGCCATAAATGTCGACCGCGCCGGCGGGGGTCTCGCGTTCGGTCGCAAGCGGTGTAAAGCCCGGTTCAACCAACCCCGGCTCGTCAAGAATGCGGTCTTTCAGGTCGGCCTCCGTTCCGGTGAGTGCGAGGTCTTTCGAGTCGGTCACATCGAAGGCAGCGGCGTGGGCGACTGTCTCAAAGGTCACTTCGAGCAACTCTTCGGGGGTCGACCGCGTGGAACGAACAACCAGCGAGCCGTCGTCGACGCTAATGCTGTGTTCACAGCCCGGTGGCTGCCAGTTCACCGGCTGCTGGCCTTCATCGGTGTGGACTAGCGCGGCTCCGTCGGGCTTGAGCATCACGTGGCGGTCGCCAAGCCCCAGCGAGCTAGCCGCCCGCCCCTCGTACTCGACCGTACAGGTGCCGACGAGTGTCACCAGCGCGCCGCGGTCGGCATTGCGCGACGCAAGATCCAGCGCGTCGGCGGGGTCGGGGTAAGTCAGCGTCTCGACGGCAGTCACGGATGGCGATTAGCGGTCCCCGCGTAAAAAGGACGCGTCGTCGGGCCAGTACACGGACGAAGTGCGGTCTCGGAGCGACGCAAGCAGGGCGCGCCGGACGGCCGCCGGGTCACAGCCTTCGCTGTCGAGGGCGCGACAGGCCTCGTCCTTCCGGTCGACCCACCACCGCCGGAACGTATCGGGGTCAGCAGTGCGGGCGAGAACTATGTCGTCGAGGTCCGATAGCGTTGGGTCGAGCCAGCAGACGGCGTAGGTTCGGACCGACCCGTCGAGCACGACCAACTGCTCGTAGGTGGCATCAATTGCAGCGAGGACAGCCGACGCTGTCAACCCGGTCCCGAGCGGTCGAGACTGAGCAGTGGGGTCAGCGTCAACCCCCCAGTGTGCGCTCCGGCAGTCGTAACGGCCGTCAGGACGGCCGACAGCCACGAGCGTTCGGCGGCCCATCAGGGACCACCGAGCGTGTGAGCAAGCATGGCCTCTTGTGGCTGCGTGGTCGTATTTGAACGCTAGCCCACAGCACACCCGTCTGCTCACCGGGCAGTCACAGGATCTGATTCCGAACTCGCCGAAAGTACCGACCATTGGTAACTCGGCACAACCCTCAAGTAGTACGTTCACGTATCGTTACATATGATGGTGAGCGAGTGGCTCTACGGCGCAATCGCGCTTCTCGTGGGGCTCCACGTCCTGACCATGCTGTACGCGTACCGGCACCGCGGTGACCCGGCCGGGGCGACAGGGCAGGGCGATACTGACGGGCGCCGTGGCAGCGCCACCGACGACAGCACTGCATCCATCGACTGTCCTCACTGCGGGGCGAGGAACAAGCAGGACTACCAGTTCTGCCGGCAGTGCGTCGCCGACCTGACGAGCGGGAGCCCACAGCGTCAGCCGACGGACCGAAGCCAGCCGTACTGACACTGTTGCAAGGCTGGGTCGAAACAACCGGTTTGAGCGCTGCTATCGGCCAAAGGATTTATTTCTCCGAAGAGATATTTGAATATACTGTCACGAACAGAGGTAGACTGTGGAAACTGTTATCGACGTACGTTCCTCGGGTCGACCGGATATATTCGACCGAGCGAACACCGACGGGCTGTTCGGGCGCACGCGCCGCCTTCAGCAGCCGCTAGGGCAGTACGTACGGGAGACAGAGACGCCAAGGTATCTCGCGTACAACGACCAGTCCGGCCTCGTCGCTACTCAGGGGAACAACGAGTCGCTCACGCCGGCTGACGACTACCGCGCGTATCTGCTCGCAACCAACGTCCGTGTCATGTTCGTCGTCGGCGACGACGATGGTGACCGGATCATCTCGCTCTCCTACGAAGACATCGTGGCCGTACATTGTACGTCGGGGCTCCGGACGTCGACACTCGAACTCGTCACTGTCGACGAAGACCGCTGGGCGTTCGAGTGCAAGGGCGACCTGACACCGGTTCGGGAGTTCGTCGACGAAGCCACACAGGTCTGGACACGCACACTAACCGAGCTTGATCGGGCAGAATCCCAGGTCGAGGCTGCTGTGACGGCACTAGAGACGACAGACCTCGATACAGCAGCCACACACATCACAGCCGCACAGGAGGCGCTCGACAACGGGCGAGGGCGGATCGAAGCGCTGGGAGAGGGGGCGACAGCGAGTATCGACGAACGTTGCCAGTCAACGCAAGCACAGATCGATATCTGCCAGCGCCGACGCCACGTCAGCGCGGCCGAGCAGCACCGCGACACGGCCCGACGTGCATGGGAGAACCGGGCATACGAACGGGCCGCGGACGCGTACGCACAGGCAAAGACCGAGTACGAGCGAGCGCTGGCGGTAACGGCACCAGAGCCGCCCACAGAAACCATCGCGGACGCTCGAAACGCAATCGAAGCGGAATATGCCGAACTCCGGTCAGCCCCGGTCGACGCGGCACAGGTGGCTGCGAGCGCGGCCAGAGCAACAACAGACCCGGCGGCGCGGGCCACACACTGGGAAGACGCCCTCGACCGCTACCGGACGGCGTACGAACTGGACTGGGGCCGTGACCGCCGCTTCGACGGCGACCGGGCGTCGCTCCGGCAGGCGCTCGCAGACATCGCTGTCGAACTGGTCGAGACACACCGTGAAGCGGGGCGACAGAAGCGACGTGAGGGCAGCGACGAGTCAAATCGAGACACTTCCGGAGCCGCGTGTGACAGTGCAACGGCCCACTTCGAACGCGCACGCGAGGTTGCCGCCGAACTCGTGCCCGACAGATGCGAGCCGCCAGCGGACGAACTGGCCGCCGTATCTGAACAGGGAGTCAGCGTCGAGTCGGAGCCGAAAGGTCGGTAATTGTTTATCAGCGGGGAGCCGGGTATCGGTATGCGCTTTGGGGTCATTTCAACGGCAAAAATCGCGCGCAAAGACGTGATTCCGGGCATCCAGAGGTCGGACCACACGGTCGCGGCAATCAGCTCCAGAAGCCGAGATCGTGCCAGCGAGGTGGCCGAAACGCTGGGTATCGCCAGTGCCTTCGGCGACTACGAGACGATGTTCGCCGAGGCGGACATCGACGCGGTGTACAACCCGCTTCCGAACGCGCTCCATGCCGAGTGGAGCCAGCGGGCCGCCGACCACGGGCTTGACGTGCTCTGTGAGAAGCCGCTGACCGTCGACACGGCCGGGGCAGTGGACCTCTTCGACTACTGTGCCGAACAGGGCATCACGCTAATGGAAGCGTTCATGTATCAGTTCCACCCGCGGACCCAGCGGGCCAGAGACATCGTCGAAAACGAACTGGGCGAGATACACACCGTCGATGCGTCGTTCAAGTTTCCGCTCTCCGATCCCGACGACATCCGTCTGGATCCGGAGCTGGCCGGTGGGAGCCTGATGGACGTGGGCTGTTACGCCGTCAGCGCGGCCAGAGGGTTCCTCGGCGAACCGGACCGGGCGTTTGCTCATGCCCGGGACTCGCGGGACAGTGGCGTTGACACGAACCTCAGCGGCGTCCTCTCGTACAACGATGGGCGGGTCGCCTCTATTTCCTGTGGGTTCGACGGGCCGAGACGGGAGTACTACCGGGTCGAGACCGACAACGGCTGGCTCGAAGCGCCGAACTGCTTCGGCCCGGCCCACGACCAATCCGTCTCGCTGACCTACAGCGTCGATGGCCGCGAGGTCACAGAGACGTTCGAACCAGTCGACCACTACCAGTTGCAGGTTGAGGCATTCGCGGACGCTATCGAAAACGGCGAGACGCCGCCCATCGACCAGGCCGAGACACTGGGGAATATGCGCGCCATGGACGCGCTGGCCAGAAGCGCAGACACCGGCGAACCGGTCGACATCGCCAGCCCCGAGTGAGAGACGACCGGGTGTGTACCGTACCGCGGCGAGCGCGAAACGGTTTTGACTGCCGCGAGTGAGACACGTACTGTGACACCCCCAACAGCGACACTCCCGAGTGGCGACGAACTGCCGATGGTCGGCGTCGGGACGTGGGACATCGACGGCGACACGGTTCAGGAATCCGTTCGGGCCGGACTCGACGCGGGCTACGCCCACGTCGACACCGCAGAGGGCTACAAGAACGAGAGCGAAATCGGCGAGGCCCTCGCCGACTACGACCGCGAGGACGTGTTCCTCACCTCCAAGGTACTGCCGAAACACCTCGACTACGAGTCGGTCATCGAGGCCTGTAAGGCGTCGCTCGACCGTCTCGGGACTGACTACCTCGATCTGTATCTCGTCCACTGGCCCAACCCCGCGACCTCCATCCGCGAGACGATGAACGCGATGGCGACGCTCCACGATCAGGGGAAAGTCCGCAACGTCGGCGTCTCGAACTTCAGCGCGTACCAGCTCGGGGCCGCCCAGCACGTCGCCGACGTGCCCATCGCCGTCAACCAGATCGAGTACCACCCATGGAACACACAGGACCAGGTCGTCGAGTTCTGCCGCGACACCGACACCGTCGTCGAGGCGGCCGCGCCGCTATGTCGAACGGAGGTGTTTGCTGACGACGTCATTCAGGATCTGGCAGAGAAATACGACAGGTCGCCGGCCCAGATCATCCTGAAGTGGGCGGTCGAGAACGACGTCGTGGTCCTGCCGAAGTCCTCCTCGCCCGAACACGTCCGCCAGAACCTCGCGTTGTTCGACTGGGACCTCGGCACCGCCGACCGCAAGCGCATTGACGCCATCGAGCGCGAACAGGCGGTCTACGACACCGGCATCAACGACTGGGACAACGACACCTACGGCATCTCGCAGTAGTCCCTAATGGTCGACCCGCCCGCACTGGACCGCTGGGACGCCACGGCCGCGGCGAGCATCGCGGTTTTGCTTGTCGTGGCGTACGTTCTGGTTCCGGACCCGACAGTCCAGTACGGGACGTGGCTAGTCGTCTTCTGCATCTGGATGGCCTGGTTCGTCTTCTTCGGTGCCAAATGGTTATACGGCCCCTAGAGCGGGTCGTTGAAGCTTTTACTCGATTCCGTGTCAGCGGAGATTTATTTACTCCCGCTCTCTATACACACTCGATGCCCCGCATCGAAGTCTCGGAAAACCTGTACCGGCAGATCGAGAGCGAAGCCAACAACGACGACTTCAACGACACGCTGTGGAAGATGGTGGGCTCCTATCGGCGGACGAACAACCCGGAAGCGGACCAGACGTAACGCACATATCGCAGTCGACGACCCGTAGCGAGACCGTTCTGAGAGTTTCGTCGTTCCCGATAGCCGCTGTACCCGCGCCTGCTTCGACGCCGGTGTCCCCGTCACTGTGAGCGGCAACCACTGCCGTCGGTACGCATGTTTTTACGATTTGAGCCGCTGCATACTGGTAATGAGGCCACGAATCGCCCTGCTGAACGCGGCCCACGACGGCGACGACAATCGCCGGAACTTCCGGCGGGAACTCGACGCCGACCTCGTGGAATACGACGTGACCGAGCGCGAACTGCCCGATACCTTCGCGTTCGACGGCTGTCTGGTCACGGGCAGTCGCGCGTCCGTCTACTGGGACGAGCCCTGGATTCGAGACCTCGAATCCTGGGTCGCGGACGCGATTGACCGAGATATCGCGTTCCTGGGCGTCTGTTTCGGCCACCAGTTGCTCGCACACGCACTCGGCGGCACTGTCGAATCGATGGACGAGTACGAGATCGGCTACCGGACGGTCGAGCACGACGGCGAGAACGAACTGCTCGCTGGCGTCGACGAGTCCTTCACCGTCTTCACGACGCACTCGGACCGCGTCGCCGAGGTGCCACCGGGCGCAACCACGTTCGCCGAGAACGACTACGGCGTCCACGGGTTCCGGAAAGAGAACGTCTTTTCGGTGCAGTTCCATCCGGAGTACGACCCCGAGACGGCCGAGACAGTGACGAAGGGCAAGGACGACCAGCTCGCCGACGAGCGCATCGGAGCGGTGCTTGACGGCGTTACAGAAGAGAACTATCGCGCCGCTTGCGAGGCCAAGCGGCTGTTCGACAACTTCACCGAGTTCGCCGCGCGTCACGCGGGTGACGGGTCCGGTGCGACCACCGCTGCCGACGACTAACCACACCAAGAGAACTGTTGACGATCAGGTGAACCGACCGGTCTCGGCGTCACATTCCTCGCAGCGTGTCACAAGCGCGTCACGGTCGTCCGTCATCTCGACATAGTTGTGCGTGCGACCGCCACAGTCCTCGCAGTGCCGGAGCATATCCGTGTCTCCCATTTCCTGTGGTGCACCGAGCGCGAGCGCAACGACGCGCTCGTCACCCTCGTTGTGACCGCGTTGCCACTCGCCGGGAGCGAAGCGGATTGCCTCGCCAGCACTGACATGCACGTCGCCGTCCTCTGTCTCGAACGTCGCTGTCCCCGACTGAACGAGGAACACTTCCTCTTGGTCCGGATGGCGGTGATAGCCGAAGCCGAAGGACTCGCCAGATGCCAGTTCGTAGTAGTTCAACGCGATATCGTCGGTGTCGAGTGGGCCAGCGAGCGCCCGTTTGACCGACGCCGGCCCCATTCGCGATTCGACGGCGTCAAGGCTGACTTTCTCCATAGTTGCCATGTACGGCGGGCAGTCCTTAACGGTTAGTCAGGGGGTCACAGCGGTGACACGCGGGAGACGCCACAGCAAAAGCAGAGAAACGGAGCGTCGATCACTCGCGTCGGTCGATATCGAGTTCTTCGTCGAGGTCTTCAAGCCAGTCAGCGTCTTCCAGTTCCGCCATCTGTTCACGGAAGTGTGTCTTGCAGACACCGACCTTGACACCGTCGTTCTCAACGGCGATGTCGGCTTCACGGTCGCAGTAGTGACACTGCATACTTGAATTATATACCCGAACGACATTGAACCCTCGGGTTCCGTCTGCCGATTGTCAGACGTTGAGTGCCGTTTCGACTCGGTCCCACGCGGCCGCGTTCAGACCAGTGTCACCCAGCGTCTCGCCGTGGGCATCGCTGCCGCCCGTCGGGACGAGGTTGTGTCGCTCGATAGCCGCATCGACGAGGCTGTCGTCGACCGCCCGGCCATAGGGATACCACCGTTCGACGGCATCGAGCGACGCACACTTCGACAGTGCGACCGCCGTATCAGGATATCTGAACGGATGTGCGAGACCGACAAGCCCGCACGCGTCTGAGAGGACAGCACAGCCGCGCTCGAATGACGGGACCGCCCGCGGGACGTAACAGGGGCAGTCGTCGCCGATGAGTTCGTCGAACGCGGACTGGAAGGTGTGGTCCGACACCTCGGCGATCCCGCGGGCGATGTGTGGCCGACCGAGGCCATCGCGCGGTTTGACGGGCAGCGAGACGCTCAAGTGGTCTTCGACGCACTCGATGATTCGCGCGCCGCGCTCGCGGCGGTTCCGCTGGATGCGTGCACATTCGGCCCGGAGTTCATCGGTTGGCTCGACGCCGTAGCCCAGCAGGTCCAGTCGCTGTGTTTCGGTTTCGACACGGAGTTCGATGCCGTGGAGAAGCGTCACACCGTCCTGCTGGGTGACAGGCCCGTCGAGTGCAGGCTGGAGTCGGTCGTGGTCCGTGACGGCGACGACCTCGACGCCCGCTTGTCTCGCGGCGGCCGGGACCGCATCGAGCGTGAGTGTCCCGTCAGAGCGAGTAGTATGTACGTGCAAGTCAGCGACGACCATACCACTCCCACAATTCCCAGCAGGAAGCCGCTTCTGGTCAAATCACGAGTGGTGTGCACACGAAACGTGGGTTCCTTATACGCATTAAGGGATATTATGATTATCTATAGTGAAGGTTTATTAGGAACCATGAACTTTCGATAGACATGCGAATGCTAAGCAACGCAACGGACGCCTTCCAATCGTACGACTACCCGGTTTCCGCCGAGGAAATCATCGAGGGTGACGGCGACATGGAACTCGAACTGCCAAACGGCACCGAACGGCTGGGCGACGCACTCAGCCGGTCGGCCCCGGAAACCTTCGAAAGCGCGGAAGACGCCGAATTCGCGGCGTTCTCGGGTGTGTCGAGCAAGGCCATCGGCCGGAAGGGCTACTCCGACCGCGACCCGATCTGCATGGGCGAAGACGGGCCGGACCAAGTCTCCTTCTAACGGCCCGAAACGGCCTGCAGTCACCCCAGCTCTGGACGGATTTCCCGTCTCCATCGTTTTTTACACAGGCGAGCAACAGCGCTACCGCTGTCGGTGAGTGCACACTTAGAGTGACTACCTGTCGAGGAAGTCCGGCCTGTCGACAGCGTCGGTGCTGTCGACTGACTGCCTGTCCAGCAGCTCCGAGGAATCGAGCGCTGACGGCAGGCCGTCACGGCCGCCAGTCGGCACGTCTGCTTCGTCGAGGTACGTCTTCTCGCCGTTGATCAGGTCGGCCCAGAGGGCGTCCCGGTCGGCGTTGGTCGTCTCCGCCGCTTCCTTTGCTTCATTACGCCCCTCGTCGTACGCGAGTTCGACCATGCTCTTGTGATACGCCGAGTTCATCTCGGCGTAGATGGCTTCGAGTTCCTCGCGATTGTACTCCCCGAGACGCTCAGCGACACCGATGGCGTAGGCCCGGTCGGTAGCCTTGTCTTTGTCGAGAGTGTCCCAATCGGTGCCGAACTCACGCTCGTAGCGACTCATGTCTCCACTTTCCGGTCAGTGTGAACCTGCAGTCCAGCATCAGAAAAGGAGATTTCGCGGATGTCACAGTCGATAGCGGTGCCCCGCATCTTGATGACCTGAACGCCGCGGGTCATGCTCCCGTTTTCGAGGAAGTTATGGAAGAAGACGACGCCGTGGGCGAGGTAGTGCTCGTCGCTGTAGGATGACGGATCGGTCATCTCGGAAATGAGCAGTGTCGTCGCGTCGGTCTGTTTCAGCGCAGAAAGAAAGCCCGTAATCTCGTCTTCGACATCGGCCATGAAGTGCTGTAACAGCATCGTCGAGTCAATGACGACCCGCTGGATGTCGTTCTGTCTAATGTAGGCAACGAGTCGGTTCGTCAGGCCGCCCTCGCTGCCAAACTGTGTGATAGTTCGCTTCCCGCTCTCGGTGACGAGGTTAAGGAACTGGATGGCATCAGACTGCATGGCCCGGTCGAAGCCGAAGTCGTAGCCGGCCATGTCCTGCATCAACTCCGTCTTGGTCTCGTGCATCGTCACGTACAGGCACGTTTCGCCGTCCTTGACGCCCTGTGTAATAAACTGTGAACAGAAGGTTGTCTTCCCGCTGCCCGGCGGGCCACTGACCACGTAAAGACGATTCGGGAGTAACCCCCCCTCAATGAGTTCGTCGAATCCGGGGACCCCACTAGAGAGACGCATATCAGCTATCTGAGTCCGTCTGGACATATGCTTTCACATTCTATTTTCACCGGTGATAACTTATTCGGCTGCGTCAGCGTTCGATAGCACTGGGGTGGCTATCGGTCAATTCAAGCAGTCGCTCCGTACCGGCCTCGTCGAACCGCATCGGCCGTCGCCACCACGGCCCCTTCCCCGAGTCGGACGACAGTTCGGTGACCAGTTTGTTCGCGTCGGTGCCACCGCTCGGTGCCGACAGCGGGACGACTGTGTCGTACAGTCGTGACTCCTCAGCGTTGCCGCGAATGAGAACGCGAGCGTCGAAGGGGTCGCGTTTCACGTGGGCGTTCGAGGCAAACTGGGCCTGCTCCGCGGATGGAAGATCGCGGTACTCCTCACCCGAAACCGCGTCGCGGGCAAGCTGGAAATGACCGATGACGTGGGCACCCCACTCCGGCGACGCCCAGGCTGGGCACTCGTCGGCCATCGACAGCGTCGCGTAGAAGAACAGGTAGTCACCGGCGGACAGGTCCGAGAGCGGTCCCGCTTTCACGCCGTGTTCGTCACCGTACGTGTAGTGTTCACCGCCGGCTTCCGGGAACTCTGGGTCGAAGTGAACCGGCTGGTCGGCCACCGCGGACACGTCGGTCCGCAGGTCAAGGTCGCCGTAGGTCGGCACGGGCTCGCTGGTCGGTTTCGGTTCGGGAATCGGGATGTACTCGAAAGAGCCGTCGGGAAACAGCGGGCCGCGAAAGCCGGGCTCGTTCGTGTTTGCTCCGACGTTGATAGCGACGCTTCGCATAGCCGTTGTTGGTCGGTTCGCGAGAAAGGACTTCGGTTGCAGAGAGGTGAGACGTGCTGTCGGTGTTTACTCGTGGTCCGGCGGCGAGAGGTCGCGCTGGAACTCATCAAACTGCTCCAGAGTATCGGGCAAGTCAGCCGGCAGTTGCCGCTCGGTGCGGCGGTCAACGTTCGCCCCCTCAATCGGCTCCGCGACGGACTCCCAGCCGTCCTTGACCGTCAGCGACTTCGCCGGTGTGCCGGCAGCGATGTGATGGGCGGGGATATCCGTGCCGGCGATGGACTTCGCCGCAAGTATGGCGTTTTCGCCGACCTTCACACCGGCCCGGACCATCGAGTCGTAGGTCAGGCGTACATCGTCTTCGATGATGGTGTGGTAGTTGTCGACGTGGGTCTGGTCGACGGCGTCGTGGTCGTGGCTGTAGACGTGGGTATCGTCAGAGATAGAGACGCGGTCGCCGATTGTGAGTTTCCCGCGGTCGTCCAGATGGACGTCGTCGTGGACGACGACGTTGTCGCCGACCTCGATGTTGTGGCCGTAGGTAAAAGAGATGCCCTTGAAGAAGCGACAGCCCTCGCCACAGGACTCGAAGAGATGGTCGGCGAGCATCCGACGGAACCGGAGCGCGAACTCGACGTTGTCCGCCATCGGCGTCGCGTCGAACTGCCGCCAGAGCCACTGGAGGTGTTTCGAGCGTTTGAACCGCTCCTCGTCTTTCTCGGCGTAGTACTCGCTTTCGAGGGTCGTGTTGCAGGGGTCATAGCCCTGGAGCCGGACCCGCTCGGCCGGGGAGATATCCGCGCCGTCCTGCCAGCGCTCGTAGGCCTCCCGGTCGCCGTGGAGGTCGACAAGCACGTCAGTGACAACATCGCAGGTGTCCTCGTCACCGGAGAGGCGTTCATCGACCTCGTCGATGAACGCCCTGAGCCCCTCTTCGGCGAGCGGTGGCAGCGACACGTGACGCTTCGTCATGTCGAGTACGTGGCTTCGCGGGCAGATAGGGGTTTCCGTTACGTGAAACCCACCCAGTAACACCCGTGTCACGACACCGAGTGTCACAACGAGCAAGCCACAGTTAAGACGCCGCCGTTCCAGACGACGACATGGTCAGGTCGGACTTCATCATGGAGATACGGCGCTACATCGTCAATCCCGCCGAGCGCCGGCTGCGAGCGCCGTGGCGGGTCACGCTGTGGGTTTTTCTCGCCGGGTTCGGCCTCGTCCTCTTTTCGGGGATGATCGCAGTGGTATCGTCGGTAGTACGCGAGACACCGATGGTCGCAGTCGTACGCCAGATTACACTCTTTGCTTCCGGAACCGCCATCGCCGTCGGGATCGGCTATCTACTCGACCGGCGAACGCTCCCGGATTACGGGCTAGGATTCGACCGTCAGTGGTGGCGCGACGCGGCCTTCGGCCTCGCGCTCGGGGTGGGGCTTCCCACGCTCGTCCTGCTCGCTGAACTGGCTGTCGGGTTCGTCGAAGTCAGTGTCGTCCTCGCAACCGTCGACAGCGGGCCGCTCCCGCTGACCGCGTTCGGGCCGCCGGTCGCCGTCCTCCTCTTGGGGGCGTTCTTCCTCGTGCAGGCGACTACTGAGGAAGTGCTCGTCCGTGGGTATCTCCTGACGAACGCGGCTGAAGGGCTCGCTGGCTGGATCGGGAAGCGGCGCGCAGTTATCGTCGCAACAGCACTGACGGGTGCACTGTTCGGCGTCCTCCACTGGACGAACCCCAGCGCGTCGCTGCTCAGTGTGGCCAACATCACCCTCTACGGCCTCCTGCTCGGTGCGTGTTACGTCCTGACCGGTCGACTCGGGGTCGCCAGCGGCTTCCACGTCGCCTGGAACTACACGCTCGCACTGCTTGGCTTCCCCGTCAGCGGCCTCCGGATGGGCGTCACCCTCCTTTCGACCGATGCAACTGGTCCCACTGTGGTGACCGGCGGCGGGTTCGGTCCCGAAGGGGGCCTTGTCGCCCTGCCACTGCTCGCCGTCGGCGGGGCCGGACTGTACTGGTGGGTCCGCCGCGAGTACGGCGCGGTCAAATTGCTCGACGACATTGCAACCCCACAGCTCCGGATTCGGACACGGTCCGACACCGCAAACCAAGACGGCTAAGTGGACAGCGCCGCTAAAACGGGTATGGAATACGCGACACTCGGAAACTCCGGCGTCGAGGTCTCAGAAGTCGGATTCGGTGCCTGGGTCGTCGGTACGGACTGGTGGGGCGACCGCACTCGCGACGATGCTATCGACATGGTCCAGCACGCGCTCGACGAGGACGTGACGTTCTTCGATACCGGCGACGTATACGGACACGGCGACAGCGAAGAGATCATCGGCGAGGCGCTGGCAGAACACCGTGACGAAGTCACTGTCTCGACAAAAATCGGCTACGACTTCTACAACAACCCACAGGCCGGCCACGGCGAACTCCCGAAGAAGGTCACGCCCGAGTGGGTACACACTGCCGTTGACCGCTCGCTCGACCGCCTTGGCATGGACCACGTCGAACTCCTGATGCTCCACAACGCCAATGTCGACGAGGTCGACGAGGACGTGCTGGAAGCGCTGGACGAACTCCGCGAGGAAGGCAAAGTCGAGGCCATCGGCTGGGCGCTCGGCCCCTCTATCGGCTGGCTCGCTGAGGGCGACGCCGCGGTCGCAAACGAGTTCGATGCGCTCCAGACCGTCTTTAACCTCTTCGAGCAGACCCCCGGCCAGCACTTCATCGACACCATCCGCGAGCAAAACGCCGATACGTCGGTTCTCGCCCGCGTCCCGCACTCCTCGGGCCTACTGAACGAGCAGGTGACCCCCGAGACGGAACTCGGCAAGGGCGACCACCGCTCGCACCGGCCGAGCGAGTGGTACGAGACCGGCTGGGAGAAGGTCGAAGAAATCCGGTTCCTCGAACGTGATGGAGCACGGACGATGGGCCAGGCCGCCATCCAGTGGCTCCTCTACAACGACGAAGTGGCGTCGGTCACCCCGACGTTCCGGACGAACGGCGACATCGACGAATGGGCCGGTGCGCCCGACACGCCGCCGCTCAGCGACGAGGAGTACGACCGCGTGCAGGAACTGTACCGGGACAACTTCGGTATCGACCGTGACGACGGGATGGACGCCCTGCGCTCGTCGGTCGGCGGTGCGGACCTCGAAGAGACCGGTATGAAGTCTGCCGGAGACTGACAGCGAGGCGTTGGAGCGCTGACGCACAGGCCACGACAGACCAGGCGAGCGACTAATTCTACCGCCGCTCACTTGATTTTCGCACCGTCCAAACAACGACGGTTGGCCACTGAAATCTCCAGTCGACAGTTTACCCCCAAAGAACACCGGCAACCAGACAGCCGTCTGTCGTTTCTCAGATGGCACCCCTCTGTTTCAACAGGAGATGTACCGCAGTCTTGCGGTTTGGGTGTTGGAGCTTCACATTCACCACGGTGCGTCTGACGGCCGCAAGACGCCAGACGGGAGTCGGTTCGAGATGAAACAAAGGGGTTCGAGGCGCGGGAGCAGTCCACATACCAGTCCGGGTGACGGCTGTAGCAGGTGTCAGAGACTGCCGCAAAAATGGTCTGCAATCGTGGGTCAACGATGGCCGCTACTGCTAGGTCCGGTTACTCGTTCAGCAGGCCGTCTTCTTCGACACGCATGACACCCTCGCCGTCCGGGAGGTTCGGCGCGTCGACGAGCTTGACGATACGCTTGTTCCCCTTGGACTTCCGGAGGTACATCCGGAACGTGGAGGTGTGGCCGAGGATGTTGCCACCGATGGGCTGAGTCGGGTCACCGAAGAAGGAGTCGGGGTTAGAGGCGACCTGGTTCGTGACGACGACGGCGGTGTTGTTGAGGTCGCCGACGCGCATCAGGTCATGGAGGTGCTTGTTGAGCTTCTGCTGACGGTCGGCGAGTTCACCACGGCCGACGTACTCAGCGCGGAAGTGAGCGGTCAGCGAGTCGACGGCGAGTAGGCGAACGGGGAACTCCTCTTCCTGGCTCTCGCTGGCGATTTCCTGTGCTTTCTCGGCCAGAAGGATCTGGTGGTTGGAGTTGAACGCCTTCGCGACGTGGATCTTCTCCAACACAGAGGCGACGAGGTCATCGAGCAGGTCCTCGTCAGTGGGGTCTGCGTCGGCCTCCTCTTCGACGATGCCGTGGAGGACCATCGTATCCGACAGTACCTCGTCAGTAAGGCCCTTGACCATCTGTTCGATACGCTCAGGTCGGAACGTGTCCTCGGAGTCGACGAAGATAGCGCTGCCCTCCAGCCCGCCGTGTTCGGCCGGGAGCTGGACGTTGACCGCGAGCTGGTGCGTTACCTGGGACTTCCCGGCTCCGAACTCACCGTACACTTCGGTGATGGACTGGGTTTCGACGCCGCCGCCGAGCAGCTCGTCGACCTCGTCGACGCCCCAAGAGAGCTTCCCGATCTGTTCACGGCGTTCGAGCACCGTCGACCCGGTTTCGAAACCGCCGATGTCAGCCGCTTCGCGGGCAGCCTGAATGATGTCTGCCGCCGACGACTCGCCGATGTCGGCCGTATTTGACAGTTCGCCGGGGGAGGCGACCGCAATCCCCTGGTAGGAGTCGTAGCCGTTGTCTTCGAGTTTCTCTGCTGTCGCCGGACCGACACCCGGCAGCTCTTCGAGGTCCTCACTTGCGGACATGGACATGCCTTGTGCGTCCGGGGGTATAAAGCCTCGTTAACACCAGAGTGAAAGTGAAAGTGAGGGACGGCAGCGGTACAGTTCAGGACAGAATCGGGAGTTTTAGATGGGAAAGAGAGTCGGAGTGCAGTGGAAACGGACTCAGGCCGGACCCACTCGACCAAGATAGGCGAGCAACAGCGTCCCCAGCAGAAAGAGCCCAGTCAGCACCGTCTCGGACACCGGTACTATCCCTTCGCCGAACGCGCCGACAAGGAGGAGCGTAATCGCAGTCGTACCAGGAATCGGCCTGGAGCGGATTGAGCGCCAAAGCAGCCGCAGCGACCACCGGAGGCCGGCAAGCTGTGAGAGAATGCGTGTGGCAAATGAGCGACTTGCGTCCGGGTTCTCAGCGGGCTCGAACGCGGCGAGGGATTCGAGAGCGACAGTCACCACCTCACCAGTGTGGACCCGACGGCCGGCCGCGTCGCCGACCAGCAGCAGCGTCACAGCGTCACCGTCCGTACCAACGACGCGGTAGACACCGGCGGGAACGTGGCTGTCGCGGCCGGCCTCGGTCGGCCGGACGTGGTCACCGATAGCGACGCCGCCGTCTGTCATGTCACTCCCAGGGGTGGTAGCCGGGGCGGTCCGGCCACAGCGGATACCAGTATTCCTTGTCGTCCTCAATGGTGATCTCGTCGGTGAGGTTACTGTCCAGTTTGAACTCCGCGGACGTGTTGCGCTCGTGGCTGTCGTGGGGGTCCGGTGCGAACGGGTAGAACGCGCCCCGTCGGAAGGAATACACCCAGTAGACGGTCTGATCGTCGCGCGTGTGCTCGAACGCGAACAGCGCCGCGAGCAGGCGCGAGCCATAGCGGCGCTCGACGAGCGTGTCCGCCGCGAAGTGGATCGACGTGAGCAGGTCCTCGAAGTCGTTGTCGTGGAGTACGACCCACTGGTAGCCATGGTCGTCAGTCTCGAAGGTCGCCCGTGTGCCCGTCTCGACCATTCCGGCGTCGAGAATGGATTCGACCTCGTCGATGGCATCCTGAAAGTCCGTACTGTCGACATCGGCGAAACACAGCGCCGCCTCGCCAGTCGGTTCGTACCCCAGATCGGCCTCCATCGTGATGTAGGCGGTACTCATCCCGAACAGGTCGTCCGGGTCGGCGTCCCGCGTCGCGTCGGCCTCGGCTTTCACCCCAAGAACGCTTTTGAGTCCGTCGAGCAGTCCCATATAACAGTCTCTATGGGCCAGGGACCAAGGTGGTTTGCGTCTCGACTGTGGGTGTTTGTGTTCGGTGACGCGTATTCGAGCAGCCAGAAAGCCCCGGCTGTCTGGCTCTGTACAGTAGCTACCACGAGACGGTACACGACTTCGTAGACGACAGCCAGAAAATCAGCCGAGACTATCGGCTTTCGAGTTCGCGTTCGAGGTCCTGCAGGCGGTCGATGCGCTTCTCCGTCGTGGGGTGAGTGCTGAACAGTCGGCCGATCCACCCGACGTTGATCGGGATGATGAAGAAGGCGTTCATCTCCGCCTGGTCGCGCATGTCATCCTTGGGTACCTTGTCCATCCGGCCGTCGATTTTCATCAGCGCGTTCGCGAGGGCGGCGGGCTTGCCGGTAATCATTGCGCCGCCGCGGTCGGCGGCGTACTCGCGATAGCGGCTGAGCGTCCGGATCAGGAGGAAGGAGACGACCCAGACGACCAGCGAGATGAGGATGGCGACGATGACAGGCACCTGCTGGCCGCCGCGTTCGCGGCCGCCGCTGAACAGCCAGCCCCACCGGACGATGAGGAAGGCGATCGTCGAGAGGAACGACGCGATAGTCATCACCATCACGTCGCGGTTCTTGATGTGGGCCAGTTCGTGCGCAATGACGCCCTCTAGTTCGTCTTGGTCTAGCGTGTTCATGATGCCCGTCGTCACACAGACGGCCGAACTGTCTTTCGACCGGCCAGTGGCGAAGGCGTTGGGCACCCGCGAGTCGGCGACAGCGACCTTCGGCTTCGGGAGGTCGGCCTGCTGGGCGAGGCGGTCGACGGTCCGGTGGAGTTCCGGGTACTCCTCCGGTTCGACCGTCCGGGCTCCCATCGAATACAGGGCGAGTTTGTCGCTGAAGAAGAACTGCGCACCGAGGAACAGTCCCATGACGACCACGATGAGTGCGAGATTGCTGAAATACAGCGTGAGCGCTCCAAGGAAGACGATGTACAGCGCGAACAGCAGGAACATCGTCAGGGCCATCCGGCCACGGAGCCCCCAGTCTGTTTGCCACTCCATACCCTTGATAGACGGTCGACACTCTAAAACCTCGCTATCGTGGGAAAGTGCCACACGGCAGGGGCCAGTGGACCGTCAGCGGGCCAACGGTCCACACGCATTTACTCTCCGGGCAACAATCGGATGCATGACCGACACAGTTGTCGTCACTGGCGGGCGCGGGCGGTCCGGGCGCTGGATCTGTGACCACCTCGCCGGCGAGTACAACGTCGTCTGCGTGGATCTGGACCATCCCGGCTGGGAGGTACCCACCCGGGAACACATGGACTTCAAAGCCGTCGACGTGACTGAAGGAGTGGAGGTCCGGGACCTCTTCAGCGAGATTGACCCGGACGCCGTCGTCCACTGGGCTGCGTTGCCAGCACCGGAGCGCCACGCGGGCACGCGAGTGTTCGACACCAACATTTCGGCGACGTACAACGTCATCGACGCCGCAGGTCGTGCCGGCGCAGACGTCGTCTGGGCGTCCTCCGAGAGCGCCTACGGACTATCCTTCGCCGAGGAGACGCCGCTGCCGGCGTATCTCCCGATGGACGAATCCCATCCGACTGCGCCGGAGGACCCGTACGGCACGTCGAAGGTCGCCGGCGAAGAGGTGGCGAAGATGGTCGTCCGGCGTGACGGCGTCGATGTAGCCTCGATACGACCGTCGTGGATTCAGTACCCCGGTGAGTACAACTGTCGGGACGTGGCCACGGGCGACCTCGCCGACGGCGCGGGTAACTGCTGGTCGTATGTCGACGTGCGCGACGTGGCGACAGCCGTCGCGGCAGCGCTCGATACCGACATCGGTGGGCACGAAGCGTTCAATGTCGCCGCCGCCGAGAACTACGTCGGCCGGCCGACGGCTGACCTCGTGGAAGAGCAGTGGGGTGACCTTCCCGCGGAGTGTAAGCTGGACGGCGACCAGTCAGCGCTCTCGACGGCGAAAGCACAGGGGCTGTTGGACTGGGAGCCCGAACACAGTTGGCGCGAGGCCGCCGACGCCGACATTGCAGCACCGACACTCACAGGTGAGTAATCGGAGGTCGTACTGGCCCGTCGGCAGAGTAGTCGCGGTGGCGGAACACACGGCTTAAACGGTTCAGTACAGTAGGACCGGTAATGAGCCGGTCGGGAGAGTTCTGTCCACGCTGCGGTGACGAGATACCGGAGGGCACTGACGAGCGCCCGGAGCTTGCGGGTGCCGGCGGTCAGCGCAACTCCGAGCACGTCCTCTGTGACGCCTGCTACTTCGAGGAGTTCGACCTGGTGGACGCCCCCGACACCATCCAGGTGCGAGTCTGTTCGCGGTGTGGCGCGGTCCACAAGGGGAACCGCTGGGTCGACATCGGCGCCGAGGACTACACCGATATCGCCGTCGAACAGGTCAGCGAGGCGCTCGGGATCCACGTCGACGCCCAGTCGGTTGCCTGGCAGGTCGCTCCCGAGCAACTCGACAAGAACAACATCCGGATGCACGCGGAGTTCTCCGGTGTCATCCGCGGGACACCGGTCACTGAGGAGGTCACCGTCCCTGTTCGTATCTCCCGGCAGACGTGCAAGCGCTGTGGGAAAATCGCCGGCGGTTCCTTCGCCAGTATCGTGCAGGTGCGGGCCGACAGCCGCGATCCGACCGACGACGAGCGAGAGCGCGCCGAGGAGATCGCAGAGGAGTACATCGCCGCCCGTGAGGAAACGGGCGACCGCAACGCATTCATTACCGAGACCAAGTCCGTCGACGACGGGCTGGACATGAAAATCTCGACGAACCAGATGGGGCTGGGCATCGCCAAGCGCATCACCGCCCAGCTCGGCGGCTCGTACTCCGATTCGCGGCGTCTCATCTCCGAGGACGAGGACGGTCAGGAGCTGTACCGGATGACCTACGCCGTCCGCCTGCCCCGCTATCGACAGGGCGAGGTAATCGACCCGGAGGACGGCGACGGGCCAGTGCTGGTCCGCTCGGTCCAGGGGAACCTCAAGGGTGTCCGTCTGGCGACCGGCGAGGACTACGAAGCCAGTTTCGAGGACGGCGAGACCCCCGACGCCCGGCGGCTGGGGTTCCGCGAGGACGCCCAGACGACGACTCTCGTCGCCGTCGAGGACGCCAATGCCGTCCAGGTGCTCGACCCAGAAACCTTCGAGAGCAAGACCGTCCCGCGCCCGGACTACCTCGACACCGACGCCGACGAGGTGCCGGTACTGAAGAGTCACGCGGGGTTGCACGTTCTTCCCGATACCGACGCGGATACCGATGAGTGAGGACACGGAGACAGCGGACGACCAGCAGCTAGCCGTCGTCGTCGCCAAACCCCGCTCGCAGGTCGCTATCGAATCCCTGCAGGCCGAGGGCCTCTACGACGACACCAGAAGCATCACCGAGTGGACCGCGGACAGCGTCGCCGTCCCGGTGACTGCCCCGCCACAGGAAACGCAGTTCCGGGAGGTCGTCCGGCAGGTCGGCAAGCGCCGTCTCCGAACGCTCGATGACCACCTCCGGGAGCGCGGCTGGACCGACGCGGAAATCGATGCCGCCCCGAGTTCCTGGGCCGTCCTTGGCTCCGTCGTGCTGGTCGACATCGGCGACAGCCCCCGACCGGCGGAGGTCGGCGATGCCCTGCTGGCGCTCCACGGCGAGGCCGAGACGGTGCTGGCCCGCCACGGCATCTCCGGCGAGCACCGCGAACCCAGTGTTGAGGTCATCGCCGGTGACGGCGACACCGAGACGGTCCACACCGAACACGGCACGCGCTACGCGATGGACCTCTCGGAGGTGATGTTCTCGCCCGGCAACAAGGCCGAGCGGGCGCGGATGGGCGAAATCGTCAGCGAGGAGCGGGGGACCAGGCCCTCGGAACGGGCGAGCGGTGAAGCCGCGAGCGAGGGCGGCGAGCGCGTACTGGACATGTTCGCCGGCATCGGTTACTTCACCCTCCCGATGGCCCGCGCCGGCGCACACGTCACCGCCGTCGAGCGCAATCCCACGGCGTTTCGCTTCCTGGTCGAGAACGTCATGCTGAACGACGTGGACGAGCGCGTACACCCCTACCGGGCCGATTGTCGAGAAGTCGTACCGGGCTTTGCCAGCGAGGGTCGCGCCGACCGAGTAGTGATGGGCTACTACGAGGCCTCCGCGCCGCGCGCGGAGGACAGTCGGGCTCCGCCCGACGCTTCACACGAGTACCTCGACAGCGCGCTCGACGCACTCGCGCCCGGCGGCGTCCTCCACATGCACGAAGCAACACCAGACGCGCTCGTGTTCGACCGACCGATAGAACGGCTGGAAGCAGCCGCCGCCGAAGCCGATCGGGATGTCGAAGTGCTAGACACTCGGCGCGTCAAGGAGTACAGCGAGGGTGTCGCCCACGTCGTCGTGGATGCTCGGGTGCAGTAGGGCGTCTTTACGCAAGCAATCCAGATCAGCGGACGAGTAACAGCCCCGAACAGATGGTCGTAACGCCTAATTAGGCGAGTGCTCAAGAGGAGAGCATGGACAGACAGCAGATTATTAGCATCATTCTCGTCGGCCTGATGGTCGGGTCGTCGGTGGTTTACGGGTTAGCCTTCGCCTTCTTCTAATCCAAGGGTCTGACAGCGGCTGTGTCCGACGGACGGGACGAAAGCCCGGGTCGGTGGTCACCGAGCGTCGCCAGCCGAATCTTCGGTCGCAACGTCGCCTGCCTCCCGACCGGGGTCGAATCGGGCAACCCATTCATCAAGCGTTTCGAGGCGGTGTATCGCCCGGTCCGGGTCACTGACGCTGTGGTGTTCGTCGGGGTAGACGACGAGCTTCGAGTCGACGCCACGTTTCTTGAGCGAACGGTACAGTTGCTCGGACTGGGTTGGCGGACAGCGCCAGTCCTCCTCACCGGCGGTGAGGAGCAGTGGGGTCTCGATGTCGCCGACATCAGTAATCGAGGAAGCTGCCTCGTACGCATCCGGGTTCTCCCAAGGGAGGCCGTAATCGTGTTCGAACCACTTGTGAGTGTCGTCGGTACCGAACGCCGAACGTATATCGTAGATGCCGTGTTCGGCGAGACCTGCGGCGAATCGGTCAGTGCGGGTAACGAGATATGCAGTGTTGACAGCGCCCTGGGAGAACCCACCAGCGAAGAGTCGGTCGGGGTCCGCCCAACCGCGCTCAACCACTTCGTCGACGCCTGCGAGCAGGTCCTCGACCTCGACGCCGTTCCAAGCTCCCCGTAACGATTCACAGAACGACCGCCCGTACGAGGTCGAGCCCCGGTAGTTGACGTGCAAGACGAGATACCCGCGCGTCGTCCAGAAGCTCGTACGGAGATCGAAACCCGGCTCGTCGTAGGCCATCGGGCCACCGTGGATCCACAACAGCGTCGGCCGGGGATCCGGGTCGAGCGGATCGAACTCCGGGGGGTAGTGGGCGATACATTCGACCTCGGTCCCGTCATCGCTTTCAACGGTGAGCCGGGTCGTCTCCGGGTGCGCATACTCCGCAAGGACGCCATCGTTGAGTGCGGTGAGTTGCCGCCGCGGGTCTGGCCCGTCATCATCGACGTCGAGTCCGTCGACGGGCATCGCGTAGACATCCGTCCCCTCCGAAGAATGACTTCGAACTGCCGCGACCGTTCCGCCACCGACGTCGAACTGGCGGTGTGCTTCGTCGTTTCTCTGTCGGTCGAAGACGCGTTCGTGGCCGCCCGTCGCGTCGAGGCGAACGAATCTGGTCCGCCCTTCGTCACCGATACTCGCAAGCAGTGTCGTATCGTCTACCCACGTCGGTGCGCCAGGCCGGCTAATCGTTCGGTCAAGGCCCGCGGTGACGACGCGGTAGTCGTCCGGGGCCTCGGCCACGCAGACGTCACCGGGTACGTACGGGTTCTCGGGGTTTTGTGCACCAAACGCGAGGCGCTCGCCATCGGGGCTCCAGGTCGGTTCGACCGCCGAGTACTCCCCCGAAGTCACCTGTTCGACCTCATCACTCTCGATGTCGACGATGTGAACATCATAGACGTTCGTATCGTCGCCGTTCTCGCCGTGGTACGCACAGAAGGCGACTCGGTCGTCCGTCGGGTGCCAGGCGGGCTGGAGACCGAACATCGATTCGAATATCCCGCCGCCGTGGGCGTCGTCGAGACGGTGCTCTTGGCGTGTGTCGACATCGACGACGAACAGGTAGGTCGTCACCGTATCGAGCCAGCCCTCGCCGTCGAACTTGTGCTGGAGGCGTTCGGTTTCTATCGGGCCGTTTTCCTGGCGCTGTTCGAGGTACGCCTGTTCCTCGTCCGTCGGGTCGCGCGCCGAAACGACGAGCCGTTCGCCCGCCGGCCCCCAGTCGAAGTCACGAACGCCGTGTTCTCGTTTGGTCACCTGTCGCGCGTCGCCACCCAGTTCGAGGTCGTACACCCAGACCTGCGGTTTGGGCCCATCGTCGGCGTCAGGGTCGGTCGCCTCGGCCGTCTCGTCGTCCGTCTCAGTGTCCGGTTCGTCAGTCTCGCCATCGTTATCGCGACCGACGCGGAGTGCCAGGTCGTCGTCACGAACCATCACCACACCCAGTTGTGACCCGTCAGGCGACCATTCGATGTTCCAGGCACCTGAGGCCCGGCTCAACCGATGTGGGTCGCGACTGCCGTCGGTAGGCAGGACGAAGACAGACTGGCGGAATTCGTCCTCTTCAGGGGCGGCCTCGGAGACGACGATGGCAACGTACTCGCCGTCCGGAGAGACCGCGACGTCCGTGGGACGCCGAAAGTCGTAGACCGCATCCGCGGGGAGTTCGTCCATGCCGTTTGGTCTAGTGGATGTCATTAAAAAATTATGTTTAGTCGAAACATCCGGATTCGAGGGTCACACCGAGCACGATGAACAGTTCCGCCAGCGAACACGTGATAGACATCGGTCGTGTCTACTGGGCGTCGGCGGCGTGGCCGTTAGTCCCACACGTCCGAGAGCGGGTGGTTACCATCCCCGGACCGCGAGCGCGAGCGGTCGTGCCGGCGTTTCGTGTCCGAACTGAGCGCCGAGAGCGCCTGGTCCGGCGCGAACCGCGGCAGGTCGGGCTGTGAGAGGCGATCGACCTGTGCGCGGAACCAGTCGGGCATATCGTGGTCGGCGCGCTCAAACAGATCAAGCAGCGACGAGTCCGCGAGGTATGTCGCACCGTAGTCGTCGGGCGCGCGGACGACGCGGCCACAGGCCTGAATGACCGTCCGCAGTGCCGTCCGGTAGTACCAGCCCCACTGGTCGTCTTCGAGCCGTCGGGCGACACGAGAATCGCGAGTGTTCGGATATGGGGCCTTGCACAGCACCTGCCAGCGACAGAGGTCGCCTTCAAGGTCGAGGGCCTCTTCCATTTTCACCGAAAGGAACACGTCGGGGTTGTCGCTGCGCTTCCAGGCGGACAGCGCTCCGTCTCGACCCTCCTTGTCGTGGGTGCGGACGCGAGCGCCGACTCCGAAGTCGTCAAGGAGGGTCTTCAGTTGCTCCTGAATAGCATACGAGTGGCAGTGAATCAGTCCCTTCTCGTCCGTGTGCCGGGCCATGATACGCACGATAGTGCGAACGATGTCCGGCAGCGTGTCGTCGCGGTGCTCGTAGGTCATCTTCCCCTGAGCGACGTTGTACAACGGGCGGTTCTCGACGGGGAAGGTGTGGCCGACTTCCACGAGTGCGACGTTATCCGGGTCGAGACCGACGTTAGCACAGAACGCTTCCTTGTTGAGAATGGTCGCCGACAACAGGGCAAAGCGATTGCCACGGTCCCAGACGGTGTGTTTGAGGTATCGCTCCGGGTTCATCGGCTTGATCGTCACCGGTGCGTGCTCGCCGTCGGCCTGGTCGACGACCCACGTGGTCGCGCTCTCGGTGTCGGTGTAGTCCTCGCGGAACCACCCGAGGTCCTGCCGGAGCGTGTTCAACGAGTCTCGCTCGGCGACTTCCTCACCGGTGAGTTCCGCCTTCTGCCGTAGTTCCTTCACGCGGCGCTCGGCAAGGTGTTCGACGCGCTCCGTGAAAGCGATGGCCTCGTCTAGGCCGTCGATGTCCGGTACGTCGATATCGTTCCACATCGGGATAGACTGCGGCGAAAGGTCGATAGTGGCGTACATCTCTGCCCACTCGCCCAGACCATGGGCCTCGTCGATGACGACCACGTCGCGCTTGCCGAACACGTCGCTGCCGGCGGTCTGCATGAAATAGGCGAGCGTCATCGCGGCGATGCGCCGGTTCGAAGCGATGGCACGGTCGGAAAAGTACGGACAGCGGTGCTTGACCTGACAGTCAAACTTTCGTTCGCGCACGCACGGGGCCTGATTCACCGGTGTGTCAGTCTCACCGGGAAGAATGCAGTCGTAGTTGTTCTTCCCGCGGATGACACAGAGGTCTTCCAGCAGGGCGTCCTCAGCCACATCGTCAAGTTGCGAGACCTGTGGCGTGGTGTAGTAGGCGTCGATGACCTGCTCGACGGCGGCATCGCCGGCAGTCCGGGCACACCCGGCGATGGCCCGAGCGAGCAACGATTTGCCGCTACCGGTCGGTGCGCGAACGAGGACAACGTCCTTGCCGCGCTCAAAGGCCGCACGGATATCAGCCAGAGCCTGCTTCTGGTTGCCCCGGTAGGATGGGGCGGGGAACTCGTCGGTAATCCGTGCGGGGTACACGCGAGAAAGCAACGGACGAGGCGGCGTAAACCTTTCTTGTCGCCGGATGTGCGTCAGCAGCTATCCGTGACGACGGCATGAGTCGTGTTCACAGGCACACGGTCGTGGTACTTCTACTCTCGGAATGCTTATACATATACCCCCTGTACGTATATTTGCAATGGCAAACGGTAAGGTTGATTTCTTCAACGACACAGGCGGTTACGGTTTCATCTCGACTGAGGACGCGGACGATGACGTTTTCTTCCACATGGAAGACGTTGGCGGCCCTGACCTCGAAGAAGGCGAGGAAATCGAATTCGACATTGAACAGGCCGACAAGGGCCCCCGCGCGACGAACGTCGTCCGCAACTAAGGCAGATTTCCGGTCGATCAGCGACCGTATCTGACACTTGTTCTTATCGACACTCACTCGACAAGCAGCGCGTACAGCACGGCACAGAGCCCTGCAACGGTCACGAGCCCCCTGACGAGTAACACGACCCCTTCTCCGGCACCCGCCCAGTCAGCGACGGTGACGGCGGCGTAAACGCCGGCAGTCAGCGACGCGATACCAACGGCGAGCCATCGCATCTTCGACGCGTCGTTGCGCCGGTAGCCGCGATAGGCCAGCGATGCGACGAACAGTCCGACGGCGGCTGTCAGGGCCCGCGAGAGTTCCGCGACGAGATCCGGCGCGAGCAAGTCGAGGACCACCGTCACGACGACTCACCGCCGTAAACGGTCCAGAGAATCGTTCCGAGTCCGGACAGTTCGCAGGCACTCACGAGGAGCGAGCGCCCGACGGTACCGACGGCAGTGGCCGTGGGGAGCACGATACGGAGGGTTTCCGGGACAGTCGTGAGTAGGAGAAGCCCGACAGCGAGGGTCAGCATGCCGGTCCGGCCGGGGCCGCGGCGGTAGCCACGGATCAAGACGACGGCGATGGCGGCCGAAAGTGCAACTGTGACGAGCGAGAGCGCGATAACGGCCAGCGCGATGCCCGGATCGGTCCAGCCCGTGCGTATCTGTAGTAGTGTCGCGAGCATCTCAGGACAGCCCCTCAAACAGGTCGGTGAATCGGTCCGCCGGGTCCTGCGAGGACCGCGTGACAGCGATGTCGTACGTCCCGTCGGCGAACGTGACCGTCACGTCCTCGACGGTCGCGACGTAGCGCTTGTAGTGGTGGCCATCAGGGTCGACGGCCTGCCGTTCGGCGACGAGGTCGGCGGCCTCCAGTCGGTCGAGGCGGCGGTACGCCGTCGGATCAGACATCTCGCAGGCCGTACAGAGTTCAGAGACAGACATCGGTCCAGTAGTGAGTTCAGCGATGATGGCCCGCGCGTACTCGTCTTCGAGTAGCGCGAGCAGTTCGTCGTCGCCGACCGCGTCCATAGTCGCTCCAGCGAGCGGAGTACAATAAAAAGTCTCACCGGCTTCCAACCCGGAAGCGGTGCCCGCGGTGATACGTCTGCTCCGGCCGGCAGTCCATCTATGTCACCGAATTCACCGGAGCAAAGAGACAGCCAAGCGACCGCGAGCGTGGTCGAGCGGGCCGCCTCGGGACTCCGCTGGCCGGTCTGGAACAGTGCAGACAGGAGGGTCAGAGCGCCGCTGCGCGCAGTGCTTCCGGCGGTGTTGTCGTTTCTGGTCCTCGCGGCGCTACAGTCTGTCGTTCGATCACGGTTCACACATCCGATCCGAGAACCGATCGAAGCGGCCGGGATCGGGGCGATTCTCGTCGCCACTGTGTTCGTCAGTGCTCGTCTCCTCGACCGCCGCTCCGTCGGCAAGTACGGGCTGTCACTCGACCGCCGCTGGTGGCAGTCATTCGCCGTCGGCGGCGCGATAGCAACCGTCATCAACGCCGGTGCGCTTGCCGTCGCTGTTGGTGCGGGCTGGGCCACGGTCGTCGGGGTCGCGGAGGGAGCCGGCGACCTCCCGTTCCTCCCGGCGATGGGCGTCGTCTTCGGCTACATTGCTCTCGCAGCAGCGTGGGAGGAAGTCGTCTTCCGCGGTGCGATGCTGAAGAACCTCGCCGAGGGGGCAGATGAACTGGTTCCGCGGTGGGCGGCGGTCGGGCTCGCGGTGCTCCTGAGTGCGCTCGTCTTTGCCTTCCTGCACGGCGGGAAGATCGATCACCCGAGCCAGTACGGCTACTACCTACTGGCCGGACTCGTCTTGAGCGGTGCGTACGTACTCACCGGCGACCTCGCGCTCCCGATCGGCTTTCACGTCTGGTACAACTTCACCCAGAGCGCGGTGTTCGGTCTCGGCCACTCACAACAAACCCCCGAACTGCTCGCCGTCGAAATCGTCGGTCCACCTCGATGGGTCGGCGAGGAAGGGGTCGTCTTCACTGTCTTTGCTGTCATCGGAGGGCTTCTGATATTGGCATACGTTCGCTGGCGCGACGGCCATCTCAGAATCGACGAGCGCGTGACACAGTGGACGCCAAGACCCGAACGGGAGACGTGATGACGTTAGAGGGCGGCCACATCCGCCGCAGTCACTTCCTGATCGTCGGGTAGCCGGTCGATACAGTCATAGCAGAGGAAATGCTCCGTGTCGTCTCCGAGTTCGAGGACGATGCCCTCAGTCGGTCTGGACTCCTGCGACCAGATGTTGGCAATGCCGCCAGCTATCGAAACGTTCGTATCACACCCATCGCAGGCTCTGGAAGCCATTTCCGACGTTTATGCACTGTATACACTTCAAGGTAGCTGGCCCCTTCGAACAGTTCAGCGTCATTAACTCTCGGCATACTTTTGTCGCCCGACGGGCACCATTCAGATAATGCAAATATTGGTCACAGGGGGTGCCGGGTTTATCGGCGGTCACCTGGCACAGCGGTTCGCCGCCGACAGCCACGATGTCGTCGTGCTCGACAACCGCGACCCGTTCTACGATCTGGATATCAAGCAGCATAACGTCGAAGCGGGGCGGGACGCCGCCCGGAACAGTGACGGGAGCTACGAGTTCATCGAGGGCGACGTGCGTGACGCAGAGCTGGTGACGGACCTCGTCGCCGACGCCGACTACGTCTATCATCAGGCCGCCCAGGCTGGCGTCCGACCGAGCGTCAAGAACCCACGAAAGTACGACGAGGTCAACGTCGACGGCACGCTGAACCTCCTCGACGCCTGCCGCGACGAAGGTATCGAGCGGTTCGTGATGGCCTCTTCCTCCTCCGTCTACGGCGTCCCGCAGTACCTGCCATACGACGAGCAACACCCCACGACCCCCGTCTCACCCTACGGTGCGTCGAAGCTCGCCGCCGAGCGCTACGCCTGTGCCTACAGCGAAGTGTACGACCTCCCCGCCGTCGCCCTCCGCTATTTCACCGTGTACGGCCCGCGGATGCGCCCGAACATGGCAATCTCGAATTTCGTCTCCCGGTGTCACAACGGCGAGCCGCCGGTTATCTACGGTGATGGCACGCAAACGCGAGATTTCACCTATATCGAGGACGTCATCGACGCGAACATGACGTTGCTCCACGAGGACGCCGCGGACGGCAAGGCGGTCAACATCGGGTCGACTGACAACATCGAGATCAAGACGCTCGCGACGGAGATCCGCGACCAGATCGACCCGGACCTCGATCTAGTCTACGAGGAACGCCACGACGCCGACGCCGAACACACCCACGCCGCGACCGATCGCGCCGAGGAACTTCTCGGCTACGACCCGGACCACACTATTCGGGAGGGGGTCGCGAAGTTCATCGACTGGTACCATGACAACCGTGACTGGTACGAGCCGCTCGTTCGACAGTCCTGAGAGGCGACACGAACAGACCACGGTTTTAACCCCGTCCCGTCCTGCAGGAAGGGTATGCATGTGCTCGTGACCGGTGCGACAGGGTTCGTCGGGGGCCATCTCGTCCCGGCGCTCCTCGGGGCCGGCCACAGCGTCCGCGCGCTCGTTCGCGACCCGAGCGAGTACGACCCACCAGACGGCGTCGACGTGGCGACGGGCGACCTGCTCGACGCGGGCAGTTTCGACGCCGCCCTCTCTGGGGTCGATGTCGCGTACTATCTGGTCCATTCGATGCGTGCCGGGAGCGACTACGCCGAGCGGGACCGGCGGGCAGCGCGGAACTTCCGTCGGGCGGCTGACGAGGCCAGTGTCGACCGGGTCGTCTACCTCGGCGGCCTCGGCGAGGACGACGAGACGCTGTCCGAGCACCTCCGGTCACGCCGCGAGGTCGAGTTCATTCTCCGGGACGGCGGGTACGACCTGACGACGTTCCGGGCGGCCATCATCATCGGCGCGGGCTCGGCAAGCTTTCGAATGATACGCGAGCTAACGACGCGACTGCCCGTGATGCTGACACCACGCTGGGTGCGGACAGACTGTCATCCGATCGCTATCGATGACGTCATCGCGTACCTGATCGACGTGCTCGATAAGCCGGAAACAGCCGGCGAAACCTACGAGATCGGCGGGCCGGAGGTACTGACATACGCTGAGATCCTGAAGCAGACGGGGCGACTCATGGGGACCGGTGAGCCGACGATCGTGCCGATACCGGTGTTGACGCCGAAGCTGTCGGCGTACTGGGTCGCGCTCATGACCGATGTGCCATCGAGCGTCGCCCGCCCGCTCATCCACGGGCTGAAGACGCCGGTGGTCGCAGACACCGAGGCTGCGCAGGCACAGTTCGCCGTTGACCCGACATCGTTCGCAGACGCGGTCAGGCTGGCCCTCAGCGAACCGCGGAGCCGCGAAGCGACACAGGCGGCCGCAGCCACGGGTGGTGCCGGCAGATGAGCGGCGACAGCGCCCGCCCCGAGTACGGCGAGACGTGGGTGTACGAGAGTATCATCGGCGCACTGCCAGGGATCCGGCTCCCAACGTGGGCGGCGATGGCGATTCAGCTCCTCATTTTCGAGGTTGCCATCATCGCCCTGTCGTGGTACTACGAGGTCTGGAGCGCCGCAATCGCCGGCACGGTCGTCGTGTTCGTCGCGACCATCGGAAGCGCAGAGATGCTGCGAATCAGTACACTCATCCGGCGTATCGACGTGCCACCGACCTACCGTGCGCTGCTGTTCGCCTCGAACGTCGAAGTCGTGTTGTCCGTCCTCGCGTACATCGCACTGCTTACCCATCTGTTTGTGTTCGACCCGCAGGTCAGTTCGATGCCGTTACTGGGCCGACTGTTCGGGTCGGAGCCCCCGGTACTGGTCGTGTACCTGACACTGCTCATTCTCTGGGATGTGAGTTACCGCATCGGGACGGGGTGGTGGGCCAGCGTCACGGGTCTGTGGCGGTCGGCTCGCTACCGGTTCGACCCCGAGACAGCACGGGTGTTCATACGGGCCGACCTAGAGATCTGGGGCTTTGGCGTCCTCCAGCTCGTACTCGTGCCGTTCGTGCTCGACCAGCCGGTGCTGCTCGCGGCACTAATCGGCCATGTGTTAGCCGTCACAGCGGTGACGGCCGTCTCTGTCGGGCTATTGCGCTACCGGTCGAGAACGGCCGCAGTCAGTCGGAGTTAATCTGCTTGAACTGGTCGAGCAACTCTTCTGTCGACTCGTCACCGTCGTAGTCGACGCTCCCGTGGTATGTACTCCGGTCATCGTCTTCCGCCAGTTCGACCTCGCTGTTCTTGCGCTCACGGCGTTCGTGTTCGTCGTCGTCGTACGCTCCCATCGACATAGGTTACCACGGTGAAACTTGGCTGGTAGTGACTATCAATGTAACGGTGGTCACAGAAACCGTACCACACGGGCAACAGAGCAGTCGAACGGTCCAAAAGAGGGTGCTTCGACAGGGCGGAACGCCCAAGACCACTGACCATCTACACGACCCTGTGGCTGGTCCCTTACGTCTGCGACAGTCGAACGAGCGATGGAGTGAAAAGCGAGTCCGGACGGACCTGCTGACACCGTTACAGAACACCTTCGGTGCGACGATGAACGGACCGTGGTTCGCCCCGCCGGAGGGCTGGGCCGCCCGCCGACTGGAGATGGACAACGGCGATCTGGCGCTGTTTTGCTGGAACGGCCAGCGGGCGTACTGGGTCGGAAATACGGAGACACCGGAGACGCTGTGGCGGACGGAGAAGTACACGTTCGACGAGGTGCCCGACGAGATTAGCGAGTGGGTCCAGCGCGAACTATTCGCCCAGCTAGAGGTGGAGGACCCCTGGCTCACTGAGTACGAGACGCTGGCGCACTTTTTCCTGCCCGTGTTTCTCTCCAAGGACGGCCGGGAGTCGACACGGACGTTCTTTCGGGACCACGCCGGCGGCTTCCCCGACGCCGACCGTGAGGATGGACTGACGTTCTACGACGACTTCCTCGCGACCGGGGCGCTTGACGACTACCGCTACACGATGGCGAGCAAACTCGGGACTAGCGAGGGGTTTGATCTTTCGCGGATGCGAGCGACGATGGGCGAGTTCAACGTCGCCAAACTGCTCGTCGATGCGGGCAACGACATCAGGCCCGAGGTCGAACTGGACTCCGGCCACTCCGTCGATTTCCGGGTCGAAGACACGCTCGTCGAGGTCACTCGCCCTCGGCCGCCATCCCGGCGGCAGGTCGACACTGCCGTCGGTGCGGTGAAGGCGTCCGGCGACGCGAAGACACGCGACCAGCTAGCGGCCCACCCCGGTGCGGTCCTCGTGGTCGACTGCAGTTCTTTCCCGGATGACGACTGGCGGCGAGTCTACGGCGAACAGCCAGACGTGGGATACTCGCCGACTATCGTGTTCCGTGCTCGACCGGACGGCAGCATGGAAGGGTACGCCTACGGCTCGGTTCCGTTTCCACTGCCGTTCTAAGCAGGACGGCCAGGTCACGTTATCTTCCTCGAAATCCGGGGCGTAACATATAACGCGCCGGACGGGTAAGGCTGAGAGAGATAGCCGTGGTGGACGACACAGAGCAACCGGGTTCTAGCGGCGCGGGACAGTCGGTCTCGGAGGTAATGGACCGACTCGAATCGCTCCGGTCCGAGGAGGAAGAACGTTCCGAGAGCGCCGCCGCTGGCGTGTTACTGGACCAGCTACAGGAGGTCGAACAACGGCTGCTGGCCTTCGGTGAGGCGCTGGGCGGGACGGCCGACACCGTGACGGACCTCCCGTTTACTGAGGAAGCCGGGCTGGACCATATGCCTGAACCGCTGTACGTCCGCCACGACACCGAGATGCTGAATCAAGTCACGTCTTGGCTCCTGCAGGACCAGCACATCGGACTGGTGAGCCCCTACGGCACCGGAAAGACGGCCTTCCGTGAAATTGTCCTGCGTGACCTCTCGAAACACGAGGGTTTTGTCATCACGCATCTGGACAATCCCCGCGAGACGACGCCGCGGAAACTCTATCAGACGGTGCTGACCGCCGCCTACGCTGCGGGCTACTCCATCGACCAGCGCAATTACTCGCAGGTCCGTGATGGGATTCCGTGGGCGACCGCCGAAGCGAAAGACGCTGTCCACGAAATCGTTCGCCGCGTGCGCGAGGACGGCAAGACGCTCTTGCTGGTCGTCGATGAGATCGAAGTGCTTGAGGCGGACCTGCTGTCGCCGCTGCAGGTGGCCGGGGACGCCGGCGTTCGGCTGTTCCTCACCGGGACACCGGAGGGGAAACGGCGGGTGGCAGAAATCCGGGGAACGCTCGACTCCCGACTACGGTATTATGAGGGTATCGACCCGTTCTCGCCGGACGACGTGGCCGAGTACGCCGCCCGCTCGCTGGCGTACTTCCGGGACGAACCCTACGAGGGACAGGCCCCGGACCTTTTTATCCGGGCCGCAATCGAAGATATCCACGAGCGGACCGATGGCAATCCCCGGGAAGTCCGTATCGAGTGTCGTGAACTATTCACAAGGGCGGCGTTCGTCTGGTACCGGACCGGACAGGACATCTCCCGCATCCAGATTACGCCGGAACTACGCCACCGTCGGTTCGGAATGGGCCGCTAAGCGGCACTAAACGGGTATATAAACCACCCACGTTATACGGTATCACACCGTCGAGTGTGGCGTGCAATAGGGCGATACACCGCCCGCCACCGTAGCTTTTATATAGAATCACATTCAATCATCGTTTGACTATGGCTCAACAGCAGATGGGCAACCAGCCCATGATTGTACTTTCCGAGGAGTCCCAGCGGACATCCGGAAAGGACGCGCAGTCGATGAACATCACGGCCGGGACGGCCGTCGCCGAGGCCGTTCGGACGACTCTGGGTCCGAAGGGCATGGACAAGATGCTCGTCGACAACTCAGGCTCGGTCGTCGTCACGAACGACGGCGTCACCATCCTTGATGAGATGGACATCGAGCACCCCGCCGCCAACATGATCGTCGAGGTCGCCCAGACCCAGGAAGACGAAGTGGGCGACGGTACGACCACGGCGGTCGTCATGGCCGGCGAACTCCTCTCGAAGGCCGAGGAACTCCTCGACCAAGACATCCACGCCAGCATCCTGGCCCAGGGGTACCGCCAGGCCGCCGAGAAGGCCAAGGAAATCCTCGAAGACAACGCCATCGACGTCGACGCTGACGACACGGAGACCCTCGAAAAGGTCGCCGCGACCGCGATGACCGGCAAGGGCGCGGAGTCCTCCAAGGACGTCCTCGCCGAACTCGTCGTCCGCGCCGCACAGTCCGTCGTCGACGACGACGGCAGCGTTGACACTGACAACATCCAGATCGAAACCGTCGTTGGCGGCGCAACCGACGAGTCCGAACTCGTCGAAGGCGTCATCGTCGACAAGGAACGCGTCCACGACAACATGCCGTTCGCCGTTGAGGACGCCGACGTGGCCCTGCTCGACACGGCCATCGAGGTTCCGGAAACGGAGCTCGACACCGAGGTCAACGTCACCGACCCCGACCAGCTCCAGCAGTTCCTCGACCAGGAAGAGGAGCAGCTCAAGGAGATGGTCGACAAGCTCGCCGAAGCCGGTGCTGATGTCGTCTTCTGCCAGAAGGGCATCGACGACATGGCTCAGCACTACCTCGCGCAGGAAGGTATTCTCGCTGTTCGCCGCGCCAAGAAGTCCGACATCGAGGCGCTCTCGCGCTCGACCGGCGCGCGCATCATCTCGAACATCGACGACATCGAAGCCGACGACCTCGGCTTCGCCGGCTCCGTTGCCCAGAAGGACATCGCTGGCGACGAGCGTATCTTCGTCGAGGACGTCGAGGACGCCCGCGCTGTCACGATGATTCTCCGCGGCGGCACCGAACACGTCGTCGACGAAGTCGAGCGTGCCATCGAGGACTCGCTCGGCGTCGTCGCCGCCACGCTGGAGGACGGCAAGGTCCTGCCCGGCGGCGGTGCCCCTGAGACGCAGCTCGCACTCGGCCTGCGCGACCACGCCGACTCCGTCGGTGGGCGCGAACAGCTCGCCGTCGAAGCCTTCGCCGACGCCATCGACGTCATCCCGCGCACCCTCGCAGAGAACGCTGGTCTCGACCCGATCGACTCGCTGGTCGACCTCCGCAGCAAGCACGACGGTGGCGCAGTCACCTCCGGGCTTGACGCCTACACCGGTGAGGTCGTCGACATGGAAGAGGACGGCGTCGTCGAGCCCCTCCGTGTCAAGACCCAGGCCGTCGAAAGCGCAACCGAAGCAGCCGTCATGATCCTCCGCATCGATGACGTCATCGCTGCTGGCGACCTCAAGGGTGGCCAGGGCGACGACGACGAGGACGAAGGCGGACCTGGCGGCCCAGGCGGCGCGCCCGGCGGAATGGGCGGCGGCATGGGCGGCATGGGCGGCGGTATGGGCGGCATGATGTAAGCGAGGTTTCGGAGAAACCTCGGTAAGCCGAGCGGGGAACAGAGCGGGACCGAAGGTCCCGCAGGCAGTCGGGCGGCACCGCCGCCCGACGACGAAGTGACCCGCGAGGCAAGCCATACATACGAAACCCGGGCCCTGTCGCGCTGCTTCGCGGCGCGGTAGTCACTCGCTGCGATTCAACCGGCGCGCGAAGCGCGCCGGATGCTTGCCCTACTCGTCGATTCAAGCGACAATCACCGCGGTTCTATATTTTCTATCGTCAACCTGGGTTAGTGTCGACGCTGTTTGAGTAGTGGCCTCAATCCAAACGGCTAGCCCGAGTATGAAGCAGACATATCGCAAGCAGGCACCACGGTCAAACCGACGCGGCACCTTGTCACAGTATGGACCTGACACGGCCCGAACGGCGGCTACTGTGGACCGGAACAGCGCTGGCTGGCATGCTCCATCTACTCGTTCCGGGGCTGTTACTGTCGCTGGCGCGGCTGGGCTATCGCTGGGTACTGTCGGTGGAGTTTACGCCACAAGAGGGGTCTCGTCGCCGGGTCAGGCTGCTCGGCGTGGGGAACCTCGTTGTTGCGGCGGTGCTGAGACGGATACTCGACTGAAACGGCGGCTACTGCACGGCAGACTCGACGTGTTCGACGGCCTCGGCGGGAGTATCAACGTGTTCGATAGCGTCGCCGACTGGGCTGTCGAGGCGGTGTGTTCCAAGTCCGGCGACCGGCCGGTCTATGTCGAGGGCGTGGCCGAGTTCCGAGAGCGTCCCGGTGCCGCCGTCGATAGCGATGACGGCCGCGCCGTTCATCACGACGAGGACGTTCCGGGCATTGCCCATCCCGGTCGCAATAGCAGTCTCGACGTAGTCGTTTGCGGCGGCCCGGCGCTCGCCTGGGAGGATACCGATAGTGTGGCCGCCGGCCTCACTCGCACCTCGGCAGACCGCCTCCATCACACCAGTGAGGCCGCCACAGACGACATCGTGGCCATGCTCACCGAGTCGGCGCCCGGCCTCGCGTGCCTGCTGGTACTGTTCGTCGGTGACTGTCGAGCCGCCGATGACCGAAACGCGCATGGCTAATCGTACAGCGGGAAACAGAAAAACGGCGCCGGATTACAGCTGGTCGAGCCAGTCCTGCGCGCGGGACTCGGTGGTCTCAGCGATATCGGCCAGTTCGGCCGGATCGTATTCAGCCAGGTCCGCAACGCTGTGGATGCCGGCGTCGTGCAGACGGTCGGCGTATGTCGGGCCGATACCGGAGACGCTATCGACATCGGCAGGTCCGTCGGTCGCGTCGTCTTCATCCTCGGTAGCGTCGGCACCGACATCATCAGTCGCGTCAACGTCGATGTCGGTGAGTTCCGACTGGTCCACCGCGTCGTCTGCAGCCGCCTCGGGGGATTCGACCTCAATGTCGACTTCTTCGCTCCCTTTGCTACGCTCGGAGTACCACTCGGCGACCTCGGGCCAGAGGTCGGCGTGCGTCGACGACGAAACCGAGAGGCCGATGTGGCCCGTCGAGAACTCGATGGTTCGCGTGTCGTCGCTGGCGATAACGTCGTTGAACGGCTTGGAGGCCTCCGGCGGGATGAGGTGGTCGTACTCTCCCATGAGCTGGAGGACGGGCATGTCGATGTTGTCCAGGTCGACGTGCTTACCGTCGAGTTCCAGTTCGTTCCGGTAGAGTTTGTTGTCCTGATACACGTCCTCGAGGAACTGAACGTAGGCTTCGCCGGCGACGTCAATACCGTCGCCAAGCCACTGCTCCATCCGGCCGAAGTTCTCGACAAAGCCTTCGTTCTCCATGTTCTCCGCGAACCGGATGTACTTCGTGACGTAGTTCTCAACCGGGTCCATCAGCGCGAAACCGATGTCGAGCATATCCGAGGGGACGTTGCCGAACGTGTCGACGACATCCTGCGGGGAATAGTACTCCTCGGACCCCCACTCTTCGAGGACGCCGCCAGTGTGGTCGAAGCACAGCCCAGCAGCCATCAGGCCCAGCGTGTTAACTTTCTCCTTGTGGAGCGCGGTGTACATCACCGACATCGTCCCGCCCATACAGTAGCCGAGGATGTTGATCGCGTCCTGCCCGGAGCGGTCGCGGACCACGTCGACGCAGTTGTCCATATAGCGATTGACGTAGTCATCGAGGGTGAGGTGCTGGTCGAGCCGTGACGGCTCGTTCCAGTCGATGAGATACACGTCGTGGCCCGCCTCAAGCAGGCGTCGGACGACCGACCGCTCTTCCTGCAGGTCGAGGATGTACGGCCGGTTGATGAGCGCGTAGACGATGAGTATCGGCACGTCCTCCTTCTCCTCGTCCGGCACCTCGATGCCGGCGGCTTCGGCGTCGTAGTGGAGGAGTTCGAGCTTGTTCTCCTCGTAGACGACGTTGCTGGGCGTCTGGCCGACTTCGACGGACTCCATCAGCTCCAGTCGTTCGTCAGCGATCTGGCTGGTCTCGGCGGCGTCGGTCATATTCTCCAGCGTCTTTCGCTGCCAGTTGAGCGCGGCCTCGAACGGATTGAAGGGATTGCTGGACATGATTACTCTTCAAGGTGTTCGAGGACGCGGTCGAGCTTCTGTTCGACCGCGTGCTGGCGGCGTTCGAGTTCGACGAGCCGCTCGGCGACCTCATCAACGTCGTCGCGTGTCGGGAAGCCCATCTGTTCCAGAGCGTCCTGACTCAGGTCGTCCGCTTCCTGTTGCATCTCCATCATCGACTCGACGAGCTGGCCGTTGGCGGCCGCAAAGGCCGAGGTGCCCATGACGTGCTTGAACGCCTCGTTGGCGGACTGCAGCCAGATATCACGGAACTCGGCCGGGTCGACGTCCTCACCTCGAGCGGCGTCGGTCGAACGCTCGACCATCTGCTCGGCGGCGTCCATCCACTCCTCGTAGGCGCGGTTGTAGCCATCCATCCCGTCGGCAAGGTCCTCTTGCTCCGGGATCGTATCCTCGACCGCATCGGCCCACGATTCCACGAAAGCCGCCTGGGCCTTCATGTTCTGCTCCATCGAGTCAGCGACCGCGTTGTTCATCTCCTCAACCATCTCCGTCCATTCCTCCTGAATGTCGTTTGTGTTACTCATAATAGTACCTCGGCGGCGGGCGCACAAAAAAACCGACTGTCGTTTTTACGCTTCGACGTCGACAGCGTCGGCGGCTTCGGCCTGCACTTCCTCGACCTGCTCCTGAATCTCCTCGACCTGCTCCTGCACTTCTTCGAGCTGCTCGCCGAACTGCTCGGCGGCCTCGACGGACTGCGCTTCGAGTTCCTCGTGGGCCTCGACGAGCATGTCGACCTGATCGTTGACGGCGGTAACGTACTCGTCGGTCATCTCGTCGTAGGTGTCGGCGCCCTCTTCAAGCTCGGTTTCCATGTTGTCGAAGACCTCGGCGTGGTTCTCGAGCAGGAAATCGAACTGCTCGTCGACGGTCTCACGGATCTGCTCGACAGTTTCGGTCATGCCGGGCATCGTCGACGCCATCGCGTCGAGATAGCTGTGGAACGCGGTCTGCTGGAGCTCGACACCGCGGCGCTGTGCCGACTCCTGTGTGTCGAGGCTGTCGATGACCGCGTTGTTGACGTTTTGCTGGAAGGAAACGCTCTGTTCGAGCGCCTTCTGGCTCTGCTCAATCGTTGCACGCTGCATCTCGAACGCTGTCGTGACGGGGGTTGTGTAGTCTACCATTGTTGGATTACTCGCTGTTGTTAGTGACCGGGAGGACGACGGCTTGAACGATATCGCCTTCGTCGATGCCCAGCGCTTCTCGCTCCGCATCGGGGATGCTGATCCGACCCCCGCTTTGCACGCGGGTCTTGAACGTCGCCATCTGGCTCATGGCACCGAGCTGATTCATATCGAAGCTCGGCATGCCACCATTGGCGAACATCTGTTTCATCAGCTGCTGTTGCTGTTCCATCGCATTCTCGCTCGCCTGTTGCATCCCCTTGAACATCGGAGGCCACATCAGGCCATCATCCTCGTCGGCCATCGGTCATCTACATGTACTCTCCTCAACAATATAAACCTTCCGCAGAAAACCATTGAATACCATTGAATGGCAGAGAATGGTGTTAGGGGTTCAGGGCCGTCGAGGGGCGTGCTACGCCCTGTAGCATCGATAACTGTAACCCCAAATTCGCGTCTGACGCCCGTTAGACGGCGTTTACCGACAGCTGAGACGAAACCAACACCAAGGTTTAATACTTCGACCAATAAATTACCAGAACAGATGAGTTCTGAATCGCCACGAAACCCGCTGTTAGACACATGGACTGAAACATCGTCACATATGTTCAACAGCGTCGTTGCAGCTAACCGGGCAGCATTCGCCGCGTTCGGCGTCCAGCAGGAAGATGAGAATGGCGTAACGCCCGCAGACCGTATCGAACCGGACGAAGACCTTCCAGAATGGCACGTCTCGATCTCCGAAAACCACCCGGGCCGCCTCGGTGTCGGCGACCGCGTCGATTTCACGAAGACAATCTCGGAAAACGACGTGCAACAGTTCGCCGCCGCGAGCGGCGACACGAACCCGCTTCACTTGGACGACGAGTTCGCGGAGCAGACGCGCTTCCGCGGCCGTATCGCCCACGGGACGCTCGTCGGAAGCCTCATCAGCGCAGCGCTGGCACGCCTGCCGGGGCTGACGATCTATCTCTCACAGGATCTGGAGTTCCACAACCCAGTCCGTATCGGCGACCGCCTCACCGCCGAGTGTGAGATCGTCGAGGACCTTGGCGACGAGCAGTATCGCCTGACCACGCGCGTCCTCGTAGACGACGAAGTCGTCATTGACGGCGAAGCGGTCGTCCTCATCGACGACCTGCCAGAGTAGTCAGCAGAACGCTCGAACGGCCCGGTTGAAACGGTCGGGGTGTTCCCGCGGCGGACAGTGCCCGCAGTTCTCGAAGATTTTCAGCGTGCTGTCAGTGACCGTCCCAGCAGCCTGCTCGGACCATCGACGGGGGAGCAGTGGGTCAACAGCCCCATGAATCAGCATCGTCGGCACGTCTATTTCTGCTAACCGGTCGGAGTAGTCAGTCCGGAAGCCAGACCACCGGAACTCGCTACGCTGCCAGCGCCGCATCGCCCGGACGGTCTGTCGGTCGACAGCGCTGTCAACATCCTCGACCAGTTGCTGGGGCGGCTCGCCGGGACCCATACTGCGGAGACTGTTCCGGATAGCTGATTGGGACGACCCTACGCCCTGCCAGAGCATGTTACCGAGGATCGGCGTCTGTAGGACGCTACTGGCCGCCGTTCGCCAGTAGGCATCGGCACCCAGCCCATAGCTGTCGACCAACACCAGTCGCTCGACGGGGCCGCCATCGAGCGCGTGGCCGAGCGCGACTGCGCCGCCCATCGAGAGGCCAGCCAGTGCGGGTTCCTCGATGGCGAGCGCATCGAGAAACTCGGACAGCGTCTCAAGATAGTAGTCGGTCGTGTACGTTCGGTCGGGCTTGTCACTGTCGCCGTGGCCCGGCAAGTCGAGCGCATACACCGTTCGCTCCGGCACAAGTGCGGGCAGCGCGTGTCGCCACGAGACGGTCGCAGCGTCCAGCCCGATACCGTGGAGAAACACCATCGGCGGCCCCTCGCCACCGGTCCGGTAGTGAATGTCAACGTCCTCGCCGTCGACGGACAGTTCGACGTGTTCGGACGAAATCCCTGTAGTCATCGGCATTCGTTCGGGACCGAGCGCGTATGAGCCTTTGTATCGGCCCAGTTATGACAGCAGCAGTACCAAAATGGGTTACTCGGGCCGCTCGTACGCACCATCCTGCCGGAGTCGGGCCTGTTCGCGGACAATAGCTGGCGTTCGACAGCGACCTGGTTCGCCGGTGACCTGCGGGATGGTACAGTTGTTACAACTCTCACACAGCGCGTCCGCGCCGTCGAGCAGGCGCGCGCCGAGTCGCGGTTCGGCGTAGAACGGGCGGGCCATCCCGACCGCGTCTGCGGCGGGGGTCGCTCCAGTTGCTCCGAGATACCGGTCACAGTCGGCACGTGTTCGGAGCCCACCTTCGAGCAATACTGGTACATTCACGCGCTCACGGACCGCCCGACAGAAGTCGGCGTTCCAGCCCGGGTCGTGGCTGAAACGGCGGGCCTGCAGGCGGTTAAGCAACTGAACGGCACGCGCTCGTAGTCGGCCACCGAAGACCGCTGCGTAGTCGTCCTGTAGATCGCTGGCGTCCCAGGCCCGATCCGGGAACGCGCCGCGGACGATGCTCATGTCCCAGAACGGGGACACTTCGACTGGAACAAGCCCGTCATAGCCGATGGCCGCCGCTCGAGTCGCAATGGCTACGCCATCTCTCCGAATTAGGTGCCTTCGAACGAAACTCGGCGCAGCGGTCTCGGCTGGAACTTTCGTGACCAGTGGCACATTGCCGGCGTGTTCCCGAACGGCGTTGTGGATTGCTTCGAGGAACCGAACGCCGTCCCGGAACTCGTCGCTCCGGCGGTTGTAGAACGGCGAGAGGAACTGCTGGATCAGGCTCATGTTCGCCGCCGAGAGGTGGATACCATCGTAGCCCGCGTCAACGGCGTAGCCGGCACAGCGCCCGAACTGCTCGGCCAGTTCCCATACCTCGTTCGTCGAGAGCACATCCGGCTGGAGCGAAATCAGGCCAAGCCGGTCAAGCGCCCGGAGTTGCCAAGGCGGGCGGCTGACAGCGAGCTGGCGCTGGTCCGGATGGGTCTCGCGGTATTCGACGTGCCACGTTGCCATGCTCCGGAGGCCGCCGTGGGCCAGTTGCAAGAAAATGCGACCGCCGTGGTCGTGAATCGTCCCGGTGAGCCGTTCAAGGCGCTCGACGAAGGCCGGGTCGTGAACCCGCGTCATGTTCGGCGCGGCACAACCGCCACGGTCGGTGACGATACTCGCCCCCTGGAAGAGGAGGCCGACACCGGAGGCTGCCGTCGGTTCGAGTTCGTCGATAAGCGTGTCGACGGCGGCCGCGCCGTTGCCCGCACACTCCAGTACCGGTGCACGATACAGTCGGTTGGGAACCTCGATGCCACCGATCTGCAGCGGCGTCTCCAGCGCGGTCACGACTGCTCGCGCTCGTCGAACGTCGCCTCTGTGCGGGCGCTGTCCTGTGGTGTCACCTGCTGGATGGCCGCCCGGACTTCCGTCGGCGAGTCGAACTCGCCGTCGGTACTGCGCTCGATTGCGGCCGAAAGATCCTCTGCGGGTGGGGCGGCGCTGCCGTATTCGTCTGCCAGTTCCTCCACGCGGACCGGGTACGCGGCCACACCGGTGGTGCAGTCGACCGTCGCCGCAACCCGGCGGGCGCGCTCACTGGCCCGCTGCCGTGCCGTCCGCTGTGGATCCATGTGTGCAACTAACACAGCCGTCGTCAAAAATACTGCTGTTACTTCTCGACCGGGAGCAACGCCACACGCTCCCGAACGGCGTCGGGAAGGTCGCCGGCCGTCGCGGCGAGTTCAGTGTCCGTCACATCGAAGAACGACCGGACGCGGTCCGCGTCGTACTCGCCCAGGGTGGCTGCAGCCGTAAGCGCCTCACGAACGTCGTCTTCGGCTGCCTCGATACCGTTCTGTTCGCTTTTTCCGACGTGAGTATCCGTCCGTTCGTGGTCGACAACGACCGCGACGACGGGACAGGCCCCCTCGCTGACACCCATCGTCAGCGCGCGGTTGATCTGGCGGCGGCCGGCCGCGTACAGCAGGATTTCAACACCGAAATCCTCGGCGATAGCGTCGCCGCGGTCGTGAGCCCGGGTCGCGAGTTCGACGGCCAGTTCGAGATGGGCGCGGTCTACGACGTAGCGGGCGTCGAACGCCTGCACCGTGACGCCGTGGCTGTCGCCAATTTCACTAAGCGTCTCCACGAACGTGCCCACGTCGTCGATTTCGGCAGTGCCTTCGACGACCCGCATCAGAAATCACCCAGACTGGACTGATCATCATTGGCTGTCGATTCGGCGTTCGTGTCGCCATCTGCACCGCCGTCAAGGTCAACAGACACGTCGGGCGCGGGCTCGACGCCCTCCATCGACGGGTCCCGGTGGCCGGCGTTCTCCAGCACGTTCTCGGCCGTCTTCCGGCGGCCTCGGAGCGCCGCCAGCACGACAGCCTTGTCCGCATCTCGGAGCTGTGCGCGGTCGGTGATGCTGGCCTGGAACAGCCGTCGTGCGCGTTTGCGGCCGACGCCGCGGACGCCGGCCAAGTCGACCAGTTCCTCTCGGACGCCGTGTTCGACGCGAATGCGGGCCTCACTGATGGCCCGCGCGGCGTTCAGATCGACCTCACTGGCCAGCGATTCGGCGGCCCCAAGCAGCCACTGGGCCGTCTCGACCTTCCCGCGGATGTCACCTGGGCCGACGCCGTACCGCTCCGTGATGGTCGCCTCGTCGACCTCCGTGGCCCAGTCTTCGAGCAGACGAGCGGTCTTTAGCGCCGAGAGCCAGTCCTCGAAGCGGCCCTCCTCGAACTCCGACGGCGTAGGTCCAAGCAGTTCTTCCTCGCGCTCGAACAGTTCCATTTCGTACTCCTCACGGTCGCCCGAGCGGAGATAGAGCTGGTACATATCCGGCGTCCGCGAGACGAGATGGTACAGGCCCAGTGCGGAGATGTCGTCCGGGTCCCTGTCAGCGTCGTCGCTCTCGTCAGCGTCCTCAGCGAGTTCGCTGGCGGTTGTGAAGCCGCTGTCAGCCGGCGGCTCCGCGGGCGTCTCGGCCGGCGACCCGCTGGCCGAGGTACTATCGCTGGCACCCCGTTCCCAGTCCCGCAGGCCGTCGACGATTTCGGCGGCGCTCATCGGGTCCAGATAGAGCCGCGAGACGGTGTGGCCCAGCGAGGTAGCGTCGAGTTCGCCAGCTTCGATTTCTAAGAAGTCATTGCGCTGGAGGTACGTGAGTACGTCATCGACGACGCGTTCGAGTTGGCCGCTGTCGTCGGTCTGGCTGGCGTACAGCGTCTGTTCGAGGAACTCAAGCAGTCCCTCACGCGAGCGCGCAAAGCCAGAGGCGACGGTCGCGAGGATGTGAGTCCGCAGGGCCGGTTCGGCCGCGAGTTTCGACCGGACCGGTTCCGGATCGGCCCAGACGTAGCGTTCGAACAGTTCGTCCACTTCGTCGTGGCTAGAGGCGATGAGTACCGCCTCGCCGTAGGGGTCGAGCCCCGGGCGGCCAGCCCGGCCCATCATCTGGTGCACTTCAAGCACCGACAGCGGGGCCATCCCGCCGGCCGAGCCGTCGTACCGCCGCCAGTCGCGGACGACGACGCGCCGGGAGGGCGTGTTGACCCCGGCCGCGAGCGTCGGCGTCGCACAGACGACCTTCACCAGCCGGTCCCGGAAAGCCTCCTCGACGAGTTCGCGGTGGCCCCGTGAGAGGCCGGCGTGGTGGAACGCCGCCCCGTCCGCAACGGCGTCCGCGAGGTCGTCGCTTGTTTCCGTGTCGCTCACGTCCCGGATCTCCTCGGCGATATCAGCCAACTGGTCCCGCTCCTCGGCACTGAGGTGGGGCCGGACAGTGTTCGCCAGCCGGCCCGCCGCCGCCTCGGCGTTGCGCCGGGAGTTGACGAACACCAGCGTCGACCCGTCGTCTTCCAGCGTATCGCGGACGATAGCCGCGGTCTGCTTCTCGTTGTTCTGCACCGAGAGGCGTTGTTGGCTCCCGTCTTCGAGGTGCAGTGCCTGCCCGTAGTGGACTCCCTTCTGGAGGTCGATTGGCCGCCAGTCAGAGTCGACGAGCCCCGCGTCGAGCCACGTCGCCAGCGCCTCGGCGTTGCCGATAGTTGCCGACAGCGCGACGGTCTGTAAGTTAGGATTGAGCCGGCGGAGCTTGGCCAGCGTCACCTCCAGTGTCGGCCCCCGTTCGCCGTCATCGACGAGGTGGACCTCGTCAGTGACGACGCAGGTGAGGTCCTCGATCCAGGGCGCGTCGTTCCGGACCAGCGAGTCCACTTTCTCGCTGGTGGCGACGACGATGTCCTTGTCCGCGAGCCATCCGCCCTCGGATTCGTAGTTCCCCGTCGAGACGCCGATGTCGAGGCCGTACTGCTCAAACTCCTCGAAGTCAGCCTGCTTCTCGCTGGCCAGCGCTCGCAGTGGAACGATGTACAGCGCTTTCCCGCCGCGGGCAACCGAGGAGAGCATCGCTAGCTCGGCGATGAGGGTCTTCCCGCTCGCCGTCGGAATCGACGCAACCAGATTCTCCCCCTCGGTGACCCCGGCCTCGACGGCCTCGGCCTGTGGCGGGTACAGCTCCTCGATGCCGTCGTCGCGCAGGTGGTCCGGGAGCCACTCGGGCACGCCCGGCAGGTCCGCAACGTCCATTACACCCCGCTTGGGTCCTGCCCCGATTTAAACTGTCGCACTGCAACCGTGTCGGTCCACTAGCGCATCGAGTCCCGAGGGGAACGCCTTTGCCCGCGAGCGGCCAACACGAGGTATGCGAGTCGAGTACGACTACGACACCTGTATCGGGATGTTCCAGTGTGTCGCGGAGTGGGACGCCTTCGAGCGCGACGAGGACGCCGGCAAAGCGGTGCTGGCGGACAGTGAGGAACAGGAAGCGGACGTGTTCGTTCGGGAGGTCCCAGATGACGCCGAACTGGACGCGAAGTTTGCCGCCCGGTCCTGTCCAGTCGACGCCATCACACTCTACGACGACGACGGCGAACAGCTCATTCCCTGATTATTCCTTCGACAGTCGCTTCAAGCACGACGGTTCCAGCGGTGTCGCCGTCAGCCTGCTTCGCCGCGGCTGTGTCGGCCTGACCGGAGTCAACGCCGCAATTGATGCGCCGGACAGCCACATCACCCACGAGAGCGACGCCGCCCTCGACATCCAGATCAACGTCCACGACCGTTAGTTCACAGACCAGCGTCTCGCCGGTGTACACCGGGCGCTGGAACTGCAGGTCCATCCGCGAGGCAAGCACTTCCAGATCACCGCCGATGCTGGTCAACAGTGACGCGGTGAGCAACCCCTGGACCATCCGCCGGCCGTCTCCATCAGGCTCCGTGTGGCGGGGCTGGTCGTCTCCGGAGAGCGCGGCGAACTGGTCGACATCTTCGGGCCGGAACGTCCGCGTCTCGGTGAACGTCTCGCCGACTTCGACGGGAGGCATATGCTTGGCTGTCGGCGCTTTGTGGCAAAAAGCCACGGCCCCGTCCCGAAACCCACAGGGGGCTGGGCTCCCCAAGTCAGAGCGATGTCGACTGGTGGTCCCCTCCGCCGCTTGCTGACTGCGTTCCCCGCATTGCTGGCCAGTGCAGGCCTCGTCGATCAAGAGAAGGCGACGACCGCGACCGACCTCGCCGCGCCGGTGATGGTCACGGGCGGCCTCCGCATCCTCTTGCGTCTCGCCGACTTCCTGATGGTCGGTCTGGCGCTCGGTGACGCGGCCATCGCTGGCCTCGAACTCGGCTTCCAGTACTACTTCGTCGGGTTTGGGCTCTCACTGGCAGTCTCCTCTGGGACAATAAGCGTCGTCTCGCGGCTGCAGGGGGCCGATCAGCCGGAGCGTGCAAACCTCGCGGTCAAACAGTCGCTGTGGATCGCGTTGCTCGTCTCCCTGCCGCTGTCGGTACTCTGCTGGCGCTATCCGGAACTACTCGTTGGGGTTCTCACCGACGACCCGGCGACCATCCGCCTCGGCGCGACGTATCTCGCCATCGTGATGTTGTCGCTGGCCCCACGGTTCTGGAGCATGGTCGCCGCCCGGGCGCTGGCGGGCAGCGCCGACACCCGAACGCCGATGTACGTCCGCCTGCTTACGCTGCCGACGAACGTCGCACTCAACGCCATCCTCATCTTCGGCGTCGGTCCGTTCCCCGAATTCGGCATCGCCGGTGCGGCGTGGGGGACAGCCATCGCGAACACGCTCGCGGCAGTGATTTTCCTCGGACTGTTGCTGTCCGGGCGCTACGTCGTCACGCTCCGGCCCGGCGGGACGCAGTTCAGCGCCGACCTCATGCGCGAAATCGTCCGTGTCGCCCTCCCGCTGTCCGGAATGCGGCTACTGCAGACGTTCGCCCGCTTCCCGTTCCTGTTCATTCTCGGTGTGCTGGGGACGCCGACACTCGCGGCCTATGCCATCGGCCGCCGGGTCATGCTGCTCGCGCTAATGCCGGCGTGGGGGTACGCGACTGCCGCGTCGACGCTGGTCGGGCAGTCGCTGGGTGCTGGGGACGAAGGAGAGGCGACCGCCTACGGCTGGCAGACGCTTCGCGTCGCGCTTGCTCTCCAGCTCGTCGTGGCGGCCCTGCTTGTGGTGTTTGCCCGACCCATCGTCGCCCTGTTCGGGACCGCCTACCCCGACCTGGCGGCGGCGTTCGTCCGGGTGTTCGGCCTGCTCGTCGCCGGCTTCTCCATCTCCCGGACGATGCGGGGCAGCCTGCGGGGTGCCGGCGACACACGCTGGCCGCTATACGGGACGTTTCTGGGTGGCTACTGCTACCGCCTCCCAGTGGCTGCCCTCGCCCTGCCGTCGTCGTTCGTGGTAACCGTTCCGGTCCTCAATATCGCCGTCTCACCGGGACTCGGGATTGGACTGCCGGCAATCTTCGCTGCACTCGTTGGCGACTTCTACCTGAAAGCTGCGGTCAACGCGGGCCGGTTCTGGTCCGGTGGATGGCGCGACGTTGCCAGACAGGCGAGCGTTGGTGCGACTGACGACTGACACCACTGGTCGTCTCCGACCCGTCTCGACGGCGTCACTCGCCCTGCGCGACGGCTTCGACTTCGACGACGGCCTCGGGCGTTGCCAGCCCGCTCACTTCAACCATCGTCGCTACAGGACGAACGTCGCCGAAGAACTCGCTGTGGGCCTCGCCGACCCGTTCCTGATTGTCGATGTCGGTGACGTACATCCGAGTCTGGACCACGTCGTCGATAGCGGCATCAAGGGCTGTCAGTGCATCCGAGACGATTCCGAAGGCATGTTTCGTCTGTTCGTATGGGTCACCCGGCGCGACGACCTCGCCTTCGTCGTCCGTGGCGATGGTGCCGGCGACACGGACAGTATCGCCAGTGCGTATCGCCCGCGAGTAGCCAACCTGCTGTTCCCAGGCAGTCCCCGTCGAAGTGCGTTCGCGACGCATACTCGATACTCGCTTCGGATCCCGAAAATCGTTTCTCAAGTTTTAATGTCCGGCCCGAGATACTCATTGGCATGAGCAAGGCCACAAAAATTGTCCTCGGAACAATCGGCGTGTCGGCACTACTGTCGGTCGGCATCATCATCAACCTCGTCCTGTTCTCGGCGTAGATGTTCACCGAGCGCTCACTGGCCGGCGAGCTGCCGGCCGTACGTGACGCCTACGCCCCGAAGGCGCTCGTACTGAACTGCGACCGTGACTTCGAGACGCTGGACCCCGCAGTCGCCGAGGAACTCCTGCTGGTGACCGACAGCCTCGACCAGATTTCCTACGACGGTGCGTGGCTCCCGACCACAGCGCCAGAGGTGCTACAGGAGTACATCGGGAACGACCTCACCATCGGAATGCCCGGCGACGGCGGCGTCGCCTGGACGCGCCAGACGGTCCCGCCCTGCGTGTTCGTCAAGCCGCGGCTGGAGACCTCACCGGACGACTTCGTCTCGTTTCTCGTCGCCGAGGCGCTCGTCGAGGTCAGTCTCAACGAACCCGAGCATTTTCTGGGCTTTTTCGGCGAGCAGTACCCGGAGTTCGTGGCTGCCACAGAGAACCATCTCGATGCGAACGCCCGATACCAGCTTTCAGCAGCGGTGTATACGGCGTATCTCGGGCTCCAGACCCGGGCGGAGTTCGCCGACTGGGCTGATGACTATCCGGATCTTTACGCGGCGTGGGATGACGCCGGCGAGCGCCTGCAACCCCGCCTCGAAGATCTCCCCAGCGAGATCGCACAGGGCCAGACGGAGTTCGCCGCGGCCGCCGAACTTGCCTGCAGCGGCATCAAGCACGGACTCGACCTCCCCGCGCCGTTTGCCGCACTCGACACCGACGCCTATCTGGAGTACGGCGCTGACTACGCCGTCCAGTGGGCCGAGACGACGTTTGAGAAGATGGAGTAAGCCGGCTTTATTTCGGTGGTTCGGCAGAATACGATTGACTACGTTGTGCTACAGCCGTTCCAGCACCGCGTCGGCGTCGTAGTTGAGCGTCAGTTCCCGTGAGCGGCCTCGACCTTCGACGTTTGTGTAGTCGGCATCGATGATGTCGAGCTGGTCGAGCTTGTTGATGATCTCAGAGTACCGAGTGTAGCCCAAGTCTGTCTGCTCTGAGAAGGCGTCGTAGATGTCGCCGGCCTGCTGGCCGTCGTGGGCCGCGATGACCTCCACGAGCGCGGTTTCCGAGTCCGACAGCTCCCGCAGCCGGCGGGAGAGGTGGACGTATTTTGACTTGTCGTAGGCTTCCTCGACGTCCTCGGTTTCGACGGAGCGGGAGGCGCGCATCTCGGCGTTCATGCCGGCCCGGCGCAGCAGGTCGATGCCGACCCGGAGATCACCGCCCTGCTCCTCGGTCAGTTCGGCGACACGATCAAGCACTGTGGGGCCGACGACACTTTCGTTGAATCCCCGGTCGGCACGCTCGCCCAGGATATCTGCGATTTCGGCCTGTCCGTACGGGTTGAAATACACCTCCTCCGGGCGGAACACGGACTGGACGCGTGTATCGAGGGCGTCGATGACATCGAGTTCGAGGTCCGAGGAGACGCAGATGACACCGATTTTCGCGCCGGAGTGGGCCTCGTGGGCGCGCAGCAGCGAGTACAGCGTGTCGCTGGCCTCGCTCTCGTAGAACAGGTAGTTCACGTCGTCGAGGGCGACGACGAGCACCTCGTCTTCCTCGACTAGTTTATCGGTAATCTGGGAAAACAGCTTCTTGAAAGAGATGCCCGAGGAGGGCGGTTCATAGTCGAAGATCTCGGCGAACAGCCGCGAAAAGACGGCATAGCGCGTCGAGTCCATCTGGCAGTTCACCCGGACGGTTTTCACGTCTGTCTGGGCGGTGAGTTCGTCGAACAGGATCTGGGCAGCAGTCGTCTTCCCTGTACCGGGCGGCCCGCGGGCGATGACGTTGAGCGGGCGCGACCCCCGGACGGCCGGCCGAAGCGCGTACTTCAGCGTCTCCATCTGGGTGTCCCGGTGTTTGAACGTCTCCGGGAGCCAGTCGATTTCAAAGACGTGTTCGTCCCGAAAGACGGACTCGTCCCAGCCGAGCATCCGGTCCTCGGGGTCGTCGCTCATCACTTTCACCGAGCTTCGCGGCCCACTTAACCATTTGCCACAGCTTCACCCACAGTGACAGGTCAGTGCGTCTCAGGCGGTCACTACTCGAACTTTCCGAGCAAATCACTGTAGAATCCATCGGCATCGTCGGTCCCGTCGTCGGCGAGCTTCTCGACGATGAGTTCCGGCGTCGAGCGGGCGAGCTTCCCCTTGACCGGGGAGCGCTCAACGCGCAGCTTGCCGTCTTCCAGCCCTTTCGCCTCGATTCCGTCGATACTGATGTCGGTTTCGGCGGCCGCGCGGATGTCGCGTGCGAGGTGTGATACGAAGATAGCCGTCGCCTGCCGTTCACCCAGCGCTTCGAGGATGCCGGCCATAATCTTCGCGCTGGCGCCGGGCTCGGTGATCGATTCGAGTTCGTCGACCAGCACCATCACTGGGCGGTCGTCGGTCCCAGCCGCCGGATCGTCGCTGTCTGTTGTTGCATCGCTGTCAGCCTCTGTCCCGTCCCCATCCGCTGCCGCCGGCGACCGATGGTCCACGTCCGCAACGAGGTCACCGAACTCCCGCAACGTAGCTTCGAACGCACCGGCGTCCAGCGTCCCCTGGGTCTTGGCGTGGTAGTGGAGTTCGGAAATCCGACCGATTCGGGCCGACTCCGCCGGGACGGGCAGGCCCATGTGGGCTAGGGTCGTCACCAGCGCCACGAGGTCCAGCGTCGACGTCTTGCCACCGCTGTTGACCCCGGAGAGGACCGTCACGCCCTCGACAGTGTAGTCGACAGGCTCGACGTTTTCAAAGGGAACATCCAGCAGTGGAGAGCGCCCGCCCTTGATGGCGACGCCCTCGGACTCGGTTAGCTCAGGCATCGTGCAGTCAAAATCGTCGGCAAAACGGGCGATCGCCAGCTCCACGTCGAGTTCCAGCGCGGCATCGACTAGCGCGGCGGCGTCGTCGCGCATCTCGGCGAGGTCGTCGGCCAACTCTCGCTTCCGGCGGGTCGCCCGCTGGTCGCGCGCGGCGGTCAGTTCCTCTCGGAGACGGGCAACGACGTCTTCACTGTGTTCGACGGGGTAGGCGGGCTCGTCAGGGAAGGCTCGGCGCGCTGTCGCCTCCATGTCCCGGAGCGCCAGCGCGTCGACGAGGTGGTCGCGGGCCTTCTCGACAGCCGCGGCGTACTCGTCGGCCAGTTCCCGCTGGAGCAGCGAGTCGACGCCCGCCCCGCGTTCGACCAGCGATAGCAGGTCCGTCCCCTCGATAGTCACGTCCTGTTCCTCGATAGCCTCCCGGAGGTGGTCGTTGGCGACACTCTCAGCCGTCGACACCGCCGCGTCGAGGTCGTCGACAGCAGTGGCGAGCCGGTCGAGTTCCTCGTCGCCGCTGACACTGCCGTCTTCATCGAGCTGGTCGAGCGCCGACAGGAGCGTCTCTAGGTCACACGGCGCGTCGAGGTCGGCGACGCAGTGGACCTCGGCGGCGGCCCGTATCCGGTCGCGGTTGCGGGCGAAGAAGGTGAGTACGCGTTCCGGAACGACGGATTCGGGCTCTTCGAGCGCGTTCGGCTCCACCCGTACGTCGCCCTCGATGTCGACGCCGGCGAAGGCCTCATCCAGCGCGACGACCGTCGAGTACGAGCGGGCGAGTTCGGCCAGCTGACGGGCGTCGTCGACGACCTCAACGCTGACCTCCGGAATCGCGGCCTGTGCGTCGGCGTAGCGCTCGGCGTCGCGGGTCGCCAGACAGCGGTCCCGCACCCGCACGTCACCGGGTTCGGCCAGCGGCTCGACGGCCGAGAGGGCGTCGAGAACTGCCGGGTCGGGCTCGCGGGCCATCGCCGACTCGGCGAACGAGCGGACTTCTTCGATACGGCTACGGATGCCGCTGGGATAGATCGTCTCCAGTCGCTTCGCGGCGTAGTCGGTTACCGTCCGGTCGGTCAGCAGGGCCAGTGCGTCCTCGTGGATCTCTCGGGCGCGTTTCGTCGCGGTGAACCCACCAGGGTCGTCGTGTTCGGCCCGGATCGCGCCGCGAGCGATACGGGCTGCCCGGCCCTCGCTGATACCCGGTGCGCGTGCAAGCGACGCGACGTCGCCGTCCCGGAGTGCTGCCTCCGGGTCGTCTAGTTCCCGGAGCGCCGCGGCTGTCTTCGCCCCGACGCCCGGAACCGATTCGAGCTCCATCTGCCCGCCCATTCGACGCCAGCGAGAAAAAACCCGTTGCCAGCGGTTCCGGCGGCAGCGGAGCGGTCAATACCGCTCCGGCCCGGTCAGTCAAACACCGAACGCGAAGGCGTTTTTGCGCTCCACCGAGAAAGAAATTCCATGTCTGCTGTTTCGGAGAAGCTAGCGGCCGCCCGCGAAGACCTCAAGTCGCGAGACGGCGTGCTGATCGCCTTCTCCGGTGGGGTCGATTCGAGTGTCGTCGCCGCACTGGCGCACGACGCCCTCGGCGACGACGCCATCGCCTGTACCGCCAAATCTGAGACGCTCCCCGCAGCCGAGCTTACGGACGCGACCCGCGTCGCCGAGGAAATCGGCATCCGTCACGAGATCGTTGAGTTCTCCGAACTCGACAGCGAGGAGTTCATGCAGAACGACGACATGCGGTGTTACCACTGCCGGTCGATGCGGCTGGGCGCGATGTACGACCGCGCCCGTGAACTCGGCATCGACGTGGTGTGTGATGGGACAAACGCCTCCGACGTGGGCGAGGGTCACCGTCCCGGCCTGCGCGCCGTCGAGGAACTGGACGCCTACTCACCGCTACTGGAACATAACATCGAGAAATCCGAGGTCCGTGAGATCGCCCGCGAGTACGACCTTTCGGTCGCCGACAAGCCCTCGATGGCCTGTCTCTCCTCGCGGATTCCAACCGGCCTCGAAGTCACGGAGGAACGACTCTCCCGCGTCGAGAAGGCCGAGCGCCTCCTGCGGACGTGGGGCTTCGAGCAGTTCCGCGTGCGCGACCACGACGGCCTCGCCCGGATTGAGGTCGGCGAGGAAGAACTCGAAACCGCACTCGACCCAGACTTCGTCCGCACTGCTCGCGACCACATCGAAGACTGCGGCTTCGACCACGTCACGCTCGACCTCCACGGGTACGAAACCGGCAGTGTGAGCCCGGAAACAGAAGAACCAGCCGAAGAAGAGGCCGAGGACGTGGTTAGCAACGTTTTCGACGCCGACTATCCGTCCGTCGATTGACGGCGTAACCCTTCTCAAACCAGTGCGTCACGTCAGCCATCGCTTCTACGTTGGGCGATCAGACGCGCAAAGTAGCGCTTTCGTTGTCATTGAAAGTATGAGATAAAGTACAAGTGTAGCGGTACAGTCGGAGGAAATACAGACCACAGTGGACCGCGGTCGGGCTGAGTTCAGTGATATGCGCGGCCAGCCTCGAAACACGGCAGGAATACCACGTTATATATGCTTGTTGACCTATTTCTTGATTCGGCGCTTCTCGTACTCGGCATCTTCTCGTTGTTTGCCATTCCGGTAGTTTTCGCGCAATCGACCGAAAACACGGACGCCGAATCCAAGTTAGAACGTGTCGCACCGTTGCTTCTCAGCCTCTCGTACGTACTCTCGAAGCTCGTTCCGGGTCGGTTCGTTACGGTATCCCCGGGCGTGGAGAGCGCCGTCGGGACGTTAACACTCGTACTCCTTGTCATCAGTGTCTATTTCATGTTCGTCAGATAGCCAGCACCACAGCGCGGCGACTACTCGCAATCGCTCGTAGTTCAAGATTCACCGACGAGAGTACAGGGCGGTTTTTAGATCGTATCGCATCAAGCAACAGTAAGCACTCAGTCTAGCAACGTTCGCCAGCCAGTCATCTCCTCGTTGACCAGTGCAGGACCGTCCTCGTCTAATCGAATTTCGTTGGCTGCGCAGTTCGGCTGTGAGCTTTTGGCCAGCGCCGCATCCGGGTCAACATCGGTGAGTTTTGCCAGCAAGACCTTGATGACGCCGCCGTGGGTGACCACAAGCGTCGTCTCACCGGCGTCGGTGGTCGCGATTGCCCGGTCCCAAGCCGACTCGACCCGTCCGCGGAAGGTCGGGATGCCCTCGCCGCCTTCCGGGGCTGCGTCGAGTGAGATGACGCTCGCGTCCCGGTCGTGGTCGGGGAACTCATCAAGCAGTTCCTCCGCGTACAGGCCCTGCATGGTCCCAAAGCCCCGCTCACGCCAGTCAGTATCGAACTCAGGGTCGGGCAGACCACCGTAGCCGTCGTTGGCTGCGGCGGCCGTTTCACGGGTCCGCCGGAGGTCCGACGCGAAGACACGGTCGACGCCGTAGCGCTCATCGAGCCATGTTCCGAGCGCCGTGGCCTGCTTCTGTCCCTGGTCGGTCAGCCGACTCGGGGCCCAGCCCTGGATGCGTCCGTCTCGATTCCACGTCGTCTCGCCGTGCCGGGCGACAAGTAGGGTTCCCATCTTATTCACCCCGGTTTCGCCAGCGCGCGACGGCGATGGTCCCCTCATAGAGGATGACGAGGCCGGCGGCGACGGCGATTGCGGCGTTTCTCGGGAGGCTGAACTGGTTGATGAGGCGGAACAGCGTCGGGTCGGGGCTGCCGAGGTAGCCGACGACGATGGCGACGGCCCACACCGGCAGGCGGGCGGCCCGGAACCCGCGCCAGAGTTTGACCGAGCCGTAGTAGTTCTTGTTCACGTAGGCCAGCGCCTCGAACAGGACGATCATCCCACCGCCGACAAGCATTGGCGTGGCGTTCCCGAGGCCGACGGCTGCGAGCGTCTCAGTAACTGTGGCTGGCAGTTGCTCATAGTAGCCCGTCGGGACCGGTGCGGGGCTGAGGACGTAGCCGGCAATACCGGCGGTCAACCACGCAACCGGGCGGCGCGCGGCGAGGTCGTCCGCTGTCGGGACCGGCGACGTACTGCCGGTCCAACGAAGGAGCAGCAGGGTCCCCTCGAACAGCCCGATCATCGTCACGGCGACCATGAGCGGGGCCATCCCAGTCGGGTCCGGGCTGAACAGGAATGCCACAGCGGCGAAGCCACCCCAGAAGTACAGCCGCCGGTCCTGCAGCCACTGGCGGGTCGTCACGCCCATCATCACTGCGAGCATCACGAACAGCGGGATCTGGAAGATGAGCGCGAACAGCCCCAGCATCAGGATGATGAGGTTGAACGTCTCGCTCAGGCCAAAGGCCAGGTCGGCTGCGCGGTCGGAGTAAGTAATGAAGTAATCGAACATCGCCCGCAGCACGGCGAAATACGCGAAGCCAACGCCGACAGCTGCGAGAACGAGGCTTGTCGGAACCGCAGCCAGATAGTAGCGGCGCTCGCGGGGGTACAGCCCCGGTCGCATGAACAGGTACGTCTGGTAGACGAACACCGGCAAGGCGACGATAAAGCCGACTAGCGAAGACACCTTGAGACGCGCCAGAATGAGCGCGAGCGGGTTGTACACGTTCGGGCAGTCAGCGCCCGCGACAGCACTGCCGTCGACGTTCGTCGCGACCTGTCCGCAGGCCTCGGCCGGGCCGTCGAGGAACGAGTACCACAGGAAGTTGATGAGTTCATCGGAGTACGGCAAGGCGATAACGGCGACGACGGCCATCACGCCGACGACGACGAACAGCCGCATCGCCATCTCCTCGACGTGGTCGGCCAAGGGCATCTCCTCGTCGTCGGGTGCGCCCTCGTCGACGATATCGTCGTCGGGGTCGTAGCTCGGTGCATTCCCGCCGCCGGTTGTCGGCGCAGCACCACCGGCACCGGCCGGTGACGGCGTCGGCTTGCCCCAGTCAGTCGGAACGTCAGCCGGGACAGCAGCGGAGATATCTGACGCGTCCCGGTCGAACAGCCCGTCGCTGGATTCGGCTTCTGTCGGCGCGGCATGCGAGCCAACAGTGTCCTCGTCACCGCCGGCCGGTGCGGGACCGGGGCTGGTCACCTCGTCCGCCTCCCGGTTGGCATCGGCCTCGGCAACGGGGTCAGTAGGGGGTGACGAATCGTCGGACTCGTCGTCAGACGGTAGCGGCGGCTCTTCGGGCCTGCGTTGCTCGTCGTCCGCATCACCGTCCTCCATCTGTCCCGGGCTTAGACGGTGGGTGTTGTAAACTTTCTTTTCGAGCAGTGGCTGTCACCGGGATGAATAAATTGATAACGCCCACTGGGCTAGGCACAGAGAAGATGGCGAGTGCTATCGACGAGGACACCGTCCAGACGGTCCAGAGCGGGCGTGCGACGCTCGGTGCGATGCTCCGCTCGGCACAGGTGCACCTCCAGAAGGTGTTCATCGTCTTCGTCATCGGGATGATCGGCACGATCATGGGACTGCAGTACGGCGTCTGGGACACGCTGCGTGCTGATCTCCTGTACTCGCAGATGGACCTCACCACCCAGGAGGCCACGAGCATCGTCGCGGTCACACCGTTCGACGTCATCCTCCTGCAGGTGAAAATCGGAGCCGTCATCGGGATTCTCATGTCGCTGCCGCTGCTGATCTACTTCGGCCGCGATGGGCTCCGACAGCGCGGCTGGTGGCCGGCCGAACACATCCCGACCTGGAAGGGCGCGCTGTTCGTCAGCATAAGTCTGGGCCTGTTTTTCGGCGGTGTCGCCTACGCGTACGAACTGTTCTTCCCCCTGATGTTCAACTTCCTCGCCGGGGACGCGTTCAAGGCCGGCTTCACGCCGCAGTACTCCATCGTCAAGTGGTTCCAGTTCGTCTTCCTGCTGGCCGTCTCCTTCGGGCTCGCCGCCCAGTTGCCGCTCGTGATGACGGTGCTTTCCTACACTGAAATCGTCCCCTATGAGACGTTCCGGGACAAGTGGCGCTACGCGGTGATGGGGATTTTCGCCTTCGGGGCGCTGTTCTCGCCGCCGGACCCCTTCACCCAGATTATGTGGGCCGCACCGCTGTGTGGCCTCTACGGGATCAGCCTCGCGCTGGCGAAGCTCGCGATGCTGGTCAGGCGCTCCGGTGATCTGGTGAGCACGTGGAGCGTCGCCCGCGGACACTGGAACACGATTCTCGGCGGTGCAGTGCTGGGCGGCGGCGTGGTGTACTACGTCCTAGCGACGCCGGCGTTCCAGTACATCCAGCAGTTCGCCGAGGTGTTCCCGTCCGACCGGCTCACCGGCGATATCCAGCCGCCGGCGCTGTTCGGGCTCCCGGTCGAAAGCACAGCGCTGCTCATCGCCGCCGTATTCGGTGTCATCGGTGCTGTCGTCGTCCTGTACTACCACGTTCTGACCGCACTGTCAGAGAAAGCCGGTCCCGGTCAGGTCGGTGACCCGACGGCCATCGACATTGGCGAACTCAACGCCTCGGCCGTCGAGGTCGCGCCCCCCGAAGTGTTCGAGGAGATGACCGAGGACGAGGCGCTCGCCCACGCCGACCGCGCTCTTGCGGACGACAACAAGGAGAAAGCTCAGGCCGTCCTCGACCGCTGGGACATGGCTCACGAGGACGACACAGAGTCGGAGGGTGAGAGCGGCGGTGCTGACGGGGCCGCCGAAGCGGACGAGGAGGAGACAGGTGTGTTCACCTCGACGACCGCCGGTATGGTCGATGCCTTCACCGAGGACGAGACAACCGAAGACGAGATCGGCGGCTACTACTACGACATCCAGTTCATTCTCAGTGCGCTGGCGTCCCGGGCGTTCGTGATTCTGGGAATCTTCGGGGCGGTGCTCGCCGCTGCGTTCCTGTTCCTCTATCAGGGCGGCATCGGGTCGATACAGCGGACGTTCGTCAGCCGGCTCCCGCCGGAGATGGCCGCCGACGTGAGCATCGTCACGCTCCACCCCGTGGAGCACCTCGTGTTCATCGTCAAGTTCTCGACGATACTCGGAGCCGTCTCCATCATCCCCGTGGTGCTGTACTTCGCGTGGCCGGCGATGCGCGAGCGGGGACTGGTCATTGGGAACCGTAACATCCTCGGCGTCTGGGGCGGAACGCTGTTCGCCGCACTCATCGGCGGAAGCCTGCTCGGGTTCCTCTACGTGGCCCCGATGACCATCTCCTGGATCGCCTACGACCAGCTGAACTCGAACATGGTCATCGCCTACCGGGTGAGCAACTTCGGCTGGCTCGTGTTCTTCCTCACCATTGGGATCGGCCTGCTGGCGGAGATTCCGGTGACGATGTTCCTCTTCCATAAGGGCGGCATCATCCCGTTCCGCCTGATGTACGAGCGCTGGCGGGAGGTCGTCATCGCCATCGTCGCCCTCTCGGCGATTCTCTCGCCAAGTGGCATTTTCACGATGTTCATCGTCGGCATTCCCACGGCGCTGGCGTATATGCTCGGGCTCGGTATCCTCTGGGTGTACACGCTGGGCGGCCGGCGGACGACGAACCGCCGAAGCGAACCAGCTGACTGATAGCTGTGCTCGGCGACGAGTCGCGAACCGTTATTCGACGATGATCGCACCGCCGTCGCAGTCGTGGAACGCTCAGGGATACTCGTAACGGCCCGTTATCTCGATAACAGCCCCGCGAGGCTCTCCCTCCCCCTAACCGGAAATCCGAGCTGTTTCTCCATCCGTCCTGTTGCGAGTGCAGTAGCTCTCGTGATGCCCAGAAACTACCTGTGAGTCGACACGCCTGGCCAACGAACCACAGTGGCTAAGCATATGCCCAATATATTCTCCAGATATGCCCAAGATAAGCGTCGAAGTTCCGGCGGAGTTGCTGAATGACATCGACAAGCACGTCGGCGAAGACGGGAAGTTCGTCAATCGAAGCGAGGCTATCCGCGCCTCAGTCCGAAAAACGCTCGACGTGCTTGACGACATCGATGAGCGCCAAGGACGACTCGACGATGACCAGTGAGCGGTCGGAGGCGGTGCGCGTCGGCCTCGTCGCGCTGTTCGTGACAGCGCTGGTTACCTCACAGGTGACCGCCTCGAAGCTGCTTGCGTTCTCGCTGCCGTTCTCACTCCCGCTTGCCGGGTCGACACTTGTCCTGCCCGGGGCAGCGCTAGCGTACGCGCTGACGTTCTTTGCCTCCGACTGCTACGCCGAACTGTACGGCCGCCGGGCCGCGACCGTCGTCGTCAACGTCGGCTTCGCGATGAACTTCGTCCTGCTGGCGCTGGTCTGGAGCACGATTCTCGCCCCCGGACTCCCACAGGCGGCCCAGCCGGTCGATCTCGCGGCCTTCCAGAATGTGCTCGGGGCGAGCACGGCCATCGTCGTTGCCAGCCTGTCGGCCTACGTGATAAGTCAAAACTGGGACGTGTTTGTCTTCCACTGGCTCAGGGACCGAACGGACGGCAAAAAGCTCTGGCTCCGGAACATCGGCTCGACAGCCACCAGCCAGCTCATCGACACGGTCATCTTCATCGGCGTCGGCTTCGTCCTGTTTCAGGGGGTCCCGCCGGCCGAGGCGCTGGCGCTCATCGTCGGCCAGTACCTCCTAAAACTCGCTATCGCCGTTCTCGACACGCCGTTCGTCTACGCCGTCGTCGGCTTTGCCCGGCGAAACAACGTCGTCTCGACTCCAGCAAGCGCCGATTGAAAAACGACTGGAAGCGGCTTACTCGACCGGCTCAGCGAACGCGTACCGCGGTTTCACGTCATCGATTCGGACCTCGACTGTTTGGCCGTCTTCGACGCCGCTGACGAACACGGTGAAGTTCTCGATCTTTGCGATACCGTCGCCCTCCTCGCCGATATCCTCGATAGTGACTTCGACAACATCGCCCTCGCGGACCGGCCCAGTCAGGCGGTGTTTCGCCACCAGATACAGCTCCGAGGAGGAGTCCCGCGAGGCGTCGGGACGGACCTCGCGGACGTACTCGAACTCCGGTTCGATATCGGCGATGAGGTCGTCGAGGTCCTGTCCGTCGAACACCTTCGCACAGAAGTCCCCGCCAGCGTCGAGCAGGTCCGTCGCGACCTCGAAGGCCTGCCGGACCAAGTGGACCGACCGGGCGTGGTCGAGGTCATACTGGCCGGTCATGTTCGGGGCCATGTCAGAGATGACAACGTCGACCGGACCAGCGCTGCCGTTGCTTTCACCGACGATTTCTCGGATCTCGTCTTTCGTGCTATCTTCGGTCATGTCGCCGCGGACGTACTCGACGGTCGGCTCGGGATCTTCTAGGTCATCGATTGTCTGGCGATCGACACCGACGAGCGTCCCGCGGTCACCGATGCGCTCGGCCGCGACCTGCATCCAGCCGCCGGGTGCCGCACCGAGGTCTACGACGGTCCGTCCCTCACCGAGGAGGCCGGCTGTGTCGTCTAGCTGCTGGAGCTTGTAGGCTGACCGCGCACGATACCCCTCCTGCTTCGCCCTGTTGTAGTAGTCGTCTTTGCCCGACATGATTACCACACACCACGTGCGTCTCGACCGCCGAAAGATGGCGAACGCGTAGTCATAGTACCACGGAGGCGGTCAGCGCTCAAATGGATGCCGACTCAGAGTTTCCGGTCGAACTGCTGCGCGACAGTTACCAGTCGGTTGTTCCGAGGAAACCGGGATAGCGTTCAGTTTTCATAGGTATATTACCACCAACCCGAACACGTTCAGTGTCGTTCTTACCGCACAAGAACGCGTCTCAGCGGCTGAGATTCGCCGTCCCCATATATACAGGTTGCGCGCTGAGTCCCATCTGTAGGAAGTGACCTCCCAATGTCAACCATTCCGACGACGACGCGGAGGCGGGTGTTAGAAGCCTTGGGCGTCGGCACGGCCGCACTTGCGGGCTGTGCCAGCGCACCAGGCGCAAAAGAGCAAGCGACCGAAGCGGAGACGACCCCTCAGGAGCCAGCTATGAACGCCGCACAACAGACCGACGTCGACCGTATTGCCGCTGACCCGACCGCAATCCCAGACCCTATCGACCGGTCGGAGCCAAAGACCGTGTCGGTCGAGATGACCACCAAAGAACAGGTCGCAGAGGTCGAGCCGGGCGTCACCTACACGTACATGACGTTCGGTGACCAGATCCCAGGTCCGATGATTCGAGTCCGTCGGGGCGACACCGTCGAACTCACCATCACGAACGAGGAGGGGAACTCGATGCCCCACAACATCGACCTCCACGCCGTCCGCGGCCCAGGGGGCGGTGCTGAGGCGTCGATGGTCACGCCGGGCCAGACCAAGACGTTCCGGTTCAAGGCCACCTACCCCGGCGCGTTCATCTACCACTGCGCCGTCCCGAATCTCGATATGCACATCTCCTCGGGGATGTTCGGGATGATACTCGTTGAGCCGAAGGAGGGGCTCCCCGAAGTGGACCACGAGTTCTACTTCGGCCAGCACGAGCTGTACACTACCGGTGACACCGGCGAGAAAGGGCACCACGACTTCGACATGGAGGCGATGGCAGCCGAAGAGCCGACGTACGTCCTGATGAACGGCGAGAAGTACGCCATCACGCCGGACCGATACGGCTCGCCGAGTATGTCGGTCGGCGACACCGCTCGCGTGTACTTCGTGACCGGCGGGCCGAACCTCGACTCCAGTTTCCACCCCATCGGGTCCGTCTGGGACGAGGTCTGGCAGCAGGGCGCTATCGCCGGGCCGCCGAACAAGTACGTCCAGACCACACCGGTCAAGCCCGGGTCTTGTGCCATCACGACGCTCCACGCCGAAGTGCCCGGCCCGATCAAACTGGTCGACCACGCACTCTCTCGGGTCGCCCGTAAGGGCACGATGGCCATCATCAATCGCGAAGGGCCAGCAAACCCCGACGTGTTCGAACCAGAGGCCTGACCGCGTCGCCGGAGTAACGCTCTGCGCTGCTGCTTCGTGTTCTGATCGGTCACTCGATAGACAGTCATCGGTTTTCGTAAACGCCCACCCGCGGTCGCTCGCGCGCACGCGGTTTCAATGAGGGACTTTTTAATGGATGGGGGCATAGTCCGGTTCAAGATGTTCAACGCCATCGTGAGCGCAGACACGCTCCAGGCGACTCTCGACTCTGTGAGCGTGCTGGTGGACGAGTGCAAGATCCACCTCGAAGAAGACGGGCTGGAAATTCGGGCAGTCGACCCGGCAAACGTTGGAATGGTCGACCTGCGGCTCGACGCGGCGGCGTTCGAGTCCTACGAGACTGACGGTGGGCTCATCGGCGTCAATCTCTCCCGCCTCGAAGACATCGCCGGCATGGCCGACGCCGGCCAGCTCGTCCACCTCGATCTGGACGAAGAGACGCGGAAGCTCCACATCTCTATCGACGGTCTGGAATACACCCTCGCCCTTATCGACCCCGACTCCATCCGTCAGGAGCCCGACCTCCCGGATCTGGACCTCTCGGCAAACATCGTCATCGAAGGGAAGGACATCGACCGGTCGGTGACCGCCGCAGACATGGTCAGCGACCACATCGCACTGGGCGTCGACGCCACCGATGAACTGTTCTACGTCGACGCCGAGGGCGACACCGACGACGTCCACCTCGAACTCACCCGCGACGACCTCATCGACCTCACCCCCGGGGATGCTCACTCGCTGTTCTCGCTGGATTACCTGAAGAACATGAACAAGGCCATTCCGAAAGACGCCGAGGTCGAGATGGAACTCGGCGAGGAGTTCCCCGTTAAGATGCACTTCAGCTTCGCTGAAGGGCAGGGCCGGGTCACGTACATGCTCGCGCCGCGCATCCAGAGCGAATAACGACGGATGCCCTCCGCGCCGCCAATTCCGGCCACTGACTGGCTGCCGGACGATTCCGAAACGGAGACACTCTCGCTCCCAGACGGTCGGCAGCTGGCCTACGCCACCTACGGCGACGCCGACGGCTATCCGGTCCTCTTCTGTCACGGTACTCCCGGATCACACGTCGCCGCACGGCTACTCGCCGCGCCGGCTCGCGAACGCGGCATCAACCTCATCGCTCCGGACCGACCGGGCATTGGAAACTCGGAAGACGCTTCTGTCACGCTCAAGGACTGGCCAGACGACGCCGCGCACCTCCTGTCCCATCTTGATGTCGACACGGCTGGTGCCGTCGGTTTCTCCGGCGGTGGCCCGTTCGCGCTGGCCTGTCACCGACTGCCAGACATAGAGCGCGTTGCACTCTTAGGCAGCAGCGGCCCGCCGTCAGTCGGCGCGACAGGGCGTGTACAGCAGTTCGTGGGGGCACTGTCCCAGCACGCTCCATGGGCGCTCGGGCGACTCTTCCGGCTGCAGCGATGGTTTGCTGTCCGCAGGGACCCGTCCTACGCCGTGGGGTTAGTTGCTGATGAGACACCGGAAACAGACGACCTGGCAGCTGACAAGGTGGCTCGGATCGTCCGTGCGGATATGCTCACGTCGATGGCACGCGGTCCAAGCGGGATTATCCGCGAGCAGCGACTCCTCTCACAGCCATGGCCATTTGCCCTCGAAGATATTTCAGTGCCGGTCAGCGTGTTTCAGGGGCAAAGCGATGCCAACGTTGCCCCGTCAACGGGGAACGCCCTTGCCCAACGGCTTCCAGACGCCTCGCTCGAACTCGTCGACAGCGACCATCTCGGTACGTTGATAGCTGCTGGCGGCGACGCATTGGGCGCCGTACAGCGTCGAACGCGCGTCTGACGTAGCGTTTTGTGGGTCGGGTACCAACGGGCCGGTATGGAGGACCTCAGGGACGCGTACAGCAACCGGCGTTGGGAGGGCCGCAACCCTCGCCGCGTCGTTGCCGGTGCGACCCTGGGGGGTGTCGGCGCGCTGGCAGTGGTTGTGGCGATACTTCTTGTGACAACTCCGCTGTCGGCAGTGGTCGGCGCAACTGAACCCCACGCCGCCGAAAAGCTCGGCGGGACACTGGGCGGCCTCGGCATCCCCGCGATGTTTCTGAGCGTCGTCGCCGTGCTCCCTTCAAGCCGCCGGGAGCAGAGCGGTGTCGCCGTCGGCGCGATTCTCTGTCTGGTCGGAATCGGACTGTTTCAGGTCGCGTATCCCTACAACTGGACGGTCGGCGAGCAGACACTGGCCTTTGAGACGACGATGGCGTACTTCATCGGGACGTGCGTGGCGTTCTGGTTCGTCTTCACGGCGATGGCGAGCTTCCGGCGCCGGAACAATCCACACGGCACAGTGAAACTTGAGATTTCGCACAAAGGCGAAACGAAGACTGTGGAGGTATCCCCCAAGGAATACAGGCGCTACACGCAGGCGGTTCGCGGCGATGGCGGCACGACCGATGAGGTCATTCAGGAACTGGAGTCACGAATCGAAGACTAAGCGTCCCTGAGCGCTACTCGGCGGCTGTCGTTTCGTTGCCGCGCTGGTTCGACTCCGGCGTCGAGTCGCGCTCAGTTTCATCGATTGCTGTTGTCTCGACCTCGGCCTCTTCGTCGCCGGTATTATCGCCGTCCGTCTCCGTCTCGTCAGCCTCGTCTTCCGTACTGTCGCTGCCGACCTCCTCAACAGCAACGTCCTTGCCGGCGACCCCGCTTTCCGAGATGACCGGCAGGAGGTTGTAGCCGCCGTTGCCCTTCTTGACGACATTGATGTCGAAGACGAAGTCGACCGATTCGCCAGCAACGACTTCGAACGGCTTGGTGAGCTGGAGCTTCTCGCTCGGAATCTTTACATCGACCGATTCGCCGTTGACGACCCCGTCAACGGATTCAGCGTACAGTTCGATCTTGCTGTAGCGGCCCGCTTCGAGTTCACCGTCGAGGACGCCGATGGCTTTGTCCCCGACGACTTCGGTGAGGTCAACGGTTGCGCCGTCAAGGTCACGAACCTCGAAGCTGCTGTCGCCGCCGTCAGCTTCCTCGTTCTCTTCCTCACCGGTGTCTTCGTCCTCACCCTCAGTGTCGTCATCGTCCGTTGTCTCGGTTTCAGTCGCCTCGGCCGTCTTTGTGTCGGTCGCTTCGGATGTGGCTGTTTCCGTCGGTCCGGTTTCGGTCGCGTCGTCGCTTTCGTCCGTCTCTTCGCTGTCTTTCGCGTGGAAGATGCGAGCCTCCGAGAACGATACGTTGAGCGAGTCGAAGTCACCGATAGCCGCGGGCTGGTCGCTGATGAGCAACCGGAACGTCCCGACGGTACTGCCGTCGTCCGTCATCGCATCCGCGTCAGTAGAGCCGCCGTCACTGGTTTCATCACCGCTAGTCCCATCGGATTCGCCGGAGGTGCTCGACCCGGAACAGCCGGCGAGGAGACCGACGCTGACGCCAGCGCCTGTCGCGATGAATCGTCGCCGTCTCATTGGCTCCACCCCGTGTGGTTGGTTGCCGACAATACTGTCGCTGCTGTTGCGTACGTAGTCATTCCATGACGTGGAATGGTGTTAGCCCGTATATGCCCCGCGATAGGTCAAATCGAGGTGCGCCTCTCTGAACGGGATGAACGGTCTGGCTGTATCTGAACGGTTTTACCCCCATCCCTCCACGACCTGATAATGGCAAACTCGAACGCGAAGGGTGACCGCCGCGAGCGCGAACTGGTCAACGCACTCGACGAGGCGGGCTTTGCAGTGATGCGCGCGCCGGCGAGCGGCAGCGCGACCGAGCGGGAACTGCCGGACGTGCTCTCAGGCGACGGGGAAACGTTCTACGCTATCGAGGCGAAGTCCAGTGCTGGCGACCCCATCTATCTCACTGGTGAAGAGGTCGAGGCGCTGCTGTTTTTCGCCCGGAACTTCGGCGCGAAGCCGCGTATCGGCGTCAGGTTCGACCGCGAGGAGTGGTACTTCTTCCATCCGGCTGATCTCTACACCACCGACGGCGGCAACTACCGCGTCAAAAAGGAAAAAGCTCTCTCTGACGGGACTGACTTCGATGAGTTCGTGGGCAACTCCGAGAAGGTCACGCTTGACGAGGTAGGCGACGACGGCCCCGACCAGAGCGTGCTAGATGTGCTGTCGGCCTTCGAGCGCGGCGACCTCGACAAAGAGGAAGCCGCAGCGATGCTTGAATAGTGCTTTACAGGCGTTCGATTACTGTGTCCCACCGCCAACGAGTTCGGCGTCGTCGGCGCGGCGGAGTCGTGACAGCGGAAAGGCGTATTCTCGCGGCTCGGTCGCGCTGACGGCATCAGAAAGATACGTCGCTAGCACAACGAGGTCGTCAGGCGGGTAGCCGTCGTTGGTGTCGTAGTCGGCGACCGTCTCGTCGGTCGCCTTGATGGTCCAGTCGTCGGCTGGCGTGTCGGTGACGGCCGTAACGACGAGGCTGTCGTCCGTCTCGCGGTCTCGCACGATGTCGCCGATTTCCAGTCGGCAGTTGCCACAGAGATGGGGCGTTCTCGCGTCGACGGCGACGAAGGTAACGGTCCCACAGGCGTCACAGACCGCCCGTTGCTTACCGGGCGGTGCGACCTGTCGTGCAGTGATTTCGATAGCGACGCGCCGGAGGTGTTTGCAGTGCTCGCCGCGAATGCGGTTGTCCGGACAGGAACAGGCGTGCTGTGCGATGTCGACGAGGTACGTGCTGTCGCTCTCCGTCGTCACGGCGTACGTGCTGTCCGCTCGCGGATGGACGGCCATGCGCTCGGTCCAAGCACGGGCGGCCCGGTCCGGGAGGGAACGGAGGTCCGGTGCAAGTGCGGTACTCTGCCGGTCGGCTGCTGGCTCGATGAGCGTCATAGGTGCGGACACGGCTGTATTTTCCAATGTGTCCAGTTGAAACGTAGGTGCTACACGGGCCTAAATGGCTCGGACAGTGGGCTCCGCCGCTTCGATACCCTTTTTGCCGGCCCTGTGAAATCGCAGAGCATGGATATCGAGCGGGAGACGCTCCTGCAAATCGTCATCTCGGCGGTCGCCGTCGTGCTGTTCGTCGGCGCAACTGTTACGGCCTCACAGATGTATCTAAGTGGGTCAACCGTAGAGGCAACGGGCGGCTACGCACTCATCGGCGCGATCGGGCTGTTCGTCGTGTTCATGACCGCTGCCGGTCTCTGGCTCGAACGCCAGCAGTTCTAGGCGTCGGCCTCTTCATCAGCCTCGTCCTCGCGCCAGTCGACTAGTTCCTCTTCGTCGGTGTCATCTAACTTCTGCTCGTAGTAGCCCATCGGGTGAGAAATCGTCTCACAGAGGTCGTCCATGTTGACACAGTCACCGTAGGACTGCATGGTCGAACACGCCGGGGTTGAGTATTCCGTCGGGCTGGTATCCCCGCGGATATGGTCGACCTGATAGCGGGTTGCCTCCTCGCCGAAACCGGGGTTGACCTGAAACAGGTCGACGATCTCGTCTGTCGTCATCCCGATGCCGATGAGGAAGGTCGCGATGGCAAACCGGGAGTGGTGTTCGAGGTGTTCGCCTTTCTGCACCTGATCGAGGAGCGACTTCATACAGGGTGGGAACAGCTCCGGGACGACAGTGTCGATCTCGCGGGTGAGTTCCAGTTCCGAGAGGACTTCCTCTAGGCGGTCGACCTCCTCTGTCAGTTCGTCGGCGATGGCATCCGGGACGGTGAACGGCAGGCCGTCGGTGACTCGGTGACGTATCGCCTGCTTCAGCAGGACGTTCAGTTCCTCGGCGGTGACCCTGACCTCGCCGTCTGTCAGTGGCCGATTGACCAGCCGCCAGGAATCGCCCCGCTGATCGGCCGCCAGGTCGAGATACGCCCCGACTTCGACGCGGTATCCGTCGCCGGCGTCGCTAACAGCACTCGCGAGGTCGAACTCCGCGAGCAGTTCCGTTCGGTCCAGTGTCTCGCGCTGAGTCGACTTCAGTTCCGTCGTCGTCGCGAACTCCTCGGTAAACCGGTCGTAGGCCGCCTCGGCCTCCGCCTGTGCGTACTTCCGGGTGCAGATGTGCACGTCGACGAGCGACACCAGCACGCGGGCGACCGGGTACGAAAGCAGTTCGACGCGGGTCCGTCGATGTGGCTCACCGACAGTCCCGTCCGTGATTGCCGATTCGACCCGCTCCAGCGCGCGCGCTGTGACCGTTTCGTCCGTGGCGACGATCTCGCCCAAGTCCACCGCCGCGGCTTCGACGGCCTCCCGCGACCGCGCCAGAAAGGGGTAGCGTGCGTGGAGCGGTTCCATTGCCACCACCTTTCGGATGGGAGCGAATAAAATTGCCGTCACCGGGACGGGCGGTGTCAGATTCCCGACAGCGGGGGCGACCAGACTGTGGGGCTATACATATAGGACCGGCCCCGCGGCGGGTGAATACAGCTAGTAGACAAACGGATGCCCACCACTCTCCAGTGATGAAGTGTGGTAAGGATATGCGGGTCGGCGACTGCACACGGTTCGGTCGGGGAACTGGACCGGTGCAGTCATTCCCGACGATGTAACTGCCAAACGAGACACGGAACACACCGATGACGCACGAGCAACACACCGATTCACAAGAGGGCATCAGAGCGACATTCGAAGAGTACGACGTTGGCGTGGATACAGTCGCCCACATCGGCGACCCCGAAAACCCGTCTGCGTGGATTCAATCGACGGTTTTCGTCGACGTAACCGAGTAGGACTAGTCGGCGGTCGGTTGGTGACACCAATGTGACAAGCGGTTTTGTTTTATATCGATCGAGTACCCCCGGCCGGTCGATCGGTCACGGTGGCCGACCGTTCACCGGGAGGTGGAAACCGGCGTTTTGTGCCGACTCAGAGGGAGCGCTGTACCGTTTCCGTGGCGCTCCGGACCACAGTCTCGGACGGGACATCTTCGGTTACAGTGGTCCCGGCCCCGACAACGGCGTTTTCGCCGACCGTGACGCCCGGGAGGACTACCGCACCAGCGCCGACGAAAGCTCCGTTCTCAATGATTACCTCGTCGAAGGTGTCGTTCTGGAACTCCATGCCCGCGTCGGTGAGGTCGTGGGTTACGCCGACGATGGAGGCGTTGGGTCCAATCTGGACGGACTCGCCAAGCGTCGCGTTCTCGACGTAGGCGTTTGCATTGATATCGGTCGGTCCGTGGATAGTCGCCTTCTTGATCGAGGCCCCCTCGTAAATCTGGACGCCGTCATCTATGTCGGCGTCGTGGATTGTCACGTATTCTCGAATATCGACAGTTCCCAGCGTCGCATTCTCAATCTGAGCGGTCTCGTGGACAGCCATACCGAGACATCAGTGCCGACCGTAATCATCGTGGTGTCGAAAACCGAGTGTTTGAATCCTAAATCGATTCAAGAAGGTTACCAGCACGGTTATCGCGTGGCAGTCTCGTCGACGTTGCAGCCTGGAGGTCTCTCGCTACGCCTCACGGCTTTCGACGTGTTAGGGTTCTCGCTACGCTCGAACCACTCTGTGTCCTCCACGGGTCGCTTCGCTCCCCATTCCGGTGCGAGATTCTTCGCACCGCTCAGAATCTCGCTATGTCCCGTGCTGCCAGGAATCCATGTACTCGGCCTGCGTATCGGTCAGCGAATCGAAGTCGACGCCCTCGGCGTCAAGTTTGATCTCCGCGACCTCCTTGTCGAGTCGGTCCGGGACAGCGTGGACACCGGCCTCGTAGTCGTCGCCGTTTTCGACCAGTTCGCGGACACAGACGGCCTGCACGCCGAAGCTCTGGTCCATCACCTCGACGGGGTGGCCCAGTGCGATAGGCGTCGCGAGATTGACCAGACGGCCCTCGGCCAGTACGTTCAGGCGGCGGCCGTCGGCCATCTCGTAGGTCTGGACGCCGTCGCGGGCCTCGTAAGTGTCGACAGCGAGGTCCGACAGCGCGTCGAGGTCAACTTCCACGTCGAAGTGACCAGCGTTGGCGAGCAGGACGCCATCCTGCATCGCCTCGAAGTGCTCCTCAACGATGACATCGCGGTTGCCGGTCGTCGTGATGAACACGTCGCCCTCGGTGGCGGCCTCGGCCATCGGCTTGACCTCGTAGCCTTCCATGTGGGCTTCGAGCGCGCGGCGGGGCTCAACTTCGGTGACGATCACGTCGGCGTTCTGTCCGCTGGCTTTCTTCGCGACACCTTTGCCGCAGTCACCGTACCCGGAGACGACGACGGTCTTGCCGGCCCACGAGAGATTCGTCGTCATTGCAATCGAGGCCAGCGAGGATTCGCCGGTGCCGTGGACGTTGTCGAACAGGCGCTTCATCGGCGTGTCGTTGACCGCGAACACGGGGTAGTCGAGTTCGCCGTCATCGTCCATCGCGCGCAGTCGGTGGACGCCGGTCGTCGTCTCCTCTGCCCCACCGATGATGGTGTCGATGAGTTCCGGATAGTCCTCGTGGATGGCCGCGACGAGGTCCATCCCGTCGTCGACGGTGATGGTCGGCTTGTGGCCGATAACAGCCTCGATAGCCTCGTAGTACTCCTCGTCGTCGACACCGCGCTCGGCGTAGGAAGTGATGCCGTCAACAGCGTCAAGTGCGGCGCTCACGTCGTCGTGGGTCGAGAGCGGGTTACAGCCGGTGATGGCGACTTCCGCGCCACCGATCGCGAGGATTTCCGCGAGGACAGCGGTCTTGGCTTCGACGTGCATCGCCATGCCGATGCGTTCGCCCGAAAAGGGCTGCTCGGCCTCGAACTCCTCGCGGAGCGCGCCGCAGATGGGCATATGCTGGATAGCCCAGTCCATCTTTCGGCGGCCGGAATCGCGAGCCTCGTCGAGGTCGTCAAGTTGCTCCGAAATAGGCGTCGTCATGTCACGATAGAGGAAGAGAGTTCCTAAAACGCTACCGAAGCCGTTCAGTTACCGCGTTCGTCCGGCGGGCCGGCGTCGTCCGGTCGACCGCGGTCGCCGTCGTCAGCATCGTCGCTGACGTCGTCATCGCTGTCGGCCACATCCTCCGAGTCCTCGGCCTCGTCTTCCGATTTCTCGGTTTCGTTCTCGTCGTCTTCAGTCTCGTTCTCCACGTCGTCATCATCGCGGTCGTCAGGCGGTCCGGCATCCGCCGGCGGACCACGACGGTCGTCGGCCGTTTCGTTGTCGTCGTCAGTTTCGTTCTCGGCCTCGTCGTCATCGCGGTCCGGACCGCGGTCTTCAGGCGGGCCGCGGCGGTCGTCTGTCTCGTTTTCGTCCCCGGTCTCGTTCTCGTCGTCACCGAAGATGTCGGCCGGCGGACCCTGTCGTTCGCTGGGGTGGGTCTCGTTGTCGTCGGACTCGTTCTCACCGGTGACGTGTGCGGGTGGGCCGGCGTGGTCCGGCGCGTTGCCGGGGTTGTTCGCGGTCACGAAGCTGGCAACGGCCGGTCCGATACCGCCGGTCCGGTTCTCGTCGCTCAGCACATCGCTCACGTAGGCCGACACTTCGAGTCCGAAGGTGTCGAACTCGGTCATGTTGGTGGCGTTCGGCGCGACGGTCAGGTCCGCCGTCGTCGTCGCAGTGTGGTTGTCGGTCGTCGCCGTCACGTCGACCGTCACGTTCTGCTCGGGGGCAGGCAGTCCAACCGTCCCGTCACTGTCGGTCGTGTAGTTTCCTGACCCAGCGTAGGAGGTATTGTCAGCCGTCTCCACGGCAACTGAGGTGTTCTCGACGCCCGTCTCGTTCTGTGTGACCGATACCGTCGCGCTGCCGTCGTCAGCCTGTGAAACACCGACAGCGAGGGTGTTCCCTGCGCTGGTGTTGCCGGCCGAGTCCGCAGCGGCCGCCAGTCCCGGACCGACGGCCAGCAATATCAGTCCGACAGCGGCGTACAGTGCAAAGAGTTTGGTGCGCATCGTAGCCGATACGTTCGCCGAGAGAGCGATAAACACCCCCTCTCGTTCATCCCGTTCAGGCAGTTTGCGCAGTCAAAAATACCGGCTGAAGCACAGTTATACCGTTTAAAACTTTCTCTCAGCGTTTATTTCGTCTGTTCAGTCGCCGGCTCGTTCGACCAGCGCGGCCGCGTGATCGCTGGCTCGTTCGCGGACGGCCTGCTCGTCGAACACCTCGACAGTGCGGTCCCGCATGAGTACCTCGCCGTCACAGACCGTATGGCGCACGTCGCTCCCGTGGACGGCGTAGGCCAGGTGCGAGACAAGGTCGTGGGCCGGCGTCAGGTGCGGGGCGTCGAGGTCGATGACAGCCAAGTCGGCGTTCGCGCCGGTTTCGATGCGACCGCTGTCGAAGCCCAGCAGAGCCGCGCCGTTTGCGGTCGCCATTTCGACGACAGTGCCAGCATCGACCGCGCTGGCGTCGTCAGCCGCGAGCTTTCCGATCATCGCCGCGTCGCGCATCTCATCGAACATATCGAGATCGTTGTTCGAGGCTGCGCCGTCGGTTCCGAGACCCACGGTGACGCCGGCATCCAGCAGGTCCTGTACCGGTGCCATCCCGCTTGCGAGCTTCATGTTCGAGGCCGGGCAGTGAGCGACGCCGGTACCCGTCTCTGCCAGCAAGTCGATTTCGCTATCGTCGACGTGGACGCCGTGGGCCACGTACGTGTCGCCATCCAGCAGGCCGATGTCGTCGGCGTAGGCGAGCGGGCGCTGTCCGTGTTCGTCGACGATAGGCGTCACCTCGTCGCGTGTCTCGTTGGCGTGCAAGTGGATCGATAGGTCGTCGTCGAGGGCCTGCGGGACGAACTCACTGAGGAACTCCTCGCCGACGGTCGTGAGCGAGTGTGGCTGGAACGTCGTCCGAACTCGGCCATCAGCCGCACCGTCGAGTTTCCGAGCTACGTCGAGACTCTCCCGAAGGTCAGACCGCGCGGCCTCGTCGTCCTTGCCGACGGTGACCGCGGTGAAACCCAGGACTGCGCGCATCCCGGCCTGATCGACTGCATCTGCGATCTCCTCGACCTCGAAGTACATATCCGACAGTGCTGTCGTCCCCGACCGGATCATTTCGACCAGCCCAAGTTCTGCCCCGGCACGGATGTCGTCGGCGGTCAGTTCCGCCTCGACGGGCCAGACATCCTCCTGCAGCCAAGCGTCGAGGGGCTTATCGTCCGCAAGACCGCGCAGCAGCGTCATCGCGACGTGGGTGTGAGCGTTAACCAGACCGGGGATGACTAAGCCGTCGCTAGCATCGAGTTCATCGTCGCCGTCCAGTGTGCCCGGTTCGTCGACGGCCACGATGTCGCCGCTGTCCTGTGAAACCAGTACATCCGCACGCTCGACGGTCAGGTCAGGTCGGAGGACCTGCCCGCCGGTGACGAGAAGTTCGCTCATGACGGTGACTTCGCAACCGCGGGCCTTAGTTCGCCGGGTCCACGCCGTCGTTGTGTGGCGTGTTGCCACGTTTATCGGCGGGTGTCGCAGTGACAGCAGTGCCTGTTCCGCAGGGGTCTTTCGGCTCCGGCGCGTTCGGATTGGCAAGAGAATGGCGGCGGCAGAGCAACTCCGACAACGGGTCAACGCCATGCGGCACGGAAGCCCAGGCCGAATGCTGCTTGCCGTCGCTGCCGGCTGGTTTCTCGTTCTCGGGATGCGGTTTGTCGTCCCTGCGGTGCTGCCGACGATACGCGAGGAGTTCGTCATCTCGAACGCACAGGCAGGGCTCGCAGTCACAGTACTCTGGCTCACATACGCGGCGGTACAGTTTCCGGCCGGGGTGCTGATCGACCGAATTGGGGAGCGGACACTGCTGGTAGCCGCAGCGTTGCTGTCGGGCGTCGGGCTGCTGGGCTACTTCTTCGCGCCGGTCTTCTCGCTGTTCCTCATCGCAACGGGCGCGTTCGGGCTCGGAACTGGGGTGTACGGCCCGACCCGCGGGACCGCGCTCTCACGGACGTTCGACGCCCGCGAGGGGACCGCCTTCGGTGTCGTAATGGCGGCCGGTTCTCTCGGCGCGGCCACACTGCCTGCCGTCGCCGCGTTCGTCACCACACGGTACGGCTGGCGGCTGGCGCTTGCCAGCGCCGCTCCGCTGTTCATCCTTGTCGCCGGCGCGCTCTGGCTCTCAGTCTCGGACCGCCCGACCGGTGAGTCCAAACGGAGCCTCCGGCAGGACCTCCGAATAGTCCTCACCGGCTTTCGCAACCGTCGGCTCGTGCTGTCGGTCTCCGGCAAGACACTGATGCTGTTTGCCTTTCAGGCCGTGACAGCGTTTCTCACGACATATCTGGTCACAGTCAGGGACCTCTCACAGGGGACCGCCGGGGCGCTCCTCTCGGTGCTGTTCGTCGGTGGCGCGCTCTCACAGACGGTTACCGGCCGGGTCGCCGACCGATACGGAACGCCCAGTGTCCTGACGGCTGTCGCGCTCGTCAGTACTGTTCCACTCGTGCTCATTCCGTCCGTCCGCGGCGTCGTGCCGCTGGCCATCGTCTCCGGCCTCATCGGGGTTCGGATGAGCGTCGGCCCGCTAGCTAACGCCTACATCGTCGATACGCTGCCTGACACCGCCGAAGGGACCGGCTGGGGCCTGCTCCGGACCGGCTTCTTCGGGATCAGTTCGCTGGGCTCGACGGCCGTCGGTCTGCTAGCCGACCAGAACCTGTTTGCTCTCGCGTTCTACGGTCTGGCTGGCCTGACACTGCTGGCTGCGGCTACCTTCGTTGTCCTCCCACGCCGGGACCGCCTGTAACGGCTCCGCCCACAGCTTCGGCCAGCCTGAGGGGAAAGACAGTTGCACCACGGCCTGCCAGTAGGCGTATGCGAATCGCCGTCCCCAACAAGGGCCGCCTGCACGAACCAAGCGAGGAACTGCTCGAACGGGCCGGCCTCCATCTGGTCGACGGGGCCGACCGCCAACTGCACGCCGATACTGTCGATCCGGACGTAACCGTCCTGTACGCCCGCGCCGCCGACATTCCTGAGTATGTTGCGGACGGCGCTGCCGACGTGGGTATCACCGGCCTCGATCAGGTCCGTGAGTCCGACACCGACGACCTCGTCGAACTCCGTGACCTCGATTTCGGCCGCTGTCGCCTCGTCCTCGCCGCGCCGGAGGACAGCGACATCGAAACCGTCTACGACTTCGAGGACGGCCGCATCGCCACGGAGTTCCCTAAAATCACCCGCCAATACTTCGACCGGGTCGACGTCGACGTCGACGTAACCGAAGTGTCCGGCGCGACGGAACTGACCCCCCATGTCGACATCGCCGACGGCATCGTCGATATCACCTCGACCGGGACCACGCTCCGGATGAACCGGCTGGCCGTCGTCGACGAGGTGCTCGAAAGCTCCGTCCGTCTGTTCGCCCGCGAAGACACCGCTGACAACGAAAAGGTCCAGCAGGTCGACACCGCGCTTGGCTCCGTCCTCGCTGCCGAAGACAAACGCTATCTGATGATGAACGCCCCCGAGGACGCCCTTGACGACGTGGAAGACGTGCTTCCGGGGATGGGCGGCCCCACTGTGATGGACATCGCCGGCTCCGACCAGCTCGCCGTCCACGCCGTCGTCGAGGAGCGTGCTGTCTTCGAGACCATTAGCTCGCTCAAGGACGTGGGCGCGAGCGACATCCTCGTCACAGAGATAGAACGACTGGTTGAATAGTACCTTTTTACGTCACCCCATCTCCTCGCGCGCTCGTAGAGCGCGCTGTGGGGAGCGGGTTCGCAGAAATCTACGCTAAAAGCGACCTCCGGGTCGCGGCCTGCGGCCGCACTCGGAGCGAAACCGCGCCTCCGGCGCGGTATGCACCACACTCCGCTCCGCGCCCGCATTCCACAGACACTCCCACCACATTCCCAGCTCGGAGAGTCAGAAGAACATGAAAATGTTGTTTAGCGCGAACCCGAGCACCGCCGCAAACGCCAGATGCAGCGCCACGAGCGGGGCCGTCGATCGGGTCGACAGCCGATAGGAGAGGCTGATGGCGATCCCGTCGGCGACGAGGGTGAGCAACAGGACGACCGCAACGCCGAGGTCGGCCGAAACGACGCCGGACTCGACGCCCCAGCGTTGGAGGATCAGCGAGACGATCGCTGGCGCGAGGGCGGCCTTTGCGGCGAGTTGGCTCGGCACGTCGCCGATAAAAAACGTCGCAGCCAAGTGAAGCGTGAGGGCGTAAAAGAGCCAGGTGACAAGGACAGTCACGAGGACCGCAAGGATACCGCCGCCGGTCAGGCTGGAGAACCCGGACTGAAGCATACTCGGGGTTCGGCAGCCGCTCGCTTGTGCGTTTTGTTCCCGGGCGCGACCGGCACGCTCATAGCCGCTCGCCCACACCGCTCGGGCGTGTACGTCCTCGAACTCGGCGGGCAGGATGACGCGTTCGCGCGGCGGGAAGCCGCAAGCGCCGCGAGCGCCGTCGACGTGCTCGCCCCCGGACTGGCGACGGCACGGGGCATCAGCGACCGCGTTCGCCACCTCGCGTTCACCCACCGGGCCTGTGACCTGATCGGAACCTCGGACCCGGACATCGAGAGCGCCGCCGCGTTGCTGTCGGCCGCAACAATCGACCGCGAGGGGAGCGTCGCCGTGCGTGCGGTCGACGTGCGAGCGAGCACCGGTATCGACACCCAACAGGCCGAACGGACGCTGGGCGGTGTGCTCACCGACCGCGGCTTCGCCGTCGACCTCGACAACCCAGACCACGTTCTCTATGCCCACTTCTCGGACCCCGCGGGCGACGAGGAGGGCGGGACCGGCGAGGCCTGCTGTGCGCTGGGCTGGCTTACCACCGGGAGCGTACGAGACTTCGGGGGCCGCCAGCCGACCGAGCGCCCGTTCTTCCAGCCCGGCAGCATGGACCCGCTCGAAGCCCGCGCGCTGGTCAACATCGCTGGGGCCGGCCCGGATGCGACGGTACTGGACCCAATGTGTGGCACCGGCGGCCTCCTGCTAGAGGCGGGGCTGGTCGGGGCCGACGTGGTCGGCGGCGACGCACAGAAAAAGATGGTCTCGGGGACGCGCGAGAACCTGGCCTACGCACTCGACGGCGACGGCCACCCCAACCGAGCATCGTACCCGGAAGCGGGCGAGTGGGGGGTGTTCCGCTCCGATGCGTCCGCACTACCGGTTGCCGACGACGCCGTCGACGCCGTCGTCTTCGATGCTCCCTACGGTCGTCAGTCTCGTATTGAGGGGGAACTGGCCCCACTCGTGTCCGGTGCGCTCGGCGAAGCCACCCGCGTCGCAGAGCGATGTGTCCTCGTCGCCGACCGCGACTGGCGCGAGGCCGCGACCGGCGCGGGCTGGGCTGTCACTGATTACTTCAAGCGGCGCGTTCATCGCTCGCTGGTCAGGCACATCCACGTTCTTGAGTGAACGTACGTCCACTTTCTCTGGACGGGTGTTGTCTTTTATTTCGGTATGAGCAAAGTTTATGCCGTGACAAATGCTAATTAGTCCCAAGCATGCCAACGTGGTCAGACCCCGCCCCATGCGACGACGACGAACAGCTGTTTGAATGCCCGGACTGCGGGAAGCGTCTCTGTAGCGAGCGCTCAACCGTCTCCTGTGGCCGCTGTGAGACAGAAATGCAGAACCTCAGCGTCCCTCGGCCGGAATAAAATCAGTCCGCGTTTTTTGCTGGTTAGCTCGACACGAGTGCAGTCGCTCGCTCGGCGTCACCGTCCATCCGCTCCAGTAGCGACCGGACCCGGTCCCGGGCTGCGTCATCGCAGTCGGCCAGCACCATCCCCTCGTCCGGCTGGCCGTACACAACGCTGGCTCCGGCGGGCGCGGCGAGCACTGCGGGGAGCGTGGCGAGGTCCTCCTCGCCGTCAACATCCAGAAGAGTCGTCCCGTCACTGTCGAGACCATCCCTGAGCGCAGTAAGCAGTTCAGCAGTGAGCGTCGCGGGTGGGTTGTCGACCGGGAGCGTCCGGTCAAAGCCATCAATTGCCGCTGCCACGTCCGCGTCGACGGCCGAGCGTTTGGTCCGTTCGTCGACCAGCGCGAGGTCGGGCGTCCGCCCGGCCTCGATGAGATGGTACGTGACCATGTCGCCGACGGCGATGATGGGTTCACCGGCATCGGCCAGCAGCGCCGCTGTGTCGGTATAAATCCGTCCGAGCGGCTCTTTTAGCTCGTGCCGCAAGGCACTCGGGAGTTCGAGAACGACGTCGGACACGTTAGCGGACTTTCAGCGCGTACTTGCCCGGCTCGGTCACTTCCATCTCCTCGGCGATGTCGGACCGCTCCGGGTGGGCGATGACGACGTAGCCGGCCCAGTCCTCGGTCAGTGCGGTGCCGCCGCAGGCCTCACACTGGCTTTCGATCTCCGCGCTCTGGACGCGGTGACAGTCTCGGCAGACGAGTCGGTCCGCCATCAGCTATCACCGGCTTCCGCCGTGCCTTCGCGGCGCTCGCGCTCCTCTTGGAGCCAGCCGTGCTTGCCCAGGCCGACCTGTTTCGCTGTCAGGCCGATCTTGGAGTCACGCGGGTTTCGCTCGTCGATGCTCTTGGTGACGATACGCGCTCGGACGGCGTCACCGACGGTGAGCGTCCGGTTGGACTCGCGGGAGGCGAGTTGCTGGTTCTCCTCGTCGTAGGCCAGATACTCGTCGGAGATCTGGGAGACGTGGAGCAGACCGTCGACCGGCCCGATGCCGATGAAGGCCCCGAAGTTGACGACCTCGACGACCTCCCCGTCGACCACTTCCTGCATCTGTGGGTCGAACGTGAGGGCGTCGAACTCGGCCTCGTAGTAGACGCCGGGCTTGTTCGGCAGCACGGCACCGGTACCGATGTCGTGGACCTCGATGACGGAGACGACGCTGCCGACGTCCTCGTCCATTCGTCCTTCGAGCTTCTCTTGCAGGAGCCGTTTGACCAGCCCCGGACTGACCTCCGCCAGAAAGCGTGGCGGGACTTCGACCGTATCGCGTAGGCGTACCCGTTTATACATGTGTTATGGTTGAGTGATACCCAGTTTGTTCCGGCCCCTTAAACTAATTACTGGAACGCCCGCGTCCAGCAGGCGTCGTTTGAGGGGGTTGTCGTTCGTGACTGCGTGTGTCGCATCGTCTGCCTGTGCCAGTTCGAGGACGGCATCGTCCGCGTAGTCCGCCGTCGTCTCCCGAACCGTACACCGGTCAAGCAGGTCCTGCCCGACAGAAGCGGCCGTCGCTTCCGCGCCGGCGCCATCGGCCAGTTTCGCCAGCTCGTCGCGGACGGCGGCGGGCGCCACGTAGTCCGTCGCATCCGGCAGCACCCTGTCGAGTTCCTCGAACAGGCGCACGTTGCATTCGACCGGCATCATCAGTGCGTTCGTATCCAGCACGATCATCACCGCAGCGTGCCGACACCGATGAGCCGCCATCGAGCGCCGACACGGCGGTTGATGGCGATCTTCGAGCCCGAGGCCGCACAGACCGGGCGCTTGAGCGCGACTTCACATTCGTCGTCGCGCGCGCTCGTGACCGACCCAACCGTGGTGGCGGTGCCGATAGTCAGCATGAGCGGTTCACCGGTCGAGATTTCGTCGACCTCGCCGCCGTCGTCGCCGACGATGCGTTCCAGCAGGTCCACGTCCATCGTGAACGTCTCGTGGACCGGCGGGAGGCTACCGGGCGGCCCGGCGACCTGGCCGGCGAGCGCGTCGCCTTTCGTGATAGCGGGGTCGAGCCCAGTCCCGACGCCGAGCAGGCCACCCGGCGTAACCGTGTCCACGAAGTCGCCGCCGGACTGGAGCGAGCGGACCGTCGTCGTCACGGGCTGCCACTCCGTCTTGCCGCCTTCCTCGACCTCACGGCCAGGGCGGAGTTCGATCTCGTCGTCAACGTCCAGTTGGCCGCCAACGAGCGAGCCGCCGAGCACGCCGCCCATCAGGTCGTCCCAGGTCGTGCCGGGACGGTTGATGTCGAACGAGCGTGCGACCATCATGCGGGCGTCCTCGTCGGGGTCCCGTTCCGGCGTCGGAATCTCGGACTGGACAGCCTCAATGAGCAGGTCGATGTTGGCCTCCTGACCTGCGCTGATGGGGACAACCGGTGCGCCTTCGGCGACGGTCCCTTCGACGAACTCCTGAATCTGCTCGTAGTTCTGCATTGCCCGCTCCTCGTCGACGAGGTCGACCTTGTTCTGGGCGATGACGATGTTGTCAATACCGATGATATCGAGCGCGCTCAGGTGTTCCTCGGTCTGGGCCTGCGGGACAGGCTCGGTCGCCGAGATGACGAGAACGGCCCCGTCCATGATGGCCGCGCCGGACAGCATGGTGGCCATCAGCGTCTCGTGTCCGGGCGCGTCCACGAACGACACCGTCCGGAGGTGGTCGGTGTCGACGTCGTGGTCGTCGCAGTGCTCGTCGACGGTAAAGGCCTCCGGCTCCTCGGCCTCCGGGCAGCGACGGAACGTCGCGTCGGCGTAGCCGAGTCGGATAGAGATACCGCGCTTCATCTCCTCGGAGTGCTGGTCGGTCCATTCGCCGGACAGCGCCTGTACGAGCGTCGTCTTTCCGTGGTCGACGTGCCCAACGAGTCCGATGTTCACCTCCGGTTGTTTGTTCGATGTCATTTCGAGAGTAATCTTGGTGGATTTTCGCCGCGTGCAATTGATAAACCTACTGTTTGCGGCCCGTCGACCCCGGTTCAATCGCCGATATTGTCCCTGCTGACAGCGGCAACATCACCGGATTGCTCGGTATCGGCCCGGATATAGCGACGCGATCCCATCGCTGCGCACGAGCCGCGGACTGCGCGAGTCGGAGATTACACCGGCTATCGCCGTTAAGAGAACGTCGGAGTCAACGACCAGTCATACCACCATCCGTGACGAACCGGTCGAACCGGTCGAACCCTGCTCGTTGACTAGACGGGGACGCTGAAGTAATCGTGACGCGTTCATGTCGGTGCTGTTACGTAACTGTGTTTCTGTGAACGCTTTTGTTTATGCGGGGACAGGTTCATGCACGATGCGAGTCGATGAGTCCCCCGAAACGGATGCCGACATTGACCCGGCGACAGCGTTTTCGGTCATCGCGAGCGAGACGCGCCTGGACATTCTGGAGGCCCTGTGGCGCGCAGACGACCGACCAGTTCGCTTCTCGGAGTTGTTCGACGCCGTAGAGCTAGCCGACAGCGGGCAGTTCAACTATCACTTACAGGAGCTCACTGATCAGTTCGTCAGCCAGGGAACTGACGGGTACGACCTCCGGCACGCCGGGGCGCAGGTCATCCGCGCGGTGCGGGCGGGAACGTTCACTCGGACGCCCGACATCGACCCGTTCTCGGTGACCGGGGCCTGTACGCGGTGTGGTGGCGGTCTGCTAGCCGAGTACGCCGACGAGCAGTTCGCTATCGACTGCGAGGACTGCGGGAAGGCTCACGGCGAGTACCCGTTCCCGCCGGGCGGTCTGGTCGACCGGACACCGACGGAAGTCGCGACGGCCTTCGCCGAGCGGGTGCGACACCTCCACTGTCTGGCCGCCGACGGGGTCTGCCCGGACTGCGCCGGTCGGATGGGGACAGAGATCTCCCGCGATGGCGACTGCTGTCTCGATGTGTCGATCCGCGCCGAGTTCGTCTGCGAACGGTGTCGCCACGAACTCTGTTCGCCTGTCGGACTGACGCTACTCGATAACTCCCGCGTTGCAGCGTTCTACGACGACCACGGCGTCGATCTGTCGAGTCGACCCTACTGGACGCTCCCCTGGTGTGTCGACGACCAGTACACCAGCGTTGAAGACACCGACCCGTGGCGGCTCACGGTCCGGGTTCCGCTGGCCGAGGCGGAACTGACCGCCTATCTGGACGGCAACCTCCAGCCGACCAAGTTCGAGCGACAGGCTTGCGAGCACTGAGCCGGTCCGCCGGTTGTACTGTCTGTCTTATGGGGGTGAGCTGTTTTTCGGCTGACTGAAATCGTCTTCAGGAGAGCCTCTGTCCGCGTCTGTTGCAGAAATATCATTCAGATTATGCTTATCGGCGTTCGGGACCATTGTTTCACTGTAATGTATCAGCCTGCACCCTACGCCGACCCCGAACTGTACAGGCCGACGTATCCACCGCTGACCGTTCGTTCCCTCCTCGGCGTTCTGACGGTCTACCTCGGCTTGCTGACGATACTCTCGCAGAGTCCGGTTCTCGCACTGGCGGCGCTGACCTGTTTCCTTGTCGCCACCCGGTAACCGAGCACGGGGCTTTTGCCCGTCCCAGCCCTGCCTCCGGTCGTGCGGGAGTTCGACTTCGAACTGGCACTGTGTGCCCACCTCGAACGCGAGGGTCGACTGGTGAGCCGCCAGCTCGGCGGCGCTATCCACGGCCGGCGCGTCCTCGATACCGTCGTCGTTGAGCCGGGCCCCGAGTTCGACGAGCGGGCGGCCATCACTCCCGAACGACTACCGACGGCGGCCATCGAAAGCGACGTTGGCCCGGGTCGGGCGCGGTACTGGAAGGACGCCTTCGACTGTCACCCCGACCGCGCCGAGCGGGCCGTCGAACTGGCGGTCGATCGGGGCTTCTTCGAGCGCGAGCGTCGCGGCGGCCGGACGTACGTCCGACAGACGACGCGGTACCCCGACTGGGTCGGCGACATCGTCGCCATCGAGAACAAGCCGGACCTGCGTCGGCCCGGCGACCTGGAATCACAGTTGCGGACCGACGTCTCGCTCGCGCTTGCCGACCGCGTCGTGCTGGCGACGGCCTCCTACGTTACCGGGGCGCACCTCAACCGGATTCCCGAGGAAGTCGGTGTCTGGCGGTTCGACGCCGACAGCGGAACGATAGACGTCCGTCGGGAGGCGACACCACTGGCGACCGACGACGCCGGCGTCGAACTCCTCGACGAGCGGGCGATCCGGACAGACGTGGGGATAGTCAACGCTTCTGAAAAGGCTCGCGCACGCCGGCGACTGGCCGAGCGAGCGTATGGGAAGGGATGGCGGAGTTTCGACTATCCGGCGTGTGAGCGCTGTTCACCCGACAGTGACGGGATTCCGTACTGTCAGTGGAAGGATCGCGCTGTCCGCGAGAGCGACGAGTGCGGCCCGGACTGCGGCGGGTACAAGGCAGCCGACCCGCCGGCCGTCGACGGGGACTCGCTTCGGGCCGAGCGGACGCCGTGGCGGGCGGACCCAGACGGACGCAGGCGTCGTCAGTCGGGGCTGGATCGGTTCGGATAGCCGCGAGAAGTCGTCACCGCTACCGGTCGTCGTCGCCTGAAGGCGCGTCATCCGACGGTAAGCCGCCGTCACCGGCTGTCGGACGGCCGTGCTGTTCGTAGTTGTCTTCGGTCACTGCCGGCGCTTCGGTGGCGACCTTCGCCGCATGTTTCGTTCTGGCCTGATAGTTCGCCGCGGCCGCGATACCGACACAGGTGACCAGTCCCACCACCAGCACCCAGTCGATACTGCCCACGATACCCTGCTGGACGGCGATTGCAAGGACGCCGCCAGCCAGCGACAGCCCACCGACCTCCGCGATGCCGCGCCTGTCCATACAACGGCATTAGCCGCCATGGCCTATAAGCTACGGTCCGTTTCACCGAGCCGAATCGGGAGTCAGAGCGTGAACCGCTCGCCGTCGAGTCCGATGTCGTCAGCGAAGGCCCTGTCCGCGGGGACGTAGTGCGCCGTGTGGACGATACGGTAGTCGTCGGCCGCAATGTCTTCGGCGAAGTCCCGCGCGCCGGGCAGGGTCATGTGTTTCGTGCCGAAGGTCCGCGGCACGCCGTTTTCGTCGTGGTGCGTGCCGCCTTTCGGGTGGTACTCGCAGGCCTCCGGGTGGACGATGCCCTCGACGAGCGCGAGGTCGGCCCCGGTCAGGACGGATTTCGAACGGTCGGGCACGTCGTAGCAGGTATCCCCGGAAATCGACAGCACTGCGCCGGTCTGAGGTTCCTCGATTCGCAGGCCGTAACACAGAAGCGGTGGGTGCGTGACCGGGACGAGCGTCACCTCGAAGCCAGCGACGGTGAACGGCTTGAGCGGCGTCTGTGCGTGGACCGAGACCGTATCGAGATAGTCATAGCGGCTCCGGACGCTCTCGGCGACGCTTGCACCAGTCACCGGATCGGTTTCGTCGGCAGCGTGGACCGGCAGTTCGTCGAACAGGCGGTAGGCGTTGCCGAGGCCATCGAGGTGGTCGAAGTGAACGTGCGTGATAATCGCCGCGTCCGGCAGCGGGACCGACTCGCGGAGGAACTGGTGACGGAAGTCCGGACTCAGGTCGATCAGTAGTGACTCGCCGGTTTCGTCGTTCTCCACGGCGACGGAGAAGCGCGACCGTTCGACGCCGCCCGTGGGGTCGATGCCACGCTCGCGGACGCGGGCCCGGAGTTCCTCGTCGGGGTCGCGCGCCCGTTCGCACGTGTCACAGTCGCACTGGACAGTCGGCGTCCCCGTCGTGTCGCCGGTCCCAAGCAGCGTGACCTCCATTACCATCCCTTCAGAGGGGGACCCGCCTAAGCCCCTCGCTTTCGTTACTGGCTATCGAACAGGTTCGCCGGGTCGATCCCCTGTCGCTCCATCGTCGCCGCCAGCAGGGACCGGGCGCGCTCGTCCGCGAGGTCGTCGAACAGACACTCGAAGAACCCCTCAAGTAACTCCGGTCGGATGCGCAGGTCGACATACTCGACCTGCTTTTCCGCGATAACCACGTCTACGTCCCACTCGCCTTCATCGGGATCAGTCATCCGAACGTCAACCCACGACTCGGCCGGCTCGTCTGTCTCGGTGAACACGTCGTTGTCAGCCATGGCTACCGAATGGTTCCTGCATTGATAAGTAAATCGCTCATACCGACAGCCAGAACGGGTGTCTAAGTGGGCAAGCCGTCGCTCAGTGGTCGTGATCGTGGTCGTGATCACTGCCGCCGTCACCGGAGAAGCCGCCGCTCCCGGCGACCAACGCGTCGGCGTCGCCGTCCATCATGTCCATGTTCTTGAGGTTGTCCCGCTCCTCGAAGTCGATGATAGCGTCTTCAAGATCCTGCTGGGTGAGCGTGGTCCGCTCCTCGGTCAGAGCATTGAGGACAGCCTCACGGAGCACGAGCCGGAGGTCACTGCCGGTCAGCCCCTCGGTGAGGTCCGCCAGTGTCTCCGGGTCGAAGTCGTCGATCTCCATCTGCTGGGTGACGATGCGGAGGATGTCCGCGCGCATACCGCTATCCGGCTTCGGGAAGTTGACGATCTCGTCGAAGCGCCGCCAGGCGGCGGCGTCAAGCTGGTCGGGGTGGTTCGTCGCGCCGATGAGCAACACCTCATCCTGAATAAGCGAAATCTCGTCGATGCTCTTGAGGAGAGTGTTGACAGCGCGCTTGATCGCGGCGTGTTCGTCGGAGGAGCGCGTCTTGGCGACGAAGTCGAACTCGTCCATGAAGAGGATACACGGCGAGAGTCGCTTTGCGACCTCGAACACCTTCTCGACGTTCTTGGCCGTCTCGCCGAGGTACTGGCTGGTGATCATCGAGAGCTTCACCTCGACGAACGGAAGGTCGAGGTCATGGGCCAGCGCGCGGGCGACGCTGGTCTTGCCGGTCCCCGGCGGGCCGACAAAGAGGAGTTTCCCGATCTCTCGCAGGCCGATCCGGGCGAGGTAGTCGCGGTGCTCGATGGCCTTGACGATCTTCTGGATCTCGTCTTCCTGATCGGTGGTCAACACCAAGTCAGCCAGCGTCATCTCCACCTCTTCAGGGGCGCGCACGTCGACAAGGTCGAGCATCTCCTCATCGTCCTCGTCGTCGGTGTCGAACGCCTCCTCCAGTTTGGCGTCGATAAACGCGCGGTCGGCACGCGACGGTCGGTTCTGTTCGCGGGCCCGCTTGTAGTCAGCGCCCTCCACATGGTCCTCGAAGGCTTTCGCCAGGACCGGATTGTCTTCGAGCGCCGCGGCGTCGACCCGTTCGAGGAACCACTCCTCGGCGAGGTCGCGGTCCGTCATGGAAATGCTCCCCGAGAAATCGTCGCGGTCGGTGAACATCAGGCCGGAGATGGCCGCCCAGGGTCGCTCGACACCGGTGGCCTCGCTCGCGGTCGTGTTGGTGACCGACAGCGGCCGTTCGATCTCGCCGTCGCTCCAGAAGACGGACCGGTACGAGGCCGGCAGGTCGTCCGGCTCAAGGTCCCGCCGCTCGCTGTAAATAGTGGCCGTCAGCAGAAACTCAACGACATCCAGTTCCGGATTGCTCATTCCCACTGATGTTACCACGCAACCGGTATAAGTCACTCGAAGCCCCGATGTCCGACACCAAGGTAATATACCACCGCCGTGTGTTTCCAACGTGGCAACTAATAACAAATTAATCTCGGTGTATCGGAACCGCATCGGCGAGCCGACGACCGACGACGAGGTGTACGGCTACTGGCTGTTCGTCATCGGCATCGTACTCGGTATCGTCGGCCTCCTCCTGTTTTATCTGACAGCGTCGCGGAGCACGCCCCGGCAGTTCGGCTATCTCCTCGGTGCAATTGGGCTCATCTCGCTGTTTGCCGGGCCGACGATCAGGCTGCCGCTGACACGACGTGGTCTGATACTCACATACCTCGGGGCCGTGGTCGGACTGGTCGCGATGGTGTGGTTCACCACGTTCTACCCCTCCAATTGGGCCGGCCCCGAGGGGAACCCGGCAGTGACGCTATACATCGTCGGCCTCGGGCTGATGGCTGTCGGCGCGGTCGTCTCCCCGCTGCTGACTGGCCGAAAAGAAGCGTACGACAAAGCCGTTCAAACGGCGCAGGAAGCAACTGAAGTGGCCGAGCAAGCCACACAGGAGGCCGACCAGGCGTCCCGGGAAGCGACACAACAGTCCCAGGCCGCCGAACAGGCGAGCCGCGAGCGCAACAGGCTGGCCGAGAAGTTAGCGACCAGCGAGGCCGCCCGCGAGGAACTGGCGACCGTGACCGAGGCGACCGAGGCGGAACTCGCCGCGGCCCACGCCACCATCGCGGCTGCGATGGACAGCAAGGCGACGTTCGAACTGTACGAGGACGCGGCGGGCAAGTACCGCTGGCGGCTCCGCCATCGGAACTCCAACGTCATCGCCGACAGCGCACAGGGGTATTCCTCGCGCCAGAAGGCGATGCAGGGGCTCCGTAGCGTCCAGTCCAACGCCGCCGGCGGGGCTGTCGTTTTCTTCGAGGATGCGACAGAGGACGACACCGCCGAGGACGTACCGGTCGTGCCGGCTCCCGAAAGCGACGCCGCGTTCGAACTGTTCGAGGACAATGCCGGGGAGTTCCGCTGGCGCTTGCGCCACGATAACGGCAATATCCTCGCCGACAGCGGTGAGGGATACGCCTCGAAGTCGAACGTCCGGCGAGCGCTGCAGAGCGTCCGCGCATACGTTCCCGGCGCGGCCTACCTCAAAGTCGACCCCGTCGCTTACGAGGTGTACGCCGACGCTGCCGGGGAGTTCCGCTGGCGCTTGCTCCACCGCAACGGCAACATCCTCGCCGACAGCGGCGAGGGGTACAGTTCCCGGTCGAACGCCCGGCGGGCGGCCCGTCGAGTCAGCGAACTCGCACCCGACTCCGCGGTCGATGACCGTTTCGAGGTGTACGAGGACGCTGCCGAGGAGTGGCGCTGGCGGCTACGGGCCGACAACAGCGAACTCGTCGCCGACAGCGGCGAGGGGTACGCAAATCGGTCGAAAGCCATGGATGCCATCGAGCGAGTCCAGTCGTACGCGGCCGAGGCTGATCTGCTAGAAATCGGGAGCGCAGCGTTCGAAGTGTACGAGGACAGGGGCGAGGAGTGGCGCTGGCGACTCCGCCATCGCAACGGCGAAATCATCGCGGACTCCGGTGAGGGGTACGCCGAACGCAACAAAGCCGTGACCGCCATTGAGCGGATCAAGCGCCACGCTCCGGGTGCAACACAGGAGGAGTAGCGGCAACCGGGCACGTTCCAGCGGGCAATTCTCCGCCGCGAGGAATAGCCGAATTAATTAAACAGGTTTCAGTCGAAGTTACACCTATATGACAATAGATACTCTCGAGGCGGCCGGACTCACGCGCATGGACGACAGCAACATTGCGGCGTTTCTGTCGAACCAGCGGGTCGGTGTGCTGGGGCTACCGACCGAGAACGGACCGTACATGATTCCCCTGTCGTTCGGGTACGATGATGACCGCGCGCTGTATTTCACCTTCATCGGTGGGTCAGCAAGCCGTAAACAACAGTTGACCGAGGCGGCGGAGAATGCGGCCGTGCTCGTATACAAAGTCGAATCGATGTTCCACTGGGAGAGCGTCCTGTTACAGGGCGGTATCGAGGCCGTCCCCGAGTCCGAGTGGGACGACTTCGCGGACGTGCTCGATACGGCATGGCGGCCGGAGCTGTTCGAGGACGCTATCGAGGACGGCGACATCGCAGTCTACCGGTTCCGTATCGATGAGATGGAAGGGCTCAGACACGCCGGCCTCCCGCCGGGATTCGAACCGGAGTGAATCCGCTGCTCGACCGTGTCGGGGCGCAGTCAGGCCGGTCGGCCGACAACGGTTCCCCCGCTGTGTAGAGTTTGTCAGGTTTTAACACAGGCCGAGACGTTCCGTTGTCCATGCCCACACCTGTCATCGTGGACGCAGTCAGAACGCCACAGGGAAAGGAGGACGGCGCACTCGCCGGCGTCCGGAGCGAAGACCTCTCGGTGCCGCTTATCAACCAGTTGCTCGCGTCGACCGGCGTCGAGGCCGATGACGTCGACGATCTGCTGTGGGGGTGTGCCCAGCAGCGCGGGGAACAGGGCAACAACATGGCCCGGGTCATCGCGCTGTTGTCGGACCTCGGCGAGAGCGTCCCCGCATCGACGATTAACCGCTGGTGTGCGTCCTCCGCCGAAGCGCTGATGCGAGCCGCCGACGCCATCGCGGCCGGCCAGCGCGACGTGCTCATCGCCGGCGGTGTGGAGTCGATGTCCCGTGTGCAGATGGACGAAAACACGCACAACGTCCACCCGCGGCTGGCCGAACACTACAACATCGGCGAACTCCAGATGGGAATGACCGCTGAGAAGGTCGCTAGCGAGATGGAGGTCGCCCGGCAGGAACAGGACGAGTACGCGCTCCGGAGCCACCAGCGCGCCGCCGACGCGACGGAGTCCGGTCGCTTCGACGACGAGATCGTCCCGATCGATACCGAGGACGGTCAGCTCGAAGCGGACGAGGGTATCCGTCCTGACACCACACTCGAAAAGCTGTCCCAGCTACCGACAGTGTTCAAGTCGGATGGATCGGTCACACCCGGCAACGCCTCGCAGGTCTCTGACGGTGCGGCAGGGCTGATGGTCACCTCCCGTGAGTTCGCGGAGGACCGCGGACTCGACATTCTGGCGGAAATCGGCTCCCACGAAGTCGCCGGTGTTGACCCGACCGTGATGGGGATCGGCCCGGTCCCCGCCGTTCGCAAACTCACCGAACGAACTGACCGCGAAACGGACGATTACGACCTCGTGGAACTCAACGAGGCCTTCGCCTCCCAGTGTCTGTACTGCCAGCGCGAACTCGGCTTCGACGACGACATCTACAACGTCAACGGCGGCGCAATCGCCATCGGCCACCCGCTCGGGGCCTCTGGCGCGCGCCTTCCAGTGACGCTCGTCCACGAAATGAACCGCCGCGACGCGGAGCTGGGTCTGGCGACAGAGTGTGTCGGCTTCGGTCAGGGCGCGGCTATCGAGTTCCGACTGCCCTGAGCAGCCGCTGTCAGCGCGGTTTCAGTATGCTACCCTAGCACATCGTTTGCGAATCCGTCGGTTTCGAGTCTGTTGCTTATGAATCCGTCATTTGCGACCGCTGTGGCGCTTGCACGAGCGATATTTGAGAGAAGAAGTCGTTAATCGGCAGCCACATCGCCGGCTGTCGTCGCCTCAGCGGGACTCGTCAGAGAGTGGAGATAGTCGTCAAGATCGAGTGCGAAGGTGGCATCGGTCTGGAGGTCGACCCACGAGAACTCGAACTCTGCACCGCGTTCCTCGCCCGTCCCGGTGACGGTGTGGACCCAGTGATCCCGGGATTCGTGGACAGGGAGGTGGTAGAACGACCGCACGTATCGCTTCGGTGGCGACTCGCGGCGCGTCCAGACATCGGTGGCGATGTGTTGCAGACGCTCGAATGAGGCGAGACCGCTCTCCTCGACAGCCTCTCGCTGTACGGCTACCCGCGGTCTTTCTCCCGGTTCAACGGTTCCCTTCGGTATCTGTAGCCCGTCGTGGCCCGGCCCGTCGAACACCAGCAGTTCCGACCCGTTTCTGGTGATGTAGGCACAGGCTTTCTTTACGTACGTTGCCCGCTGTGGTTGCATAGAATCTGGTAGCGACGGCCAACATATAGTAGTACCCACATATCTGCCTAAAATCATATTAGGTCATCGGGGGGCAAAGAGGGGTAATGAGTGGAATCAGACGCCGGTAGCAAGGCCGTCGAAGTACACCGACCCCTCATCCTCAGTAACAGACGCCCACTACGATAGTGGTAGCTCCCTATAGTAGGTGATAATCCACTACAATTTATTTTAGATTTTATTACAAGGATTAAAGTAGTGTCAACAGTGGATACTGTATATGGACGGTCACATCACACCCGAGGAGTGGGAGCGAATCGAAGCGTTCGCACAGAAGCCGAGCTACCTGCGTCGCCCGGAGCATCTACTTCCAGAAGAAGCCACGGAGAGCGACGAGAGCGTGGACGGAGCGGTAGCAGGGGACTGACAGGAAGTCGTGTCCCGAATAACGACCACACTCGACCCGTTGTTGATTGTTCTCGGAGGCTTATCTGACTCGATTCCGTGGAGATAGCCATGAGTCTCAAATCGATGTTCAACGACATCCCGTTTGTCAAGCAGCTAGGGATGGAGATCACGGCTGTCGATGACGGTTATGCGGCTGGCGAACTCCCGCTGGAGGACGGCCACTCCTCGAACCCTGAATCGATAATCGCACACGGCGGCGTCACGTACTCACTCGTGGATACCGTCGGCGGGGCGGCCGTCATCTCGCAATCCGGCACCGTCTCACCGACAGTCGACATGCGGATTGATTATCTCGCGCCGGCAACCGCTGATCTGCGGACTGAGGCAGAGGTGCTCCGAAGCGGCGGGAGCGTCTCAGTCGTCGATGCAGAAGTGTATGACACCGATGGCCATCACATCGCGAGCGCTCGCGGGACGTACAAAACTGATGGCGACCGCGGTGAATCGCCATGGACAGAGGGTGTCGAGGAATCAGATGTTGCCCATCTTACTGACGACTAGTCGCCGCTAACCATCTTCATCCCGTCACGCACGGACTCTCGACGGCCAAGCAGCGTCACCATATCGCCCTCTTCGAGGATGTAGTCTGCTGTGGGTACTTCGGCGTTCTCGTGGAGTTCGCCGCTGACGAGCGCGACCAGACAGGCGTCGGGCAGCATCGGACCGACATCGCGGATCGACTTCCCGATGAGTTCCGGATTGGTGACCTCGACTTCCTGAACATCCCCACTGCGGCCGACATCGGTCATCCAGTGGGCGATAGCCGGACGTTCGATTTGGTTGTCGATGGCCCAAGCCGTCGCCATCGCTGAGGAGATGGTCCGAACGCCGAGGTCCTCGAAGGCCTCGACGTTGTCCGGGTTGTTCGCGCGGGCGATGACCCGGTCGACGCCGAACTTCGAACTCGCCAGCTGTGACACCAGCAGGTTCGCGTCGTCGTCACCGGTCGCCGCGACGACGGTCTTGGCGTTTTCAGCCCCGGCCGACCGCAACACGTCGGTGTCGGTTCCGTCGCCGATCTCGACGGCATAGCCGTCGTTACGGGCTCGTTCGACGATCTCTTCCTCCTCCTCGATGATGACGACGTTTTCGCCCCGGTCTTCGAGGCGTGCGGCGAGCGCTCGGCCCACCTGTCCGCCGCCGACGATGATGACTCGCATTGGTATCACATCCAGTTTTTCCGCGATGAATCGCGCCAGTCCACCCTCGAACAGGGCGGTCGCAAAGATAACAAGAAAGACAGTGCCAAGCAGGATATCGGCCTGCGTCCCCAGTAGTTCAGCCTGTGCCCCGGTGACCTCCTCGGCTGCGGAGTGCAGTTCGACGGCAAACAGCGTCGCGACGGACGCCGGAATAATACCGCGCGGCCCGACGAAGCTGACGAACAGTTTCTCGTTGGTGGTAAACCGATCACCAGCGGCCGAGACAAACACCAGCAGCGGTCGGATAAGCAGGGCGACCGCGAGGACGACGATGATGCCCGCTAGCCCAACATCAATGAGTGAGGCCAATTCCAGTTGCGCCGCCAGTGCGATGAACACGAACGACAGCACCAGCAGCGTGATATCGCCTTTGAACTCCTCGATGTCCTCCTCGTACGGGTGGTCAACGTTACCGAGCGCCATCCCCGCTGTGGCGGCGGCGGCAACGCCGGCCTCGGTCGCTATCGTGTTCGCGCCCGCGTAGGCGATGAGCGCCCCGGCGAGCACGAGCAGTCGGGAGTTCCGCGGTGCGTCACCGGGCGAGAGGTCGACGTACTGGAGGAGGTAGTACACGACGCCGGCGACGATGAGGCCGACAAGTAGCCCCGTCCCCAGTCGGAGCGCAAATCCTCGTAGTAGGCTCTCACTGGCAACGGCTGGATTAACCGTCTCGAAGATGACGACAGCGATGATAGCCGCGGTCACATCGTTGACAATCCCTTCCGTCTCCAGTGCAGCGGCGACGCGGTCTCGAACCGGGACGACATCAAGAATCGGAGTGATGACCGTCGGTCCAGTCGCAACCAGTAGCGCACCGATCAGGAACGCGAGGTTCCAGGAGACGGCCGCGGAGCTGAACGCGAACTTGACGGCGATAGCGGTGCCCACAAGCGCGATAGCCGCACCGACGGTAACAAGTCTGAACGTCGCGGCCGGAGCCTCGCGTAGCCGGTCGAATCGGAGGTGATAGGCCCCTTCGAAAACGATGATTGCGACCGCTAAGCCGACGATTGCCGACAGTGCCCCGCCGAAGGTGCCGTCACCGATGATGCCCAGTCCGGGCTGGCCGATGATGACACCCACCAGCAGGTAGAAGATAATGCTGGGCACGCGTAGGCGTGCTGCGAGGACCTGTGCAAGGACGCCGAGCCCAATGATACCGGCGACGAGCGGAATCAATAGCCCCGAACTACCAGCCACAGTTAGCCTCCATCTGTCCAGCCTAACGCATCGCCCTCGTATAAACGCATTCACTCACCGGCAGACGAGAGGTCGATATCAGAGGCCACTCGACCTCTGTGACCCACACCAGAGTTCACCGGTTCCGGCTCACCGGGAACTTCACGCGGTCGGGATGCTCATTAAATTGCTCCAGAATGTCCTCGTACAGCGCGTTCCGCATCCGGGTCCCCCGACGAGGGTGGACCAGATATCGGAGGCGAAGCTCCACCCACGACTCACCCTGCGTGACGTTGACTGTCGGCTGTTCGTTCACGTCGAGTTCGACCGGTGTCTCAGCGAGGCGGTCACGGTACTCACGGACCTGTTCGGCCATCTCGTCGCCGAGGTGGGCCGACGCCACGTCGATCATCACCTCGGACGCGAACTGCAAGTCGGTCTCGTAGGCAACCTGTATCGAGAGCTCGTTCCAGACATACTGGACGCCCTCGCCGTAGAAGTTGACGACGCGAGAGGACAGAACCGTACTATTAGGCACGGTGACGATGCGGCCCGACGGCTGGTTCGAGGAGACGAGGTCGCCGTCAATCTCCCACACCTCCGTCACGAAGAAATCGACCGCGACGACGTCGCCGCGCATCTCCTCGATAGCGATGCGGTCGCCCACCTGATAGGGCCGTTTCGTCACGATGTACAGCCAGCCGATAAGCGAGAACAGCGGTTGCTGGAGGGCGAACGTGACCGCGAATCCGAGCACGCCCAGAGAAAACAGCACGCTCACCCATTCCCGGGTGACGACGCCGAAAATCGCAATCATTCCGAGGATGCCGAAGGTCAGCCGGAGGGCGTTCCGCACGTCGTGCCGGCGGCGTTTGTTCTGCGTGTGAGCGAAGAGGTACGACTGGCAGATAGTGTAGCTCCCGTAGAACGCAAGGAAAAGCGACGCCAGCGTCAGGCTCATCAGGGTCAGCGGTTCGAGTTCGACCCCGAACAGCCGCTCGTCGAAGCCGAACTGGCGGACGAACCGCGAGCCGGCGTACAGGACGACCGCACAGAGCAGCGACACGGAGCCAGTTCGGCGCATACCACGACACTGTGGCCCGGCCTTGAGAAAGCCTCCTATTCTTCCCGGTTATCGAGCGCCACGAGCACGCCGCGGACGTTCAGACGCATCTCGGCACGGCCCTTGCGCTCGCCCCAGAGATCGGTGTCAGCCCGCTCGACGAAGTAGTCGATGACCGCCTCGTCGTCGCCCAGTTCCTCGCGTTTACGTTCGACTTCGGCCACCCATTCGGGCAGGATCTCAGCGTAGGTTTCCAGTTTGTCACCGGTCTTCGCGGGGCCGTAGTGGCCGAACATGAGGAGTTCGGGGTCGAGGTCCTGCAGCATTGCCACGTCATCGAGGGCTCCATCCAGCGTGAAGTTGACCGGCGGCGTCGTGACGTGCATCTCGTCTGTCGACGGCGTGTAGATGCCGGCGGCGTCGGCGGTGAACACACCGTCGATGACGGGGTCGTAGAAGACGACCTGATGTGGCGCATGGCCCGGCGCGTGCAGGACTTCGAGCGAGTGGTCACCAAGGTCTATCACGTCGCCGTCAGTTAGCGTCTCGATCCGGTCTTCGGCGACCGGGATCGGCTTGCCGTAGAACTCGATCTGGTCGCCGACGGCGTGTTTGGTCCCCTCCCAGAGTCGCTCGGGGTCGACGAGGTGGCGCTTGCCGGACTCGTGGACGTACACCGTCGCATTCAGACAGTCCTCGGCGAGATACCCGGCCCCGCCGGCGTGGTCCAGATGGACATGGGTCGTCGCAATGACTTCCAAGTCCTCGGGCGCGATACCGACCGACTCCATCGCCGAGAGGATGTTCTCGTGTCGCGCACCGATGCCAGTGTCGACCAGCGCCGGTCGCTCGGCGTCGATGATGTAGACGGAGCCGTACTCAGCTACGTCGTACATCCCGGTGTCAACGTAGTGGACGTCCGTGCAGTCCCCGACCGTCACCTCGTAAACGTCACCGATTCCCATACACGTCCACGTGACCGGCGGGGGCAAAACCGTTGTGCTGTGGCTGTCGTGACACCCAAGCATCAGGAAGGGCAAAGCCATTTACCCGCACTCAGAAACACCACTGTATGTACGACGCCGTACTCGTTCCGACCGACGGCTCCGAGGGGGCTGCCACCGCGGCCGAACACGCTATCGACCTCGCCGAGCGCCACGATGCGAGTCTGCACGCGCTACACGTCCTCGAAACCGAGCAGGTAGTCGACCAGATTCCCGAGTTCGAGGACAGCAGCATCTTCGACCGCCTCGCCGATGCTGGGCAGCAGGCTGTCGACGACCTGCAGGCACAGGCCGAAGACGCCGACATCGACACGGTGACCACGGCGGTCAAGCAGGGCGTTCCCCACGAGGAAGTCGTGGAGTACGTCGAGCGCCACGACATCGACGTCGTCGTGATGGCAACGGAGGGACGGACCGGCCCCTCCCGGGAACTTATCGGCAGCGTCACCGAGTCGGTCATCCGGGCCTCGCCGGTGCCGGTGCTAGCGGTGAAGGTCGGCGGCGAGGCGTAGCGAGACGGACATTGACGGTCGGGGTCGCCCACCGCGGGACCGACACGCCTAATTTCTGCCGTCGAGAACCGTCGGCCATGTTATCGAGACAGTTCGTCCGGGAGAACCCCGAGACGGTCCGTGACGCTATCGAACGGAAGGGCGTCACGGGCGTCGACCTCGACGAAATCCTCGAAATCGACGAGGAGTGGCGAGAACTGAAAGCCGAAGGTGACGGGCTCCGACAGGAACGCAACGAGGTATCGAGCAAGATTGGAGAGCTCAAACAGGACGGCAAGGACGAGGAGGCTCAGGAGGCCATCGACCGCTCGCAGGAACTCAAAGACGAACTACAGGACGTCGAGGAGCGCGCCGACGAACTGGAGTCCCAGTTGGAAGACGCCCTGCTCGAACTGCCGAACATCCCCCACGATTCGGTCCCGACCGGCGAGGGCGAGGCAGACAACGTCGAGCGCTACCGCGAGGGGTTCGGCGACCTCCGGGACCTGCCCGACGAAGTGGTGCCCCACTACGACCTCGGCGAGGATCTGGACCTGCTTGACTTCGAGCGCGGCGCAAAGGTGTCCGGCGGCGGCTACCAGTTCGTCAAAGGTGAAGGTGCGCGCCTAGAGCACGCCCTCATCCAGTTCATGCTCGATGTCCACCGCGAGCAGGAGTACGTCGACGTGCTCCCGCCGATTCCGGTCAACTCCGATTCGATGGAAGGGACGGGCCAGCTCCCGAAGTTCGACGAGGACGCCTACCGCGTCGGGGCCAGACAGGACGACGACTACGACAGCGACGACCTGTGGCTGCTCCCGACGGCGGAAGTGCCGGTCACCAACATGTACCGCGGCGAGATTCTGCTTGACGACGACCTGCCGGTCAAACATCAGGCGTTTTCGCCGAACTTCCGCCGCGAGGCCGGCGAGCACGGGACCGAAACGCGGGGGTACGTCCGCGTCCACCAGTTCCACAAGGTCGAACTTGTCAACTTCGTCCGGCCCGAGAACAGCTACGACCGGCTGGAGGGGCTACTAGACGAGGCCGCCGAAGTCCTTGACCGCCTCGAACTGCCCTACCGCGTGCTCGACATGTGCACCGGCGATATGGGCTTTACACAGGCGAAGAAGTACGACATCGAGGTGTGGGCCCCCGGTGACGACATGGCGGACGGTCCCGACCGCGGCGGCCGCTGGCTCGAAGTCTCCTCGGTCTCGAACTTCGAGGATTTCCAGGCCCGGCGCGCTGGTCTACGCTACCGCCCCGAGCGGCACGAGTCCGCCGACTATCTCCACACGCTGAACGGCTCCGGACTCGCCGTCCCCCGGGTCCTCGTCGCAATTATGGAGTACTACCAGAACGACGACGGGACCATCACCGTGCCCGAACCGCTCCGTCCGTACATGGGCGGTCAGGAAGTCATCGAAGGCTCTGAGAAGATCGGCGAGAGCGCCGTCGGAGCCGGCGAAAAGGACTAATTCCACCGCGGTCCGTTACGCACGGCCGGCGTCCAGTCGTCTGCATGCGGTGTGTTACACGAAATCACATTTCATTACACTATTACATTCGTTCGCCAGCACCGTCGAGATATGGCTGACGACGCATTCGGCCGGATGGTACTGGACTTTCATCGCGACGACCTCGCCGAGCAACCCTGCTACCGCCGCGATGACGACGATTTGACCGAAGCACATCTTTCGGGCTACTTCGAGCCGCCATCGGCGTGGCATCCCACCGAGCGGGACCTGTTCTCGACGGTGAGAGGCCGCGTCCTCGACACCGGCTGTGGCGTCGGCCGACACGCACTTGCGCTGCAGGAGCGCGGCCACAGCGTGCTGGCGGTCGACCGGAGTCCCGGGGCCGTCGCAGTCGCCCGCGAGCGCGGCGTCAAGCGTCCCGTGGTCGGCGACCTCCCACGACCGCCGGGTGACGGGTTTGAGACGGTCGTTGCGCTGGGCAAACAACTCGGCCTTGGCAGTTCGCTGGCCGACCTCCGGACGACGCTCACCGAACTGGCGTCGGTGACGCGGCCCGGTGGCTGTCTCGTCGCCGACATGGACACGCTCGACCGAGCAGACCCGGAGACCGACGCGTCCCACCACGTCCAGCCCGGTGTCGCTTACCGGACTTTCCGTGTCGAGTACGACGGGCTGGCCGGCCCGTGGACCGACCTGCTACTGGTCGCGCCGTCACGGTTCCGTGCCGCAGTCAGCGAGACGCCGTGGACCGTGGACGCGCTCGTCGGGACCGAAACCGACGGGTCGATGTACGGCGCTCGGCTGTCGCTGCCGGGACAGTGAAATAGTAACTCCACGAGCGGCAGGAATCAGCGTGTGTACGTGTCGATGCGCTCGATATCGTCCCCAGCGAACGTGAACACATCGACGAAGCCAACGATACGCTCACCGTCGGCATCGAGCAGGCGGCCGCGGGCGACGACCGCTGCCGTCGACGCGTCGTCGCCGTCAGCCGGCTCAACCGCGCTGTCTTCCTGGCGACAGTAGAGGCCGTCGAGCGGATGCGTGGTGTCTGTCTGGGGCCGTTCCTCGCGCATGAACTGTACGAACCGGTCCCGGCCCTCGATGCTCCGGTCAGGGCGGTCGTGAACGAACGACGGGGCGAGCAGCGATGCCAACTGGTCGTAGTCGTCATCGTCAATGGCGTCGTAGTAGGCCCGTGTCCGCTGCAGAAGGGCAGGTCGCGTCACGGGTCTGATTCGGGTTCCGCAGGCGTGTTTCTATCGCTCTCCGCGTCGGATTGCTCGCCGTCTGTCTCCGGGTCAGAACCGTCATCTGGCCCGGATTCGGCCGCAGATTCGCTCGTGTCGCCGCCGTCACCGTCGGCCATTGGGTCGGCCAGATCCAGTTCGACTGTGTCGTCAGTCTCCGTCTCAGAGGCGGTAGCGGCGTCCGATGACGCGTCAGGGGTCGACTGCTCGCCGTCCGACGCATCCTGTGTCGAGGTGTCGTCGTCCACGCTGGCGACCGTGTCGGGCGGCGCTTCGACCATCGCGGTCGGCTCTTCCAGCGGGTCGGTCGGCTCGGTCTCGGCTTCGCTGGCGGCCAGTTCGGCCTGAATCTCCTCGATATCGGTGTCGTCGACATCCGAAATCTCACCCTCGCCGTCAGGCGTTGACGCTGATTCCGGCGGCGAGTCGTCGGCCGGCGATGCAGCAGATTCCGCCGCTGTCGACTGATCCGAGGGAGCAGGCGTTTCGTTGGGCGAGGTCGCCGGGTCCGTCGCCTTCTCAGCTGTCCCCGCCGTCGTCCCCTCTGCTGATTCTGCCGTCGCCCCGTCAGCTGCGTCTCGCATTTCGTCGGCTGTATCGGCTGCTTCAGGCGACGGCGTCGACTCAAGCGTAGACTCGGTAGCCGGTGATGCCGTCTCCGCCAGTTCGCTGTCTGTCCGTTCGACTTCCGCGTCGATATCCACGTCGAGCGATGTATCCACAGCTGTCTCGTCCTGTGTGAGGAACGCCGGCCGGTCGTCGTCCGCGTCCTTTTCCAGCGTCGCCAGATCTGGTGGCCACGGACCGTCGGGGTCGGGTGGTTCCTCGTAGCCGCGGGCGGCTTCAAGTGGCCGCTCGGCGTCGTCCCGAAGTTGCTGGCCCTCCGCTCCGTTCCCGCTAGAGTAGGCGCGGGCGGCCTGTGTAAGCCAGTCGCTGGCCTGCCACAGCGAGTTCGCCTTTGTCTTTGTGTCCTCGTAGATCGGTTTCAGGGACTCGTCGTCGACGAACCGGACAGCGGTGTCGAAGTGATCTTCGGCGTCGGCGAACTCCTCACGTGCCTGCTGGAAGTCGCCCTGTGCGACCATCCACTCCGAGTCGCGGAAGGCCGCCATCGCCGACGTGAACGCGCGCCGTCCCTCAGTGTAGTGGGCGTGGCCGACACGGTAGCGGGCGAACGCGGTGTCGTCGCCACCGGTGTCGGCGATAGCGTCCTTGATTTCTCCGACACGAGGGAGTTGCTGGAGGTCGTCGGTACTCCAGGCGTACTGCACGTCGCCGTCGTGGTCGATGACGACGACAGCGCGCTCGATGAGTTGCTGACCAATATCGTCGATAAAGTCGAGTCCGTACTCGCGGGCGACATCGTGGTCAGTGTCGGACAGGAGCGGGACTTTCAGGCCGTAGCGGTCGGCGAAGGCCCGGTGGCTATACACCGAATCCGGGCTGATGCCCAAGATAGTTACGTCCTTCTGCATCGTAAAGAGGTCGAGTTCGTCCAGATCACAGGACGTGTCGTCACAGGCCGGATTGAAATCCGCCGGATAGAACGCAAGGATGACTACGTCCTCGCCGAGATAGTCGGATAGCTCGACTCGCTGGCAGTCGCCATCGACGAGCGCCGGCAGTTCGAACAGTGGTGCCGCCGTCCCCTCTGAAAGCACACGTTGTACAACCAATCCTGGCTATAACAGTGTTTGCACAGTGTCACTGAACGAGTCGCTTTTATTCGCCAGTGTAGTAGCGCTCCTGTGGAACTGCACGTCCGGTACGAGGGTGACGACGACCCCGATAAATGTAGCGCGCGGAAACTGGCCCGGATGGACGAGGCCGAACTCCACCGCGCGACGCGGTCGACGCCGCCCGGCATCGTGCTCAACCCCTTCGCCGAGCAGGCGCTGTCCCCAGCGGACCGACCGACCCCCGGCGATGGCGCTCGTCACAGCCGACTGGTCGCGCTCGATTGCTCATGGGAGACTGCCGAACGGGAAGCGTTCGACCTCGAAGGGGTGCACCGCTCGCTCCCGTTCCTCGTCGCCGGCAATCCGGTCAACTACGGAACGGCCTTTCAGCTCAATACCGTCGAAGCCTTCGCCGGTGCGCTCGCCATTCTCGGGGAGCGCGACCACGCCGAGCGAATTCTCTCGACATTCTCCTGGGGCCACACGTTTCTGGAACTGAACGAGGAACCACTGGAACGGTACGCGAACTGCGAGGATTCGAGCGACATCATCGACGTACAGGACGACTACCTCGCCGAGGAGTAGTCACTGGGGCGTTGCTGGCTTTTCGAGGAGCGGCGCATCACAGTGTGGGCAGGCTCGTCGCGCGTGTGCCTCCAGTACGTCGTCGATGCGTTCTCCGCAGGCTTGGCATCGCATGACAATAGTTAGTATCCGTACAATAATGTAGCTTCGGCTTCATTTCTAAGGCCGCTTACGAGAAGCCGGTCCCGATGCCGGTCGGTGCATCAGGTGGGGTGAGCGGGCTCGTCGGCAGGTCCGCGTCGGGGTCGGGGTCGTTGTACCCCCCAGGCGCAACGTCGTTCGGCCCGTCGGGGTAACACAGCGACGCCAGCGCCTGAATGTGGTCCCGGCCGACGCCGAGTTCGAACTGGCCGCCGCCGTACAGGTCGATGCCGTGTTCCTCGCAGTAGTCGATGGCCGCAAGCACCGACTCGACGGTCCCGCAACGGGACGGCTTCATGTTGAGCCATGACGGCTCGAACGGCAGCGCCTCGATGCTCTCGACGCCGGTGATGGGTACGTCCCAGGTGACGCGTGCTTCTTGCCCGTCGAAAACCGGCCGCGTCGCGTCGGTCAGGTCGGGATCCTCGACCAGCGCGTCCGGGAGGCCGTCGACGACACGGCGGTAGAACTCGGGGTCGGCCTCGACATCGACGTCCGTCCCCTCGTACAGCCCTTTCAGGTCCAGCACTCGAACGTCGTAGTCCGCCAGCTCGTCGACAAGGGCGTCACTCCAAGACGGCGTCGGGTCGAGTTTGAACGAAAGGTCGCCGTAGCGCTCACACAGCATCGCCAGTCTGTCGGCCGTCGGCGGCATGTCGTCGTTCGCGTTCGAGAGCCGCGTCGAGACGACGAAGTTCACTGGGTCGTACTGCCGGCCGAGTGCCGTCCCGAGGTCCGTGTCGGCCTGTTTCAGCGCGAGGTCAAGCGCCGCGCTTTCGAATCCCCAGCGGCGGTAGTGACGGAACCGCTCCTCGTCGGGGGGTTCGGGCCACAGGTCGGCCGCTTCCAGCGCCGCCGAAAACGAATCGACGGTGTACTCACCGGCCAGCGGGGAGTCCTCGCCCGGCAACGCATCGCTGTCCTGTAGCGCGTCGTGGGCCTCGGCGGTGTACGTCACGTCCTCGCCACTGCCGGTCTCGCCCGCACCGGAGAGGTGGATGACCGTCGTCACTCGGTCGAATCCGCTGGAGGTCGCCCGCTCACGGCGCTCGAACGCACAGCTCTCGACAGTGACCGGAAGGTCTGCGACCTGGTCGTACATACTCCGGCTTCGCCGTTCGGGCATCTAAAGCCGGCGACGACTGGCAGTGTCTCCCTGTCTTTCAATGTCGTTCCACGCTGAATCGGTCCCGGGCCGAAACTCAAAGCTTAAACGCGCGCACCGGGAATGACCGCGCATGGCTAGCTTCGAGACAGCGTCCGACCGACTCCTCAACAAGCAGATCTGCATGCGGTGTAACGCTCGGAACCCAGAGCGCGCCCAACAGTGCCGGAAGTGCGGCTACGGTAACCTGCGTCCGAAGGCGAAAGAGACTCGCAGCGCCTGATTTTCGGGTCAGTTGCCGCCGGCATCCGGTGGCAGTTCGTCACCAATCCACTACTGCCCAGTGGGTTCTTTGTCCGCTGACTGGCGGTCGAGCGTTGCCATCCGAACCGACGCGTGTGAGACGATGAGTTCCAGCAGCTTCCGGTCTTCTTCGCCGACAGTCGTCTCGTCCGTCGTGACCGAGATGACAACTGTCGTCGTGCCCTCGTCGTCCAGAACCACCGCCGACACACAATCGGTGACTACCTCGGGGATGTCGACGGGGAACGGGCGGTCGTGAACGGTGACCGCGCCCTGTTCCTGTGTCTCGACTTCCTGCGCGAACTCGGCGACGACATCAACCGGGACGGTCCGAACCGTGTTCGCGAGCGCCACCGCATCGCCGTCCCTGAGCCGGATGACGGCCGTCTCCTCCATGCCAGTCATCGTGCCGAAGGCCTCAACGACGAAGGCGGCGACACCGTCGACGCTGGGGGCGCTGGCGATGGCGCGTCCGTAGTTGTTCACGTCGGCCGCCTTCCCGGCGAAAGCCTCGACGCGGTCGCGTTCGGCCGCCAGTTCGCGGAGCCGGTTGCGGCTCCGGGCGTCGTACAGGCCGACCAGAACGCCCGCCAGCGCACCGACGGTAACGAGGTCCACCGTCAGGTACGACGCTCGGGCAAGTGAGCCAGAAGTCACACGCTGGCTGAACAACAGGAGCGCCGCCACGGCAGCGAACGTCACGGTTCCGCCGGCGGCCCACGCGGCCACTCGGGATGTGGCCCCCTCGAATGCCGTGTCACGGGCGAGCCAGACGCCCGCGTACGCTACCGCGAGGCCCATCGCCGCAAAGGGGAGCGCATCGACCGCGACCGCCACCGGAATCCGGGTCTGCTGGACCGCGTGGAGCACCTGCATAGCGGCCAGCACGACGCCGGAGAGCGCCAGGGCCGTCCCCGTCAGAAGTCGCTGGTTCATAGCGTCGAATATCGGCCCTATCACTAGAGCGTTGCGCCGGTTTCGAGTGGTCAGTCGTCGGGATACTTCGGCTCACGGCGCTCGGCCCGTTCGAGGGCGCGCTCAACGACCTCGCGAACGTCGCCGTGGAAGACGCCACCGTGACCCGAATACATGTGTTCGACGCCTGCCGGCATCCGGTCGAGAATGCGCTCGATGCTCTCGATGAGGCGCTCGCGGGACTGGCCGGGGCGGTCCGTGCGACCGAAAGAGCCGTCGTCGAACGCGCCGTCGTCGTGGACGACCACATCACCGGAGAACAGGGCCGACTCGGAGACGAGCGAGACGTGGTCGTCGGCGTGGCCCGGCGTGTACACGACCTCACACTCCTCATCGCCGACGGTGAGCGTGTCGCCGTCAGCGAGTTTGTGGTCTCGGCGGGGATGGGAGCCGTAGGCGTACAGCGGCGCGTCGAAGGCGTCGAGGACGGCATCGAGTCGCTGGACGTGGTCGCCGTGCTGGTGGGTCAACACGACAGCGTCGAGCGTGTCAGTATGCTCGCGGATGACATCGACGACGCCACGCATCGCGCCGGCGTCGATCAGGGTCGTCTGCTCGCCGATGGCGAGATAGGCGTTGCAGGTGAATGTCTCGGCTTCGGCGGTGACGTTGTGAACGTCCATACACGAAGCCTGTGGCGCGGCCCGCTTGAGTGTACTGTCCCGACCGCCAGTCGCTACAGACGCTTCCGAGAGTGAGACCGAAGAACGTCGTGTTAACGCGCTAACACGCTGGAGTCGGCGAGTGATTTTTTACTATGAACGTCATAGTTGTACACGTACCATGGGGTTCGGGAGCTACGACGAATCGGAACAAGACAATCAGGAGTACGACACAGACTTCGAGGACGAAGACGGCCTCGATGCTGAAGAAAACGCCCACGAGGGCGACATCGAGTACGAGTTCACCGCGTCGAACGACGAACTACTCGACAGACTGGAAGACATCAAAGACAACCAGAACACGTGAAAGCAGGGGCACGGGCCCTCGGCGTGGCGGAGTCGTACCGAGCGGAAACCAGTCAGTTCGCTGGCGCTGTCGTTCGCGCCAGTAGAGTGGCCGACGGCTTTGTTTTCAGTACTGCCACGGTCGGCGGGAGCGACGCAACCGAGACAGTGTGTGCGATGGTCGACCGACTGGACCGCGAGGACATCCGCTACCTGCTGGTGGCGGGTCTCGCACCGGCATGGTTCAACGTCCTCGACCTCCAGCGAATTCACGACCACACCGACCTGCCGGTCCTCTCGATCACCTTCGAGTCCTCGCCGGGGCTCGAAGGGGCCATCCGCGAGGCGTTCGACGACCCCGATACCGTACAGGACCGACTGGCGACCTACCGTGCCCAGCCGGAGCGCCGACCGGTGTCGGTGAACGACGAGACAGTGTACGTTCGGAGTGTCGGTATCGACGACAGCGCCGCCGCAGATGTCGTCCAGGCGTTCACGCCGGAGGGCGGCCGTCCGGAACCACTCCGAGTCGCCCGACTGGCGGCGCGAGGACTGGTCGAGATGGAGTGAGTCAGGTGCGGTAGCGACCGCCCGGCGACGGATGACACAGTCCACCAAGATAGTCGAACAAGCCGGAGTCCCCTCTGTCAGGAGCCACAGCTAGAGTTATTTATTGCTAAGTTAGATCTGCGGCCCGAAAGCATCTCGCTAGCTATTACTGCCTCATCATTGCCTACAGTTAGTAATAGCTAAACGTATACTGATTAGCTGGCACTGTGTTTGTATGCGTACAATGGCAGAGAGCAAGACGCAGGCGAGGAATGCTGTAGAGCCCGCAGAAACGAACGAACAGACGAACATCGACAGTAGCGTAACCCGGTACGAAGGCGACCAGCCGACAGAACACAGCGTGTACGGCAAGCGCCAGCAGGACAGCCAGCTCCTGTTCTTTGATGGGCAGGTTCCGGACGCGGACACGGCTCGCAACGGCGATGTGCAGGAACAGACACTGGCCGCGCTCGATCAGATTCGTGCGATGGCTGCCGACTCCGGTCTCGAACCGCGGGACCTGCTGCGGACGACAGTGTACCTCACGGAGATGGACCAGCTACCAGCGGTCAAGCAGGCGTACGCGGCGTTTTTCGACGGACAGCGACCGTCACGAAGCGTTGTCGGCGTTGCAAGCCTGCCGAACGACGCGACGGTGCAGATCGAAGCAACCGGTGTAAAGCGGTAATCGCGGCCAGCATCTGCGGTCGAATGCCTGCCGGCGGACCGCTGCGTTTGAGAGTCCCCGGTGCAAACGACGGTGCATGGAGCAGATGGACGGCCTCAATGTCGTTGGCTGTGAGCGCTGTGACGACCTCTGTGGCTCGCGCTCGCGCATCGTCAACGGCGTCGGGCCCGCGGACGCGGACCTGCTGTTCGTCGGGGAGGCCCCCGGCGCGAACGAGGACGAACAGGGCGAGCCGTTCGTCGGGCGGAGCGGCGACGTGCTCGATGATGGGTTACGCGATGCCGGCCTCGACCGCGGCGACGTACGCATCACGAACTGCGTGCGCTGTCGCCCGCCGGACAACCGCGACCCGCGAACAGGCGAACTCACGAACTGCCGCGACTATCTGGAGACGGAAATCGACCGTGTTGACCCCGAAGTCGTCGTGACGCTCGGGAAAGTGCCGGCCGAGCACCTGCTAGAGCGTGATGTCGCCGTGACCGGCGAAGCGGGCGACGTGTTCGACGTGGCTATCGCCGGCCAGCCGCGTCGCGTTCTCGTCTCCGTCCACCCGGCGGCGACGCTGTACGATCCGAGCCAGAAAGAGACGTTCAAGGCCGCACTGACGACTGCCGCAGAGTTTACCGACGCCCAGAGCGGTCAGTCGCGACTCGGCGAGTTTTAAAATAGTCGGATAGTGCGCTCGAAAGCGCTAGTTCGCTGCGATATCCATCGCTTCTGCTCTGGTATCGACCAGTGAAATGTCAACACCCGGAATCTCGCCGACCTGACTCTTGAGCGCCATTTTCTTGATCCCCTCGGAGACGATGACCCAGTTCGTGATACCGAACTCCTTGCCCGCCTCAGCGGCCTCCTGTGCTCGCGTGAATACGTCGTCGTTCAGTGACGCCTCCATCTGGAGATTTGAGATGTGCGTGTCGACCGCCGGCTGTGAGGCGAGTTCCTCAAACCGTTCATTGACTTTCGCGAACGTCTCGTCTGTCATCTCCATTTCTTCGGGAAATTCAGCGATGAGAACGTTACCGTCGACGTACAGGACTTCTGTAAGATCAATCATTAGCGGCTGTATGCGGTAGGTGAATAAAACTGGGCTGGTCCATTCTCATTTTTGATACCCTCAGGACAGGGCGTGTGAACGCAATCGGGACCACATGCCTGACAATGGCTGTGCCGAAGGCTTGTTCGAACAGGAACTCACTTACCCCCCGTTCGCCTACGAAAAAGTATGAGTGTCAGACAGACGACCGCGGACGTGGTCGTCGTCGATTACGGACTGGGGAACCTCCGGAGCGTCACGCGCGGGCTCGAACGCGCCGGCGCAGACGTGTCGCTCTCGGAGGACCCCGCAGAGTTCGACGCGGCCGACGGCATCGTCCTGCCCGGCGTCGGAGCCTTCTCCGAAGGGATGGACAACGCCGGCCCGTTCCGCGAGGCGCTGGTCGAGCAGGTGGAGGCCGGCAAGCCGCTGTTCGGGATCTGTCTCGGGATGCAGATGCTCCTGACGACGAGCGAGGAGGCCGACCACGAAGGGCAGGGTGACGCTGAGGGGCTGGACCTCATTCCGGGCAAGAACGTCCGGTTCAGCCGCGACCAGACCGTGCCACACATGGGCTGGAACGAGCTTGACGTGACGCGGGACCACCCGCTTGTGGAGGGCATCGACGGCGAACACGCTTATTTCGTCCACTCCTACTACGCCGTTCCTGACGACGAGAGCGCGACGGTGGCGACGACGGACTACGGGACGGACTTTGCCTCGATTGTCGCCAACGACGCCGGCAACGTCTTTGGCACGCAGTTCCACCCGGAGAAGTCGGGCGAGACGGGGCTGCGCATCCTCCGGAACTACGTCGACTACTGTCTCGACCACTGAGTTCTCGACTCGGAATTCGTATGTCTACAGGGGATTCTGTCGTCCTGCTCACCGGGGCAGCGTCTGGTATCGGAGCGGCGACGGCGCAGGCGTTCGCCGACGACGGCTGGACGGTCTACGCGACGGACATCGAAAGCGCGTTTCCCGACGACCTCCGCGATCGCTGTCGGTGTCTCGAACTCGACGTGACCGACAGCGAGCAGGTCGAGGCTGTCGTTGACCACATCATCGAGGAAGCGGGACGACTCGACTGTCTGGTGAACAACGCCGGCTACGGAGTCGCCGGCCCGGTCGAGGACGTTTCGCCCGACGCCGCCCGCGAGCAGTTCGACGTGCTGGTCCACGGCCCACACCGACTCGCACAGGCAGTGCTCCCCGAGCTGCGCGAACATGGCGGGCTCATCATCACCGTCTCTAGCGTGCTGGGCCACACCGCCTCACCCGGACTCGGCGCGTATTCGGCCGGCAAAGCCGCCGTCGAGTCGCTGACCGACGCACTACGGATAGAGGTGGCCGGCGCGGACGACATCCACGTCTCGCTCGTCGAACCGGCGTGGGTCGAGACGTGGTTTGCCGACGGCGCGCTGGGGAACCTACGTGCCGAGGCCCGGACACCGACCTACGACGGAACGTACGACGCGCTGGAGGACGGCTGGGTTCTCACCGGTGGGCCGCTGGCGACGACGCCGGAGACCGTCGCCGCGACGGTGCTTGCCGCGGCGACCGACGACCCGCCGAAGGCCCGCTATCCGGTCGGCGCGTTCGCTACATTCGTCCGATGGACCCACTGGCTCCCGGCGCGGTTGCAGGACCCGATTCACCGCGGGTTCGGTCGAGCGAGCGCGTTTCTGGGGCGGTGGCTGCGGTGACAAAACTGTCTGACTGCGACCGGGTTCGGCTGTCGACCGGCCACAAGGTGACGCTCCCACTTGTCACCGAGGCGACGGCCGCCGGGGCGGTGCTCCCGGCACGATACGACGTTGCCGAGTCGCTGCTGCCCAACGGGCTGACGCCGGTTCGGGCAACGGCCCGACGGGCCGCAGTCGTGCTCCTCGCCGTCGAATACCACCGTATCGGCGACGATGCGATGACGCCCTACGACGAGTTCGCGGTGATAGTCGCGGCGACACCGGACGGGCAGCGGCCACCGCTGCTTCCACTGTTGACACGCAATGTCGGCGGCTACATCTGGTCGCTCCCGGTGACAACCGAACCCGCTCGCGCCCTCGGCGATGAGATCTGGGGCTATCCGAAGACAGTCGCCGACATCACCCACCACGACGACGAGACCCGTCGCGAGACGACGGTCGTCGAGAACGGCGACCGCGTGGCGACAGTCGGCATCGACTGGCCCCGAACCTGGGAGCGCCGGGAGAGCATCGAGAGTTACGCAGTTCGAGAGGGACGACTGGAACGAACACCGATCGAGTTCCGGGGGAAACTGGGGGCCGCACCGCTGAGCGGGCGCGTCCACGTTGACCTGGGCGACCACGAGCGGGCCGACACGCTCTGGTCGCTCGACCTCGGCTCCCGGTCAGTACTCCGGTTCTCGCTGGAAGGGCGGATCACGTACGGGGCTGGGCGGCCGGTAGAGCGGTAGCGGGACGATGCAGTAGCAAGTCAGTGCAGTAACGAAGTAGCAGGAGAGACGATAGCAGAGCGCTACAGAAACTGTGGCACGAGCATACTGCGCGCCGACGGCGCGCGGTTTCACGCGAATCGCGGAGCGATTCGCGCGTTTTTCGCCCACGTTTTTACCGCGAGAGGTGAGCGCGTAGCGCTCACCCGAGCGGGAAAAAGGTGGGTCTACAGAAACTCCCGGACCTCAGAGTACCACATATCGTGCTCGTCGACGGCGTCGATAGCCTCGGCGATGTGAACGGCGATAGCGTGCCAGCAGAGCTGGTCGGGGTCCTCGGCATCGAGGTTGTACTCGCTGTCGGCGCAAGTACAGCCGCCGTCCTCAACGATGTACTCGTCGTCGTGGCCGACGACAACCGTGAAATCACGGTACTGCTTGACGCGGCTCTCGCCGACGGCCTCGATAGCCTGGTGGCCGCGGTCATCGTGGACGGCGACGATAGCCGACACTGCATCGGGGGTCAGCTCACCGGCGGCTTCGAGGTCGGCCACCCACTCCTCGACATCAGTCACATCCGTGCTACGGAAAGGGGTGACAAAACGGCGTCGGCTTCAGCAGCCAGATTCCAGCTGGCTCGCCACCGGCGGCGAGAAGTTATCAATGCTTGTACTGTGCCCAGAAACATAAACACGGAGTACAAATTTATTCCGGCATGAACCTCGACCTCCCGTGGCTGGCGCTGGGCTCATTTGCCTCGGGATTCGGGTCGCTGTATCTGCTGGCCCAGCTCCGGGCACACTGGGACAAGCCCGGCGCGCAGTGGTTCGTGGCGACCATCGTCACGCAGACGGTCTGGTGTTTCAGCTACGGCGCGGCGCTGCTGGTGTTCGACCCGACACTGCGCCTCGCCCTGGAGATGGTGTCCTGGCTGGGCATCATCTGGATCGGCTTCTGTTTTCTCTCGTTCGCGCTGGGATACACAGGTCGGACGAACGTCCTCGAAAGTGGCTGGTACCGTGGCGTGGCGGTGCTACCGCTCGTCGAAACGGCGCTCGTCGTCACAAACCCACTCCATACTGTGGTCTGGCAAGGCTTCCGGGTCGTACCGGCTGCCGGCAGCGCGGGGGCCGACTACGCCGTCTTGCCGGTGGGGCTGCTCACGATCATCGTCGCAATGCTGTTCGTTAGCTTCGGGACCCTATTGGTGTTCGATACGGTCGTCAGCTACGGCCCACTGTACCGGCGTGAGGCGCTGGCGGTCGGCCTGAGTCCGATACCGCCCGGAGCCGCGGTGTTGCTGTGGGCCGGCGGTATCGGGCCGGTTCCAGCGGTGAATCTGACGACGCTCCTGTTCCTGCCCCACGTCGGGCTGGATCTGTACGCGTTCGTCCGGAGCGATATGTTCGAGTTCCACCCGGCGACCCGGCGAGCCGGCGAGCGAGCAGCCATCCACGACATCGCCACGCCCGTCGCCATCGTCGACGAACAGGGCCGGGTCGTGAACCTCAACCCCGCCGCCGAGGGGATGCTCGCCATCGACAAGTACGAAGCACTGACGGAGCCGCTGAACGACTTTCTGGGCGACGACGATATCGCGACCGACGGCGGGAGTTCACGGGTGTCTATCGAGGCCGGTGGTCGACATCGCGAGTTCAAAGTCCGGCAGACAGCGCTCCGCGACGAGACGGGCACGCAACTGGGGTACACTGTTGTCTTCCAAGACATCACTGAAGAGATTCGCCGCGAGCGCCGTCTCGAAGTACTCAATCGCTTTCTCAGACACAACGTCCGCAACGAGAGCGTCGTCATCCAGGCCCGGGCGGAACTGCTGGCGACGGAACTCGACGGCGACCACGCCGACTACGCGGCAACCATCGAGCAGTCTGTCAGTCGTCTGGTCGACTCCGGCCAGAAGGCCCGGACCCTCGCCGAAGCGGGTGCTGGCGACGCAGCCCTCGAATCCGTCGCATTGGCTGACCTCGCCGCCGGAGTCGTCGAAACTGTCCGCGACGAGTACGATGGCTCGGTCGCCGTGGAGATACCCGATGACCTCCAACTGACGACCCAGCCCGCCCTGCTGGAAATCTTGCTTACCAATCTCGTCGAGAACGCTCTTCAGCACGTGCCGGCTGCCACCGTCACTGTCAGCGCCACAACAGAGGGCGACGAGGTTGTGCTGACCGTCAGCGACAACGGCCCCGGGGTACCCGAACACGAACTCGGCGTGCTGGAGCGGGGCCGCGAGACGGACCTGAACCACGGCAGCGGCGTCGGCCTCTGGCTCGTCCGCTGGACCGCGACAACGCTTGAGGGCGACCTCGACTTCGACACGAACGACGGGACGACGGTGAGCGTTCGATTGCCCAAGGGTCGGACGGCCGCCGAAGCAGGGTGAGTGTGGCAGTCACAGAGACGGCCTTCCGGCCGAACTGAGTGCGATTACACCAGCAACATCGGGTGGGACTTTCTGGCTGTTCACAGCAGTCTGAAAGACAGCAGACCCAACGAGCAGGTTCGAACGACTTAACGGCGCCCGCGCGGACCGGTGAGTATGCGCGTCAGTGAGGGCCGGGTGACGATCACGGTGCCGGAACAGCCGGAGGCGGGGAAGGGTGCGGACGTGTTCTTTAACCCCGTACAGGAGCTGAACCGAGACATCACCGTGGCGGCGCTACGGGCCTACCGAGAGCGAACCCCCCGCGTGTCGACGTATCTGGACGCCACCGCCGCCAGCGGCATCCGCGGCGTCCGCGCGGCGGCCAACGACTGGGAGACGACGCTGTGTGACATCGACGACGACGCGACGGCGCTGTGTGAACAGAACCTCGAACGCAACGACCTCGCGGCCTCAGTCCGGCGGTCGGACGCGAACGTACTCATGCACTCCGAGGCGTTCGACGTGGTCGACGTGGACCCCTTCGGCACGCCGATTCCCTTCGCTGACGCGGCGGTGCAGGGAACCAAGCACCTCCTCTGTGTGACGGCCACCGACACCGCGCCGCTGTGTGGGGCGCACTTCGAGAGCGGCGTCCGCTCGTATGGCGCGGTGCCGCGAAACACCGAATTCCACGCAGAGATGGGGATGCGCGTCCTCCTGTCAGCGATGATCCGGACGGCGGCCCGCTACGACATCGCCGCCCGGCCGATTCTCAGCCACGCGACCAAGCACTACGCCCGGACCTATCTAGAGTTCGACCACGGCGCAAAAGTCGCCAACGACTGCATCGACGAACTCGGCTACGTCCACCACTGCCAGCACTGCCTCTGGCGCGACCACGACTACGGTCTCATCGCCGACCCGCCCGAGGACTGTCCGGTCTGTGACGAGCACCTCCAGACTGCCGGGCCCATCTGGCTCGGTCGGACCTGTGACCCCGAGTTCGTCAGCGCCGTTTCAGAGCAGGTGACCGAAGAGATGGGCACCGCCGACGAAGCCAAAGAACTGCTTGCGACGCTCAGCGACGAAATCGACACGCCGACCCACTACGACCAGCACCGCCTCTGCAAGCGCTGGGGGCGCGGCGCGGAAGCCATGGACGAGTTCATCGAGAAGCTCCGCGACGCCGGCTACGAGGCCTCCCGAACGCACTATGGCGGCACGACGTTCAAGACGGACGCCGACGTGGTGGAAATCCGCGAAGCGACGGCGGAGTAGCGAATCCGAGAGTCGTAGGCGGTATCGAGGATTGCGACAAGAGTGTGAATCGAACTGATTCTTACCGCCCGTTCGCCCGACCGACGCTTTCTCGAACCGCGGAGACGAGGTCGTAGCCCAGCAGGTACACCGGGCGCAGGAAGTAGTTCGCCATCCCCGCGAGCCCGAGCAGCCCGCCGATGGCCTGGACCTCGCCGGGTGTGGCCGACAGGCGAACGAGCAGCGGTAGAGCCGTAACGAGCGGCGCGAGCCACAGCGACTGGACGACGCCGTCCATATTGACACCGGCGACGGAACCGAATCGGTTCTCGTCCGGACGGACGGCGTACAGCACAGCCGTCAGTACCAGCAGGCCCACGACAATCGGCAGGGACGCGCCGACCCCGGCGACGCCAAAGCCGATAGCCAGCGCGGCCGCGACGAGCAACAGGATCGTCACCTGCATCGTCCCGTGCCGGATGGCCGCTTCCGTATCCATATCCGGTCGTTGCAGCGGCGCTGTATAAACCCTGTGAGGGCGGCTCCCCTTTCTTAACATCTTTCGGGTTCGACCGCAAAGCAGTGGCGAACACGTGCCCTCCACGTACAATCCGGTCCGTGGCGTCCTGCTGCTCGTCGGCAGCCTGCTCGCGCGGTTCGGCCTCGTCGAGCGCGAGCGGGTCCGCCGGGCGACGGACCTGTCCTGGCCCCGCATCGTCACCGGACTCGCGCGGATGTCGAAGTCGACGGTCGACGTGGCGATGGTCGGGCTAGCGCTCGGACCGACCGCCATCGCCGGCGTCGGCTTCGCCGCGCCGTTCTGGGAACTGGTGTTCGCGCTGGGCGGCGGCGTCGCCGGCGGGACTATCGGCATGGTGTCACAGCGCTACGGTGCCGACGCCGGCGAGGAACTGGCGGTAACCGTCACGACCAGCGCCGCTGTCGTGCTGGGGCTGACACTCCCGCTGGCGGCAGCGTACTGGGTCGTCCCCGGACTGCTCGTCGACCTTGTCGGAACGGGGTCCGAAGCCGTCGGATACGGGGTCCAGTACCTGCGTATCGTCGCCCTCGGTGTCCCCTTCGCCGCACTGAACCTCATCGGGAGCCGGACGCTCGTGGGGGCCGACGACGCCTGGACGCCGATGCTGTTGCGGGCCGGCGGCGGGGTCGTTAACATCGCGTTGAACGCCGTCTTCATCTTCGGGTTCGGCCTCGGCGTCGTTGGTGCGGCGCTGGGCACAGTCATTGCGAACGTGCTAGTCACGGTCGGGTTCGCCGTTGGGTTGGCTCGCGGTGGCCTGCCGATAATCGGCGCGTTCCCGGTTCGGATTCCGGTGTCGCGGCCGTTCCTGGACCGGAGACTGGGCCGAGACCTCGCGAAAACCGGGACCCCGCTCGTGGGAGCCAACCTCGCACGGACCGGGGCGCAGTTCCCCCGGCTGTTCATCGTCGGCCTGTTCGGGCCCGGCGTCGTCTCGGCGTACGTCGTGGCGCTTCGCGTCCGGGCGCTGCTTGACACACCGAACTGGGGGCTGAGCCTCGCATCGAGCAGCCTCGTCGGGCAGGCACTCGGCGACGGCGACGAGGGTGAGGCAACCGTCTGGGCGGAGACGGTTCTCCGGCTGAGTATTGGTGTGTACATCGTCGTCGCAGCGACGCTGCTCCCGTTCTCGCGGGGCATCGCCCGTCTGTTCGTTTCGGACCCCACAGTCCTCCCGCTGGTGACGGTGTTCGTCGCCGTCGCGTGTGCCAGTGTTGTGTTCCGTGGCGTTGACGGCGGCTCAGTCGGGCCACTCCGTGCCAGCGGCGACACGCGCTGGCCGTTTTACTCACAGCTGGCCGGGATGTACCTGTTTGCCCTCCCGCTGGCGTATCTCGGCTACGTCACACCGCTCGGAAAGGTCGCGCTGTACGCCTCACTCGTCGTCGAGACGGCGGTTCCCGCAGCGGTGACCTACTATCGATTCCGCTCAGGGGTGTGGCGGGTCGTGAGCCGGTCGTACCGGCCCGACGCGGCGCTCGACGACTGAGATGGCGTCGATGGCCGACTGACATCAGCCAGTCGACAGTATATTTGTGGCTCCACCCTGAGATGCCCGCGTGGACCGCACACGCGCTGTCTCCGTCGGTCGGGCTGTCATCCGTACCGTTCAGGAGGAAGAGGTCTCCTTTCTCGCCGCTGGCATCGCCTACTATATGTTCGTCTCGCTCCTGCCGCTGCTGTTGCTGACGCTGGTCGTCGGCACACTGGCGGGCGGAGAAGCCTTCGCCGAACGGATCGTGACGGCGGCGGGGGACGTGCTCACACCGGCAGCGTCGACGCTGCTCGAAGACGCGCTGACCAGCGGGGCCGGCCGCGGTGGTGCGACTGTGCTCGGCGTCGGCGTGACGCTGTGGAGCGCGCTCAAGGTGTTTCGCGGGCTGGATACGGCCTTCAGTCGCGTCTACGGGACGGACGGCCCCGACTCGATTGTCGGCGAAGTCATCGACGGGCTGGCTGCGCTGGGTGGCATCGGTATCGCACTGGTCGGGCTCGGTATCATCGGCGCGTTCGGGACGGTACTCGGCGTGCAGGTCGCGCTCGGCGGGCTCGCGCTCGTTCCCGTGCTGGCAGTCGCCTTCCTCCCGCTGTACTACCTCTTTCCCGATCAGGATATCACACTGCGGGAGGCCGTTCCAGGCGCGGTGTTTGCCGGTGCCGGGTGGACGTTACTCGGAACAGGATTCAACGTTTATGCGGCGCAGGCCGATTCCTATCAAGTGTATGGCGTCATCGGTGGAGTCCTGTTGCTCGTGACGTGGTTTTACTTCGCCGGACAGGTGCTCCTCGTGGGGGCAGCGGTCAACGCGGCGCTCGCGGACCGGCAACTACAACAGGTATCGCGCCGACGGTCCGGCAAAGCGATGAGTGAGGACGCTGACGAGACCGACACGCCCCCGCCAGCCGGAACCGGGCCGACCGGACGAGACACTGATACGCTGACAGATGAGGAACTACAGGAACTCCGCGAGGAGTTCGAGTCGTTCCGCGAGGACATCGAGGGCCGGACGCTCCACCGTGACGAGGTGCGGTCGGACCTCAAGCAGTACGTCCGCCGCCGGATGCGCCGCGGCCACGCCCGCCAGTGGGGCCCCTACATCGTCTTGCTGTACGGCACGATCATGACCCTTGGCGCGTTCTACTATCTGGAGGGGCTCTATGCTGTGCTGGCGATGCTGGTCATCTGGCTGTCAACGCTGGGCCTCTATGCGATCATGATTGCGGTCGGTGTGACCCTTACTGCCACCGGCCTCCCCGGACGGCTCGTCGACCGCGTGCGTGACTGGCGACAGTGATACGGGGTGTCGGGGTCACCGAGGTGCTGTCAGCGCTGCCCGGCGCGGTCGTCGTGCTGTTCGCGCTGATCACCCAGCTGGGAGATTTCTGGTTCACGTTTCTGGCCTGTGGCCTGCTGTACTGGCTCGGCCCGTGGACGCCGAAATTTGGGCAGGACCTCACTCGCGACCGGACGGTAATGCTGGTAGCGCTACTCGCCGTCGGTGTCGCGCTCGTCGTGTCACTGAAGGGCGTGTTCGCGCTGCCGCGGCCACCCGGGGCGGGCACAGCCACCCACGCCGAACTGCTCCCGGCGGCGCTACGGGGTGCCTACGAGTCGATGGCGACCGGAGAGGGGTTCGGCTTCCCGAGCGGCCACGCCACCCTTTCGCTGCTCGTCTGGGGCGGCATCGCGTGGGCGCTCCGGGTCGGCACGCGTCGACAGCGCACCGCTGTCGCCGCGACAATCATTGCCCTCATCGGGCTCTCCCGACTAGTACTTGGCGTCCACTACCTCGCCGATATCGTTGCGGGCTTTGCCATCGCCGGGACAGCCCTCGCACTCGCCCTCGGCGCGCTCAAAACGCCCGAGCGGGTGTTTGGCCTCGCGGCCGTCATCGCCGTGGCGGGGCTGCTCGTCACCGGCGTCTCCCGTAATTCGGCCGGCGCGCTGGGTGTCGCTGTCGCGGGTGCCGTGGTCTGGTCGCTACTGGGAGATGCGATCCCGGAGCCGACCCGGCACGGTGTCGGCATCACAGCGCTGCTGGGCGTTGTCTCGGTCGGAACGTTGCTCGGCGTGACGTTCGGGTTAGATCCGACGCCGGGCGTCGTCACGGTGCTTGCGGGGCTTGGGACTGGAGCGCTGCTAACGCTACCGCTGGCCGGTGAGCGCCTCGCAGAAAAATACTGAATAGGGAGCCGTTTAGAACTTCTCGAGGTAGCGGTCGAGTTCCCAGTCGGAGACGTCGACAAGGTACTCCTTGTGCTCCTGCATTTTGGCCTCAACGAAGTTCTCGTAGACGTGCTCGCCGAGTGCGTCCTGAATCACTTCGTCGTTTTCGAGCGCCTCGACGGCTTCGCCGAGGTTCGATGGGAGCGTGGTGATGCCGTACTCCTCGCGTTTCTCTTCGTCGAAGTCGTAGATGTTCTCGCGGACAGGGTCGTCGCACTCGAGATCCTGTTCGACGCCGTCGAGACCGGCGTGGATGAGTGCGGCGAAGGCGAGGTACGGGTTACACGACGGGTCGGGGAAGCGAGCCTCGATACGGCTTGCGGCCGGGGTGCGGGCGGCCGGCTTGCGGATGAGCGCCGAGCGGTTACGGTCGGACCAGGCGACGTAGACAGGCGCCTCATAGCCCGGGACCAGACGCTTGTAGGAGTTCACGGTCGGGTTCGAGACGGCCGTGATAGCCGGTGCGTGCTTGAGGATACCGGCGGTGAAGCTCTTTGCCGTCTCGGAGAGGTTGAACTCGTCGTCCTCGTCGTGGAACGCGTTCTCGCCGTCCTCGGTGAACAGCGACAGGTGCGTGTGCATCCCGGAGCCGTTGATCTTCGGGATAGGTTTCGGCATGAACGTCGCGTGCAGGTCGTGTTCGGCCGCGATGGCGCGGACGACGGAGCGGAAGGTCGCGACGTTGTCGGCCGTCGAGAGCGCGTCGTCGTAGGTGAAGTTGATCTCGTGCTGACCCTGAGCGACCTCGTGGTGGGAGGCTTCGATGTCGAAGCCCATGTCTTCGAGGCCGTAGATGATGTCACGGCGCACGTCGGAAGCGAGGTCCTTCGGCGCGAGGTCAAAGTAGCCACCGGCGTCGTTGGTCTTTGTCGTCGCACGACCCTCTTCGTCTTCCTCGAACAGGAAGAACTCGGGCTCGGGCGCGGCGTTGACCGTATAGCCCATGTCGTTTGCGCGCTCAATCGCACGCTTCAGGACGCCACGCGGGTCGCCGGAGAACGGCTCGCCGGTCGAGGTGTCGATGACATCACAGATGAGACGGGCACTGGAACCGCCTTCGACGTTTTCTCTCCACGGGAGCACGGAGAACGTCGAGGGGTCCGGGTCCAGACGCATGTCGGACTCCTGAATCCGGACGAAGCCATTGATCGAGGAGCCGTCGAAGTAAATTCCTTCTGTGAACGCTTTCTCTGCCTGGTCGGCTGTGATCGAGACGTTCTTGATCGTGCCGAGGATGTCGGTAAACTGGAGCCGAAGGAAGTCGACGTTCTTCTCGTCGATTTCGTCGAGTACCTCCTGTGCCGCCTCTGAAAGTTCGCTTGTCATCTTTGGACACCCGATAGGAGCGGTGCTACTACTAAAACCCTGCTGATTTGCGCAAAGGTTTCGACGCTTTCGCTTACATTTGGACATTCGTAAAATTCTAATCCCTGGGGGGCGTCCCCCGATGTAATGACGTACGAAAATCTCGACCGTGAGCTAGTGAATGCCCTGCTGGGCGATGGCCGTGCCAGCCTCCGAAGCCTTGGAGAGGACCTCGACGTGTCGGTAACGACCGTCTCAAACCACCTCTCCGATCTTGAAGACGAGGGGATCATCAACGGGTACACCCCCAAAGTCGATTACGACAAGCTCGGCTACGACGTGACGGCAATCATCCAGCTCAAGGTGGAGGGGTCGTCGCTCCCGGCAGTCACCGAAGACCTCAAAGAACACAAGCAGATGATTTCAGTGTACGAGGTCACCGGCGACTACGATATCATCGCGGTCGGGAAGTTCACCGACACCGACGGCATGAACGCCCAGATAAAGGAACTACTGACCGACCCTGACATCAGGGAGTCGAACACCTCCGTCGTACTCAACGCCGCAAGCGAACACGAGCAGTTCGACCTTGATCTGATAGAGTAGCGACCGGCCCTTCTGCCGTCGTTCCGAACACTCCCAGAGCGACGGCTCCCACGAGTCTGTACCTGATTTAGCAGACCACTCGAACCCACCTGCAGACGGTACCGACGAATACTTGACTGACCAGTCAGTTAGTTACACGTAATGGACGACGGCGACACGGCTGACGATATTATGGATGCGACCTACCGGGCGCTGTGCACGCACGGCTACGCGGATCTAACGATGCAGGACATCGCTGATGAGTCGGACAAGAGCAAGGCTGCCCTCCACTACCACTACGACAGCAAACACGACCTCCTCTGTGCGTTCCTCGAATACCTCTATGACGGGTTCGTCGACCGGATCGAGGACCCCGCCGGCGAGACCCCACACGAGCGCCTGCTTTCGCTCATCGATTCCGTGCTAGACAAGCCAGACGACGGGAGCGAGGAGTTCGGGACGGCGATTCTCGAAATCCGGGCCCACGCGCCCTACGAACCTGGCTTTCGCGAGCGGCTCACAAAGTTCGACGATTACCTCGTCGACGAGCTCGAAGTGATTCTCGAAGACGGTATCGCTGATGGGACATTCAAATCCGACCTCGATGCTGAGGAGACCGCCCAGTTCATCGTCACCGTGCTGACCGGAGCGGCGACCGAGCGTGTCACGACCGGACGCCCGGTCAAGTGTACCAGACGGATGCTCACCGAGTACGTCGAGACACACCTTCTGGACGGACAGCAGGAGGTCACAGCGTGAGCATCCGGCAAAAGCTAGGCCGTCTGGGCGCTCTGGTCGGGAACCTGTTCAAGGGGCAGGAGGAACTGGACCTGACAAGCGGCGACATCGGCAAACCGCTACTGTTTCTCTCCTTTCCCATCGTCATCACAAACCTGCTACAGGTGGCGTACAATCTGGCCGACACGTTCTGGCTAGGCCAGTACTCCACAACAGCGCTTGCGGCGATCTCCTTTGCCTTCCCAATGATCTTCCTGCTCATCTCGCTCGGCATGGGGCTATCGGTGGCGGGCAGCGTACTGGTCGCCCAGCACACCGGGGCCGAGGAGCACCGCGAGGCTGAGTACGCCGCCTCCCAGACTGTGACGTTCGCGCTACTGGCCTCCGTACTGCTCGGCGCGACTGGCTACTTCTTCGTTGAGGACTTCCTGTCGCTGCTGGGCGCATCCAGCGAGGTACTACCGGGCGCAACAGGCTACCTACAGGTCGTCTCGCTCGGGCTGACGGCGATGTTCGGTTTCTTCGTGTTCATCTCGTTGATGCGCGGGGCCGGTGACACCATCACGCCGATGCTGGTGATGTTCGGGACTGTCGTACTGAACATCGTCATCGACCCGTTCCTCATCTTCGGCTGGTGGGTGTTCCCCGAGATGGGCGTGGTCGGTGCGGCCGTCGCGACCATCTTCTCGCGTGGCGTCGCGCTGGTCGTCGGCATCGGTATCCTGCTGTCGGGCCGGCGCGGCGTGCGGATTCATCTCGGCGATATGGCGCCTGATCTAGAGTACCTCCGGAAACTGCTCAAGCTGGGTATCCCGGCCTCCGTTGAAGGCACTGGACGCGCCGTGTCGGTCAACGCTATGCTGTTCATCGTCGGGACGTTCTCCGTGACCATCGTGGCAGCCTTCGGTGTCGGCATCCGCGTGTTCTCGCTGGTGTTCATGCCGGCCATCGCGATGGACCGCGGCGTCGAGACGATGACTGGCCAGAACCTCGGTGCCGAGCGGCCTGACCGCGCAGCGACGGCGAACCACTTCGCCGCAAAAGTCTCGTTTGCCATCCTCACCGTCCTCGGCGTGGTCACTATCTTCGCCGCACCAACCGTCGTGAGCGTGTTCAGCGACGACCCCGAAGTCGTCCGGATCGGGGCTGAGTTCCTCCAGTGGGTTGCCCCGACCTTCGGCTTCATCGGAATCGTTCGGGCCTATTCCGGCGGGTTCCGTGGGGCTGGCAAGACACTCACCGCAGCGGCGCTGGCGGTGACCATGCTGGGAATTATCCGCCTGCCAGTCGCCTGGGTCGCCTCCCGCCCGGTCGCGGTCCCAGCGTGGCTTGGCCCGCAGGTCGTCGACCTCTTCGCGTACTCGCTGGCTGAACAGGGTATCTGGCTAGCCTTCGCCGTCTCGAACGTCCTCGCGGCCGGCCTCGCAGCGGCCTGGTTCCTCCGGGGAACGTGGCGCGAGGCCGACCCCCGGAGCAACAGCGAGCCAGCCGTCGCCGACGACTGACGGCGCTGCTTGTTTGGAGACAACTGCAGAAAGCACGCAGACAGCGATGTCAGCGCCGTTCGGCCCGCTCGAAGCGCTCGTCGATCAGGTACACGTCGCCGTCCCGAACCGAGACTTCGATACTGTCGAGGGCGTCACCGGCACAGGGCCCGTGCGTACAGACGCCGTCGTCGGGTTCGAACTGCGCGCCGTGTTTGTGACACACCAGCTGGTCACCCCGGACAATCGCGCCCCGGCCCGGATCCAGCAGGACCTCGGGCTGGTGAGGGCAGGAGTTGCGCCAGGCGGCGACGGCATCACCCGAACGGTGCAGGATGCAGTTGACACCGCACCGACCGTCACGTGCCTCGAAGACGAGCGTACTGTCAGTGGGCACCGAATCGAGGTCGACGATGCGGCGCCGCTCGTTACCGTCGTCATTGCCGTCGGGCGACTGCTCGTCGTCGCCGCCAGTCACCGGTCCTCCGTCGCTAGTCCCGGAAAAGCTGAATCGGACGGTCGCGTCGCCGGCTTCGACTTCACCACCGTCGTCGTGGATTCGGACCGATTCCGACTCGTCGTCAGCGTCAACGGTCACATCCACGGGGTCGCTCATAGCGGGTTGTCGGCGATTGACACAGATATCGATGTCGAAGTCGTCCGCGGGATGCCGGTTGCAAAACGGAGTTATGTCAGCCCCTCGGAACGTTGATATGGACCAAGACGACGTTTCCGTCGATGTGGAAGTCGAAGTGGAGATAGACACAGCGGAACTGGAAGCCGAAGTCGAAGACATGGCGGAGTTCGAGGCAGAGCTAGAGGGCAAGGGCGTCGAAATCGAACTCGAAGCCGAAGTCAAGTTCGCCGAGCACGACGAGCACGAAGAGGTGGATGAGACGGAAGAGTCCGAAGTCGGCGGCGAGATGGACGAGACAGAAGATGCGACGGCAGAGTCCGAAGTGGACGAGGCAGATGGTGACGACGAAGACTAGGCGTAGTCACAGACAGCGACAGCCGCGGTTGGGAAGCCACTCCCCAGTGAACGCGAGTGAAACTCGCAACGTCACCACGGACCGTCTAGCCACGCAGCTACCTATCAGAATACGTACTGAAATCTATTTCTCAGAATACTTACTGATAGGCGGCAGCTACGAACAGGCAGACAATGCACGACACGCCACACGTTATCGGTGTCAGCGGCAGCCTTCGTGACGATAGCGGAACCAGAATCGCTGTCCAGCGCGCCCTCGACGCGGCAGCGGGGGCTGGCGCAACGGTTGAGCACATCGACCTGCGAGAGTGGGACCTCCCGCTGTTCGACCCTGACGCAAGTGCGGCTGACTCCGGTGACGGCCCGGAACTCGCCGCCCGTGTCTGCGAGGCCGACGCACTGATCCTCGGAACGCCTGTGTACCACGGCACAATCGCCTCACCGCTGAAGACGGCACTTGACTACTGCGGTATCGACGACGTAGAGGGGACGACCATCGGCATCCTCGCAGTGGCCGGCGGCGGGTTCCCCACGCCGACGCTACAGCATCTTCGGGCCTCCGTCCTTGAGCTGAAAGGCTGGCCGCTCCCGCAAGATGTCGCCATCCCCGACTCGTGGGCCGCCTTCGATGACGGCAGCATCGCCGACGAAGACATCGGGGAACGCGTCGAAGAACTGGGATCAAACGTCGTCGCGTACACTGGTGTTGCGAACCGACGCGAGGAAACGGACCAGTCAGAGCTGGCGACCGGGGACTGAAGTTACTCGAACCAGTCGACGAAACTCCCCTCCAGCAGATTCTCCTCCTGATGGCGGATATAGGTGGCCTGCATCCCCCAGATCGCTTCGGCCAGCGGGACGTTCTCCTCGACGCGGCGGCGGACATAGTCGTGTTTCCAGCGTGCGGGCGTAAGCCGGCGGTCGACGCGTTCACGCAGCGGCCGGATGTACCCGTGTGCCTCCTCCGCCGAGAGACCGCGCTGTTCGAGCCCCTCGCGTGCGTGCTCGAACAATTCACCGTATATTTCTTCGGTGCTGGTCGTCGTCGCCCCGTCAGCGGTGATCCATTCGATTTTCGCCCGGAGGCCGTTCCGGGCGGCGGTGTAGAAGTTCCGCTTTGCCGTCTCCCAGTCCAGCGACCGGATAGGGTGTTCCAGCTGTGGCAGGCTCTCCATCAGGCCAGCGAAGACAGCCGCGAATCCGATTGCGTCGTCGACGGTCGGCTGTGCGGCCAGCGGGCGGAACTCGATGCGGGCGTTAGCCGCCGACCGGGTGGCTCCCTCGAACACCGGCCTGACCCACCGCCAGTAGGAGCCATGCTTGTGCCGGAGGTGGACGAAGTCGTCGTCGAAGCGGGTGCCCGACGGCAGGTCGACCGGGACGATAGTGTCGTCCGCAACGATGTCGTCGATGGCATCCTCAACGGTGTCAAAGTCCGGCGGGAAACAGACCTTCGGTGGCGTCGAGTCGCCATCGGGCGGATTGAGGACTGACTCGAAGACGCCGATGCGGTTCTCCATGTTCGCCCCCGCGACAATCTCCGGATCGGGCGCGTCGTCGTACAGGTCCGGCGGGAAAAACGGCGAATTGACGCCAAGCGCCAAAAGCGGCGCGGCGATACGGAGTGCATAGGTGAAATACTCCGGCAGGTCCGGAGCGTGAGGAATCTGGTAATGGGGTTGAATGGAAGTGATAAGCGATTCCGGCATCACCGTCTCGGCCTCCAGCGAGACGTGTGGTGCGTCAATTTCAAACGCCGAGGGGTAGTCCGTGTTGGCCATCGTGTGATAGCGAACGGAGTCCGACATGTTCGTCCCGATGCGGACGCCGCTCTGTTCAACGCAGTCACAGAGATACGTCTCGGCTGTCTCGCCGGCGGGCGGAACAGTCCACATACCGTCGGAGACGAGGCGGATGCCCTCGTTGCGTACCCGTTGCTGGGCCGGCATCAGCGACGCCTTCAGTTCGTTTCGCTGGGCCGCCAGCCCGTGGGTGTTCAGCGGCTGTGGGCTCGTCTGCATCTCGGCGTTGTGCAATCCAAGCTCCTTCTCAAACCCGATGAGTTCGAGCAACTGGCGGGGAACCCGCTGGAGCGCGTCGGTTTGCTCATCAACAGCATACAGCTCCAGTTCCATGCCGACGATTGCTTCCGTGTTGTCGAACGTCCCGTCACGAACAGCGGATTTGAGAGCCTGAGCTTCCTCGCGAGCGCGCTCGTTGAACGCCTCGCTGTCCGTCGCAAGCACCTCTGCCACCCGGTCCGCCAGTTCCGAAGCCGACATATCTCCGGGTTTGCAGCCATGGGTGTTAAGCATGCCCCAGGCAGGAGGCGAGAGCGAGAGAGCAGTTGCGACACCGTCACAGCAGCTCGCCGACGTCGCTCACTCCCGACCTCGCCAAGAAAGTCATTCGCACACGCTCACAACAGCTCGCCGACGTCGCTCATCGTCTCTCCTAACGGGTCCCGGTCCTCAGTTGTAAGCGCCCCCTCGACGGCGTCACGGGCCGCGGGCAGCGGGTCGTGCGTCTCGATGTACACAGCCAGGGCAAACTCCTGTTCAGTCACGTCAGCGAGTGCGATGGCGTCACTGCGGGAGAGGTCTCCGGCAAGCCAATCGGCAATTATCTCACGGCCCTGTGGGCCGACCGGCGAGACCTGTTCACCGACGAGATGGAGCGTCTTGGCGGCCATCACGGGTGCAACACCGGCAGCGCGGCCCGCATCGCCGACACTCCGGCCGGCTGCGTAGGCCTCGACGACGGTCGCCGCTGTCGCCGCTGAGCACGGGAGATCATCGGCCACGGAGACCAGTCGCTCCTGGAGCGGCGCGTCTGTCTCGTCGACAGCAGCGACGCCGTGGTCACGCTGGTGGGTCGTGACCTCGACACCGGCGGCGATATCCGACAGCGTCATTAAAATTTCATTCTTTTCGTCGGAATTTAATGCTGTCGGTATCTCGATATGCGCTAGTGTGACTCCTGAGGTCTACCTACCGGTTACCGGTAGGCAGTTTCGCCGAAAAGTGCCCGGAAACCTGCTTTGCATCGGTTTTTTAACCCTCCATCCGGCCGTAGGTGGAAACATGAGTACGACGGTAACGCAATGTCCGGAGTGTAACGGGTCGGTCAAACAGCAGGGCGTCGAATCGGTCTGTGGCAGCTGCGGGCTGGTCGTCGGCGAGGACGCCATCGACCCCGGTCCGGAGTGGCGGTCATTCGACGATGACGACACTGACCGGGCACGCACGGGTGCGCCGCTGACGCGGTCACGCCATGACCGCGGCCTCTCGACGAAAATCGGCCGGTCGACACGGCTGAAAGGGCGTAAGCGGCGTCAGTTCGCCCGCCTCCGCCGCGAGCATAACCGCGCCCAGATCAGCTCGAAACGCGAGCGAAACAAGGTGTACGCCTTCACCGAGATCCGGCGTATCATCAGCTCGATGGGGCTCTCAGACGCGATCCGGGACCGGGCCTGTGTGCTGTTCGAATCCGCACAGAACGAGGATCTGCTGCAGGGACGAACGCTGGAAGGGTTCGCGGCCGCGGCCATCTACGCCACCTGCCGGACCGAAAGCGTTGCCCGGACCGTCGACGAACTCTGTACCGTCGCCAAGGCGACACAGGCTGAGCTCCGCGCGGCCTACGACGCTCTGAACAGGGAGCTCGGGCTACCGACTGGTCCGATTGACCCCCGCGAGTACGTCCCTCGGTTCGCAACGACGCTGGACTTGCCGACGGCAGTCCGGCAGCGTGCGGAAGGGCTCGTCGATGAGGCACAAGACCGTGGGCTGGTCAGCGGGCGCAATCCGGCCGGCGTCGCGGCAGCGTGTCTCTACACCGCGGCGCAAGAGCAGGGTGTGGCGCTCACACAGGCCGAAGCGGCAGAAACGGCGGACGTGACGCCGGTCACGCTTCGCGGAACCTACACCGAGCTACAGGAATAGACGGCGTCGGCGAGCGATTGGAGCGAGCGCCGAGCCGACGTGTCCGGCGCTGTGTCTCGAAGCGGTCGTCCATGTGCCTGTGCCGTGGCTAGCGGGTCACTTTTCGGGATAGCGACAGCTGGCGCACCGAACCGGTCCGCGACAGCCCCAGTCGCGGGATCTGGACCGGCGCGGTTGAGGGCAACCCGACAGAGCCCGGCGTCAAGTTCGCGAGCCAGCGCCCTGACCCGGAGCGCGTCAGCGAGGGCCGCGTCTTCCGGCGTCGTGACGAGTACCGCGGCGTCGGCTGCTGCAAGGGGCAGTCCCACGTCGGCGTGCATCCCAGCAGGCGAGTCGACAATGACCCAGCGATAAGTCCGTTCCAGCGCGTCGAGTACATCTGTGAGCGCTCGCAAGTCGGCACTGCGAGCACCGGCCAGCGTTCGTCCGCAGGGGGCGAGAGTCACGGGACCACCCTCCCGGACAGCTTCGTGCGGGTCAGCGCGGTCGGCAAGAACGTCGTGCAGGTCGGGGCCATGACTGGACGGGAGGTCCGCCATCCCGAGGTCGCCGTCGACGACGACGCTCCCAGTGTTCGCAGTCGGGCGCGAGTCGCTGCTGTCAGTCCGTTCGAACGCGTCAAGTTCCGCTGCGAGGTTGTACGCGATAGTCGACTTGCCGACACCGCCTTTACCGCCGGTGACTGCCAGAATCATGCCAAGCGCGACAGCGTCTCGGTCGGTACCGTGGCAGCCGCTCGTCGGTCGGCAAGCCGTTCGGCCCGTCGGGCCAGTGCCCGGAGCATTTGCTCATCAGTATCGCCGCGTGCCGCAACTGTCCGGACGCCAGACAGGCCGCCCGCCGCGCGAACCGCAGCCGTCGCCGCCGACAGCGAATCCACCTCGGCCAGCCGCTCAGCACGGTCAACCCGCCGAGCAACGGTTTCGAGCCACTGCGAAACTGCATCGGGAGGTTGCTGGTCCGGCTGGTGGCCGGCCACAGTCCTCGATTCGGCTGACGGTTGGCATCCCTCTGGCTGCAGTTTGGTGTCTTGTTCAAGCGTTAGACCGGGCGACCCAGCACTCGCGGCTTCGGCTGCCTCCACCGACTCAGTTGTTGGGACGGCAGCAGCAGGCGGCGACGGGTCACCAAGTTCTCTGAGAACGGCGTTCGCAGAGTCGAGTCGCTCGTCCGCGACAGTGTTATCAGATGCTGGCGCGGCACTCACCAGCTCCGCCGGCTGGGCAGACGGTTGGGCCGGCGTCGCGTACCCAAGGGCACGTGTTCCCGGTCTTATGACACCCTCGAACCCGTCCTCAGACCAGCCAGCCGCAGGAACGCCCTGCGTTCTCGGCGGCCAGAGGGGACCATCGAGACAGTTCCGGACAGTAATTCGAGTCGGTTCAGCGATGTCGCTGACAGTCGCCGTGACGAGCGTCACGTCGTCGACTCGCTCGGCGCGACAGTCGAAAGTCACCATAGCGACGGTGGCCCGGCCTTCCAATTTAAAAGTCAGCAACGGACGATGGGGGCGTCGAGACAGTCCGCTGCGGTCGCTGGCGTCCTGAACCGATCCGTTTCGAGGACGACCGGTGCAGGCGTTTTGGCGATCCGGAGCACGGCCAGGGCAGCCGTTACTGGGTCGGCGTCGAACGGGTCGTCCGGAACTGATCCGGGAACAACTTCGATGGCCCGAGCGAACGTATCGGCGCACCGGTCAACGAGAGTCGCCCGGGCGCTCCGCCGAAGGTTGGCCAGTTCGTCGGCAAGTCGGCGTTGTTTCTCCAGCGTGTCCCGGTAGGCGCGTGCCCGCTCCCGGCGGAGTTCGCGAGTCTCTCTGGCGGCAGCCCGTCGAGTTTCTCGTTCGCTCAGTTCCGTCGCCGCGTCTCGGAGGTCAGCCTGTACCGCCCCGTCGTCCGCACCGATCGCCTGCCGAGCGGTAAGGCGACCCCGGTGGGTAGCGACCGCTTCCTGCAGGCCGTCAACGGTCGACTTCGGGACCGGGTCGACAGGGTCCGGCAGCTCCGGCGGCGAGCACTCAAGTTCGGCCAACTGGGCGTGGCAGTCTGCGATAGCGTCGTCCTGTGGCGTCTCGTATCCCTGTGACCGAGCGGCAGTTGCGAGTGCAGTCCGTGTTCGCAGTCCCATCGATGGATGGACGTGTCCGGCGTAGGCGTACACGGATGGCGGTTCCGGGCAGGAAACGACCGGAAAGGACTGCTGCCCGCGGATGCTTGCGGCGATGGTCCGACCGTCGACGGTTCGGGTTCGGAGGTCGACGACAGCGCCCGTGTACGTGGTTCCAGTGATGCGGAGCTTCACAGGTCAACGCCTCGGAGTTGGTCCGGGTCCGGAAGGTCACGCCCCGACGCGAACCGTTCGTATGGGGTCGCCGGTTCCTCGCGTGCCTCATACCGTTTGGCCGCCTCACGGATATGCTCCGGAGCATCTGTCGGCTCGAACGGTTCGACGTGCTCGATCTGCACGTCAAGGTCGTGTTTCTCGTGAAGCCGAAGCGCCTGGAAGGCCCCGAACTCAGTTCCGGAGAACAACGCTGCTCTCCCGAACTGCCGAACGACACAGTCTTCGTGGGCACGACAGACGTTCCGCAGGTCTCTGCGTGCCGCCCGGGAGTACGTGACGACGAGTAGCACTGGCTAGACATTGCTATTATTACTATAAAATTTTACTGAATTGAAGTAGATTTAGTCTGAATATATGCCAGTCGGCAAGAAAGATAGAGGGAGACAGTCGGACTCCGGAGTCAGTACTGTAGGGGTAGTGTGGAATATGTCATAGGGGCCACGCTGCTCGAAAAGGTCTACTCAACGGCTATAATGGTGAATTCGCCGGCGTCCGCGACGAGGTCCTGTACTCGCTCGCGGGCCGCTGGCTCAGACGGTGCGAGGACGACGAGACCGTCCACGGTGGCCCCGCCGCGTGCTCGATAGGCCTGCAGGTCGCCCTCAAACTCAGTCGCATAGGTCCGGAGAGTCCCGCGAACGTCCCGTTCGAGGTCACTCAGCGACGTCGACCCGGCCTCGAACTCGGCCAGCGCCTCTTCGATATTGCGGAGTGCAGAGATACGGTCCATATCAGGTCGTCCGAAGGTGATCCGTCCGAGGCTCGTACACCTCGCCTTTCTGTTTCAGCTTGTCAATCTCGTGTTCGGCCTTCGACTCGTCGATGCCGACCTCCTCAGCGCGTTCGATGACCACGTCGGCGGGTGCACCCTCATCGTACTCGTCCTCAATGTCGGAGATGATGCCCTTGATGTTCTGGATACGGTCGCGCTGGGTTTTCGACTGGCCGGTCTCGACCACGTCGGCGTCGAACTCGCCGGTCTCGGGGTCGACGCCGATCTCCTTCAGGCAGTAGTGGGCAATGTCGACCGCACGGTCGGCGTCGGCTTCGTCGACGGTGTCGGAGAGGCGTATACGTGCAGAGGCTTCAGCAAGCCGGACCAGCGCCTCCAGCTTCCGGGCGGTGACCGGCACCGGTGCGTCCTCGTCCTGACCCTTGAGCCGCAGGTCGACGTAGAAGTCCTCAATGCGCGATTTCGCTTCCTCTGTCATCGTCGGGAAGCAGTTGCGCTTCGCATAGGCGACGTACTTCCGGAGGAGGTCCGGCTCGATTGTCGGTGCGACCTCCTCAGTAACGGTGCCGACCTCCTCCTCGCTGAAGTTCGAGGTCGGGTTCTCCGTCCGATGGGTGTGGAGTTCGCCGGCGTAGTTGGTCTGGATAATGTGCTCGGCGAGGTTGCGGTCTTTTTCCTCATCTGGCTTGTCCGTCACGGTGAAGATGAGATCGAACCGCGAGATGAGCGCCGGTTCGAGGTCTATCTGCTCGCCGATGGGTTCGTACTGGTCGAACCGGCCATACTTCGGGTTGGCCGCACCCAGCAGCGAACAGCGTGATTTGAGTGTCGCGTTGATTCCGGCCTTCGAGACGCTGATACGCTGCTGTTCCAGCGCTTCATGCATCGCAGACCGATCTTCCGGGGACATCTTATCGAGTTCGTCGATAGCGGCGATACCCTGATCAGCGAGCACGAGCGCGCCGGCTTCGAGCGTCCACTGCTGACCGTCGCCGAAGTCGTCGCGAACGGCGGCCGCGGTGAGCCCCGCACTCGATGACCCTTTGCCGGAGGTGTAGACAGAGCGTGGCGCGATATTCTCGATATATGATAGCATCTGCGATTTACCCGTTCCCGGGTCTCCTATCAGCAGCATATGGAGGTCGCCGCGTATTCGAGAGCCATCAGGTAGCTCCTTCGTTACGCCGGAGAAGAGCTGAAGCATCATTGCGAGCTTCTCTTTCTCATAGCCGTAGATGGAGGGGGCGATGGCCCCGACCATCTTGTCGTAGATGTCGGATTCGCTGGAGAGTTCGACGATTTCCTTCTTGTCGGCGTCAGTGATCTCCATGTCCTCAAACTGCTCGTCCTCGATTTCGACGCTGACGCCCTCCATGTAGATGTCGAACATCGGGGACTTCTCGTTGTCGTTGCCCCGCTGGTCAAGTTTGAGGATGCCGGTCACGCGGACGTGGTCGCCGGCGGTGACGTGGCCCGTGATATCGTCCTCGATGTTGATGTCGATTGACTGGGGCGTCTCCCCGCCGCGCAGTCCCTCGGGAGATTCCTGCACGCGGAGCTTCTGGGCATCAATGAACTGGGACTGGTCGGTGTTGAGCCGGAATGGCCCCTGCCGTTCACAGCCCTGGCAGTCGTGCGGTTCCTGAAAGTCGCCGGCGGTCTGGGGGATGCGCGTGAGCGTCCCACAGCGCTGGCACTCGAAGGCCGCTTCGGTGACCTTCGGACGCACATCAGTCGCTTTCCGGATGATACCACGGACGGCAACGAGGTTGCCGTGATGTTCGTGGCGGAGGTCACGGATGTCCTCGGAATCCGGGAGATTTCGAACGCGGACATGGGCCTGCCCGAGTGAGACATCAACCGGGAGGTCGTACAATCGAAGGGCCTCCTCGGCGTACTCCTGAATCTGCCCGGGCTTGGTTCGGTAGTCGTCGGCCAGATCCGGGTCGAAACGATAGAGGTCGTCCCAGTCGATATACAGCGATTTCTGGTCGTTCGGATATTTCTGGGCGAGCTCACCGATCTCGTTGCGGTAGTAGTTGCGGTAGAACTCCTCGAAGCGGTCGATGAGTTCGGTGTTCTCGGCGGTCGCCATTTGAGTGGACAGTGGTTATGCCCACTGGCCTAAGAAGGTTCGCAAACCGGGGTGGAACTAAAATGAGTCGGCACGAGGGTGCTATCAGTATCAGCGTCGAGAATTGGGCCCTGTAGTTTTTGCTGAGATCCCGATTCACTCAAAGTAGAATAACCGTGCGCAATCAAAATATCACAAGGCGACGGCTCCTTGCCAGTGGCGGCGCGGCCGCGACCGCAGCACTCGCCGGCTGTGTGAGCGGCTTCGGGGGGAGCGGAGAAGGAGACGAGGGCCCCAGCGACGGCCAGCAAGCGACTGCCAGCGGCATCGACGAGAGCGATGCAGCGGCAACTGTCGGGATGGTGTACGCGCTGGGCGGGCTCGATGACCGCTCGTTCAACGATGCGGCGAACCGCGGCATTCAGCGCGCACGCCTCGATGACGGGGTCGAGTACACGAACCACGAGCCAGGCAGTATCGCCGGATTCGGCGAAGTGCAGGCCGAGCTGGCGAGTTCGATGAACCCGTCATACGACCTGATCTGTTGTATCGGATTTCTGCAGGCTGAGGGGCTATCTGAGGTAGCATCGGAGTACACTGACCAGCAGTTCATGATCGTCGACTCTGTCGTGGATGCCGACAACGTGGCCAGTTATGTGTTCCGCGAACACGAGGGATCGTTTCAGGCCGGGAACCTCGCCGGGCTGCTCACGACCAGGGACGTCAACCTCGGTGCGGGTGCAACGAACCCAGAAGAGACGACCGTCGGGTTTGTCGGTGGCCTCGACCAGCCGCTTATCCATAAGTTCGAAGCCGGCTTCAGAGCCGGCGTCGAGTACGCCAACGCGGACGTTGATGTTCTCACGGAGTACCTCGGGAACTTCGACGACGTGCAGGGTGCCCGCGACATCGCAGCCGGGATGTACGACGATGGAGCGGACATCGTCTACCACGCGGCGGGTGGCGCAGGTGTTGGCATCTTCCAGGCCGCACAGGCTCATGGCCGGTACGCAATCGGGGTGGACTCAGACCAGTCCCGGAGTAACCCCCGGTATGCGGACGTCGTGCTCGCGAGCATGGTCAAGCGAGTGAACGTTGCGGTCTACAACGCGGCGACAGCGACGGTCGCAGACAACCTCCCTGCTGGTGAGGTCGTCTCGCTTGGGCTTGATAGTGACGGCGTCGGCATTGTCTATGGGACCTCCCTCGAGCCAGCAATTCCCGACGACGTCAGAGAGGCGCTGTCGACATCGCGGGAGCAGGTCGCTGCCGGCGACATTGTCGTACCAACTGAGCGCTCCAACACGGGTGGTGCCTGATGGCGGGCGGTCCGCTTGATGGACTGGCGAGCGCGCTTGATCGGGTCGCCCCCGAGTTCGTCCGGCAGCGGTTTGCTGCGAAGTTTGCTGTTGCGTTCCTCGCCGTGTTGCTCGTCATCGCAGGCGCTGGGGCGTTCACGTTTCAGGCGACATCCACAGCAGTCGAACACCAGACGACCGAACAACTCGCCGAGACCAGCCAGCTGGAGGGGGACTCTATCGGCTCGTGGGTCGAGCAACAGCGCACGCACACGCGCTCCGTTTCGCAAGGTGAGCCGCTGCGGAGCGACCGACGGGCGGCCGCGTATATCCTGCTGCAGGACCAGCTACTGCCTGACGACGTTGTCAGTATGCACCTCGTAAATGAATCCCGTGGCGAAGTAGTCGCCAGCACTGAACTCCCGCTAGAGGGACGGTCGCTGTCCGAACTTGACGCGCCGTGGACGGCCGCCGAAGTGCCGGAAGGCCCTGGGAACAACACACAGGTCTGGTCGAGTAGTCGATCGTACCGCTCACCGGTCCTCAACGACGAGCCTGTGATGGCGTTCGCTAGCTCGGTTCCGAAGCGTGACGGCTCGCATCTGGTCGTCGTTACGCGCATCCAGAGTCAGGTCGACCGGCTCAGCGATACGAATTCGACGAAGGAAACCACGATTCTGAACACCAACGATGAGACAGTACTGAACATCGACCGCGAGTTTGATTCTGACACCCACAGTGAGAGCATCGCGGCAATCCGCGATGCGAACGGCACTGCAGCACCGGTGACAGCGGTGTCCGATGGTCGCGTGTACGCGTTCGCGCCTGTCCCGACCACGAACTGGGTCACGGTGACAAGCCTAGACACGGCCCAGGCGTTCAGTGTCCGAGATACGGTCGGTCAGATGGTCGGCCTGCTTGTCCTGCTAGCACTCGTTTCGTTGTCGGCTGTCGGCCTTGTGCTCGGGAAACGCACGGTCGACCCCCTGAAGCAGTTGCGGGACCGTGCTGAGCGCATCGAGGCCGGCGACTTCGATGTTGACCTCTCGACGAACCGCGCCGACGAAATCGGCCGGCTCTACGGGACGTTCGACGATATGCGGATCTCTCTCCAGAACCGCATTCAAGAAGCGGAAGATGCGGTCGAGGAAGCGAAGACGGCGCGGTCGGAAGCCGAAGAGCTCCGCACGGAGGCGGAAGACGCACGGGCTCAAGCGGAGGAAGCCAGCCAGCGCCTCCAGGAGCGCGCCACCGAGTACAGCGCGGTGATGCAGGAGATCGCTGACGGTGACCTCACGAAGCGCCTCGATGAGAACGCGGAGGAGACGGCGATGCGAGAAGTCGCAGTGGAGTTCAACGCAATGCTCGACGGGCTCGAAGCCACCGTCAGCGAGGTCGCGGCGTTCGCCGACGAAGTCGCGGATGCCACAATCGAGGTCGCGACTGGGGCCGAGGAAATCGAGACGACGAGCCAGACCGTCAGTGACCGCATACAGGAGATCGCCGACGGTGCCATCAGGCAGCACGACGACCTCGAGGAGGCCGCCGCCGAGATGGACGAGCTATCGGCGAGCATCGAGGAAGTCGCAGCGTCGTCAACGACAGTCGCAGAAACGGCCAGAGAAGCCGTCGACCGTGGCGAAACGGGCCGAGAAGCCGCCGAGTCGGCTATTGACGACATGGCTGAGATCGAGTCCCGCTCGGCAGATGCGGTCGACCAGATTCTCGACCTGCAGGAGCGCATGGACGACATCGGCGAGATTGTCGACTTCATCTCGGACATCGCCGAGCAGACGAATATGCTCGCCCTGAACGCCAACATCGAGGCCGCCCGTGCCGACAAGGACGGTGAGGGCTTCGCCGTTGTCGCCGACGAGGTCAAGAACCTCGCGGAGGAGACGAAACAGGCTGCAGCGGAGATAGAAGCCGAAATCGCGGCCGTGCAGACGGAGACCGATGAGACTGTCACGGATATCCGCGCGACCAGCGACCACATCGACACCGGTGTCAATACTGTCCGCGAGGCTGCTGACGCGATAGAGGACACTGTCGACGCAATCGAGAACGCCAACGATGGTATTCAGGAGATTGCGGATGCCACCGAGGATCAGGCCGACGCAACGCAGAACGTCGTCCACCGCGTCGATGGGGTTTCCGAGATCAGCCAGAACGTGACGGAAGACGCAGAGCAGGTATCGGCGGCCGCCGAAGAGCAGTCGGCGTCCGTCGCTGAAATCGCCCAGAGCGCGGACGAACTCCGCGACCGTGCCGACTCGCTGGCCGCGACCGTCGACGAGTTCGACACCAGTGGCGGGGAGGACGACCACAGCGATGTCGAAGGCCAGCGATAACCACTCCACCCGTTCCGTCCCTGATGGGACTGGCGACTAGCGCGGCGTGATATCGCGACGGATTCTTTTCGGAGAGTCGCTACGGACAGGGTGGTGAGGACTGGCCGTGGCTACGAGTGTGAACAGCGATGACAGCAAAGAACTGGCAAAACGGGTCGCTGAGGAATTAGCAGTAGCAGCGAGAAAAAGCTCGCTTTCGTTATCGCAGGTATGGGATCGCCCAGATTTGAACTAGGGGCGCGGGCACCCAAGGCCCGAAGGTTACCAAGCTACCCCACGATCCCGTACTACTCTCTCAATTCGACAGCATGTAAAGCGTTTCGTTGCGAGGCCGCCGTGTCACGCGGGAGCGAGGCCCCAGAAGTACGCGATACCGAGCGTCGTCGCGACGGCGAAGACAGCCTGTAGCGGCGCTCCAACCTTCAGATAGTCGGTGAATCGGTATCCACCGGGGCCGTAGACGAGGAGGTTCGTCTGGTAGCCGACCGGCGTCATGAACGCCGTCGAGGCAGCAAAGGTGACGGCGAGGACGAAGGCGAAGGCGTTGGCGTTCAGTTGCTGGGCGGTTTCGATAGCAACTGGGATCATCAGGACGACGGAGGCGTTATTCGAGATGATGTTCGTCAGCAGCGCCGTAACGAGATACATGAGTCCAAGGACGACGGCGAGGCCGCCCCCAGCGGTGAGGATGCTGTCAGCACCCATGACGAACAGCTCCGCGAGCAGGTCAGCGCCGCCGGTCTCCTGTAGTGCGGTGCCAAGCGGGATGACGCCAGCGAGCAGGAAGATGACGTCCCACTGGACGGCGTCGTACAGTTCCGGGGGGCGGAGACAGCCGGTGAGCACCATCGCCAGCGCGCCGCCGAGCGCCGAGATGACGATGTGGATCGGCGTCAGCGCCGCGACGCCGACGACAGCAGCGACGATGCCGATCGCAACGGGAATCTTCGACCGCCGGAAATCCGGCCGCGCGACCTCCTGCGCGACGATGAAGTCGTTGTTACGGTTGAGGCGTTCGATGCTTTCGGGAGTGGCCTGCACCAGAAGCGTATCACCGATGCGGAGTGTCACGTGGTCCATTCGCTGGCGGTACAGCTCCTGACCGTGGCGAAGCGCCAGCACGGTCGCGTCGTAACGCTGGCGGAAGCTCGTGGAGACGAGTGTCTCGCCAATAAGCGAAGAGCCGGGAGCGACGACAACCTCAACGAGGTTTTTCCGCTCGTTTGCGGTTTCCAGTTCCGCGTCGTCGACCTCGACATCCGGAATGATGTCCAGCCCTTCGACGTCGAGGAGGTCGACGAGCGTGTCTCGGTCCGTCCGAACGGCGAAGACATCACCGGCCCGAATGGATTTCTGGCCGAGCGGTTCGAGGAACGTGCGTTTCTCGCGAACCAACTGGACGATATCCACGTCGAACGCCGAGACTCTGAGTGCCTCGTCGACAGTCTGTCCGATGAGCGGGGAGTCTTCGCGAACGACAACCTCGGTGAGATACTCCCCCATTTCGAACTCCTCGGTGAGGTCCTCTTCGACCGGAATCCGCGACGGGATCAGATAGCGCCCGACGGTAAGGAGATAAACCGTGCCGATGACGGTCACGATGATGCCGAGCTGGGTGAACTCGAACATACTGAACGGATGGTCGATCAGTTCCGCCGAAAGCTGCGAGGCGAGGATGTTCGTCGAGGTCCCAATGAGCGTCAGCATTCCGCCGAACATCGAAGCATAGGACAGCGGCAAGAGCAGCTTCGACGGCGAGAGCTTGCCCTTGTGCGCGATATCAGTGACCATCGGCAGGAGGATGGCAACGGCGGCAGTGTTGTTGATGAACCCGGAGATAGGTGCGACCAGCCCGACGGTCGCACCGAGCTGTTTCGTTTCGCTGTCTCCGGTCAGCGAGGCGATTTTCGCGCCGAGAATCTGGACGATACCGGTCCGCTGGACGCCGTCTGAGAGAATGAACATCGCCAGCACCGTTATCGTCGCCGTCGAGGCAAAGCCAGAGAGCCCGCGATCCAGCGGCGAAATCCCATCACCAGCCTGATGTAACACGTACACCGGCTCGGCGAGGAGTCCGGCATCAGCCGCCAGAGTCGTTGCTGGCTCGGCCAGCATCAGCGCGACCATAACGGCGATAGCAGTCACGTCGACGGGCAGCGCCTCCGTCGCAAACAGCACCAGCGCAGCGACGATGACCGCGAACACGAATAACATCCCCGGCGTGACAGGTGGCAGCGACACGTCTGGCCCCTGCGCCGCCGTGACAAAAGGATGTATCGTTTGCGAGTGGCGGCATCCCCGCATGACCCGGAGCCGCAGCCGACGTTTATCCCTGTCCGGGCCGAATATGTTACAATGAGCCTTTTCAACGATATCGGTCGAAAGGTCGAGGAGCTGAAACAGGAGGTCGAAAAGGCGTCCGACGACGAGGCCACCCACCAGTGTAGCGAGTGTGAAACGCGCCTCTACACGGACCACGACGAGTGCCCGGAGTGTGGGAGTCCGTCCGTCCTCCCCCTGTCTGGCTAGCAACAGCGGGGAAACGACGGACCAGGAATCACATCGCTCACCGTGCCGGCCCGTCACGGCCAAGATCGTCGAGCAGGGCGTCGTAGCTCCGACCGAACACCGCCTGTTTTCTAAGCGAGGTTATCGCGACCTCGAAGACGGGGACGGCGAACTGTCCGTCCGGTCCGCCGACGACGACGGCCGCTTCGTGGTCCGTCTGGTCGGTCCATTCGCCGTCGAGGTGCCGGACGAGCACTTCGCCGAAGTAGCCGCCGAGTTCCCGCACAACGCTGGTGAACGCGCGGTCGTCGAACGACGTATCGCTCCCGAAGGTCGTCTCGGCGAAGCGCTCGTCGTCCCACTCCGCGTCAACGAGGTCGTCGAGCCGCGAAAGCGAGGCCGGCGAGAAATCGAGGTCGTGCTCGCCCCAGAAGTCGGCGAACTCGACGGCGGTCTCGGCGTGGTCCGCTCGGACCGTGCCGGAATCCCACGGACGGGCCATCGAGCTAGCGGTCGAATCGCTGTCACTGGGTGCGGACAGTTCACTCTCATCGGCATCTGCTGTCGCAGCCGTCTCATCAGCGGTTACGTCCTGTGACGCTGCGTGCTCGCTGGCATCGGTCGCGTCGACATCCGCGACAGGAGCCGGTGTGTTGGGACTGTCATCGAACAGCTCCGTGGTGTCAGAGTCCGAAACGGCTGCCGGGGTATCATCGGCCCTCGCGTCGGTGATGTCTGCAGGTGACTCGTCAGCCGTCGTTTCGGCAGCTGCCTCTGCGTCTGGAACGGCATCTGACAACGCATCCGGCGAGCTATCGCGGGTCGGCTCGTCGTCCATCGCTGCGTCGGTCGAGGTGTCGTCGGCTGTGTCCGTCGCTGCTTCGTCAGCGGCTGTGTCAGTTGTCGCCCCCGCGGGCGTGATGTCACCAGTTCCATCCTCGTCGCGGGAGTCGACAGCCGAGTCTTCAGGCGGTGCCTCGGCCGCTGGCGTTTCATCAGAGGTGGACGCTGTGACACTATCGAACGACGACTCCGCTTCGTCGATATACGCAGCCGGCTCGTCGGCTGCGGCCGCATCGGTCGTCGTTTCGACAGCATCAGTCGTGTCAGCAACCGGTTCATCCGCAGAATCATCGAGGGCTGACTCCTCGGCCAGCGTCTCAACTGTTGGCTGCTCATCAGCGGCCTCATCAGCCAACCACTCTGTGGCGGTATCATCCGCCGACCGCTCAGCGGCGGTGTCGTCAGCCGCCGGCCTGTCACTGGGCTCAACAGTCGATTCTTCTTCAGTAGTTTCAGCGGCTGGCGGCTCACTGCCAGCATCATCTGATGCTGAATCGGTCGTATCGGGGTCTGTGCTACCGCTGCTATCGGAAGTCCAGTCGTCGGGGTCGTCACTGCCCCACGGTGGCTCGTTCTCCAGATCGTCAGCGACCCCACTGACGACGGGTGTGGGGTCGGTATCGTCCGACCGGTCGTCGGCTTCCGACTCGGATTCGACCCGTTTGACGATGCGGGTCGGCTTCGTTTCGACAGTCTGAGACGGCGCAGAATCAGTGGTATCGCTGGCGGTTGCCGCACCTCGTTCGTCTGTCGCCGTCGGTTCGGGTGGAACCTCGCGCTCATCCGCCTGTTCGTCGTCAACGCGGCTAACGATCCGCGTCGGCTTGGAGACGACGCTGTCGGTATCGGTTTCTCCCGTCTCCGCATCTGCCCGTCTGTCACCGTCGATACGATGGATGCTATCTAATGCCAGTTCGGATTCCAGACGTGTTGGGACGGCCGCAAACACCGGCTTGTCGCCGAACGAGCGGGCGGCCACGTCGAACACCGCGACAGGGACCTGGTCATCCGGGCCGGCAACGGTAACGACCCATCGGCCGTCGGACTGGACCCACTCGCCGTCGTACGCCCGCACGAGGAGTTCGCCGAGATAGCTCCCAAACCGAACCGTGTTCTCGGTGTACGTCGTCGTCCCCGCGGTGTCGTTGACGGTCTCGCCACCGTAGCTCTCCTCGATTGCCGTATCGAGGCGGGCAAGCGCATCGGGGTCGAACGTCAGCGGGTCCGCACCATCGACGACGTTCTCGGCGTACTCGCGAAAGGTCGCCGGATTAAGCGTCGCTGTATCAAGTAGTTCCGGCCCGTCGTCGGACGGCGGGTCGCCCCCGGCCGCCTGTTCGTCCCTGTCGGTCGACGAGTCATCGCCACCGACAGCGCGACGGATCCTATCGAACAGGCCCATGGACACCGGAAGTACGTGCCGCTACAAGAATGTACGCCGAAAGGATACTCGGCCGACAGATCCGGCAGCCACGATCAGCTCAGTGCTCGTCGCGTAGTTCCATGTCGGCGACAATTTCGTAGGGGTGCTGTCCCTTGCGGATGCCATCAAGCAACTGGAACGATTCGTCGGGCGCGAGGAAGTGGCGGGTCACAGCCCGCCCAAGCGGCGTCGGCGAGAGGCCGTCGATGAACTCGTATTCAAGCAGTTTCCCCAGCGCGTGTTTCGTCGGCACCTCGCCGACCATCCGGTCGTTGAGCCGCTTGGCCTGTTTGCCGGCGACGGTGACGTTCGCCAGCGTCTCCTCGACGGCCGCACCCTCGTCGTAGCGGGTGATGACTGGCTCCATCTCGCCTTTCAGGAGCTTGAACGCCACCTCGTCCTCGGTCATCTCCATGCTGTTGTGGTACGAACAGTCAGGCTCGACCAGCATGTAGACGGTCCCCTTGTCGTGGTAGTCCGGGCGGCCGGCCCGGCCGAGCATCTGGCTGAACTCCTGGACGGTGAGCCACTCGATCCCCATCGCCAGCGAGTCGAAGATAACCTGCGAGGCGGGGAAGTCGACCCCAGCAGCCAGCGCCGCCGTCGTCACGACCGCTGCGAGGTCCTGGTCGGCGAACTGCCGTTCGACACGCTGGCGCTTCCGGTTGTCCAGTCCAGCATGATACGGCGCAGAACTGTACTCCAGTTTGCGTGAAATCTGGTGACAGCGCCGCCGAGAGTTCGTGAAGATGATAGTCTGGCCACGGTACCCCTTGCTGGATTTGTTGTCGAAGGCCCGCTTGACAAGCTTCTTTTCGGTCTCGATCTTTTCGCGGCCGTCGGCAAACGTGACGTGGCGCTCGATTGGGACCGGTCGCTCCTCGAACTCGATGAGCGTCGCTCGAAGCTGGTCAGCCAACTGACCGGGGTTGCCGACTGTCGCCGAGAGATAGATCCACTGCGTGTCGCCGCTGTCGGGCGCACCGCCGGACTCGCAGTAGTATTTGAGTCTGGAAATCAGCCCGTCGAGCCGGTGGCCCCGCTCGTCCTCACCGAGCGTGTGGACCTCGTCGATGACGACGGTCCCGACAGTGCCGAGGTCCTTGCCAGTCCGGAGCGCGTGGTCGATCCCCTCGTAGGTCCCGACGATGACATCGGCTTCGGGATCGAAGCGGCCGCCCTCGTCAGCGATGCGGCTCGCACCAACACGAAGGGACACGTCGACCATGTCGCCGTAGCGGTCCTGAAACTGCTCGTATTTCTGGTTCGCAAGGGCGACCAGTGGGACGAGAAACAGCATCGTGCCCTTGTTGTTCAGGACGCGGTCGATGCCGGCCATCTCGCCGATGAGTGTCTTCCCCGTCGCCGTTGCGCTCACGACCAGCTGGTCGCGGCCCTCCGTGGCCCCGTGCTCGACGGCGAGGCTCTGGACCGGCAACAGCGTGTCGAACCGGGATTCGAGGTGCTCCTGCATCCCGGGGTGGAGGTCCAGTGAATCGACGCGAACGGGGTCGACCTCGTCGGTGGTCGCCGAGATCTCGTCGAACTTCGTCAGGTCCGGGTCCAGTTGGCCCGACAGGAGGTTTGTCACCCGGTCGAGGTCCTGTACTTCGAGTAGCAACTCTTCGAGTCGGTCGCGGGCGTCGCCGCTGATGCTCCCTTTGAACGCGAGTTCGCGGTCGAGTTGCTGGCGAGCGCACTCCGGGCAGATGGTTTCGTCGTCGGTCTCGATAGCTGTCTCGCTGGTAATCGGCGAGTAGCGCCCGTCGGAGGCACACAGCCGACAGGTCCGGACGACCTTGGCCTCAATCTGGTAGGCGTCGAGCATCTCGCGGACGCGGTCGCGGGCAATCGGGGCGGTCTGCTCTGAAATGCGAATGCGGGCCGCACGGCGGGCGAGGTCGACGAACTGGTCGGGCGAGCGAAGCTCCTCGCTAGTCCCGTCCTTGACACGGAGCCGACGCGGGCGGGGACCGGCGTCGGTCTCTTTCAGTTCGAGGATGCCGTGGAAGAGCCGCTCGCCGTCCCGATGGGCGGCGACGCGAAACTCCTCGCCGTGTTCGTGGAGGAACAGCGTCTCTACCTGTGCGGCCTGCTGTGACACAGTCGTCTAGAGGCGACTGCGCTACTTGAGCGGTTCGGACTAGATGTGGGTGGTGCTATCGTTGTAGCCGTTGGTTTGACCAGCCAGAAGTCCCATCCAGCATACTCGTCTAATCGGCTACATGTGGTGCGGTTTGGCTCTCAGCTGTTGCTATTCCCGTGAACTACTGATAGCGGTCACTCCTGCAGTTTGATTTCGTCGTCGCCGGCGGGAACCGCACAGAGGAACGCGCCCGGTTCGTCGCCGTCGTTGCGGTACCAGTGGACAGCGCCAGCGGGAATGTGGAGGCTGTCGCCCGCCTCGACGGCGTACTCCTCGCCCTCGATACCGACTGTGTACCGTCCGGCAAGGACGTGCTGCTCGTGTTCGATGTCGTTGGTGTGTTTCGGCACGCTGCCGCCGGGGGCGAGCGTGAAGCGACGGATTGCGAGGTTGCCGCCGCCGCTCTCCTCGCCAATGAGAACGCCCTTTTCCAGCCCATTGGCTGCGTCAACGGGTTCGTATTCGATATCTTCGGTCCGCCGAATCAGTGGGTCGCTCATGTGCGATCCATCGTGGGCTCAGCGCAAAGGCGTACCGGCGACGGTGACCGTGGCAGTCCCGCCAAGGGGGCTTAAGACCGTCCCGCGTCAATCCCTCGATATGCGCCGGTTTCGTATCGGAAGCGCGTTTGGAATCCCCATCCAGTTGGACCTGACGTTTCTCCTCGTGCTACCGCTGTTCGCCTGGATTATCGGGACGCAGATCGAACAGACGACGGAGCTGTTGAATGGGACACTGAACGCCGGGCTGGATGCGGCCGTCCTCACAGACGGCGCGCTCGTGTGGGTGCTTGGCATCGGTGCAGCCGTCGGCCTGTTCACCGGCGTCGTCCTCCACGAACTCGGCCACTCCCTCGTAGCCATCCGCTATGGCTTCCCCATTGACTCCATCACGCTCTGGCTGTTCGGCGGCATCGCCCAGCTCAGCGAGATGCCCGAAGACTGGAAACAGGAACTGGTCATCGCCATCGCTGGCCCCATCGTCAGCATTGCCATCGGCGTTGTCTGTTTTGTCGCGTTCCAGATTCTTCCGAGCGGCGCGGCGACATCGATCGAATCGGCCCGGTTTATTCTCGGCTATCTCGCGCTGATGAACATCGCACTGGCGGCGTTCAATATGCTTCCGGGCTTCCCGATGGACGGCGGCCGGGTCCTGCGCGCGCTGCTCGCCCGGCGGCGGTCCTACGCCCGAGCGACGACCATCGCCGCTGAAGTCGGGAAGGTGTTCGCCGTCTTCCTCGGCCTGTTTGGCATCTTCGTCCTCGGAAATATCTTCCTCGCCGGTCTGGCCTTCTTCATCTACATCGGGGCGGCGGGCGAGTCCCGCCAAACCTCGATGCGGGCCGCGTTTGAGGGCGTCACGGTCGCGGATGTGATGACGCCAGCGGACCGCGTGACGACGGTCCCCGAGGACATGTCCGTCCGGGAGCTCATCCAGACGATGTTCAAGGAGCGCCACACCGGTTACCCGGTCGAACGTGGCGGCGAGGTCGTTGGTCTCGTGACGCTCGAAGACGCTCGCGCCGTTCAGGAGGTCGAGCGCGATGCCTACACCGTCGGCGACGTGATGACAACGGAGATCATCACGATCAGCCCGGACACCGACGTGATGGACGCACTGACCTCGCTCCAGCAGAACTCCGTCGGACGCCTGCTGGTCACTGACGAGGACGACTCCTTCGAGGGACTACTCACCCGGTCTGACATCATGACAGCACTTTCGATTATCAAATCAAGCAGCGACTACACTGTCATCGGCGAGTCAGAAACCGAGACCGTCCGGCCGGAATCAAGAATCGAGCGGTAGCGGTCACTCCTCGGCGAGGTACGACATCGCCGCCTCGTCGGAGACCTGCTCGAACTGCTCGTAATACTGGCCGACAGCGCGAAACGCCGACGGCCTTTCCAGACAGACCACCTCGTCGACTAGGGCTTCGAGGTCCGAAATCGCCGACGGTGAGCCGACCGGGACCGCGAGCACGATTCGTTCGGGGTCTGCCTGTTGGATCTGCTCGATACAGGCCCGCGCCGTCGCCCCCGTCGCCACACCATCGTCGACGAGGCAGACTCGCTTCCCGGTAAGTGTCGGCGACGACTCCGAACTGCGGTAGCGCTGGGCCTTCTGCCGAGCGGCTTCCGCCATCTCCGCTCGTGTGCTCGCAACGTAGTCCCGGGGTATCTCGCGTTGCTCGATGACATCGGTGTTGAGCCACACCGACCCGTCGGCGGCGACGGCGCCGATGGCATACTCAGGGTTGTTCGGTGCGCCGATCTTCTTTGCGACCGCGATGTCCAGCGGCGCGTCCAGCGCGTCGGCGGCGGGACGCCCGACCGGGAGCCCACCGCGCGGTATCGCGAGGACGATGTCGACTGCGATGTCCCGCTCGCGCAACGCCTCTCCCAGCCGTTTCCCAGCCGCCTGCCTGTTCTCGAACGTCGGGGAGCGGTTGCGTCTCATACTAGTTAGTTCGCTGTCGAGACGCAAATATTTCCGCATTCTGGCAGCTTCGGGGTAGTCAAACGAGCCAGTACCAGCGAAGCGCCTCGTTACTCGTCGGACAGCGCCGTGGCAATCGCTTCGAGTTCACCCTTCCGAAAGGGCTGCTCCGCGTCCGCCGGGTCATCATCGTCCTGCTCACCGATTTTCCAGAGAATGCCCGCCCGCATCTGTGGCTTCGATGGCAGCCGATCCGTGTCGATGTCGTACCCGACGGCCTCGCAGATCGCCGCTAGGGCTTCTTTGGTGAAAGCAGTCGAGACCGGGCGTTCGTACCGCCCGACAGCCTCGCGAATCTCGTTCCGCAGTTCGTCGACAGTTGGTGACATACGCGTACTGGCGGCGGGCCGGATTGTGTAGATTCCGGTCCGACTACACCGTCGCGCCGACTGCAACAGGAGCCCCATCCGGGGGAATCCACGAGATACTGGTAGTCCCAAAATCTGCAGGTAGAAGACCTAAGTCCGGGCGCGGGAATTGAACCCGCCTCTTAGCCACCACAAGGCTAAAGGATGCCACTACCCCAGCCCGGACACGCTGTTGAAGCACCTATAGATATTCCGCTGGAACAGAAATACGTTACGAATCTGGAAACCAGTGGGTCGTGAGAGCGCGTGACAGCGGTGGCACATCGGACGCTGTCCAGTCCATCGGCCGCTTCGAGACGCTTTTACACAGCCGACGCGTACAGAAAAGCACGCGTGGCCATCACGGACAAGATCTACGTCAAGAATCACCAGCAACTCGCCTCCCAGCTAGAGACGAGTTTCCCGAAGGGGGCGTTCAAAGGTGCGACGCTGGACATCCTCTTTCAGGGCGAGGGACTGGCAAAGCTCGACGAAGCCTCCAGAGAACGGGTCCTTGATTTCGCCGAGGACTTTCTGGACTGTGACTGTGAGGCCAACCCTCACTGCGGCTGTGCTGAGCGGAAGTTCATCTCATATCTGCTGGAACTGCGCGAGCAAGGGATGGGGCCGGACGCCATCGTTGACGTGATGAGCGACGACTATATGCTGTATGCCTATCCGGGCGACGTGCTGTCCTTCCTCGATAACTCCGTCAGAACGTTAGAAGCCGTGGAAACCCTGGCCGACGTCGATGGGCGCGACGACGTGGCCGAAGACGTACAGCGGAAACGCCAGCGATTACTCTAGGTCGTCGAAACTGCCGATGCGATAGGAGGCGTCATCCTCTTCGCCCTGGTCGAGGTCTTCGAGGTGAATGACCTCGTCCTGGTCCATCTCATCGAGTTGCTGGCGGAGCTTGGTGACGTAGCGCTTGTGTTCTTCCAGTTGTTCGCGGAGATGCTCGGCTTCGAGTTCGAGCCGCTCGTGCTCCCGGACGAAGCTCTTCGGAACTTCGACTTTCGGCGGGAAGCTCTCGGTGCTGGTCTCGGTTGCGTCGTCCTCGAACTCGTGTTCCGGCGCGACCTTCACCTGACCGTCGTGGGAAACGAGCGTGTCGACGTAGTCACGAAAAACTGCGGACAGCGAGATATCGCGCTCCTCGGCGATTTCGCGGAGGGTTTCGAATTTGTCCTCGCTGACGCGAAAGGAGATGGTCTTGTTTTTGTTGCCCATAGTTATGTACTATTTTAGCAGCAACGTATTTAATCGTTTGTCAGACACTACCGGGCCTGTTCGTCGGTGGTCGTCGCTGCCAACAGTCGAACCGCTGTGATTTAACAGTCGGCCGACCGCGATTCCGGCAGAGATGGCGACAGACATCGACGCAACTGGCCACCACTTCGGTATCATCGTTAGCGACCTAGACCGCGCGGTCGAGTTCTACCGCGACGTGCTGGGGCTTGACGTATTGACCCGCTTTTCAGTCGGTGACGAGGCGTTCGGAACCGCCGTCGACATCGAGGGGGCCAGCGCCGAACTGGTCCACCTCGACGCCGGTAACGTCCGTCTGGAACTGGCGACATACGAGCCGAAGGGCGAGGCAATGCCCGATCCCGACCTCAATCGGCCGGGGGCGACCCATCCCGGGCTGGAGGTCGACGACCTCGACGCCGTCGCCGACCGACTGCCCGAAGATGTCGAGACGCTCAGCGACCCCCAGACGACCGAGAGCGGGACGACGATCATGTTCATCGTCGACCCCGAGGGTAACCGAATCGAGCTACTGGAGCCGTAGCGGCGGAACAGTTACCAGCAGCGAAAAATAGACGACTGCGCCGGGGTCAGTCCGCGCTGGCTTCGGCTTGCTCGTCCTGTAGGCTTTCCAGCGCGCCGACGACCGACTGGCGGTAGTTCTCGATTGACAGTTGGTCGTATTCCTCGTCGGCCATCGCGATGTACTCATCAGTGGCCGGGTCCTCAATGTCGGCTTCCTTGTACCGCTTGACCCGGTCGAGGGTTCGCTCGGCCGTTTCGACGACCCAGCGGTCCCGGGTCGCTTCGTCGACCTCCGAAATTGACTCGGGGCGAATCGAGACGTTCACTTCGCCCTCGTCGGTCTCATATGTGCGTGGCTTGCCGACGACAGCGACGTAGGCCGGCGGTTCCAGTTCGCGCAGCATCGACGCCGCGTCGGGCTGGTACTGCCCGGCATACATGAAGAACGTGTCGCCGTTAGGGTCGACGACTCGTCCCTGCCAGTACTCGCTGTCCTCACCGACGTCCTCGGTCTCGGTGAGGGTCCCGACCAGGAACACGCGGTTAGCGCGCTGACCAGTCGGCAGGAGGACATACACCGGCGCGCGGTCGTCGTCGGATTCTTTGAACGTGTAGCTCGCGTCGTTGAACTCGCGTGCGAAGACGCGCCGTGCGACCTCGCGGGTGGGTGTACTCGCCATTTAGATCGACCTCGCTTTGATCAGAATCTCGTCTGCATCCACGGCCCCGGTCAGTCGCTCCTGCTCGTCAGCGAGCAAGTAGCGGCCGAAGGTCGGGCCCTGGACGCGGTAGTACCGGCCGAGGATCTTCTGTCGCATCTCGTCGGCGACGACGGTGGTGTCGAGCGCATCCATCGCCATCTCCTTCGCCTCTTCGAGGGCGATACCGGTCAGTTCCTCAGTCGCGTCCTCGTCGAAGATGACCTCGGTGACTTCCTCGCCGTCGTCGAGGACGCCCTTGATGCGGAGGTCGAACTCGCCTTCGACCTCGCCGTGTTCGCTACAGCGGCCGTTCTGGAGGACGCGCGTGCAGTCGTCCTCCGGACAGCGCTTGATGAGCCCGGAGCCCGACTGGATGTCGACCAGCGCGCCGTCGGCCTCGACGCTGTCGTCGCCGACTTCGATTGCTTCGTCGAGTTCCTCGATGGTGGTCGTCCGGTTGAGCTTCACGGAGAAGCGACCCTGATACTCGTCGGTGACGACGTTTCGCAGGGCGTAGGACTTGCCTTCTTCGAGCGACGGGAGGTCGGACTTCGACCATTTCGTGAACTTGATCGTCCCCGTCTCATCGCCCAGCAGGCCGACCTGCGCGACGGCGTCGGCGCGTGGCTCCCAGAGTTCGACGACCGTCGCGCGGACGTCGACCCACTCCTCGGGGGCGTCGACGTCAGCGACGTTCACCTGCTCGTTGCCGCCGCCGTCGCCGCCACCTAGCTGGTCGCGGTCCATACCGGCCTCGTCGAGGTACGTGTTGACGACGCTCCGTCGGGCCTCACTGATGGGGACCTGATAATCGTTCACCAGCGTATCGAGTCGCTCGACGACGTCGTCGACGTCGATCTCTAGCTGGTCGGAAAACTGCTCGTGTATCTCTGTCGCGTGGGTACGCAAATCTGACTCAGTCATTGGCTTTCACTGTCTCCGCCTGGTTTTCGTTGGGAGACAGTCGACGGTTGGTCGTCTTTGGTTATAAATACTCGGCTGGCAGAGAAAGTGAAACAGAGCGTGTTGTCGTCGTTTCAGAGCAAGCAACGCGCGTTCAAGCGAGTCACGCGAGAAGATTGATTTGTGGCCGGGCACAACGGTCAGTATGGCCGACGACGACCGACTCGCACGGTTCATCCAGGATACCTTGCGGTCGGCCGAGCAGCAACTCTCCGACGCGAAGAAGGCCTACAAAAACGGCAAGCGGTCGGCGGAGGCCGGCCTGCCCAGAGACGAGGAAGGGCGGGCGCGTATCGTCTGTCGCCGCCACGCCGAGTACCGTGCGGTGTCGATGGACGAGCAACGGCGGCCGGTCTGCTACGACGCGGAGAACCCGGACTGCCAGGGTTGTGTCGAGGATATCAGGGGCGGCACGATAGAGACGTGGTAAGTCGCTGATGGCAGTGGGTTCGGCTGGTCCCCGCCTCGGGTCGCCAGTGTAACACTTTAGCGCTGGCTGGGCAAAGCCCGAGTATGGAGCGACCAATTGTCGCGCTCGTCCTAGCCGGGGGCACTGGCACGCGCCTGTATCCAGCAAGTCGGAGCGACCGCCCCAAACAGTTTCTCTCTTTTGGGGAAGACGAATCGCTACTCGCCGAGACTATCAGTCGGGTGGGGTTCGCCGATGAGACCTACGTGCTGACCCGGGACTCGTTCGCCGACGGGGTCAGGGAGCGCGTCCCGAATGCGGCGGTACTGACCGAACCGGAACCGAAAGACACCGGGCCGGCGCTCGTGTACGCGGCCCACCGAATCCGCGAGCAGGTCGGCGACTGCGTCCTGCTGTGTCTGCCGAGCGACCACCGAATTTCGGGGCCGTTCGAGACAGTTGCACGTACGGCCGCGCGAGTCGCAGTGGAAACCGAGGGGCTCGTCACCGTCGGCATCGAACCGGACCGGCCGGCGACCGGCTACGGCTATATCAAGCCCGGGTCGTCCGAGAACGGCTTTGCGCCGGTCGAAACGTTCCACGAGAAACCCGACCGGGAGACCGCGACGGAGTACGTCCGGGAAGGGTTCTACTGGAACGCCGGCCTGTTCGCGTGGACGCCGACGGCCCTCCTGTCCGCCGCGTCGTCGTCACCGCTTGCACCCATGGTTGAGCGACTCGACAACGGGGACCACAGCGCCGCCTTTGCCGCTGTTGACCCGGTGAGCATCGACTACGCTGTGCTCGAAGACGCCGAGAACGCCTTCGTCGTTCCGGCGGCGCTTGACTGGGACGACTTGGGGTCGTGGGATGCCTTCGAACGCGTCCTCGACAACCAAGACGGAAACGCAGTGCTGGGCGAGGCAACCACCATCGACGCCGATGGGAACGTGCTGGCGAGCGATGGCCACGTCAGCGCGGTCGGCGTCGAAGACCTCGTCGTGGCGTCGTTTGATGACCGGACGCTTGTGGTCCCGAAAGATGAGGCCCAGCGCGTCCGAGAGGTGGTCGGGGAACTGCGCGACGACGGGCGGTTCTGAGCGGCCCGGCGGCCGGAACTGTTAGCTCTGCATCGCCCCGCCGTCGACAGGCAGGGCCGTTCCAGTGACGTATGAGGACCGGGGCGAGGAGAGGAAGGCGACGACGTCTCCGAGTTCTTCCGGTCGGCCGACACGCTGCAGCGGCGCATCGGCCCAGGATTCGATGCCCTCCTCGTAGGAGTCGTACTCGCCCCGTTCGACGGCCGCCTCGACGAGTTCCTCGATGCGTGGCGTCTCGTGTGCACCGGGGAGGACAGCGTTGACGCGGACTTCCGGTGCAAACTCGCTAGCCTGTGTCTTCATCAGGCCGATAACGGCGCGTCGAACGGCGTTCGAGAGCACCAGGTCGTCGATGGCTTCCCGAACAGAGCGGGAGGTGATATTGACGATGGTGCCCGCATCGGAGTCCCTGAGATGTGGGTAGGCGGCCCGAGTGGTCCAGACGACGCTCATCACGAGCAGGTCGTAGGCGCTGTACCACTCTCGCTCGGTCGTCTCCATGAACGGCCCGGGGGCCGGACCGCCGGCGCTGGTGACGACGTGGTCGAGGCCGCCGAAACTGTCGACGGTCTCCTCGACGAGTGCCTCGATCTGGTCGGGGTCGGTGATGTCGGCCTCGACGGCCAGGACGTCGCCGTCGCCGACTGCTTCGAGCCGGTCCCGTGCCTCGTCAACGTGTTCCGGCGTTCGGCCACAGACCGCTACGTTGGCACCATCCGCAGCAAGGGCTTCGGCACTTGCAAGTCCGAGTCCGCTCGTCGCGGCGGTACACAGCGCTGCGTTGCCATCGAGTTCGAGGTCCATATCCACAGGAACGACCGACTGGCTCAAAGAAGTCCCGCTCGCAAATTGTCCAACTGGTATGTCCTAGCTGCCCCAGAAGTTGTCCCGACTCCCGAGACGCCGGTCGTCATCATCAGCAGTGTCGTCCGTCTCGTCGGTGTCGCCGTCGTTCGCTTCGCTTTCGGACTCAGAAAGGTCCTCGTCCATCTCCAGTCGCTCGACTTCCTCAGCCCGAGCGTGGTTCGAGTGGACGTTCGTCACCTTGACCAGCGAGCGGGCCGGCGGGAGGACACCGTCGACCATGATGATGAAGCCGTCCTCGGTCCGACCGACACCGGCGCCACTCTCGTGGATGTCCTCAACGTCGACAGTGACTTCCTCGCCCATTTTGACCGGCTGGCTCTTGAGTTCCGAGATCGGCTGGTTGTAGTGATTGCACCACTCGGCGCCGCCACGGTCGCCGTAGTGGGTACAGCCCATCCCCTGAATTCGTTCGGTGAATTCGGGACAGTCGTCTGCGAGCGGACAATCGGCCATATCAGGGGATAACGTGGCCGCTGGCAAAACGCTTGCGACCCCGTGTCCGAGGCGCACAGCCTGTTATTACGTTTGAGATTTTCACCGGCACACACTTTACCGCCACTCGCTGGTTGTCGCGTAGCACTCGACACCACCCAGAGCTATGAGAACGCAGTTGTTGGCAGGACTGGTCTGTCTCCTTCTGGTTTGCACGTCTCCGGTCGCCCTCGGTATCGAATCGGGGCCACCAGCGCAGGGCAGTGTCGACCACGACAGGTCGATTGCTGTTCAGTACACACTCGACAGAGAGCCGAACCAGACCGGTCAGGTCCGGGTAACCGCGACGATTGAGCGACCACGGCACGTCACCGGACTATCGGTACGGACGCCGGGGGAGGCGACAGTCCTCCGAGCCGACGGACTCCAGTCCGATGGCGACCGCTGGCGTCTCAGCGGTGCTACTGAGAGAGCACGGCTGACCTACACTGTGCCGGTCGGACTCTCAACGACGTTCGGCCAGCGGACCGCCGACACCCGCAACTGGACGCTGCTTGCCCGACAAGAAGTGTCACTGCGTGCCCGCTGGCGCTGGCACGTCGGGCCGCGGCCCACGTGGAACGAGTCACTTGCACTCGCGCCCGGGCAAAGCGGTGTCGCCGGTCGGACGGCCGCCTACATCGGTCCCCACGAGACAGAAACCAGAACGGTCAATGGCGACCGAATCACGCTTATCGTCCCGGCGGCTTCGGATCTGCGGCCCAACCGGACCGCCGTCCTAGATTCCATTAGCCATGCGAAACGTGCCTCAACCGCCGGCACAGAGCACGACCACATCCGCGTGTTTGTCGCGCCGAACGAACTCGCACCGGGCGGGTACACTCCGTCCAACGGCGCGTCGGATGTCATCGTCAACGCCGGCGAACCCGTCCGGTCCCCGGTCAACGTCTGGGTCCACGAATACCGCCACACTCGACAGACCTTCGAGACGACGCCAGCGATGGACTGGCTCAGTGAGGGTAGCGCGGACTACCACACCGCGGCTCTCACGTACAGCGCGGGCGGCATCGGGACAAATCAGTTCCGTGAGCGGATTACGACCGAGCGCCACGAAAGCGCCGACCTGACACAGCCCGATACTTGGGAGGGAGCGGGTGCACAGTACCACAAAGGAACACGTGTCGTCGCGGCCATCGACGCCCGTCTCCGCCAAGCGACCGACGGTATCCAGACGTTCGAAGCGGTCCTCGACAGGCTGACCCGGCACAACGAGCGAATTACCCTCGCGCTGTTCGCCGAGACGGTGTCGGCTGTCTCCGGAGACGAGCTCGATGCGTTTGTTCGACAGGCTGTCACTGGCACCGCGCCATCGGTCCCGGCCGAGACACTCACGGACCGCGACCTGCGGCGAAGCGGCGCAGCAGATACGACCGGCCGACGGACGAATTTCGCGCCGTCGGGCGATAGCAGCGCGACCACAGCGGCCACCGCCGGCGACGGGCCCGGACGCGTCGTCGATACCACGCGGCCCGTCACGGACCGCCACGGGGAGTGGACCGTGCTCGGGACGCTCGGCCTGCTGTCGGTGTTGCTGGTTCGTCGCCAGCGACCGTAATGCGTCGAGAGTCATTTCGGTCGTGCTGCAGAATGCCACGGCCAGCCATTGCAGCCGAGCACAACGCGGTGGTCTGTGCCGAATATGTTTTTCCACAACTGTCATACCGGCCGGTTACTTGTCACCCAATAATGGCATCACAGTCTATCTTCGAGCGGATCGGCGGTCGTGACGCGGTCGACGCGGTGGTCTCGGATTTCTACGATCGCGTGCTCGACGACCCACTGCTCGAACCGTACTTCGAGGAAATCGACATGGACCAGCTCCGCAGCCACCAGGCTCAGTTCATCAGCGCCATCGCCGGCGGCCCAGTCGACTACGACGGCGATGAAATGGAGACCGCCCACGAGGGCATGGGAATCACCGAAGACGCGTTCGCCAATGTCGCGACCCACCTCGAAGCCGCGCTCCGAGAGAACGGCGTCCCCGACGACGACGTCGAAGCGATTCTCACCGAGGTCGCTGCCATGGAAGACGATATCGTGGAGGCGTAGCAGCCGCCGGAGTCGGGAGTGCACTCACACGTGGCACCGGAGTCGGAGACCAAGCCTGATTGTGCAGCGAAGCACGGTGTCGCTATCGCCCTGCCCCAGTAAACGGAGACCATGACAGTGCAGGTGTGTTACCCATATATTCAAAACAGTAGCTGGGTGTGAAAATGTCGCTAGTACATACGTGTTGCCGGGAAACCAATGCGTGTGAAGGGCACGAAACCGGTGCCGTCCCCCCAAGTCGGGTTGCCGTGCCTCTGACAGGTCATGCAAGCTGACGCGGTACTGGTAGTCGTCTGCCCTTCACTGTAATACTGCAAGAGTAGGTTTCGGAGACGATTGGCTTTGTGAGGCCGGATATCAACTGGTATTGATGCTTCTCCTTGTTGTTCGCAGATAACGGGCACGGTGGGATTCGAACCCACGACCGTCGGATGTCTTCCCCCGATGGCAGCGCCAGCGGAGATAGAAGTCCGACGCTCTATCCGGGCTGAGCTACGTGCCCTCGCTACCGTATATTTCCGGCGGTGACAAAAGAAGTGCGGAACACGGTCGCCGCTCAACCATCGCGGTCGAGGTCTTCCTCGACATCGTCAGCCGTCGTGATGGCGTTCACGTTGCCGGTCTGAATCGCTGTCAGGCCAGCCAAGTCACAGAGGGCGTCGATTTCGTCCTGTGTCGTCGAGACCAGCAGATCGTTGAACTGGAGGTGGCGCTCGACGGTCGCGCCGGCGGCTTCCGCGGCGGCGGCGACGCGCTCGGGGTCGGCATCATCGGCCGTTTCGAGAACCAGATCGACGGGCTCGCCATCGATTGGGTCCGCGCGCAGACTCTCGACAGCACGGGAGACGTACATCACTCGGATGAGGGACCGCCGGGGCCTTGGTTGTGCTGTTCGGTGCGGTCGAAGCGGGCCTCCGCGACAGCGAAGCCCAGCGTACTGACCAGGCCGAGCAGCGTCCCGCCAGTGAGCATTATGGCGAGGTATTCCAGATCCTGAATCCCGAGGAAGAAGGCGCTGACGGCGTGTAGCACGAGGGCGATCGAGAGGACATAGAAGGGGGCGTTGAGATACCGCCAGCGGAAGCTCCCGTCGAGATACTCGTCGGTCACGCGGCCGAGGCTGGAGGTAATGCCCGCGGCGGCAAACCACTGAATCGCGCCAGAGACCAGCGACGCGATAACTTCCAGTGCGTCAGGGTCCGTCTGGCGTTCGAACTCCTGGACGCCGCTAACGCCGCCGATAACGAGCAGTGCGGCCGCGACGACGTAGGTGATGATAGTTACCCGACCAGCGTACAGTCCGGCGGTCGTTCGCTCGACTGCTTCGTCCAGTATTTTCTCAGCGCCGAGGCCCCGTGCGAGGATATAGAGCCCAAGCAAGCCGGAGATGACGCCCAGCGCGGACCCGGGATACCCAAGGGCTTCGACGGCGATTGTCAGCGGGTAAATCAGCAAGAGGATACCCAGCGGAACCAGTATCGTCCCGCGGGTCTCCGGGTCGTCGAGTACCTGCTTGATGGTGTAGTACATCGACTCGAGGTTCTGGGCCTGACGGACGACGACGCGGCGAACGCCGTTAATTTGGACCCGGGAACGGATGACGGGGACCACCGACTCATCCTGTGCGCCGTCGGTGACCAGCAGCGCTCGCACATCCTCGTTGGCTGCCAGCGACGCGAGAACAGTATCGACCTCCTCGCCGACTGCCCGGTTGGCGGCGACGTCGCTTCCGTCGACACCGGTGACGGCTGCGACTTCGACCGGTTCGTCGGTAATGTCGTCATAAATGTGGACGCCCTCGAACAGGACGTTCACGTCGGAGTCCTCCGGGTCGTTCGAAGCCAGCGCCACCGCTGCGTCTACGACGGCATCGCGCCCGATGACTGGCGTGTCGATGCCGGTCTTGCGACCGAGGTCGTCGTCGAGGTCGATACACAGCACCAGCAGCATCTACCGGCGCTACGCCGCCTGTCTTTAACTTCTTTCGGGACCGCTCACTTTGATTCCGGGAGCGTACCTCGGGTCCGGCGCTCGACGAGCAACAGCGCCGCGAGTCCAAGAATGATGAGCGTGTACGCCGCTGCGGCAGTGAGCGCGGCCTGTTCGGAACTGTACTCGCCGGTGCGGAAGATGATGGCTTTCCGAACCATCGCGATGACGCCCGTGTAGATGACCAGGCGGACGATGCGGCGCGTCTCGCTTTCCTGCGTGTACGCGACGACAGTCTGGTACACCTCGACGATAATGAACAGGAGGAGGGCTGTGTCGATGAAACCAACAACGACCAGCGGGTCAGTGATATCGCCACGAAGTGCACTCTGGAGTATCTGGAGGGTCAGGTCGAAGACGCCGATAGCAAAGAGGAGGACCAGTACCAGCGCCGCGATGACTTCGACGTACCGGATAAGCGACTCGCTGACCCCCAGCACTCGATCGTCGAACGACTCCGCTTCCGGCAGTGGCCCGCCCACGGGGTCGGCGTCCTCGTCATCCATACGCATAGAACGGACGCCGGCCCATTCAAAGCGGTCCCCATCTGGCGTGGCCCACCCCATGCCGTCTTATCCCACGGCGGGTCAGATGCGCACGCTTTTTCCCGCTGGGAGCGGTGGCTAGAGACAATGATTTCCGAGGGCTGCGAACAGTGCGCCAAAGGCGGCAAGATGGTGCTGTTCGTCTACGGTTACTGCGACCAGCGAGACTGCTTCTACTGTCCCCTCGGGGAAAACCGCAAGAACGTCACCCAGATGTACGCCAACGAGCGTCCCATCGAGGACGACGCGGACGTTATCGAGGAAGCCAAGCGCATGAGCGCGCTGGGCACCTCAATCACGGGTGGCGAACCCCAAGAAGTACTCGACCGGACCTGTCACTATCTGGAACTGCTGAAAGACGAGTTCGGCGAGGACCACCACACGCACCTCTACACCGGCATTCCCGGCGGCCGCGAGAATATGCGCCGTCTCTCGGAAGCCGGCCTCGACGAGATCCGCTTCCACCCGCCTCTAGAGCAGTGGGGTGACCTTCACGGCACCGAGTGGGAGGATATCCTCTACATCGCCCGCGAAGAAGGACTGACGCCGGCCTTCGAGATCCCCGGCATCCGCGCCGAGGAGGAGTTCCTCGAATTCCTCGACGAGGGCGCGGCCGACTTCTGTAACATCAACGAGTTCGAGATGTCCGACGGGAACTACCGCCGGATGCAGGAGGAGGGCTTCGAACTGAAAGAGGACCACATGAGCGCCGTTGAGGGCTCCCACGACATCTTGGAGAAGATGGGCGACCACGAGAAGGTGTACTTCTGTACGAGCGTGTTCAAGGACGCCGCCCAGCACCGCTCGCGGCTCAAGCGGATGGCCCGCAACATCCGCCGCCCGTTCGACGACGTGACCGACGACGGGACGCTCGTCTACGGGAAGGCGTGGACCTCCGAGGCCCGGCTCGAAACCCTCGGCGTTCCCGAGGAGTACTACACCGTCAAATCCGACCACGTCGAACTCGCCTGGTGGCTGCTGGAGGAGATGATCGAGGAGGGCGATGTCGAGAAGGGTGAAATCGTCGAGCAGTACCCGACCTACGACGGGACGGTCGTTGAGCGGACACCGCTGTCGAACAGTGCTGACGCCGGACGAGCGACGGCCGACGACTAGGAACCCAATTCGGTTCGGCTTCTCGATTACTGCCAGTCACAGACCTGCACTGTCCAGCCGTGGCTTTATTTATCAGCTAAGAGAAATGCCGGTGACCCTCCATGCGCCTTGCTATCGACAGCGGTAAGCTCCTGTACGCACTCGGTGTCCTGTTCGCCGCAGCGGCGCTGCTGTATTTCGTCCGCGATGTTGTGTTCAATCTCTCGATAACGGTGAAGGCGGCGCTACTGTTGCTGGGCTTTATTGCGCTGTTCGTTGCGGGTGTGGCCCTCGAACGAGACGTGCTTGACGTCGTCGCCTTTGCCCTCAGTGGCGTGACCTACGTCGTGTTCGTCGGCTACGTCGTCGTTCGGTATTCACCGGGTGAAACGGGGACGTTCCTGTTGCTCGCCGCGTCCGCGGGGCTGTTCGTCGGGCTCGGCTACGCGCTCCGAGCAGGGATTCCGACGCCGTCACGGCGAACGGCGACGGTCGCCCTCGGCGGCCTCCTCATCGTGAGCGGCGGACTCGTGGGAGCCGACGCGCTCAGCGGCGGAGTGACCTACGATGTGCAGACAGACGAGTCCGTCACCGTGTCGGTCCCGGAGACAAGGCAGGGAGGTGGCGGGTACCCACCCGTCAGCAGGCAGGTCGGAACGGTTACCGTTTCGAACCCGTCACCGTTCCTGCGGGCACTCAACCCCCCGACCGTCTCAAGCTGTCTCGTCGGACCTGCCGAGAACCCCCGGGAGGACGTGTGGGTGGATGTGGATAGAGACTGGGACGAAGATACACTCGCCGGGTCGACCACGAAGTCCTACGCAGTGACGGCCGAGTTCCGACTGGACACGAACCGCACCAGACAGATAACGTTCGCCATCGAGCGAGGCAGCGACTGCAGCGTCGTTCGGTCCGAGCCGACGATAGCGATTCAGGTCGACGGAAGCAACAGATTAGACTGACTACTCCAGTTCTGTGAGACACTCCTGACAGTAGGAGGCGTCTTCCATGTTCGGCGTGCCGCAGGTGTCACAGGTCACGACCGATAGACCGGTCTCCGAGAGCGGTGACGCCTCTTCGGTTAGTACGTCAGCCGGCCAGTCAGGGCCGGTTGGCGACTGATCCCGCATCTCGCTGCGCTGGTGGACCTGTTGAATGAGTTCGTCGTCACGCATCGCTTCGAGGCCACGCCACAGCCCCAGAAACAGCAGCGTCGGCGCGACGATGACGAACAGGCCAGCGATGACGCGCAGCGCCAGTTCCACCTGGCCGAGTGGCATACGTTCACAAGGATCTGGAACGTAGAGTATCCTTCGCCGTATCCGTCGGCTCGCGGGCCGACAAGGTGCGTCGACGCCTTCTTGCCTCGTCTCGCTGAACACGGGGTATGAGTGGTACTACCGTGGCAGTCGGTGGTGGACTTGCGGTGGTCTTGCTTCTCGGATTGAGCGCGTTCTTTTCGAGCTCGGAGATAGCAGTGTTCTCGCTACAGAAGGACTGGATCGCGCAACAGGCGGCGACAGGCGACCGCCAAGCCGAGGTGCTGCAAGAACTGTACGACAATCCACATCGCTTGCTGGTGACACTGCTGGTCGGCAACAACATCGTCAACATCGCAATTTCGAGCATCCTCACCGTCCTCGTGGCGGGCTATCTCTCCCCGGGGCCGGCGGTCGTTGCGACCACGGTCGTGACGAGCTTTCTCATCCTAATTTTTGGCGAAATCGTGCCGAAGGCGTTCGGCCTCGGAAATGCCCAGAAATGGGCCTTGACTGTCGCATCACCGGTCCGGGTCGTCGAGCGTGTCCTCTCCCCGCTTATCACGCTGTTCGACGGGATCACCAGCCGAATAAACGCCCTCATCACGGTCGAGACGGACATCGAGAAGCCGTATCTGGACTGACTGTCAGTACTGGTACAGCGAAACGACGAACGGGAGCCTGTTGTACATCCAGATCGCCAGCGGCAGGCCGACGATTGTTAACGATAGCGCGTACGCGATGCCAGTCCAGACACCACTGGCCCACCAGCCGACGAAGACAAACCAGACCGCGCGGACGAGCAGTGAGTGCTGCGAGCCGCCGTCACTCTCCGTGACGAGCCGGTCGCGTCGTTTGAGCGTCAGCACCAGCGGCACCTTGTTTATCATCTTGATTCCCAGTGGGAGGCCGATGATCGTGACGTTCAGGAACCACGCAACCGAGAGCCAGATGCCGGTCACCCACCAGCCGACGAACAGAAACCACGCCGCCCGAACGAGGAGAGACCGCTGTTCACTCATACCTGAACGTACCCCGGCCGGCATCATAAGCTTCCTGTCCGGTGTGTGAGGACAGAAACCGACCCAGCCACACAGTGGGAGATCGAGCGTTACGCTTCGAACCCGTCCTCGAAGACGAACGTCCCGTTCCGCTGGACGACCTGCACCGACCTTTTTCAGCGTCGGGTCGCCAGAGGCGACCGCTCCTTGAAAAACGTCGACGAAAAGGCCGACCGCTCACTCCGTTCGCAGTCGGTACTCAGTCCTCGAACCCGTCTTCGAAGACAAACGTCCCGTTCCGCTGGACGACTTCACCATCGACTTCAATGAACGAGTCCTCGCTCATGTCGACAATCATGTCGACGTGAACGGCCGACTCGTTTTGCTCGTTGTCCTCGCCAACAGTCTCGTCGTAAGCTCTTCCTACTGCCATATGAACGGTATCGCCCATCTTTTCATCGAACAGCATATTGTAGGAGAACTGGTCGATATCTCGGTTCATTCCGATACCCAGTTCGCCGAGTCGGCTCGCACCGTCATCAGTCGATAGTACCTCTGTCAGAAGGTCCTCGTTCTTGCCGGCGCTATGCTCGACGACTTCACCGTCCTCGAACCGGAGGAAGACATCGGTCACTTCCCGGCCCTGATGGTACAGCGGTTTGTCAAAGAGCACCTCGCCATCGACGCTGTCGGGGACTGGCGCAGTGAACACCTCGCCGCCGGGAAGGTTCTTTTCGCCGTAATCATTGAGCGTCTCGTTACCGGTGACAGACATCGTCACGTCCGTTGTCTCCCCGGAAACGATGCGGACCTCGTCGGCAGGATCGAGTATCTCGACCATCTGTGCCTGATGTTCGCGGACGGCGTCCCAGTCTTTGAGGACGGCGTCCCAGACGAAGTTCTCGTACCCCTCCGTAGAGGTCTGGGCAAGCTGGGCGTTAGCGGGCGCGGGGTACTGTGTGAGACACCAGGTCTTTGAGAGGCGTTCGTTCAGAAGCGGCTGCTGGGACTGCTGATAGGCGGCCGTCGTTTCAGGGTCGACGTCGCTGGTCTCGGTGACGTTGTCGCTACCCTTTATCGCGATATACGCGTCCATCTCCTCATATAGCGCTTCGATGTGGCTCGGCGTCTCAAACTCATCCCGGTTGCGGAGGTAGGCGCGACGGAACCGCTCACCGAGGCGGTCCTGTACAACGAGCGGGTTTGCGCCACGGTCGGCAGCGAACTCATGTAGCGCAGTAACGAGGTCCGCAGCCTGCGGGTGGGCATCAATGACGAGATTGTCGCCTTCGCTCAGATCGATAGAGTGGTCAACGATGACTTCCGCGTGTTCGCGAATACGTGGGTCCATACAGATAGGCACCACCGACGGCCCCTAACCGTTACCCTCCCGGCTACTTCTTCTTGCTCTGCTGGAACCCTTCTTTGAATCCCTGAAAGGTCCGGCGGAGCATCAGATACATGAAGAAGAAAAACAGGAGCACAGCAGCGAGGAGTGCGTAAGTGAGCAGGTCAGCCATACCGGCGGTTGTCGAGCCGACATCAAAGTCCTTTCGGGAGTCCCGCCTTCGGGCGTCTACTGTGCGATATTGGAGGGTAAAATGCGGGTTTGACCGATAGCTACAACGACCACTGTGCTTTGGCAAAGACTCATAATCCCATAGAACATACAGATAGTCATGTCGTTGCTGCCCTCTCGGGACCCGGCGACCCCGGACGCCGAACCCCGAGTTATCGGTGTCGACAGTGATGATGCGGACGACGTGCTGTCGGCACTCTCGGCAGAGACCGCGCGCAACTTACTGTCAGAGCTAAACAAGGAGCCAGCACCGCCGTCGGAGCTGGCCGACCGGGTCGATACGTCGCTGCAAAACGCACAGTACCACCTGAAGAAACTCAAGAACGCCGGTGCGGTCGAGGTCGTCGATACGGCGTACTCCGAGAAAGGGCGCGAGATGGACGTGTTCGCGCCGGCCAACCAACCACTCGTTATCTGTGCCGGTGACGAACAGGAGACATCGGGGCTTCGGGCGGCGCTAGCGAACATTATCGGCAGTCTCGCGATCATCGGCTTCGCCAGCCTGCTGGTCCAGCAGGTGTTCGGGAGCGGGCTGGGGTCGTTGTTCGGTGGCCAGGCCGTATCGTCCGGGAGTGCGGACACTGGCGCCCGGGATCCGAGTTTTTACGCCGGGAACACGACCGTGACCGACGGCAGCTTTGAGGCGACTGCGGGCGCACTCGACACCGCCGCACGGGGTGGTGCCGAGGCTGCCGCCGCTGCGATTCCGCCGGGGGTGGCGTTCTTCGCTGGCGGCGCGTTCGTCATTGCAGGCATGGCGGCGCTGTGGTATATGCGACAGTAGCCGCTTGCGACCGTTTTTGCTCCGGTATCCAAAATAGACATAGACTAGACGGATTCCGCAATACGCTTACCGCTCAACGATGGTCGTCGAAATCGGCGTCCCGTCTGGGGAGCGAAGCCGGACGCGAACGTCCCCGGCTATGACATCTAGTTCCGCGTGGGCCGGCTGGTATCGCCGCGGGTCGGCGTAGCTACCCGGATTGACCAGCGTCCAGCCGCCGAAGTCGGTCAGTACAGGCTTGTGCGAGTGACCGACAACGACGATATCGGCGTTTTCCTGCCGAGCCAACATGCTGAGGGCGGTTTCGGTGTGTTCGTGCCCGTGCACAACGACGATCGTCAGGCCTTCCCAAGAGACGGTTGCAACATCGGAAAGCCGGGCCCTGACTGCCGGTCTGTCGTTGTTCCCGACAACGCCGGTGAGTTCATCGCATTCAGCGTCGATAGCATCAAGAACCTGCTCAGTCATGAAATCGCCCGCGTGGAGAACGTGGTCGGCTTCGCGGACAGCGTCAAGCGTCCGACCTGTCAGTCGATGGTCGTCCGTCCCGTGCGTATCTGAGATAGCAGTGAGCATACCGCCGGTAGTGGAGCCAGGTATAAATCCAGAAGCATTTTGCGTCATGAATGTGACGGAAAAATAATGGCAGGGAGCAAGTCAGTCGTCATCGCTGCACTGATAGCCAACGCCGCGATTGCGATACTGAAGTTCTTCGGCTTCCTTCTGACGGGGAGTGCCGCAATGCTGTCGGAGACGTACCACAGCATCTCAGATACCGGGAATCAGGTGTTCCTGCTTATCGGGATTCGGTTCAGCGATCGGGAGCGCGACCGGCGCCATCCCTTTGGCTACGGCAAAGCGCAGTTCTTCTACAGCTTTCTCGTCTCCGTGTTCCTGTTCGGCATCGCTGGGTGGGAGAGCGCGAAACACGGCTGGAACGAGCTTACGGCCGGCGGCCACGGCGGCGGTGGACATGCCGGCGAGGCGGTCGAGTTCCTGTTTTTCTCCTTCCAGCCCCCGGCCTGGCTGGACCCGCTGTGGGTCAACTACACTGTCCTCATCGGCGCGTTTGTGTTCGAAACGTACGCGCTGGTAAAGGCCCGTGCAGAGATGAAAAAGCAGATCGACCGGAACGACTGGTCGGGCTACCGCGAGGCCTTCCGCAAGACCAGCGACGTGACAACGCTGACCGCGCTGACTGAGGACACCATCGCGCTCACGGGGATCGTCATCGCGCTGACTGGGTTGGTTCTCGAACAGATGACCGGCAACCCCTTTTTCGACCGGATCTCCGCGCTGCTCATCGGGATTATGCTGATGGGATTTGCCCTAGCGCTGGCCTGGGAGAACAAGCGCCTCCTGCTCGGGGAGAGCCTCCCGGCGGACGAGGAACAGCGCCTCCGTGATGTCATCATGCAAAACGAGCACGTAACCGATATCATCGGCTTCCGAACGGTCTATTTCGGGCCGAATGAGGTTATCGTCTTCGCAGATCTGCAGTTCGACCCAGCGCTGGACACGGAAGCGATGGATGACGAGATAACGACCCTCGAATCTGCGATGCAGGACACCAACGGCGATATCAGGAAAGTCTACATTGAGCCAGAGCTGTAGGGGTCGCTCTCTGCAAGCCACCACGGAATCGGGACGCGCTCAATATCGGTCGTGACTGTCACTGTCGTGTCGATATCCGGCCGATCCGGTCGTCGCTCAGTGTGTTCGACGTATCTGATTACCCCCTGCCGATCGACGTACAGCCGCGACCGTCCGATTTCGGACTCGTTCTCGGTAGTCGGTGTCTCGGCCGTATCCGTCGCGGCCAGAACAGCGACAGGTCTTCCGTTCCACCGGAGAGAATCCACCTGCCGATACGCAGTATCCGACAGCAGCTGTCGGAGTAGGTCAACTCCGGCCGGGGAGGCGACCAGCGACGTGTTCGGCGTCGCGTCCCTGGTGGCGTACGGCGTATCGGGGTCGTCGCGGACGTTCGTGTACACTGTCCCGTTGGCGCGGACCACGTCATCCGAGATCGGACCGAACCGCCGTCTGACGCGCGTTACCTCTCGCTCATGGTCGATCCAGACGTCGAGCGTGTTCTGTGGCCCCGCCTGTTCGACGTGGCGGTGGAAGCTCCGAGTCGCCAGCGCCTGCTCGTGACGGTCCAGTAGTCGGTCCATGTCGACCGTCCCGTCGCTGATCGGGACTGAGACTGTCGCCTCCGGCGTGTTAGTGGGGACGGGCGCTGGCGTCACCGGGTCGCTGTCGTCCGCCGTTGGTCCAGCCGGAAAGACGCCGGAACAGCCCGCGAGAAGCGCGATACCGACAGCGAGTGTGACGCGCCACATATGGTTCTGGAGGGGCGCTCGCGGCAAGTAGCTGTGGGGGCGAACCCTTTTGCCGGTGAACGGCCAATCGGGGCACGTGGCAACGACGGACGACGGCTACATGCGGTTTTTCCCCTTCGAGGAGCCGTACGACCATCAGCAAGAGGCGATGGGAACGATATACGACGCGCTCGAGGAGGGCCGTGACGTACTGTTCGAAGGGGCCTGCGGGACCGGGAAGACGCTCGCGTCGCTGGTCCCCGCGCTGGAACACGCCCGCGAGACGGGCAAGACCGTCGTCATCACGACGAACGTCCACCAGCAGATGCGCCAGTTCGTCGAGGACGCCAGAGCAATTACCGACCAGGAGCGCCTGCGAGCGGTCGTCTTCCGGGGGAAAGGGTCGATGTGTCACATCGACGTGGACTACGAGGAGTGTCAGGCGCTTCGGGACACGACTCGTGATCTGGTCGAGGTTGAGAGTGATATCGCTGAACTCGAACAGCGTGAGGGAGAACTCCTTTCTGACGGGCAGGCGGGCAGCAGCGAGGCAATGGAGGCCCGCAACGCCGTTGTCGAGGAACTCCGGGATCTGCAGGACGAGCGCGAGGAGATCGAAACCGAGCGCTCGACCTGTGACCACTACTACCGGAATCTTACCGTCGATACCAGCGAGTTCTACGCCTGGCTGTTCGACGACGTTCGAACACCCGACGACGTGTACGAGTACGCCCATCAGCAGGGACTGTGTGGCTACGAACTGCTGAAAGAAGGCATTGACGGCGTCGACCTCGTCGTCTGTAACTACCATCACCTGCTCGACCCGACCATCCGTGAGCAGTTCTTCCACTGGATCGGCCGCGACCCCGAGGACATCATCGCCGTCTTCGACGAGGCCCACAACGTCGAGTCGGCTGCCCGGGACCACGCCCGGCGGACGCTCACCGAGAACACGCTCGACCAGGCGCTCGACGAACTCGACGCCGAGGACGACGCCCGGGCCGACGCCGCAGCGAACGTCATCGAGACGTTCCGGGACGCCCTCGTCGAGGCCTACGAGAATTCTTTCGAGTTCGGCGGCCGCGAGGCCGTCGACGAACACTGGGATGACATCACTATCGCCAACGACGATCGGAAGGACGACCTGACGCTTGCCTTCCTTCAGGGCTACACCGGCCCCGGCTTCCACGAGGAACTGGACCACGCGCTGGCCCTCGGCCGAGATCTCGACGCCCGCTACCAGGAGGCGTTCAAAGAAGGGGACCTCGACACCAGAAAGGAGTGCCAGACCCTGCAGGCCGCCGGCTTCATCTCCGACTGGCTCGATGAGACGGACGAGACTGGCCAGTACCCCGTCGTCAGCGTCCGCCGCGACGAATCGACCGACGAGGTGTACGGCCGCGCGGAGCTGTACACCTGTATCCCCGAGCAGGTCACCCGCGACCTGTTTTCCGACCTCCATGCCGCCGTGTTGATGAGCGCCACGCTCCGGCCCTTTGACGTGACCGAGAACATCGTCGGCGTCGAGGACCCGGTGACGATGGCCTACGGAGCACAGTTCCCCGAGGCGCGCCGCCGAACCTACGCCGTCGACGGCCCGGCGCTGTTTTCCAGCGAACGGGACGACCCACAGACCCAGCAACGCATTGCGCGCACGCTCGAAGACATCGTCCGCTTTACACCCGGAAATACCCTCGTGTTCTGTCCCTCTTACAGCGAGGCCGAGCGCTACCATGACATGACCGCTGTGAGCGCGACCCGGTATCTTGACAAGCCGGGCACGCAGGCCCGTGACCTCCGGGAGGCCTTTACCGACGGCGACGACGGCGTTCTCTACACCTCGCTGTGGGGAACACTGGGTGAGGGCGTGAGCTACGACGGCGACGACGCCCGAACCGTCGTGGTCGTCGGCGTCCCATACCCCCATCTCGACGACCGGATGGACGCCGTGCAGGACGCCTACGACGTGGCCTTCGGCGATAGCGAGGACGACGCGGGCTGGCGCTACGCCGTCGAAATTCCGACGGTCCGGAAGACACGTCAGGCCCTCGGCCGCGTGGTCCGCTCGCCGGACGACTTCGGCGCGCGCATCCTGCTCGACAAGCGCTACACGGAGGCTGCCGAGATGGAGATGCACGACTACGCCGTCCGGGGGACCTTTCCTCCTGAGGAACGCCGCGAGATGGTGGATATCGGCCCTGAGAAGCTCAAGTTCGCGATGTTGAACTTCTATCAGGACATGGGCGCCTACGACGGGCCGCCGCCGAAGCCCTGAGAACGGCTGGAAACGACTGTTACAGTCCGGTCCTGACGCTTGTTTACGACCGCGGGACTAGAGATCCGGTTCAAGTTCGGTGCCACAGTCAGGGCAGACAAGTAGGAACCCCTCGTCAGCCGGTTCCAGCGCGAGGACATCGCTGTCACAGTCAGGGCAGGGCTGTGCAACGCGGCTCTCAGTCGAATTCCTGGGCGCACCGAGTGCCAGCGCGACTACCCGGTCGTCGCTTTCGTTCCGGCCCTGTTGATACTCTCCGGGCGCGAACCGGACGACTTCGTGTGGACCGACGGTGACTGTCTCACTCTCGCCGGCGGGGTCAGGCCGGTGTTCAAAGGTAGCAGTGCCCTCGACGACGTAGAACACCTCTTCTTGATCGAGGTGTGCGTGTAATCCGCCCGAGAAGGCCTCACCGGGGTCCAGAACATATCGGTTGATTGCGACATCAGTCGTACCCAGCGGGTCTGCAAGCCCGCGGCGGTCAACGTCGCCACCCATCGCCTGTGGTTCGATTTCGTCGGCAGAGACGTGCTCCATAGAGGGACAATAGCAGGGGACACACAAAAATAGAGAGCCCATCGTTCGACTGGAAACCGGATGTTTTGAAACCCTCCACACGAAACTCGCGGGCAATGCTAGTCGCCTTCGACTTCGACGGGACGCTCTCCGACTCGGAGATGACGGTCCTACTCGGGAGCCAGAACGGGACGGCCGAGGACATGGCCGACATCACCGAGCGCGCGATGAACAACGAAATCGAGTACGCCGAGAGCCTCCGCCAGCGGTGCGCGTTGTTGGAGGACCTCCCGGACGAGCAGGCCCAAGCGGCCTTCGACGAGGTCGCTCTGCGCCCCGGCGCGGCAGAGGTCATCGAAGCCCTGCGAAACGCCGGCGTCTACGTCGCTATCCTCACTGGCGGGTTCGAGCGCGGCGTCGAGGCTGCACTCGAAACGGAGGGGGTCGAGGTCGACGCTATCGTCGCCAACCGACTGCCCGTGGAAGATGGAACGCTGACCGGCGAGGTCCGCGGGCCGCTCATCTCCGGCACCAAGGACGACGCAATGGAGGTCGTGACGGCGGTCACTGGCGAAGACCGAGACACGACCGTCGCCGTCGGCGACGGGGCCAACGACCTGCCGATGCTCGAAGTCGCGAACCTGGCTATCGGCTTCGACCCGAAACCAGCTGTCGCGCCATCGTGTGACACGTCGGTCGAGACGATGGACGAACTGTACGACCTGCTGGAAGCCGAGGAAATCCTGTAGCAACGTCGTCGTTTTTGTCGGTCACTGGTCCGGTCTGTACGCTACACTGTAGACGGAGAACAAACGGGGAGTGGCACGCTCCCCACGGATGCGAGCAATCGTTGTCGGACCAATGACAGAGTATGGTTGAGCGTGAACCGACGCGTGCTCGCTATCGGCGACGGTTCATTGAATACATCATCCTCTCGCGTAATAAGCCTAATGAACAGGTTAATTATTGCGCTCTAGTGGTTGGACCGTCCAGAAAAGCTCCGTAAAATACTGTATCTTTAGGTTGCCTGTCCGATTGCCTGATCAAGGTCGGCCTTGATGTCCTCAACAGACTCGGTACCGACGGAGAGACGAACCATGTCGTCGGTAACGCCGGCAGCGGCCTTTTCCTCGTCAGTGAGTTGCTGGTGGGTGGTCGAGGCCGGGTGGATGATGAGCGTCTTCGCGTCGCCGACGTTTGCCAACAGAGAGGCGATTTCCGTCGATTCGACGGTCGTTCGGGCGGCATCGTAGCCTGCGTCGAGACCGAACGTTATCATACCGCCGTAGCCACCGTCGAGGTACTCGCTGGCGGTGTCATGCGTTTCGTGATCTTCGAGGCCGGGATAGGTGACCCACGAAACCTCGGGGTGGTCGTCGAGGAACTCGGCGACGCCCATCGCGTTGTCGCAGTGACGGTCCATCCGCGCGGGCAGCGTCTCCAGACCCTGCATCGTCTGCCAGGCGTCGAAGGGGGACTGCTGGCAGCCCAGATCACGGAGGCCGCGGGCGATGGCGGCGTAGGTGAAGGCCGCGTCCTCGAACCGCTCCCGGAAGTTGACGCCGTGGTACGCGGGGTTGTCGCCGGCGATCTCGGGATACTTGTCGGCGTGTTCCTCCCACGGGAAGGAGCCACCGTCGACGAGAACGCCGCCGACGGTGGTGCCGTGGCCGTGGATCCACTTCGTCGTAGAGTTCCAGACGAGGTCGGCCCCGTGTTCGATTGGGTTGCAGAGGTACGGCGTCGCGAAGGTGTTGTCGACGAAGAAGGGGACACCGTGGTCGTGGGCGATCTCGGCAAGGCGCTCGAAGTCGGGTGTGACGAGCGACGGATTGCCGATGGTCTCACAGTGGACATAGGCCGTGTTCTCGTCGATGGCCTCGGCGTAGGCGTCGTAGTCGAGTGTGTCGACGAAGCGCGTCTCGACGCCGTTGCGCGGCGCGGTGTGGGTGTAGTAGGTGTAGGTTCCGCCGTACAGCGACGATGCGGTGACGACGTTGTCGCCGACATCCGCGAGTAGGAACGTCGCCAGATTCAGCGACGCCATCCCTGAGGCCGTGGCGACCGCGCCGACGCCGCCCTCCAGCGCCGCCAGCCGCTCTTGGAGCATCCCGACCGTGGGGTTCATCAGCCGCGAGTAGATGTGGCCCGGTTTTTCGAGTGCAAACTGCTTGGCTGCGTCTTCGGCGTCCTCGAAGACGTATGAGGTGGTCTGGTACAGCGGCGGCGCACGCGAGCGGGTCTCGGCGTCCGGCTCTTGTCCGACGTGCAGCGCGTCGGTTTCGAATCCGTGGTTCTGGTCGTCACTCATACTCTCTCCTTTTACCGGATGGGTCTTAATTGCGCCTCAATCGGTGAGGCCCGCCACTGCTACGAGATACCGGTGATTCTTCGGGCTGTTCCCGATCAGATTCGGGGTAGAAGGCCAAGCCGTTATCGTACTTCTGGAGGAACAGGTAGGCAAGTCTTCTGGCCGGGAGCGAGTGGTGCGACGACCGTCGCACCCGAAGCGACCCGGGGAAAGGCAGGCTTGCATTAGTGAGCTTCTGACATAGCTGACGAGCATACCGCGCGCCGACGGCGCGCGGTTTCCCCGGACTCGCCGCACGCGGCGAGTCCGGTCTTTTTCGCCCACGTTTTTCGAGGAGCCTTCCCACAGCGCGCTCTGCGAGCGCGCGAGGAAAGGTGACGATGAAAAAGGTGGGTTCAGCTGAACTTCCGGACCGTCATATCCAGCGTATCCAGATCCAGAATCGGCGCGAAACCGGCGTCAGGGTCGATGTTGACGCTTTTCTGGAATTCAGTCTGGGCCTGCCAGCAGCCGGAGTTCAGCGCAACGACGTTATGATACTCGCCCCAGCCGAGCTTGTGGACGTGGCCAGTGTGGAACACATCGGGGACTTCCTCCATTGCCAGATAATCGCGGTCCTCAGGGGCGAGCCGAGTGTGGCCGCCATACTGGGGCGCGACGTGGCGCTTCTTCAGGAGCTGGTACATCGCCTTATGTGGTTCCTCGTAGCTGGCCTCCTCATCTGGGAGTTCAGCGATGACTTCGTCAAGCGAGACGCCGTGGTACATCAGCACCGTGACGCCCTCAACAGTGACCAGCGAGGGGTTTGAATGGACTTGGGCGTCGTGGGCACTCATGATGTCCCGGAGCTCCTCGTCGAAGCCCGGCTGGGGTTCGGCCAGCCGAACGGCGTCGTGGTTGCCCGGGATCATCCGGATCTCCATGTCAGCCGGGACTTCCTTGAGGTACTCCGAGAACGCGCGGTACTGGTCGTAGATGTCGATGATGTCCAGTTCCTTATCCTGCTCGGGATAGATGCCGACGCCCTCCACCATGTCGCCGGCGATGAGCAGGTACTCGACAGTTTCGGCTTCGGAGGTGTGGAGCCAGTCGGTAAAGCGATGCCAGGCGTCCTCCATGAACTCCTGACTGCCGACGTGGACATCGGAAATGAGCGCCGCCTGAACGTGGCGGTCAGCGGTCGAGGGGCTGTGCGTTCGTGGCACGTCCGGGAAGTATAGTGAGTCCACGAACAGAATGCCAGCATCGTCGGCCAGCGTTCCCTCGACGGCGATGACCTCGTCCATGAGCAACTGCTGGACGAGGTCGGCGATAGGGCGGTCTTTCATCACCAAACAGGGGAAGGTCCCGTTCGTGTCTTCCAGTTCGACCAGCCAGTGGCCGCTGGCGGTCGAGCGGATATCAGAGACCATGCCGATCAGCGCTGCGTCGCTGCCGCCGCCCATGTTCTCGATTGCGTCGGTCGGCCGGTGGTTCACTCTGCCGCGCAGTTTGCCCGCCAGTTTCTCGTAGCGATCCCGGAACACCGAGACGAAGTCCGAGTACTCCCCGGTTCCAGTGGACTGGCCGGTCATATCGTTCGCAACGTCGATAGCTCGGAGAGATGTGTCTACATCCCGTGACCCCCCCGTTTCAGGTGGAACAGATGCACCCGGTTCAGTCGACGTGGTCGAGTCGGTTCCAGTTGAAACGGGCGGGTGTGTATGAGTCGGAGCGTCGGTCGTTTCGGTTCCGTGGTCTGGTTCGGTACTCGGCGTTCCGTCGCCGCTTTCTATCGCTTTAACCACAGATTCGACGTGATCGGTTGTCAGCTTCAGCGCCTCATCGGGGAGCGTTTCGAGTGCGCGTTCTAGCGTCGACGATGGGTCCCGCGTGTCAGCGATCCGAGTCACTGCCTCACGTTCCGCGTTGTAGCCGCGGCTCGCGAGTTCGCTGACGATGCGTGCCGGCGTCTCCAGAGGCACGTTCCACACTCCGTGTCTGTGGGCAAAAGGATAGCGGACCGACAGCCGTCACAAGATTGATATCCCGCTGTCAGCAATCCGAGATAGGATGGGCCGGGACGAATCGACCAGCAGCACGCCGTCAGGCGGGACAGACGAGTCTGTGAATGCCAGCCCTGCGTTTCGTTTCGGCCTGTACGTCCGTGATATCGCCACAAGTGTCGGGGCGGTCCTGCTCGTCGGCGCGTTCTTGTTCGCCGTCAGTGGGGTGTGGCCGCCACTCGTCGCCATCGAAAGCGGGAGCATGGAGCCACACATCGACACCGGCGATATGGTGTTTGTCATGGACGCAGACCGCTTCTCGGGGCAGGAGGCCCGTCACGGCATCGTAACGGCAGCGGCCGGGGCCGAAACCGGGTATCAGACCTTTCAGCAGCCCGGGGACGTCATCGTCTTCAAACCCAACGGTAACGAGCAACGAACGCCGATTATCCACCGGTCGATGCTGTGGGTCGATGCTGGCGAGAACTGGTACAGCCGCGCGAACCGGGAGTACGTTGGGAGTGCGGACAGTTGCGACGAGCTTCGGAACTGTCCGGCACCTCACGCCGGGTTTATTACGAAAGGTGACAACAAATTGACCAACAATAAATACGATCAGGTCACCGGAGCGAGTACTGTTGTCCGTCCAGAGTGGGTCATTGGAACCGGGACTTTCCGAATCCCGCGTCTCGGATATGTTCGGGTCCAGCCGTCCCAGCTATGGCACACATCAGTGTCGATGCCGGTCGGAGAAGGTTCAGCGCCGGCGGCGACCTGATCAAATCGGACGGGAGCGTTCGGTCCAACAACAGAAAGTTGATTGGTTGCCTCCGAGTATTCGTGGTACGAATGGCCGGGCCAGACCGTCGGTCGTCGGACGGAGACGAAACCGAGGGACCGGGAGGGATGATGTACGTGGTCGATATCGTCAGTAGCGCCGGCTCAGTTCTGCTTGTCGGGATGCTGCTGTTCGCCGTCAGCGGTGTGTGGCCCCCGCTCGTCGCTATCGAAAGCCCGAGCATGGACCCCCATATCAAGGAAGGAGACCTCGTGTTTGTGATGGAAGAAGAGCGGTTCTCCGGCCCGGGTGACCACGGGGGTGTCGTCACCGCCGCAAATGACGACAGCTATCGGACGTTTCAGCAGCCGGGCGATGTTATCGTATACGAACCCGACGGCAACAGTCGGCAAACGCCGATCATCCACCGAGCGATGTTGTGGGTCGAGGAAGATGAGAACTGGTACAGCCGGGCGAACGGGGACTACATCGGCAGTGCGGACAGCTGTGACGAGCTCACCTCCTGTCCGGCCGACCACGCCGGCTTCATCACCAAGGGCGACAACAACGGTCGGTACGACCAGGTCGGCTCCAGCCCCATCAGCGAACCAGTCAAGCCCGGGTGGGTCGTCGGAACTGCGGAGATACGGGTCCCACTACTTGGGCAGGTCCGACTCCAGTGGAACCAAGCCGGTGCGACTGATATAGTAGCGAGCGGGGCAGGACCAGCGGTGACGAACGAAACAGGACCAACAGTGGTGAACGAAACAGAACCGGCAGCCGTGAACGCGACTGTGTCCGGGTAGCTCGTCTCACTCGAAGGGGACTGTTTCACCTGCAACGGGGAGTTCTATTGAGAGACCACAAACACACAGATCAGTTGTCGAACCGGGCCTGAACGAACGGCTGGACATCGTCGATATCGCCGAGTCGCGAATCAGACAAAAGCACTGCCTCCGTCTCTTCGGTTGGAACTGACAGCGAGATTTCTTTCGTCCGGCCGTAGCGGCCCTTCGAGACGACGACAGCGTTGACGATGCCAAGCATATCCAGTTCGGAGATGAGGTCGGTGACGCGACGCTGTGTCAGGATATCGGCGTCAATCTCCTCACAGAGGTTCTTGTAGATGTTGAACACCTCACCGGTGTTGATGTTGTGAACACCATTCTTTTCCAGGAGGATGATAGCGAAAAGGACAATCTTCGACTGCGTGGGGAGCGTCCGGACGACCTCCACAACGCGGTCGAGTTCGATTTTCTCCTGAGCCTGGCGGACGTGGTCTTCAAGAACATTGTCCGTCTGGTCCCGTTCAGCAAGTTCGCCGGCGGTCCGGAGGAGGTCGAGCGCGCGCCGGGCGTCCCCGTGTTCTTGTGCGGCGAAGGCCGCACACAGCGGGATGACATCCTCGGTGAGTGCGTCGCCTTTGAATGCCACGTCCGAGCGTGCCTGGAGGATGTCCCGGAGCTGATTCGCGTCGTAGGGCGGAAAGACGATCTCCTCCTCGCCGAGACTTGACTTGACCCGAGGGTCGAGGAAATCGGTGAACTTCAGGTCGTTCGAGATGCCCATAATCGAGACCCGGGAGTTCTCCAGTTCAGAGTTCATCCGAGAGAGGTTGTACAGGGTATCGTCACCGCTTTTCTCGACGAGCTTGTCGATCTCGTCGAGCATGATGACGACCACGCGCTCATGGTAGTCGACGGCATCGAAAAAGGAACTGTAGACACGATCTGTTGGCCACCCCGTCATCGGGACTTCCTCGAACTCCGACTTGTCGGCTTCCAGCGACTCGATTTCGGCTTCGACATCGTCAACGGAATTAAACGCCGTCTCTTCGAGTGCAGCCGTGTTCTCGCGTGCCTGTGATTGAAGCTCCTCGAGTTCAGCGATGCGGTCGTCGATGAGCTGTGCGTTCTTGTCGATGAACTTGTTCGCGAGCTGCGCCAGCACGCGGTACTGGGTGTCGGTCACCTCGCAGTTGATGTACTCGACCTCACAGGGGACCTCATACTTCTGTGAGGTCGTTTCGAGTTCCTCACTGACGAACTTCGCGGACGCGGTTTTCCCCGTTCCCGTCTTGCCATAAATAAGGATGTTCGACGGCGTATCACCGCGCAAGGCAGTAACGAGAATCGTCGCCATATTGTTGATCTGCTCCTCGCGGTGGGGGAGTTTATGTGGTGTGTACGAGGGACGAAGGACCTCTTTATTCTCGAAAATGGGTTCCCCTTCGAGAAGGTCGTCGAACAGGCCACGGGACGCCTCGTCGGAGGGATTGTCGGACCCCGCATCGAGATTGTCGAGGATAACGTCGTCAAGATCGGACGGGCCAGTCGATGTCCCGGAGTCTGTTTCGATGTCGAGTTGCCCGTCGGACCCGTCAGTCTCGTTCGACGTCTCTGTCGTCGACGGATCGGATTTCGGGGCCGAGTTATCGCTTTCGTCAGTCATAGTCGAGAGGATCCCCTTCGTTTCGTGTGGAGAGAGTTGGAGACACCGGAACAGAGGGAGCGAGGAGTGCGTCAGTACCGTTATTAGTGAGCATCAGCGCTCTCCAGTGCGTCCAGTTGAACCACATGAACCGTACCGTGATTCGATATTAAATATTTCGGTACACCACCCCTGAAACATATATGTTGCCATATTGATTATTTCTGTCGAATGAGGACTGTTGTGGTAAAGAGGACTATAGCTTCGATCTCATCGAGGTCGAACAGACATGATATAGGAGGATAGTGGTTGGAGAGGAAAGAGAGCGGTGGGGAAGTTCCGGGAGCAGGTACACTGTGTGAATATGAGCGAAGAGCATGAAGAGCCGGCACTTGTAGCGGAGACCAGCCGTACCAGGCCGACCCCCCCACCCCTTTGTTTCCGGTGGAACGGGAAACAGCCACGGGGGGAGGGGGTGGGAAGATCTATAATGACCTCTAGAAAGAGGAAAGATTTAATACAGTATCTCATAAACCAAACCCGCACCAGATAAAACAAACAGCTAGTAGGGGCTAGTGTACGGTTTTCTAGTGTCTAGGCCGCTCTAGCTAGCGAAGTCACGAATCGCACCGATCTGAACAACTGGTGCGCTCCCGATTCGACTGGCAATTCTCCCACCCCTCCCCAGGGGTATGTGGCGTTCCACCTGAAATGAAGGGGTGGGGGGCTAGGATGGGACGCGCCACTCCTGATCGTCAGGTTTCGGATGATCGGGCTCCACCCGAACAGGTCCCCGCCACCTGCACCGACCTTGTACGTAGTAACACCCGCACGCTGATCTATACTATGCTATGCCCCCTCGTGTCAAAAAGAAAACTCATGTCTGACGTAGGCTTAAGTGAATTCGCCTATCTTTTACGGGCAGAGCCGCCATACCGGACGACTCCGGGCGGCGGGAGGATAGGATGGGATTGTTAACAAACCTCAAAGATAGCATTTCACGTGCGGCATCGACACTGTTCTCCGAAGAGGATCCGAAGCGTATCGGGATTTACGGCCCGCCAAACGCCGGCAAGACGACGTTGGCGAACCGCATTGCACGAGACTGGACCGGCGACGCCGTCGGCCCGGAGAGTCACGTTCCCCACGAGACTCGTCGTGCGCGCCGAAAGGAGAACGTCGAAATCGAACGCGACGGGAAGAAAGTGACAATCGACATTGTCGACACGCCGGGCGTGACGACGAAGGTCGATTACACCGAGTTCCTCGAACACGACATGGAGAAAGACGACGCCGTCCGCCGCTCCCGCGAAGCGACCGAGGGTGTCGCCGAAGCGATGCACTGGCTCCGCGAGGACGTCGACGGCGTCATTTACGTGCTCGACTCCGCAACCGATCCGTTCACGCAGGTCAACACCATGCTCATCGGGATCATCGAGAGTCAGGACCTTCCGGTGTTGATTCTCGCAAACAAGATCGATCTGGAGGAGTCTTCGGTTCAACGCATTCGAAACGCCTACCCACAGCACGAGACGATTCCGCTGTCAGCGCTTGAGGGCGACAACATGGACGAAGTCTACGATAAAATCGCGGAGTACTTCGGGTGATATAATGGCAGAAGTCAAAGACCCAGACGACGGCGTCCAGATCGACCTCATCAGTGGCGAACGTATGGCGGGGCTGGCCTCGATGGAGAAGATCCGAATGATTCTCGACGGGGTTCGTGACGGCAATATTGTCATCCTCGAAGAGGGACTCTCCCCCGACGAGGAGTCCCGCCTGATCGAAGTCACGATGACGGAGATTAGCCCCGACGAGTTCAACGGCATCGAAATCGAGACCTACCCCAAGTCCGAGGCCGCCGACGCCAGCATCCTTGAGCGGCTGATGGGCAAACAGTCGACCCAGAAGCTGACAGTCATCGGGCCGGCGAACCAGATAGAGACGCTCCACAAGGACGAAACGCTAATCAGCGCCCTCGTCTCTCGCAAATAATGCCCCACCAGTGTACGGACTGTGGCCGTGGCTTCGACGACGGGTCGAAGGAGATGCTCTCGGGCTGTCCCAACTGCGGCGGGAACAAGTTCCAGTATCAGCCAGAGGGAGCAGATATCTCCGAGACGCCGGATGCGGAGCCACCGGAACCACCGGGACCCGACAGCACTGTCGCCCGTACTGTCGGCAAGACCGCCGCCTCGGTGCGTGACTTCGTCAGTGGCTCCACTACGGAGGGGGACCGTCCCGCCGAGCAGTCCCATCGTGACGCCGACCGGTCGGCTGACCCACAGCCGAGTGACCCATCCCACACATCCGGTTCGCCGTCGACCGAACCCGACCCCACATCTTCGACTGAGGATTCAGCCCAGGCCAGTGCTCGTGGCGATATTGTCGAGCCAGACGAACTCCCATCCGACGCGCCGTCCGCGTCCGAATCTGAACATCAGTTCCGCCCTGTCGGTGCTGATCCTGATCCTCCGACGGAACCAGACCGGGAAGACCGCCCCGATCTGGAGGAACTGCGCGCGGAACTCAACGACCAGTTCGAGTCGATCAAGGTGCTGGAACCCGGCCAGTACGAACTGAACTTGATGGAACTGTACGACCGCGAAGAGTACATCATTGCACTGCAGGAAGATGGGCACTACTCCATCCAGGTCCCGGAAACCATCCGCTCCGAGTGATTGCCACGGTCTTCTCGCCGCCTTTCCTGATTCGCTACTCCCGTATTACCCCGTAGAACCGCTGATACAGCATTATGTCTCAATGCGGGCACAACCATTATATAATATGCCGTGGATGCTTCGGATAACGCCATGAGCCACCGAGAACTCTCGACATCGGACTCACACCTCGAAGAGTGGGCGTCACTCCTCGGTGCTGATCTCGATGACGACGGACACGACAGCGACTTACTTGACGAGCAGGACGAGCCCGCGTAACGGCCACTGTTCGTCAGGGAGCACTCCTCGCAGTCACAGTCATGTCTTCACACCGCTGGCGAGGCGAAATAGCAGATCGGGACAGCGCCCGTCCCGGACCTGCCGACCGCGACTAATATCGGGTTATGAGATTTTGTCGTACTGGTCGGAGAGCTTCTCGGCAGCGTCGGCCATCAGGTCCTGCTCGTAGTCGTCGAGGTCCCACTCGACGATCTCTTCGACACCGTTGCTCCCGAGACGGACTGGGACACCGAAGGCAGTGTCCTCGTGCCCGAACTCACCCTCTAGCTTGACCGAGGCCGGCAGCACTTCACCGGTATCGTGGAGGATGGCTTCGACCATGTGTGCGACGCCGCGTGCCGGCCCCCACTCGGTCGCGCCCTTGCGCTCGATGACGTCCATCGCCGATTCCTGCAGGTCGCCGAGCAGCTGCTCTTTCTCGTCGCCGCTGAACTCGGGGTCGGTGCCGTCGACGCGGACCTTTGAGAACACGGGAACCTGTGCATCGCCGTGTTCACCGAGGATCGTTCCTTCGACGTTCTGGACCGGCGCGTCGAACTCCTCGCTCAGGACGTAGCGGAACCGCGCGGAGTCTAGCCGGCCGCCGAAGCCGATGACCTGCTCGCGCGAGCGGTCGCCGGCCTCGTAGAGGTGGCGGTTGAGCAGATCGACGGGGTTCGAGGTGGTCAGCGAGATGTAATCGTCGTTGTGCTCGTCCAGCGAGGACTGGATGTCCTCCATGATGGGCGCGTTGTCGCCCGCGAGGTCGATCCGGGTCTGACCGGGCTGGCGAGGAATCCCAGCCGTGATGACCACCACGTCTGAGCCGGCGGTGTCCTCGTAGCCGCCCTGTCGGACGCGCGTGTTGGAATCGTAGGCGATGCCGTGGTTCGTGTCGGCGGCCTGCCCGACCGTGTCGTCTTCCTTGTCCGGGATGTCAACGAAGACGACCTCGTCAGCGATGTCACGGAGCGCGATGTTGTACCCTGCGGCTGCGCCGACCGTTCCGGCTGCGCCGACTACGCTTACCTTTGTCATACCATTCGAAAAGGCTCGGGCGCGAACGTTAAACGTGTCGAAACCCCGATTCCGCCGCGCATCGTTCAGGCGGTCTCGACGTCTCGCACCCGTAAACTGTTTTCAGCCCCGTGGCGTTGTGACTCGTATGAGCGACTTCGACAAGGAAGCCGAACGTGAGAAACTCCGCGAGAAGTTCGAAAAAGAGGAGGACAACCGGGCGGCGACCGAGCAAATGAGCGAACTCCTGTTGAAGGGTGCGACGATGACGAACGCCCACTGCAGCGAGTGTGGCGACCCCATCTTCCGCTATGACGGCCAGGAGTTCTGCCCCACCTGCCAGAAGCCGGTCGCTCGTGACACGCAGGCTAACGGGGCGGACCCGTCGGATGCTGACGAACAGGAGGGTCAGGTCGACGACGGTGACCAGATTGAGGTTGCCGACCCCAGCGGCGAGGCCCATGTCCAGTTTGGCGATGCTGACGAGGAAGCGGCCGAGAGTGTGGCGGACGCGACGGACGAACCCGCCCAGCAGGAGACTGCACACACCCAGGCCGATGCCGCTTCACACTCTCCCTCCGAACCAGCATCGTCGACGTCCGACTCGGCCGCTCCACCCGAAGCGGGGGGTAACCAGCCGACCCAGCAGTCCAGCCACTCGGAGCCAGCGCCACAGACTGCTCGAACAGGTGTTTCGTCGGAGCCTAGCAGCCGAACTGCTAACGACCAGCCGCGTGGGACATCGTCACAGAACCCCCCTGTTTCCGCTCGACAGACCCAGTCGACCGATAGTCACACAGACGATATCGCGGCGAACATGGATGCGGCGTCGGCGCTACTAGCCGAGACTGCTCACCGTTTCGCCGAGCGCGCTGCGGCGACCGAGAACCCACGTGAGGCTCGCGAACATCTGCAGGCGGCCCGAGAAGCAGCGGAAGCGCTCGATGCAGCGCGGTTCTAGGGTTCGTAGTCGCTGGCGATGACTTCCCGAATCCGGTCGGCTGTTACATCGCCGATACCGGACACGTCCAGCAGGTCGTCTTTGTCGGCGGTCATCACCGCTTCGACGCTCCCGAAGGCTTCCAGTAGCGTGCGCGCGGTCACCGGCCCGACTTCGGCGATTGAAGCGACGACGTACTCCTGTTGCTCGGGGAGCGTCTTGGACTGTTTTTCGCCGTGGACGCTCACCTCGCGGTCGGCTACCTCCTGTTCCCGTCCGGCGATGACTTCCAGCAGATCGGCGGTCTCGTCTTCGTCGCTGGTCCGGAGAACGCTCGCGCCGAAATCGACCGCCAGCGATGCGAGCGCCCCCTGAATCGCCTTGTGATGGACGTTTCGCGCGCCGAAGAGGTCCTCACCTTCGATGATGACGACGGGCCGACCGTAGTTGCGTGTGGCGTCCCCGACCTGTTCGAACATCGACCGGTCCCCGCCAGTCAGCGTGTCCATGAAGTCAGCGACGGTCTTTCGCTCGATGACCACCCGGTCCGAGAGGACATAGTCGCCGACGGCCAGCGTTTCGAGTCGGGTCTCGATTCCGTCCCGTGTCGAGAGGTCCCGGGCGATGTTCGAGTCGAGTTCCCGCTGGTCGGCGACGATTTCGACGGGGTCGTCCTCACTGTCGCGGCCGGCGCTGGCGACCGTTCCCTCGTCGTCGGTCGCCTCGTCCTGCTCTCCGCTACCAGCCTCCTCGTCGTCCGGCGCAGACGACTCCGCCGCGAAGGCGTCCAGCCCGGCTTGGCCGTCCCCGCTGTCGCTCCCATCGGCAGACTTGTTAGCTGTGCTACCCCTCCCGTTTCCAGTGGAGTCCGACTGCCGTGTGGCGGTTTCCGCTTCGTCGGTTCCACTCGAAGCGGTCCCCTCGGCGTCCTCGTACTCGTCGAGACCGGTCTGGTCGAGGCGGGCCTCCAGTTCGCCGGCGACGCTTTTGAGTTCGTTCAGCTCGCGTTTCATCCGCTTCTGGTCGTTGCGGGCCTTCCAGAAGTACGCCTCGTCGCGGGTGTCCTCGGCCAGCAGGACGACGACGCGGCCCTCGGCCTGGCGTCCGGTCCGCCCCTTCCGCTGGATGGCCCGAATCGCGGTCGGGACTGGTTCGTAGAACAGTACGAGGTCAACCTCTGGCACGTCCAGCCCCTCCTCGGCGACGGATGTCGAGACGAGCACCTCGAACTCGCCGTTGCGGAACCGGTCAAGCGTCTCCTGTTGCTGGGTCTGTGTCATCCCCTCGCTGCCGTCGGTGTCGCTCTGGCCGACGAACTTCTGTGTCGTGAAGTGGTCCGAGAGGAAGTCAACGAGCGTCTCAGCCGTATCGCGGGACTCGGTGAAAACGATAACGCGCTCGCCGTTCTCGATACCGAGCGTCTCCGCGAGCAACATCCGGGTCTGGCGGAACTTCGGGTGCAGGTCGTTGTAGGACTCGGCTTTCCGCATCGCTTCGCGGACTTTCGGCTCGCTTACAAGGCGCTGATCGGCCTTCGATGCCCCGGAGGAGCGAGCAGCCTCCTTCAGGCGCTCGAAGTACCGCCGCAGGGACTCGACGCTCTGGGTCTCGACGTAGGTGACGGCGGTCCGGAGCTTGCGGATCTCGGCGAGGAGGCTCATCCCCTGATACCCCTCGCTCTGGTCGTTGTTCATCAGGTCCCGGAGTTGACCCTGAATCTGTTGTATCTCGCGCTCGGAGATGTCCGCCGAGGACTTGTTCGTGACGCCGAGTTCCTTCAACTGTGACAGGCGGTCTTTGATGACCTCGTTGATGGCGTCGCGGATTTCCACGACAACCTCGGGGAGTTCGATGCGGTTCCAGTCGACGCTGGTGTCATGGGTGTACTCGGCCACGTCGGCGTCGTTTTCGGTCATCACGGCAACGTCGGACAGACCGAGGTTCTCACACACTTCGAGGATGGCTTCTTCATCGTCCCCGGGGGAAGCGCTCATCCCCGTTACCAGCGGGTTCTCGGCGTCGGCGTGGTAGCGGTCGGCGATGTAGTTGTAGGCGTAGTCGCCAGTCGCTCGGTGGCACTCGTCGAAGGTACAGTGAGTTACGTCAGCAAGGGAGATGCGGTTACCGACGAGGTCGTTCTCAACGACCTGCGGCGTCGCGATGACGATGCGGGCGTCGTCCCAGAGCGCTGCCCGGTCGTCGGGTCGGACCTCGCCGGTGAACACGACGACATCCTCGTCGTCCAGTTCGAGCGCCTCGCGGTAGAACTCGGCGTGTTGCTGGACCAGCGGCTTCGTCGGGGCCAGCATGAGTGACTTCCCGCCGACGGCGTCGAGTCGCTCGGCGGTCACCAGCAGCGAGACAGTCGTCTTGCCCAGTCCGGTCGGCAGACAGACGAGCGTGTGGTCGGCGCTCGCCGTCTCCGCCAGTTCAGTCTGGTAGCGGCGGTTCTCTAGGAACTCCGGCGTCACCAGCGGGCGCTCGACGTGCTCGCCACCGGCGTCGGTGGTCGCCATTACCCACGCGTTTGTCCCGCCGGTGGTTAAGCGTTCAGATACCGCGGTGAAAGTGAACGAGCGGGTTCAGAGTCCGATCCCGGGCAGGTACTGGACGCCGACCCACATCGCCAGTGCGCCAAACACTGGAATCGAGAAGTTGTCGTCGACGACGTAGCCAGCGATTCGTGGCTTGACGCCGTCGGCGAACGTCGCCGCGACGCCGCCGAGGACGGCGGCGGCAGGAGGCACGAACGGTGCGGCGAGCAGCGTACAGACGCCGAACATCACCAGCAGGACCCAGGCCTGTTTAATGTTGCTGGCGTCGCTGGAGCCCAGCAGGCCGCTGATGGGGTCGCCGATGGCAAGCATCAACATCGCTGGGACGGCGACCGTTACGCTCATACTCGGGAGTTCGACGGCGAAAGCGACGATGGCTATCCCGACGATGTACAGCGCGTAGCCGGCGGGGTTGTCCTGCTCGTACTCGCGGGTGAGCCGGTCGTACACCACCCAGTCCAGTCCGGTCGTCAGCCGTACGGCTTCGAGAATCAGGACGACGGCCAGCGCGACGGCTAAGAACGCCTGTACCACGCGCCACGTGATCAGGTCCGGGCGGAGCAGATGCGCCAGCGGCACCGTCGCGCCGGTGACGTGGACGAGACGCCGGGCTACCTCGTCGGCCATCTACAGGTCGTCGAAGGTTAGCTCGCCGCTTGCCAGCCGTTCGAGCCGGTCGGCGAGCCCGTCGATGGGGAGGCGCTTCTGCTCGGTCGTGTCTCGTTCGCGCACCGTGACCTCGTTGTCCTCTAAGCTCTCGTAGTCCACAGTGACGCAGTAGGGCGTGCCGACCTCGTCCTGTCGGCGGTAGCGCCGTCCGATGGCACCGGAATCGTCGTAGGTGACCGAGAGGCCGGCGGTTCGGAGGTCCTCGGCGATGTCGGTGGCGAGGTCGGCCATCCCGTCCTTGTCCATCAGCGGGAAGACGCCGACCGTCGTCGGTGCCTGCTCCGGCGGGAGGTCGAGGTATGCCCGCTCCTCGCCGTCGACCTCGTCGGTCTCGTAGGAATGTGCGAGGACGGTGTAGATGATGCGGCTCACGCCGAAAGAGGGTTCGACGACGTGCGGGCGGATGTGCTCGCCGTTCTCGGTGACCTCGTCGACGCTGAAGTTCGTCTTGTCGACAGGAACAGTGTGGGACTCACCGTCGACCTCGACGGTGACCTCGTCGCCGTCGAAGGCGTCCGGATTCCGCTCGGCTAGCGCTTCGAGCGCGTCGGCGACCGCGCCGGCCGACCCGCCGAACTCCGGCCCGAGGTAGCTCATGTCGGGGTCGACGGTCGCCCGTTCGGCGGTGATCGGTTCGTCGTACTGCTTGAAGACGGTGTAGTCCTCGCCGGAGTGCTTGGCGTGTTTCGAGAGGTCGTAGTCGCCCCGGTAGGCGAACCCGGTGATCTCGATCCAGTCGCCGTCGACCTCGCTCTCTGCGTCCCAGCAGTCAGAGGCGTAGTGAGCGCGCTCGCCCGCGAGGTGCTGGCGGTAGCGGAAGCGGTCCATGTCGACGCCGATGCGCTCGTACCACTCCTTGGAGACGCCCAGGTAGTAGGCGACCCACTCACTTTCGACGACGCCCTCGTCGACGGCCTCGCGAACGGTGAGTTCGCGCTGACCGCCGTCCTCTGCCTGTTGTTCGGTGGCGGAGTACAGCGGCAGTGTCACGCCAGCCACTTCGTCAAGCGGCGGTTCGTCTTCCTCGGGGTCGATGAAGTGTTCGAGTTCGGCCTGGGTGAACTCCCGGACGCGGACGAGCGATTTCCGGGGTGAGATCTCGTTCCGGTAGGCCTTCCCGATCTGGGCGACGCCGAAGGGGAGCTGATTCCGGGCGTACTCGGAGAGCTGTGGGAACTCGACGAAGATGCCCTGTGCGGTCTCCGGGCGGAGATAGCCCGGTGACGATGACCCTGGGCCGATGTTGGTCTCGAACATCAGGTTGAAGTTGTCGACCGGCTGGTCGGCTAGGGACGTGTAACAGGAGGGACATTCGATGCCGTGGTCGGCGATGAGGTCCATTACCTCCTCGTTGGGAAGTGACTCGGCCTCCTCGATGTCCGTGTTGTCCTCGACGAGGTGGTCCGCGCGGTGGGTCGCGCCACACTCGCCGCACTCGACGATCATGTCGTCGAAGCCGTCGAGATGCCCAGACGCTTCGAAGACGGGTTCGGGCATCACGTCGGGCGCGGAGATCTCTTGGTGGCCTTCCTTGACGACGTAGCGGTCCCGCCAGGCGTCCTCGATGTTTGATTTCAGCGCAGCGCCCTGTGGCCCGTAGGTCCAGAAGCCCGCCGCCCCGCCGTAGGCGCTCGAAGAGGGGAAGTAGAAGCCGCGACGCTTGGCCAGCTCGGTAAGTCGTTCGCCTTCGCTCATAGGCCTCGCAGCAGGTCGATATCCCGTACGATGCCGGTGAGTTCGTCACCAGACAGCAGCGGGATCTGCTCGATGTCGTGCTCGATCATCAGCTGTGCCGCCTCCTCAGCGGTGCGGCGCTTGTTCACCGTCACGACGTCGGCGGTCATGAACTCGCGGACGGGCTCAGCCGGGAGTTCGACGTTACGGGTGGGCATATACCGTCCGCCGACGGCTTTGATCCCTTCCCAGGCCCAGTCGTCGTCTTGGTTGGCGATGGAGTCGCCGGTGTCGTCCTCGCCCTCGACGACGCGGGCGACCGCGATGATGTCGACCTCGGTGAGCATCCCCGACATATCGCCGTCGTCGCCGAGCACGATACCGTAGGGGACGTTCGCATGGGAAAGCTCCCGTTCAGCGACAGTCAGCGGCGTGCCCTCGTACACGCAGTTGATGTCGCGGTTGGCAAGTTCGTCGACGATCTCGCCGCCATCGACGTCGCCGTTGGCGATGGACCGAATCACATCGGTCACCGTGATGATTCCTTTGAGTTGGCCATCGACGATGGGGAGGCGTCGCTCGCCGTCCTCAACCATCATCTGTGCGGCGGCCTCGATGGACGTGTCTCCGCTGATTGTCGGTACTTCTTCCACGAGGATCGCGAGCTGGTCCTCGTCGGGACTCTCGATGAGCGCATCGCGTGAAATAATCCCTCTGAACTCCTCGCCGTCGTCGGTCTCCTTGATAACCGGGACCGACGAGAAAGCCTGCTCCTGGAGGTATTCCAGTGCGTCATCACGGGTACCAGGAATAGTAACCGTGACAACCTCCGAGCGTGGCGTCATAGCGTCTGCGACGTTCATACTGCCAGAACTTCCTGCCCGCATCTACTAAGTCCTTAACATCCGTCCGTTTTCGACATTCAGGTGGCACGCTCGGCGGCCATCGGTTATCCTTGATTGACGTACAGGCGCTATCTTCGAAACCGAACGACCGCACCGCCTCGGAAACAACTACGTCTTCTGCCATATCGACCTCTCGTATCTGGGCTTGAACAAAAACCCGGACACAGGTACTGATGGTTGAAATATAAGGCTCTATGTGTGCTGTCCTATGGCCCACTCTGTCCCAGTCTTGACAAAAGACGAACTATTGTCAGACAGTTGGGTCTGGGTCATACTGTTCCCCTCTATGGGTTTCGCTAAATTTTTATATGGTTGTTACATATTATCATGCATGGAGTCGGATACTGTCGCTCCGGTTGAGATGGCTGCGGACGGAGACATCATGGCGTCCGTCGAAGAGGGTCCAACGGACCAGTTTATCCTCGCTGACGTGACCCGAGATGACGCCTATCTCACAACCCCACTCGCGGACGCTGCCTCGCTTCCGGCCTGGCGATAGGTCGCAATCTGTCGGTTCATTTTTTCGGTGACTCTACCTGAGACAATACTGTCCCAGTGGCGCTGCTGCTCTGAGCTGAGTCCCCGTACGCAGTTGCTCGGACGGAGAAAACAAGCGTTATGCCGCCCCAGTAAGTTCGATTCGGTATGAAGGTACTCGTTACGGACCCTATCGCTGACGCCGGTCTCACGCGACTCCGTGAGGCGGGCCACGACGTCGAAACAGCCTACGAGGTCGAGGGCGACGCCCTCCTCGATGCGGTGGCCGACGCGAACGCGCTTATTGTCCGCTCGGGCACCGAAGTCACTGAAGAAGTGTTTGCGGCCGCGTCCGACCTCATCATCGTCGGCCGGGCCGGTATCGGCGTTGACAACATCGACATCGACGCCGCTACCGACCACGGAGTCATCGTCGCCAACGCCCCCGAAGGCAACGTCCGCGCCGCCGCCGAACACTCCGTCGCGATGGCGTTTGCCACCGCTCGCTCCATCCCGCAGGCCCACGACCGCCTCAAGAACGGCGAGTGGGCCAAAGGCGAGTTCCTCGGCACGGAAGTCAACAACAAGACCCTGGGCGTCGTCGGCTTCGGCCGCGTCGGCCAGCAGGTCGCCAAACGGCTGGGCGGCCTCGGCATGGACATCGTCACGTTCGACCCGTACATCAGTCAGGAGCGCGCCGACCAGTTCGGCGCGGAGCTGGTCGACGACCTCGAGGACTGTCTCGCCAAGTCCGACTTCATCACGATCCACACGCCATTGACCCCCGAGACGGAGAACATGATCGGCGAGGACGAACTCGCCCTGCTCGACGGGGGTTACGTCGTCAACTGCGCCCGCGGGGGCATCATCGACGAGCCGGCCCTTGCTGAGGCTGTCGAGGACGGCGTTCTGAAAGGCGCTGCACTCGACGTGTTCGGCGAAGAACCCCTGCCAGACGACAGCCCGCTCCTCGATGTTGACGACATCATCGTCACGCCCCACCTGGGCGCGTCGACGGAGGCCGCACAGGAGAACGTCGCTACCTCCACGGCCGACCAGATCATCGCCGCAGCTAACGGCCAACCCGTCGCCAACGCCCTGAACGCACCGTCGCTGGACGAGGCGACGTTCAAACAGGTCGGGCCGTACCTCGACCTCGCCGACACTGCTGGTCGCATCGCAGTCCAGCTGTTCGGCGGCCATATGTCCGAAGTGCAGGTCACCTACGCTGGCGACATCGCTGAGGAAGACGTGGAGTACGTCACCGCCAGCGCGCTGAAGGGTGTGTTCGCGCCCTCGGACCTGCAGGTCAACGCCGTCAACGCCCCGCAGATTGCCAAGGACCGTGGCATCGATGTGACCGAGTCCAAGACCCGAACCTCCGAAGACTACCAGAGCCTCATCACTGTCACCGTCTCGGACGGTGAGGAATCTGTCTCCGTCTGTGGGACCCAGTTCGGCGGCGAGGAACCCCGTATCGTCCGTATCGACGACCACCGAATCGAGGCGGTGCCCCACGGGCACATGCTGGTCGTCCGCAACCGCGACGAGCCCGGCACTATCGGCTTCATCGGGACGGTTCTGGGCGAGGCCGACATCAACATCGCCGGGATGTTTAATGGCCGAGAGACCATTGGCGGGGAGGCCCTGTCTGTCTACAACCTCGACGAACAGCCGCCACAGGAGATCATCGAGCGGCTTAACGGTGACAGCCGCATCATCGAAACGACCTACGTCGAACTCGGCGACGAGTAACACAGCAGAATTTTCCGACAGTCGGGTACAGGTTATTCCCCGTGGAGAAGGCGCTCGTACCGGTCGACGACGGCCTGACGGTGTTCCCGTTCCTGTTCGAGCGCGGTTTCCAGCGTGGCCACCTGTGAGCGCAACAGCGCGATCTGTATCTGATAGATCGTACTGGGTGTCTGCCGGGGTGACGGTAACGGGGTCCCCGACCGGTCCCCGGAGTCGAACGACGGCGCTGAATCGCGGGACGAGGCCATACCCGTAGCAGGACCGCCACAGGCAAAAACACCCGTCGGACGGCTGTCACGCGTTCGTCTGTCACCCTGAGAAATCCGGGTGACCGTTGTCGCTCACATGAAGTCCGCGATACCTGACTGCTTGTTGTGGTCGTTCTCGAACACCGACTCGATCTTCCGCTCCAGTATTTTGAGCCGCTGTTTCGTGTAGTCGCGGGCACCGAACTCGTCGGCAACGCGGATGGCCGTGTCGATGTACTTGTTGACCGACCCCTCGTGGACGGTGAGGTTGACGCGGCCGCCACACTCTCGGCAGTCGCCGGTCAGGGGCGCGCGGCGGAACGATTCCCCGCAGTCCAGACAGCGGACCTCCTGTCTGGAGAACGCCCGGAGGTTCCCGATGAGGTCTGGCAGGAAGTGGTACTCGATGATGCGCTCGGCCACGTCGCTCTCGACGACGGCCCGCAGTTTCCGAGAAATCTCCAGTTGGGCGTCCATCTTGTCCTCCATCGAGCCGAGCGTCTTGTACGCCGAGAGGTCCGGCCCGGCGGCGATGTTCGCCGTGTCGTGGGTGTGGCGGAACTCGGTGTATTCGCGGTCGGTCCCCAGCGTCTCCTCGGCGATTTTCATCACGTCCTCGACCTCGGTCGGGTCTTTCATCTCGCGGGTGGCCTCGTAGAACTCCCGGGGATAGGCGTCCATGATGTCCATGTTGTGGGCCTCATCGTCGATTTCGCTGGGGTCGATACGCGATGACATCACCAGCGGGGCGTCCATCTGTCCGCCACGCTGGTTCGGCAGGTACGACTTCGAGAAGTTCAACAGGCCGTCCATCAGGAGCATCACACAGTCCTCGTCGCCATCGCACTGGCCGACGTAGGTCCCTTCGACGGCAACCCGGTGCGTGTCGGCGACCGTGAGACAGTAGACGTGGTCGATGTCGCTTTCGACGTACTCGACAGCTTCGACGGTGTCTGTGGGTGCTGCGCCGTCAGTGGCTTCCGTCGAGGCTTCGCCGCGTGCTGTCATCGTGGTCGTCTCGCCGCCGTCGTATGCGGGGAGATTGTCACCGGAAGTCAGGTCGCTGGCCGGGACCTCCTCGATCCCATCTTGACCGGCCCGGAGCATCGTGTGGTCGGGCGTGACACGGAGCGTCCGGTCACCGACGGTTACTTCGACGAGGTGGTCCGGCGCGGGGTGTTTCGAGACGGCGTCCACGGGCTGGCGACAGGGACCGTCATCATCCAATGACGACACGGTGAGGTCGCCGTCCAGTTCCTGCACGAGCGTCCCGAAGTCGTCTTCTTCGGGGTCGTGCAGCCGGTTTTCGACCAGTTCCTCGATGGTGCCGTATTCCCAGTTGCCACCCTCATCCTCGTACCACAGCCGGGTGTCCGGATGGAAGCAGTTCCGTCGCTTGGCGGCGTGGAAGTACGGATGCGCGTAGCCGACGGCGGCGGAGGTGAAGCCGACCACGCGGCCGACCGTCGCCGCGCTGGTGTGGGGGGCCATTCCGAATACGAGTTCGCCGACGAGGTCCTCGCGGTCGTCGAACTCGTAGAACCGCTCCAGCCCGTAGTACTGCTCTAGAAGGTCGTCAACGAAGCGGGCGGTCTGGAGCATATGCTCGGCCGCGCCGTCTGAGAGGACGATGTCCTGTACCTTTAGCTCGACCAGTTGGTCCTCGTGGGTTAGCGGGTCGCCGTGGATGTCCTCTGTATAGCCCAGTCCCCGTAGTCGCTCAGCGGAGACGTCCAGTTCCGAGGCCCGGACCGCCGTCACGGGAAGGTCCGTCATGTCGTAGCGGACCGTGCCGTCCTTGAACGCCGAGACGTCGTGTTTCGCCCGGAGGATACCCTTCTCCATCGGCTCCGGGACTTTCTCCTCGGATGTGAGCCCCTTGACCGCTTTCAGTTGCTCGAAGGCCGTCTCGCGCTCGCCGACGTTCTGCAGGGCGTCCCGATACGCTTCCTGCAGGTCGAGCACCTTGTACTGGGTCGGCGAGGCGAGCGTCTCACACCGGGAACACTCCGCGCGGCCGGACTCGTCGCGCTCGACCTCGGTTTCGCAGTCGGGGCAGACGTACACCGGCTCGGTGGTCCCGCCGCATTCGGCACAGTTCGCCTGATGGGTCTCGCTCCCGCAGCTGGGACAGCGCCGCCGGGCTACTTCCACTTCGACGCGGCCGGGCGTGTCGCTCATGTCGTCGGCGTGTTTCGTCGCCTTGGCAACGTCCCGCTGTGCGCCGCCGGCCTCGCCGATGGGGCTGAGTGTGTGGACGGCCGGCGAGAGGTCCCGACGCTCTGATTTCTCGGGGCGACCCATCCGGTTGCCAATGCGGGTCGGGGCACGCTCTCGGACCTGGAACGGCGCGATCTCATTGACCGCTTTGATGGCGTTCTGGCCGTCTTCTTGCTCGGCGTCCTCGGCAACGCCGATGGCGTCGACCGACTCGCTCTCGCCGTAGGTCCGCGCGTGCTCGGAGAGTTCCGACGGTGCCCAGTCGCGCTCCAGCGACCGGGAGAACCCGAGTGTCCGCACCAGCGGTACCCAGTCGGTGACCGTAATCGTGTCCTCGTCTTGTGTGTGCTCGATGAGGAGGTGTTCCAGTGTCTGCTGGACGGCGTCGCTCCGTGGAAGGATAAGCGCGCCGTCGTCGCTGTGTGCGTCGCCCGCCGTGCCGTCCATCTCCGGGTCGGCGTACGCGCCGTCGGTCTGCGCGACCTGTGCGTCCTCGACGGCGTCGGCGAGCGCACACATCTGGTCGACGCTTACGTCGTGCCAGAGGTAGGTGTATTTCGGGTGCAGCGGGGCGTCGTACTCGGTTGCCCATTCGATGGCTTCCTCGGCGCTCGGGTCCGTGAGATCGATGTGGGGTGAATCCTGCATCGCCTGCACGTCCGCGCCGGCAGCGTCAAGATCCTGCTCCCACCACTCGACAGTGTAGGAGGCCGGTGCGAGTGGGTGGTTGTTCTCGACGAACTCGCCGTAGTTGACCAGGTACTCGCCCAGGTCGAGTATTTTTTCGACGCCGTTGCGGACTGCCAGTGCCTCTTCGGCATCGTCGATGCGGCGCACGTCGCCGTTGGCTAGGCGCACGGTCGGCCCCTCGATAGTGTCGACCGGCACGACGCCGGCGGCTTTCCCCGGCCGCTCGGTCTTGATCTGGGTCCCGGTCGCGAGGAAGTCGTCGACGAGATGCATCGTTGCCGGGTGGACGCCGGCGGTTGCGAAGCCGTGGTTGCGTGACCGGCCGTAGCGAAGCCGGAACCCGCCCGCCTTCGACGGGTGGGAGAACACCGGTCGGCCGGCGATGAGGTCCCGGAGGTATTTGTCGGCGGGGTCGACCCGCGGCGGTCCCGCCTGCTCGGCAGCGTCGTCCGCACCGTCGTCGTCCGCGCCATCGCCACCGTCGTCGTCGTTCGCCTCGTCTGCGCCGTCTTCCTGCCCGTCTTCGTCCTTGCCGATGGTCCCATCGATGAGGTCCTGCAGCCACGGCCAGTCGACCTCGTCTAAGTTCCGAGTATAGCGCTGGATCTTCGGCGCTTTCAGCGCGATCCCTTCGGCCAGTACCAGACACATCCCGCCACGCGGGGAGTTCGAGTCGACCCGTTCGAGGTCCCGATAGCCCGACACCTCTTCGTCGCCAGTTGCCTCGCCGTCGAGCATGATCGGCATATGCTCGGCGATGAATTTCGTCTCCTTCTCCTTTGGCGAGTACTGGAGGCCGGTGTCCTTGTCGTAGAGGTCGATCTCTTCGGCGTAGCGGCCGATCTCCTCCTCGCGGGCCTTGTACTGGTCGATGCCCAGCAGTGCACGAGCGTAGTCGGCGACCAGCACCGAGAGGGCCTGTGCAGTCCCGCCGGCAGAGCGGATCGGGCCGGCGTAGTAGACGTTGATGAACTCCGTGCCGTCGTCGTTTTCCAGCAGTTCCACGCGGTCGATGCCCTCGATCGGGGCGGCGACGACACCCTCGGTCAGCAGGGCAACAGCAGTCCGGACCGCGCCCTCAACTTTCCCCTCGCGGCTGTCGTAGTCGCCGACAGTCCCCTCGACGAAGTCCTCGACCAGTTCCAGCGCGGCCTCCTCGCGGGACATCTGCCCCTCCAGTTCCCGCACTCGCTCGGCAACGCCGTCGATGCCGAGGATGTTTTCGACCCGGTCGGCCATGTCACGAGCGGTCGGAATCTCGACTTCGGGCTTCGGGTCGCCACCGCGCTCTTTGGCCCGCTCGGCGACGTCGAAGGCGGCTTCGAGCTGGGTTTCGAGCGTTTCGAAGTACTGTTCGTCGGCCTCCCGCATCTTAGATATTCCAGAGGTCCAGGTCGGTCGGCTCGTCGTGCTCCCGCCGGAGTTCTGTATCGAACCCGCGGACGTACAGTTCACCCGCCCAGACGGTACCGGCGTTCAGGTGGCCGGCGACTGCCTCGCCGTCGGGCCGTGAGAGGACGGCGTGGGTATGGGCGAACCGCTCCCCATCGAGATGCGAGATATTGCCCATGCAGGCGGCGACCTCAAGCGGTTCGTCGAAAGTCAGTGAGTCGTATTCGGTCCGGTCTTGGTCGTAGAACATGAGTTCCGCGTCCTGCACTGCCCCAAGACCGTAGAAAAAGCCGGCGTCGATGTCCTGTTCGTCTGCGAAGGCCTCGATCTGCGCGCGCCAGTCCCCACCATGCTCCAGTCGGCAGACGAACTCGGACGTACTGTCGACTTCGCGGTAATCCATATCTGTACTGGATGGCAGGCCGCTCCAAAAGCGTTGCTTTCGGTCCAACCGTTTACATCCGAAGCCGAGACCACGGCCGCTGTGACATAGCCACGGCCCGGCGCGCTGAGCGGTTGTGCGGCACCACCGCGCCGGGGTCGACGTGTGCCGCCTGTTCGCCATTGTGCCAGGACAGACGACTGACCGGAGTTACCCCGGCAGCGACACTCGACTGACCGGCTGGTTCCGGTCGGCGTCGTAGAAGGCGAGTTCGTCGACGGTCCACCGGATCGGCTCGATGTCTCGCTCGACCAGCCGTGCGGCCGCGTCGCGGTCCCCGCCGCGGGCGACGGTTACGTGCGGAACGTACTCGTCGCCTTCCATCTCGTCGACCGGGTCGACCCGCTCGCAGAGCCGCTCGTGCAGGGCGACCAGTCCGGGGCTCTCGACGGCGAGATACACCACCGGCGACGGCCCGGTCACGGCCGTCTCGAACTGCTCGACGCCTGCAATCTTCGCCTCGAATGCCGGTTGGCCGCGAAGCGCCTCACGCCCCTGCGCTTCCAGTCGCGCGTAGGCTGTGTGGTCGCCGTCGCCCAGTCGCTTGGCGACCAGCGTGTGCTCGCCCCGTCCCCGTCGCTGTGCGAGCGGCAGGTCCGACGCGAGGTCGGCCGCCAGCGACGTGACTGCTGACGGGAGCGGGACGTTGATGCTGTACACAGTGAGCGGGTCGCTTGCTGTCGGGAAAAAGAGCGCGGTCCTACAGTCGGTCGACCAGCCACAGGACGATGAGAACGACCAGAATCACGCCGAGGAACGGCTGAAGTATGCCGAGCAGGCCAGTCAACAGCCCGAGTGCCGTATCGAGTACCTCGAGCACCAACCAGACAACAATGAGGACGAGGACAATCTTCAGCAGGGTGTCCACGTCGAGTTTTGCTCTGTCCATGCTCGACAGGACTCTCTCGCGGGGCAAACCCCTTGTGGCCGTGGGAGGTGGCGAGTCAGGCTCGGGCACGAGCGTGGCATGGGATGTAAGGTCGCTGAGTATCAGTTCACTCAATCGGCAATAAACGATATACCTGCCGAGGGGATAGCCGCGGTAGGATGGGTCGGAGCGCTGGAACGCTAGTAGTCGTCTTCGTCGCGGTAGCACTGCTTGTACCGACAGCGACCGGGGCTGGTTTCGGCAGCCTCGGCCAGCAGTCTGTCGACGCGGACGTAGTTGTGATGACCGCAGACGTGGGCCCCGATGGGACCGCCGACTGGACGGTCGCCTACCGTATCCGATTAGACGACGACAACGCCACGCAGGCCTTTGAGGACCTGCGAGCGGATATCCAGGCAAACCCTGCAGCGTACACGGAGCGCTTCGAGAGTCGGATGCAACGCACTGCTGGGGCCGCGGAGAACGCAACCGGCCGCGAGATGGCCATCGAGAACGTCTCCGTGAGCGCACGCGAGGAGACGTTCGGTCAGACGTACGGCGTCATCACCTACCGGTTCCAGTGGACGAACTTCGCTGGCGTCTCCGACAACCGCCTCGAAATCGGCGACGCGCTCTCTGGGCTGTTTCTGGACAGCGAGACCTCCCTGACTGTCCGCTGGCCGGCAGGCTATCAGGCCGACTCCGTCGCGCCACAGGCCGACGAACGGAAGAACGACTCTGTCACCTGGCGCGGCCAACAGACGTTCGGGGAATCGGAGCCACGAGTGGTTGTCACTTCGGGGGACAGCGCTGGCGGTGACAGTGGGTCGAACGGCCTCCTCGTCGGTGGAATCCTCGCGCTCGTCGGTATCGCCGCCGGGGCGTATGCCCTTCGACGATACGGCATCCTTGGCGGCGGTGAGCCAGCCGAACCTCCGGCGTCGATGGTTGAATCGGATGATTCAGAAGCGGAGGCCGCCGCTGGCACGGACGCCGACGCTGGCGCACCGCCGGCCGAACTCCTGAGCAACGAAGAGCAGGTCCTACAACTCCTCGAATCGAACGGCGGGCGGCTCAAACAACAGCAGGTGGCCGGCGAACTCGACTGGACCGACGCCAAGACGAGTCAGGTCATCGGCGGTCTGCGCGATGAGGACAAAGTCGAGACGTTCCGTATCGGCCGAGAAAACGTGGTGACGTTGCCGGACACTGACGTGACTGGTGGTGACGGCAGCGGGGGCGACGGAACCGACAGCGACGGCGAAACAGAGTAATAAAGGCACCGACCGTTCACCGGAACCTGTCAGTTGGCACGAGCGCAGTATTGCGGTTTTAATTCGGCTTAATCGGCGCTAACCCGGCATCACTGATGTCTGTTTATAGGGTCTTGGGTGGACAAGTAGTGGATATAATGAGACGAACGACTCCGGTAGTGCTGGCGCTGCTGCTCGTGGTGAGCACGCTCGCCGCGGTACCTGCCGCAACGATGGCACAGGAAACGGAAGCGGTGCCTGAACAGGCCGATGAGAACGCGACGGCTCCCGGCGCACAGCTGGCGGGCGTCGTCAGCGTGCAGGAGGCTGAACTGGACGGCGAGGTCCAGTCCCGGACGTTCGGCATCCGCATCGCGCAGGCGAACACCGACGATGCGAAGGCGTCCGTCGTCGCAGAGCAGGTGAGCGACTCCGAGTCCCGACTCGAAGAACTCCAGCAGCGCAAGCAGGCGCTGGAGCAAGCCCGCGAGAACGACTCGATGAGCGAGGGCGAGTACCGGGCGAAGGCCGCACAGCTCCACGCTGAAACGAAGAACGTCCAGCGACTGGCAGACGAGACGAACGAAACCGCCAGCCAGCTCCCTGCCGAAGCGCTGGAGAAGAAGGGCATCGACGCGGCGGCGATCAAAACCCTCTCACAGCGCGCGAGCGAACTAAGCGGTCCGGAAGTCGCCGCTATCGCACAGGGTATCGCCGGGCCGAACGTCGGGCAGCAGGCTCGACCTGACGTTGCCAGCGGCCGCGGCGGCGACGTGGCGAACCGAACCGAGATGGACGACCGTCCGGGGACCGGGCCGGAGCGGACCCCGGCGGGTGAACGGACGAACGATACCGATGCTACGCCAGCCAACGAGACGGCCACCGATGGCGGGGAAACCGAGCAGCCGGGTGGTGGGTCCGACACTACTGACGCTGGCCAATAACGCGAGAGAAGGCGAATACGCTGTTTGTAGTCTGTACCTGCCGATCTGTGTGCCGCCACTGGTCGCTACGAGCGACGTGATGGCTGCTGAGAATATGTGTCTGTTGCCCACACTCACACCACTGTGAACACGGAAGCTATTAGTACCCGAGTCACACAGCAGAAAGTACATGACGCGGACCCCCCTCTCCACGATGCTCGCTGCGGACAGCGAGGGGTCCCTCCGTTTCTCCCCACGACGACGACGACCGGGCCGTTTCTAGGCCCACTACTACTTACTCTTCACTCGACAGGTTCGTTTCGTCGCTAGACGCCGTCGTCGTCGGTTCGATGGGATACTCGATCTGTTGTTCGATCGAGAAACCGACAGGCACACCACGGAACCAATTCAGAACACATCCATGCCAGAAGGAAACGGAACCGTCGCGCTCGCTTTCTCGGGCGGGCTCGACACGACAGTTTGCGTATCGCTGCTGAAAGAAGAGTACGGCTACGACGAAGTCATCGGCGTCACCGTCGACGTCGGCCAGCCCGACTACGAGTTCGAGGAGGCCGAGGAAACAGCCGAAGCGCTGGGCGTCGAACAGCACGTCGTCGACGCAACCGAGGAGTTCGCGGACCTCTGTATGGAGGCCGTCAAGGCAAACGCCGACTATCAGGGCTACCCGCTCGGGACCGCCCTCGCGCGCCCGGTCATCGCCAAAGCCATTCTCTCGGTCGCCGAGGAGCAGGGCTGTTCGGCCGTCGCACACGGCTGTACCGGCAAGGGCAACGACCAGCTCCGCTTCGAGTCCGTCTGGCGCGACTCTGACCTCGATGTCATCGCGCCGGTGCGTGAACTCGGGCTCACCCGCGAGTGGGAAAACGAGTACGCTGCCGAAAAGGGCCTGCCCGTTGAGGGCGGCGACGGCGGCCGCTACTCAATCGATACGAACCTCTGGAGCCGCTCCATCGAGGGCTCCGAACTTGAAGACCCGAGCACCATCCCAGCCGACGACATCTACAAGTGGACCGAGAACCCCTCGGACAAGGACGCCGAACTCGTCGAGGTCGAATTTGAGGAAGGTGTTCCCGTTGCCGTCGATGGCGAGGAACTCGGCGGCGTCGAACTCATTGAACAACTCAACGAGCAGGCGGGGGCCCACGGCATCGGTCGCACGGACATGATGGAGGACCGTATGCTCGGGCTGAAAGTCCGCGAGAACTACGAACACCCCGCAGCGACGGTACTGCTGACGGCCCACGAGGCGCTCGAAGGGCTCGTCCTCACGCAGGAGGAGCGCCAGTTCAAGGCCCAGGTCGATCAAGAGTGGTCACAGAAGGCCTATCAGGGGCTCGTCGACGCACCGCTGACGGGGGCGCTCGAAGCGTTTATCGACGACACTAACGAGCGCGTCACCGGGACCGTTACGGTCAAACTCGAAGGCGGCCACTGCCGCCCGGTCTCGCGCGAATCGGACTACGCCGTCTACAGCGAGTCGGCAGCCTCGTTCAACGAGGAGGATGTCTCCGGCGGTATCACCCAACAGGACGCGACCGGCGTCGCGAAGTACCACGGCTTCCAGTCTCGCCTTGCGAACAAGATTCTGGACGACGCGAAGAAAGGGGCCGCCGTGACGGACGGCAGCGGCGACCACGCCGCGAGCGAGGATACGGAGGAGTAAGCGAATGAGCGACGGCGAGGACCACGAGACGGCAAACGCTGACGACCACGACGAGACGGTCGTCCGCCGCGACCGCTTCGCGGGCGGGCCCGCCCGGTCGTTCCTCTCCTCGCTGTCCGACGACGAGCGCATCTTCGCGGCCGACCTCGCGGTCGACCGCGCCCACGTCGTGATGCTGGCCGAACAGGAGATCATCGACCGCGAGACGGCCGGCGAGGTGCTGGCCGCGCTGGCGGACGTGGAAGACGCGGGCCACGGCGCGCTACCTGACGGCGAAGACGTTCACGAAGCCATCGAGAGCGCGGTCATCGAGCGCGTCGGCCCGGACGGCGGGAAGATGCACACCGCCCGCTCGCGCAACGACGAGGTGGCGGCCTGTATCCGCTACCGCCTGCGCGAAGACATACTGGCCCTCCTCGAGACTGTCATCGGTGCCCGCGAGCAACTCATCGAAGTGGCTCGCGCCGAGCGCGAGACGGTGATGCCCGGCTACACGCATCTTCAGCCCGCCCAGCCGACGACGATCGCCCACTGGGTGCTGTCCTACGAACAGGCGCTCCAGCGCGATACCGCGCGGCTTATGGATGCGTATGAACGGGTCAACCAGAACCCGCTGGGGGCGGCCGCGTTTGCGGGGACGCCCTTCGACGTGGACCGCGAGCGCACGGCGGAATTGCTTGGGTTCGATTCGGTGGCGGAAAACTCGATGGACGCCTCGGCGACGCGCGATTTCCTCGTCGAGACGACCAGCGCCGTCGCCACGCTGGCGACGAATCTGTCGGGGCTGGCCGAAGATATCGTCGTGATGGCGAGCAAGGGTCACGTCGACCTCCACGACGACTACGCCTCGACGTCGTCGATCATGCCCCAGAAAAAGAACCCCGACGCGCTGGAACTGGTCCGTGGACGCACCGGCGACGCCGTCGCCGGGCTGAACGGCTTACTGACAAATCTCAAGGGCCAGCCCCGCGCGTACAACCGTGACCTCCAGCGTGCTGGCCGCCACGCCTGGGACGCAATCGACAGCGTCACCGAGAGCGTGGAAGTCGCCGCTGGCGCGGTCGCGACCGCCGACTGGCCCGCCGAGACGCTCGAAGCCGCGGCCACTGATGGGTTTGCGACGGCGACTGGCGTGGCGGACTTGCTGGCGATGGCCGGTGTGCCGTTCCGCACGGCTCACGAGGTCGTTGCCGAGGCCGCCGCTGGCCTGGGGCCTGCGGAAGATGCACCCGACTACGAGGCGTTGTCGGCCGTCGCCGAGGACGTGCTGGACGAGCCTCTGTCAGCCTACGTCGACCGCGACGCGCTGGCGGACGCACTCGACCCAGCCGAAAGTGTCGCGATGCGGGACTCCCGCGGTGGCCCGGCTCCCGACGCTGTCGTCGAGCAGGTGTCGCTGGCTGAAGACGCCCTCGCCGCCGACAACGAGGCACTGACTGACCGCCGGCAGGCGGTTTCACAGGCGACTGACCGCCGCCAGACGGAGGTGGACCGATATGTCTGAACGACCACCGTCCCCTCGTGGGACAACTATACCACACTTCTGATACACGACTCGGAAACGTGGCGTATTTGGAGCTTTGATACGATTAGAGGGCGGTATGTATCGTTAAACTATTCTGATATGTTCGAAGGCTTTAAGTGGATCCCTGTCACAGGATGAACTACAATGGCAGAATGCATCGAGTGTGGGGCGGACGTGTCCCTGCACGACAACCTCGAAGTCGGAGAGATCGTTGACTGTGCTACCTGCGGTGCCGAGCTGGAAGTCGTCGGCGCCGATCCCGTCGAGCTCGACAGCGCACCCGAGCTCGAAGAGGACTGGGGTGAGTGAGGTGTTCGCGGTGGCGCGGCGCTCGACGCCGTACGTGACCGTGGCGCTCGGCGCTGCGAGCCGCGAACCCACGGAGGACTCAGTATGAAAGTCGGACTCCTCTACTCGCGCATCCGCCGGGACGAGAAGCTGCTCCTGTCGGAACTGCGCGAGCGCGACCACGAGATCGAGAAGATAGACGTTCGCAAACAGCAGTTCAACATCCACGAGGCCCCCGAGGCCTTCGAGGATCTGGACATCGTCGTCGACCGCTGTCTGGCGACCAGCCGCAGCGTGTACGCGACGAAGTTCGCGGAGGCCTACGGCGTGCCCGTGGTCAACGGCCCCGAGGTCGCCGACACCTGCGCGGACAAGGTCAACAACAGCCTCGCGCTAGAGGCCGCGGGCGTACCAACGCCGAACACCGACGTGGCGTTCACGAAGGACGCCGCGCTGGAATCCATCGAGAAGTTCGGCTACCCCTGCGTCCTGAAGCCGGTCGTCGGCTCGTGGGGTCGCCTGATGGCGAAGATCGACTCTCGCTCGGCCGCCGAGGCTATCCTCGAACACAAGGAGACACTCGGCCACTACGAGCACAAGATCTTCTACGTACAGGAGTTCGTCGAAAAACCCGGCCGCGACATGCGCGTGCTGGCTGTCGACGGCGAACCCATTGCGGCGATGGTGCGCTCCTCGGATCACTGGCTCACCAACGCCGCCAAGGGCGCAGAGACCGCCGAGTTCGAACTCGACGACCGCGCGCTGGAACTGGTCGAGAAGGCCTCCGACGCGGTCGGTGGCGGGCTGCTTGGAATCGATCTGATGGAAGTCGGTATCGATGAGGAAAGTGGAGAGTTCGAGGACTACACGGTTCACGAGGTCAACCACACTGTCGAGTTCAAGGCCTTGAACGAGGTCACCGACGTGGACGTGCCCGCGAAGGTCGTCGACTGGCTCGAACAGAAGGCGGCGACGGATGCCGACGCCGAGGTGACAGCATGACGTACACGGCAAGCGTCGTTGGCGGCTCCGGCTTCACGGGCGGTGAACTGCTCCGCCTGCTGGACGGCCACCCCGAGTTCGAACTGGCGCAGGCGACCAGCCGCTCGAAGGAGAACAAAACCATCGGGCACTCGCACCCGAACCTTCGCCACTCGGACCTGCGGTTTTCCTCGCCGTCGGACCTGGAGTCGGTCGACGTGCTGTTCGCCGCGACGCCCCACGGCGTCTCGATGGAGCAGATCGACGCGTTCCAAGAGGCCGCCGGCACGGTCGTCGACCTCTCAGCGGACTTCCGGCTCGATAGCGAGGCCCAGTACGACGAGTGGTACGACGGGCACACGCGCCCGGACCTGCTCGAACAGAGCGAGTACGCGCTGCCGGAACTCAACCGCGACAACCTCGAAGGCGCGGACCTCATCGCCTCCGGCGGCTGTAACGCCACGGCGACGATTCTTGGCCTGCTCCCGCTGTTCGAGGCCGATATCCTCTCCGGCGACGAGCAGATCGTCGTCGACGTGAAGGTCGGCTCCAGCGAGGGCGGGGCCGGCGGCGGCGAGGCCTCGAGCCACCCCGAGCGCTCGGGCGTCGTCCGCCCGTATGCGCCCACGGGCCACCGCCATGAGGCCGAGATTCAGCAGTTCCTCGGCATCGACGTGTCGTTTACCGTCCACGCGGTGGACATGATCCGCGGCGCGAGCGCGACCTGTCACGTCTTCCCCGAGGGGCCTGTTTCGAAAGGCGACCTCTGGGGAGCCTACCGCGGCGAGTACGAGGACGAACCCTTCGTTGAACTCGTCGCCGGCGGCGGTGGCGTCTACCGCTACCCCGAACCGAAGTCGGTCGCGGGGACGAACCGCGCCGAGGTCGGCTTCGAACTCGACCCCGGCAACAAGCGGCTAGTCGTGTTCTCGGCCATCGACAACATGATGAAGGGGTCGGCGGGCCAGGCCGTCCACGCGGCCAACGTCGCCCTCGGCATTGAAGAGACGGCGGGCCTAGAGTTCCAGGGGCTCCACCCCGTCGGCGCACCGTAACCCCTGACCTGAGTTCTTATGACAGTCGTTATCAAAGTCGGTGGCGCTCGCGCGGTCGACCCTGCGGGGGCGCTTGCGGACGTGGCATCGTTAGTGGCCGATGGTGAGCAGGTCGTCGTGGTACACGGCGGCTCCACCAAAGTCGATGAGACGCTCGAACGGCTCGGCGTCGAGCCCGAATACGTCGAGACGCCGTCGGGCGTCGTCGGCCGGTTCACCGACGAGACCACAATGGAGGTGTTCGAAATGGCCTTTGGGCATCTCAACACCCAGCTCGTCGCCGGCCTCCAGAGCGAGGGCGTCGACGCGGTCGGTCTCACCGGCGTCGACGGCAAACTGCTCTACGGACCGCGGAAGTCCGCAGTGCGGGTCGTCGAGGACGGGAAAAAGAAGATTCGCCGCGGCGACCACTCGGGCACGACCAAGCAGGTCAACGGCGACCTGCTTGAGTCGCTGCTTGCGGATGGCTACACGCCCGTTGCGGCACCGCCGATGGCCGGGGACGACGACGGTGAAGTAATTCCCGTCAACACCGACGCCGACCGCTCGGCGGCGGCCATCGCCGGCGAACTCGACGCACAGTTGGTGCTGTTGACTGACGTGGAGGGCGTTTACGCGGACCCCGATGACCCGTCGACGCTCATCGAATCGGTCGAGACGGCAAGCGACTGGGACGCTCTTGAAGACGCTGCAGAGGGATTCATGGGCCGGAAAATCATGGCCGCCGAGGAGGCGCTCGACGGCGGCGCATCGGAGGTCGTGGTGGCCGACGCCAACGCCGAGTCACCGATTCTCTCGGCGCTTGACGGCGGCGGAACCCACGTTCACGCGAGCGCACTCGAACAGGACACAGACCAGACAGCGACGGAGGAACAATGAGCGGATTCGTCTTCAACGAGAAACCTATCCAGATCGAACGTGGCGACGGTGCCTACGTCTACGACGACGACGGCACAGAGTACCTAGACATGGGCGCGTCCTACGCCTGTGTCCCGCTGGGCCACAAGCACCCGGCGGTCCAGAGCGCCGTCAGCGAGCAGCTAGAGAAGATCACGTACGTCCAGGCGTCGTACCCGAACGCCGAACGGACGGCGCTGTACGACCTGCTTGCAAAGACTGCACCGGACCCGATCGACAAGACCTGGCTCTGTAACTCCGGGACCGAGGCCAACGAGGCCGCGCTGAAGTTCGCCCGGTCGGCAACCGGCAACTCCAAGATTGTCGCGACGATGCAGGGCTTTCACGGCCGGACGATGGGCGCGCTGGCGACCACGTGGAAGAACAAGTACAAGAAACCCTACGAGCCGCTCATAGGCGATGTGGAGTTCGTCCCCTACGACGACAGCGAGGCGCTCGACGAGGCTGTCGACGAGGATACCGCCGCGTTCATTGTCGAACCGGTTCAGGGTGAAGGCGGCATCAACCCCACCTCGGACGGCTATCTTGAAGACGCCCGGGAGATCACCGAGGATGCCGGGGCCGCGCTCATCTTCGACGAGGTCCAGACCGGAATGGGCCGGACCGGTGCGCTGTGGAACTCCCAACGTGCTGCCGTTGCGCCGGACATGATAACCGCGGCGAAGGGGCTGGGCAACGGCCTCCCCATCGGCGCGACGCTGTGTCGCGACTGGATCGCTGAGAACTACGGCTCCCACGCCTCGACGTTCTCCGGCGGGCCGGTCATCTCGGCGGCTGCCGGCGCAACGGTCTCGACCATTATCGAGGACTCGGTGCCCGGCAACGCCGCTGTTATCGGCGATTACCTCCTGACTGAACTGGAAGCAGCTATCGGCGACGACGTGCGGGACATCCGCGGCGAGGGGCTGATGATCGGTGTCGAGGTCGGCCGCGGGGCGAACGCGGCGCTGAAAAAGCTCGCGTTGAACCATCAGGTGCTCGCGCTGCCGGCCGGCCGCACGGTTATCCGTCTCCTCCCGCCACTGACCATTGACAAGGACCACGCCGACGCCGTCGTTGACGCGATGGCGGAGGTGGTGGGATGAGCGAAGCCGCGACGCCCGAGGCTGACACCGAGGCACGTGACCTGCTCGAAGCTGTCGTCCGCATCCCGTCTGTCTCGCGGAATGAGACGGAGGCCGCCGAACGGTTAGTCGAGTTCTTCGAGGCCCACGGCCGCGAGGCGTGGCTTGATGAGGTCGGTAACGTCCGCGCGCCCGCTGACGACGGCGTCTTGCTCACTTCCCACATCGACACTGTCCCGGGCGACATCCCGGTTCGCGTCGAGGAGGGCGATGAGGGTGACGTGCTCTGGGGCCGCGGAAGCGTCGACGCGAAGGGGCCGCTATGTGCGATGGCCGTCGCGGCCGTCCGCACCGGGGCCTCCTTCGTCGGCGTCGTCGGCGAGGAGGTCGACTCGAAAGGCGCTCGATTCCTCGTCGAGGACCGCGAGTCGGCACCCGGTGCCGTCATCAACGGCGAACCCTCCGGCTGGGAGGGCATCACGCTGGGATATCGCGGGCTGCTGGCCGGGACATACGTTGCTACCAGCGAGTCCGGCCACTCCTCGCGCCCGGAGAACAACGCCATTCAGGACGCTATCGACTGGTGGTCGTCGGTCGACGACGAGTTCGCCACGGACGAGTGGCACCCCGTCTTCGAGCGCGTCACCTGCAAGCCAGTCGACTTCAAGGGCGGCACGTCGAGCGACGGGCTCTCCGTCGAGGCGACGATGGACGTCCAGCTTCGGGTCCCACCGGAGTACAGCACCGATGAGATCCGCGAAATCGCCGACGGGTTCCTGGAGAACGGCACGGTCAACTGGGACGACAAGGTCGAGCCGGTGATGCAGAGCCCCCGGACCAGCGCTGCTCGGGCGTTCCGGGCCGCGATTCGGCAGGTGGGCGGCGAGCCCACGCTGCTCCGCAAGACCGGCACCAGCGACATGAACGTCTACGCGAAGACGTGGGACTGTCCGATGGTGACATACGGGCCTGGCGACTCGGACCTCGACCACGCACCGAACGAGCACCTCCCGCTCGACGAGTACGACCGCTCCGTCGCGGTGCTCGAAACCGCGACCGAACGCCTGCTGGAGGACTGACATGGACATACTCGACGTCGACGACCTCACGACCGACGAACTGGCGACCGTCCTCGACCGTGCCGCGGCTATCAAGGCCGACCACGGCGAGGGGAGTCAGAGTGACCTGCTCGATCAGCAGACGCTCGGCATGATATTCGAGAAGCCGTCGACCCGAACCAGAGTCTCCTTCGAGACGGGGATGACGCAACTGGGCGGCCACGCCGTGTTCCTCGGTCCCGACGACATCCATCTGGGCCACGGCGAACCGGTGAAAGACACCGCCCGTGCGCTCGGGCGCTACGTCGATTTCATCATGGCCCGCGTGTTTGACCACGCGGACGCCGAGGAACTGGCCAAGTACGCCGAAGTTCCGGTCATCAACGGCCTGACCGACGACGCCCACCCCTGCCAGACGCTCGCCGACCTGCTGACCATCCGCGAGCGGTTCGGCGGTTTCGAGGATGTCTCAGTGGCGTGGGTCGGCGACGGCAACAACGTTTGCCAGTCGTTCGTCATCGGCGCGGCGATGGTTGGCCTCGACCTCACTGTCGCAACGCCGGAGGGCTACGGCATCTCCGACAACGTGGCCGCCCGTGCCGCCGGCTTCGGTAACGCGCCTGAGACGACCCACGACCCAGAAGCCGCCGTGGCTGACGCTGATGTGGTGTACTCAGATGTGTGGGTCAGCATGGGACAGGAGGACCAGCGCGGCCAGAAACTCGAAGACTTCGAGGGCTTCCAGATCACGACGGATCTGCTCGGGGACCGACCATTCATGCACTGCCTCCCCGCCCACCGCGGCGAGGAGGTCACCGACGACGCCATCGAGTCGGAGAACGCCGTCGTGTGGGATCAGGCGGAGAACCGCCTGCACGCTCAGAAGGGGCTGCTCGCGTGGTTAGCTGAGCAGGCGTAGACCGTCCCGAGCGAAGTAGGGGACGGCTTTTCCCCATGCTTTGCGCGAATGTGCGCGTGTAGCGCTCACCAAACCGGGAAAACGTGGTCTAGAGAAACACCGACGAAGCCCGCTTGACGAAGTCGACGGGGTCTGCCCTAAGCTGTTCGACGTATCTGAGTGGGTCAGATTTGACAGCTTCAATAGACATCTGGCCGTTTCTGGCGACGCGGTTCAGATACCCCTGCTGGAGCATCCGGTTTTGCTCCTTGCTGTAGACGGGTTTGCTCGTCTGCATGGCAATCGTCCGCGCCTGAGAGTGTGAGCTCTCGATGAACAGTTTGGCATCCGAGGACTGGTACACCGTGGCCTTGTACTCGCCGTGGTTGCCTGCGGCGACCCGTGTGGCCTTGTCCGGATACTGCATCATCACCAGTTCGTCGTACTCGATTCCGTGTTCGTCAAGCCAGGCGGCAGTCTCGTTGCGGTACTTCTCCAGCCGACAGGTGACGATCTGCCCGATTTCCACCGAGGGAACACAGATCGGATCGACAGTCGAAAGAAACTCCCGGTATTTCGGCCCGTCGTCGTTCTCTTCGGGTGTCGGGTCGCGACAGAGGATACCGTCCAGGTCAACACAGGAGTCCTCGAGGAAGTCGTGGTGCATCATGTTCCACTCGAATACTCTCGGGAACGCCAAGGTCTGGGCATACGTATCGACGAACTGTTCGGAGCCCTCGTCCACGTACACAGCGCCGTAGTACACGTCCGCGGACAGATCGAACCCGTCGATTGTCGACTGCGCGCCGGTCATTTCGCTTCCGGTATAGACGGTGTCGTCGACGACTAGTATCTTCGAGAACTTCGAGAGGTCGAACTCGCCGTCGTATCGTTCCCCCGTCTGTAGGAGTCTCCCCTCCCGTAACCCGTCGATATCCGTCATCGGGAGATTGAGATGCAGTGAGAGTAAGTTCGACACTAACATTCCGCTTCTGGGTATTCCGACGATCAGATCCAAGTCGTCCGGTAGATCGACGATCCATTCCTGCGTATCCGAACTGAGATGGTCGAAACTCCTGTAATTCATTGGTTTCTAGGATCGGGAAGTAGTAGCGTCCTCATCGCAACTTGGGCACTACGAGGAGAAATACGCTTACTTCTTTTTAACTGACACCAGTTGGCGAGTTTTAACTCTTTTGATTTGTAACTCAAAAAGAGAGTAAAACGAGCGTAACTATCCTTTCCGACAGCCATGATTCCGTCTTAGAGCAATTCTCCACCTGAAACAGTGCCCTTTTCGATACGGTTGACAATGGTTCTCACAGTATTAGTTGTTGCTAGAATCTTACTAGCTGTGCGTTCAAACTGAAACAGTACTCAGTTTGATATATGTCAACTGGCCACAGGGATATGGTTCCCGAGCTATCGCCGACGGCTCGGAATCGGATGGACGCGGTCAGGGCCGGTGCCATAGCGGTGAGGTTGAGGTAACGGCCCAGTTTATCGGGATTGGAATAATACAAATGGGTATGTCTGTCAACCCGTCTCCGAACCAGTTCCACGAGCTGATGGTCGACGACGAACCGAATCTCTCAGATGTGATGGCTTCCGTCTTCGGCGTTCAGGAACACGAGGTACGGACGTATCAGACATTACTTGAGACACCTGCAAGTACTGTCGAAGAACTCGCTGACGAACTCGGCCGGGACCGCTCGAACGTCAACCGGTCGCTGTCAACGCTCCGCGAGAAGGGGCTCGCGACGCGGAAACGGCGGTTGCTTGACGGCGGCGGCCACGTCTACCAGTACACTGCGACACCGTTGTCGGAGGCCCGCGAACTGATGCACGAGACCCTCGACGAGTGGACTGCCGCGGTCCATCACCGTATCGACGAATTCGACGCTAGCCCCAGCGAGTGATAGCCGCCGCACCGTGAGCGCCGACGATATGGCCGACAACCGTCCGACTTTTGCCCACTGGGGGCATGGTCCCGACAATGGCTGACCTGCAACTCACCGACGATGTGCCGCCGGTTGCCGATGACGGCGTCTGGCTGGCCTGTATCGAGTGTGGTGAGACGTTCGCTCCCTTCGACGCGATTCGCTACACGTGCGACGACTGTGATGGCCTGCTCGAGGTCCGCTACGACGACTTGCCGACCTTCGACGAGTTCGAGGGCTCGGGGGTCTGGCGGTACAACGCCGCCCTGCCCTTCGAGGAGGGCGTCACGCTCCCAGAGGGTGATACCCCGCTGCACGAGATGCCTCGCCTGAAAGACGACATCGGTGTCGACGCGCTCCGCGTGAAACACGAGGGGATGAACCCCACCGGCTCGTTCAAGGACCGCGGCATGACCGTCGGTGTCCGGGTCGCTCAGGAAGTCGGCGTCGACCGACTGGCCTGTGCCTCGACGGGCAACACGTCCGCGGCGCTTGCAGCCTACGGCGCTCGCGGCGGAATGGAGACGCTCGTTCTCCTGCCCGCCGGGAAGGTCGCGGCTGGCAAAATCGCACAGGCAAGCCTCCACCGGGCCCGGATTCTGGAGGTTGACGGCAACTTCGACCAGTGTCTCGACATCGTGCAGGACCTCGCCGCCCGCGGCGAGGCCTACCTGCTGAACTCGCTGAACCCTTTCCGTCTGGAGGGCCAGAAGACTATCGGGCTGGAGATCATGGAGGAGTTCTACGCCGACAACGGCGAGTATCCGGACCGCATCGTCCTGCCGGTCGGCAACGCTGGCAACACCGCGGCGCTGTACAAGTGCTTCCGCGAACTCGTCAAGGCCGGCGCGATAACCGAGGAGCAGGTGCCCAAACTCACCGGTGTGCAGGCCGAGGGAGCCGCTCCGATGGTCGAGGCCATCGAGAACGGATACGAGGACACCCGCCGCTGGGAGAAAGTCGAGACCCGCGCGACCGCCATCCGCATCGGCAATCCGGTCAACGCGCCGAAGGCGCTGCCGGGCATCCGGGAGACCGGCGGCACTGCCGTCGCCGTCTCGGACGAGGAAATTACCGAAGCACAGCGCGACATCGCCGGGGAAGGCGTCGGCGTCGAACCGGCCTCTGCCGCTTCCGTCGCCGGCCTCCGGAAACTCCGGCGCGAGGGCGAGGTCGACAGCGACGAGTCGGTCGTCTGCCTGACCACAGGCCACCTGCTCAAAGACCCCGAAGCGGCCGCCGAGGCCGGGAACGAGCCGGAGCCGGTCGCTAACAGCACCGAGGCCGTGCTGGACCTCATCGAAGAACCGTCGTCAGTCACTCAGACGGTTCGGCGACAGGTGTCGAAGGTTGCCGACGCGCCGCTGGTCCCGACGCTGGTCGCCGGCAGTCTTGGCGTTGCGTATCTCTACCGCAAATTCCGCTCGAAAAAATAATCTGAGCGAACGGGCCGCCAACAACGAGGCTCTGCTCGACTTTCTGGTCGAAAACTGACTGTGCTGGCTCTTTGCTCAGTATTTTCCGTCTTCTACCCAGTAGAAATATCCATCTCCCCCGGGAACAGCTAACCAATGGACGCACAGACGCGGGGCGCGTCGGGAGTGCCGTGCCGGAACACTGCTGTCGAGACGCCGCTTGCGCTGGGGACGCCACCGGCCGGGGGAGTGCTGTGACGGGCGTCTACGAGCGGGCGCTGGGCGAGGCCGCGGCTGACCTCCACCCAAAGGTCCGTGACCGGTACAGCCTCGCTCCGGACGACGGGACGGTCTGTGTCGGCCGTGGCGAGATGGATATTACCCGTGGAACGCTGGTCCTGCCGGCGCTGTACGCGATGACGACCCAGAATATGCTGTTCCCCGAAGCCGGCGAGGACGTGCCGTTCTCGGTGACGACGGTCGCCTATACGACGGACGGTGGTCACGAGGCCATGACGACCCGCCGCGCCTTCGAATTCGGCGACACCACCCGGCTGTTCGACTCGCTGACCGTCTGGGACGCCGAGGCCGAGCGATTGCTCGATTTTCTGGGAACACACGGCCGGATCGCCAGCGAACTCCACCCGCGGGTCGAGGATGGGGCCCTCGTGGTCGCCGGCGGACGCCAGTGGGCTCGTCTGGGAGACCGCTACGTTCCCCTGCCGGGGCCGCTGGCCGCCGACGTTGAGGTGCGCGACCGCTACAACGCGGACGACGAACGCTACCACGTCACTGCGACCGTCGAGAACGACCTCGTGGGACACATGCTCGGCTACCGTGGAACGTTCACGCAGGACCAGACTGCCAGCGACGGGACGCCCGATGACTTTCGAATCGTCCGTGGACTCGACCGACTCCCGCCGCGATGAGCGACCGCGCCGCTGAGTCCCGGAAGCCAGCACTCGACAGCGTCGCCCAGCCGTCTCTCGGCGGCCTCGCCGTGGCAGACCTGAGTGCAGTGTTTGGCGCAGTGGTCTGGCTGGTGATGACGGCTACCGGCGAACTGGACGCTATCGAACGGGCGCTCGCGCTCGCGCCGCTCGTGCTGGTCCCGCTCGCCCTCCGAACTGCAGTGACTGGGGCGTTCGAGGCGCTTGCCAGTCGGTTCACGACCGCTGCCATCTGGCTCCAGCCGGTCGGCGCGCTCCTGCTCGCGGTCTCGCTGATCGTCCCGTCACCAGCACCGCTGGCTGCCGTGCTCGCAACGCCGTGGCTGGCTGTCACCGGCCTCCTCGGACTCGCGGCGCTTGCACGGACTCGGATTCGGGGCGGTCTGGTGCTCCCGGAGACCGCTATCGACGCTGGCTTCGCCTACGTCTCAGTGGGTGCGGTCGCGCTCCTGCTGGCCCATCTCGACCTGACGCTCTGGTTCGACCGCGTCATCATCCGACTGACGGCAGTCCACTTCCACTATGCTGGGTTCGTCCTTCCGTTCGCAACAGGACTGACTGGCCGACATCTCGGTGACCACTCGCCGGGATTCCGAACCGTTGTCGGTGTCATCCTCGTCGGGCCGGCACTCATCGCGGCCGGAATCGCCTTCTCGCCGCTGGTGGAGGTCGTCGCAGTGAGTCTCTTTACCGTCGCTGTCGCGGCCTTCGGCATTGTCGTCCTGCGCCGCGTCGTCTCGACCTGTCCCCGACCACAGGGGCTCGCGCTCGGCATCGCGGCAGTCGCACTTCCCGTTTCAATGGCGCTCGCGCTCGGCTACGGTGTCTCGACGTTCACCGGCCAATCACTGGGGTTGACGATTTCGACGATGGTTGCGCTCCACGGCTCGCTCAACGCCTTCGGGTTCGGGCTGTGTGCGACGCTCGGCTGGCGGCTTTCGATCCCCTGACGGTGGTCAGTGTTCTGCTCGCTCCGGTTCTAACCGGTAGCGCGTCGTCTCCTGTCCGTCGAACCGGGGACCGTTTCCGGTGGAGGTGAACCCGACCGCCTCGACAGCGGTCTGGACTTGCGATTCGTTCTCCGGGAGCAGTAGTTCGACCGTCATGTGTTCCCGGCGCGCGAACTCGATCGGGTCGGTCAGGAGTTCCTCGCAGGCGTCGCTTGACCCGGCCAGTTGTGTCACGTGGACGGTCCCACGTTCGGCGTCGAAGCTCACGAACCCGACAATGCTGTCGTCTTCCTCGGCCACGCGGACGGTCCGGTCGTGGACGAGGTTTCGCATCACGTCCGGCGGCCCGTCAGCGAGGGCGGCCAGTCGCTCGGCGTCATCCTCAATAGCGTCGCGGATATGCATACATGTGCGTGGGAACCCCACGCAAATAAACGGTGTGTCGGACGCGCCGGACCGCGTCCGCCTTCGCGGCAGTAGGGCTTCACACGACGGAATCTCCGGTCGCTGTCAACAGTGAGATGCAGTCACAGATGAACACAGTTATCCCGAGCGACGGATAACGCGAGGGCAATGGTTCACGTACACACGGACACGGTGGTAGCATGCGCGTAGTCGCCAAATTCGGTGGGACGAGCCTCGGTAGCGGCGACCGAATCAACCGGGCCGCAGACTCGATTGCCGCTGCCGTCCAGCAGGGCCACGAAGTCGCTATCGTCGCCTCTGCGATGGGCAACACAACCGACGAACTGCTCGACGAGATCAACTACGACGCAGACTCCGCGGACCGCGCGGAGATCGTCTCCATGGGTGAACGGACCTCCGTCCGAATGCTCAAAGGGGCACTCGCTGCCCGCGGCATCGAGGCTGTTTTCCTCGAACCCGGCAGCGAGGACTGGCCGATCATCACTGACGAGTACGGCGAGGTCGACGTTGAGGAGACACAGAAGCGCGCCCACGCGCTGGCCGGCCAGCTCAAGGACGTCGTCCCGGTCATTACCGGCTTCCTCGCGGAGGACTACCAGGGCAACGTGACGACGCTCGGTCGTGGTGGCTCCGACACGAGCGCCGTGATGATGGGCGACTACATGGACGCCGACGAAGTCGTCATCGTCACCGACGTCGAGGGCGTCATGACCGGGGACCCACGCGTCGTCGAAGGCGCTCGGAACGTCGGCAAAATCTCTGTGGATGAACTCCGCTCACTGTCGTTCCGCGGGGCCGAGGTGGTCGCGCCGTCGGCGCTGTCCTACAAGAGCGATGACCTCGGCGTTCGCGTCGTCCACTACCAGCACGGCGACTTACTCGCCGGTGGCACGTCCATCGAGGGTGAGTTCCAGAACCTTATCGACCTGCAGGAACAGCCTATCGCCTGCGTGACCGTCGCCGGCCGCGCTATCCGTAACAGCCCGGGCATTCTCGCGGACCTGTCGGGCGCTATCGCTGACGAGGAGATCAACATCGAGGCCAACTCCTCGGGGATGGATTCGCTGACGTTCTACGTCGACGAAGACGACGCCGAGGAGGCCGAAGCACTGCTGCACGCCCGTATCGTTGACGACGAGACGCTCTCGTCGGTCACCGTCGAGGACGAGATCGCCGTCATCCGCGTCACCGGCGGCGACCCGAGCCAGTCGGCGCTCGCCCATCAGGTCGTTGCACCGCTGGCCGACGCCCATATCCATCTCTACGACGTGATTACGTCCGCGACGTCGGTTTCCGTGTTTGTCCCGTGGGAGGACCGCGAACAAGCCCTCTCGCTCGTGCAGGACGTGTTCTGAGCGCTGGGTTCTTTTTAATCGGTTGAGGAGGCCTGCTCGAACCGGCTCGCGGGAAGCAGGAGTTCGCTGACTTCGGGGAGGTGTTTCAGGTTGTAGACTATTTTCGCGTCGTCAGACACCGGTGCGGCGATACACGACAGGCGAATCCCCTTCTCTGTGAGTTCAGGCGGCAGGATGTGGCTCGCCGGCGAGGGCATCTCGCCGTCGACGACTGCCACCGCGCAGTTTGTACACGCGCCGCCGCGGCAGGCAAACGGCCACGCAAAGCCGTTCTTTTCGGCCGCTTCCAGCAACGTGTCGTTCGGGTCGACGTAGAACCGCCCGAAATCAGTCGACCGCAGGTTCGCGTCGGCGGCTTTCGCGAACAGGTCCTCGTCTTCGAGCGTCCAGCCGTGGTCCTCCAGCACCTCGAAGTTGAGAAACTCCACCATCGGGTCGTCCGGTTCCGGCGGGGCCTCTTCAGCCTCGGGTTCGGGTTCCGATGTTTCATCGGGAAGTGGGTCCCCAGGATCGTATCCGTTCTGCAGTCGCTCGTAGGCCGTCTTGACTGTCTGGAACTCAGCCGCTGACCCGCCCTGATCAGGGTGTGCTTCTTTCACCCGCTCGCGGTACGCGTCGACGATCTCCCCGTCGTCGGCGTCCGGCGCGATTCCGAGGACCTCGAATGGGGATTCCACGCCACACAGTAGCGGTCACGGACATAAATTCTCTCGTCCCGCTGCAGTATCTGCAGGCTGCCGGCGACGGACGCCGTGCCGTTCCTGTGGCTACCGGCCCTGCGTCAGTCGGAAGCCGATTTGCCGCGGCAGGTCAGCGTCGGTAACCGCGTCGATGACCGCACTCGTATCGTAGGCCACACGGTGCTCCTCGATAGTCATCTCTGCAAGGTCGAGCACGGCGTAGGCGGCCCGGTGGTCCTTGTCGCGGGGCTGGCCCACGCTGCCGGGGTTCATTACGATACCGTCCTCGTACACCTCGTGGTGCTGATGGTGCGTGTGACCCATTACGAGCACGTCCTCGTCGCCTAGCAGGTCCGGGCCGAACTCCTCGGGGTATGTGTAGTGGTCCGGGTCGTCGGGGTGGCCGTGGACGAGTTTCACTCGATTGTCACTGACGCGGCGCTCGTCGGGCAGCGCCGCCAGCCATTCGATCTGCTCGTCGGACAACTGTTCTGTGGCGTGTTCGACGCCGGCCTGCGCCATCCCGTTGAACGCGAACGGCGTCTCGGCAGCGACGGCTCTGTCGTGGTTGCCCATCACCGTTGGCACTTCTTCGGTCGGCCAGGGAACGTCCGCAGGGAGCGCGTCGGTGTGTCCGCGCATCGCGTCGACACAGTCGGCGTGCCAGGGGTTGTAGCCGACTACGTCGCCCGCACAGACCAGCCCATCAACTGGCGGCATATCCGCAAGCACCGCCGCGAGCGCCACCCGATTGCCATGGATGTCAGAGAGGATACCGAGTTTCATTACTAGTGTCTACCCCCTGTGGGGTCTTGAGTGTCAGTCCTGGCTCAGTATTTGTGTCCGCCGTGCGTTCGCGGTCATCCGCTCACTCGCCGTTGTACACTGCCACGTCGAACTCGCTTGCCGACCCCGCGACGCCGGCCGAACAGACGGCGTGCTCGTACTCGTGGTCGTACACTTCGCGGGCTACCTCGCCGGCGTCGGTCGCGGCCAGATCGAACGCTGTTGGACTGTTCTCCTCGTATGTCGCCACCAGCGTCGGCTCGGTGACTTCCTCGACGAGCAGCGCGTCCCGACGGACAGTCCCGATAACTGCGCCCGGCCCGTCGGCGTTCGTCGTCGGGTCCGCCGCGTCGACGCCGACGATACCGGCGACCCGCGGCGTATCGTAGTCATCCTTCTCGAAGTCGAGCGAGAGGAGCGGCTCCGCGATGGCGTCCCGTGCCGGATAGCCAAGTTCGAGCTTTTCGGCGATGGGGTCGACGTGGGAGCCGTTGCCGACGACTGCGCCGTGCTCGGTGACCCGGACCCCGTTGTAGGAGATGTATGGGTTGTCCGTCTCTGGCGCGTCTGGCGTTGGCTCGACGGTCACTGTCCCGTCGCGCTGGACTGCCTGGCGGTTGGGGAACGAGCGCGAGGAGACGCGGTACGCGCCGACCTCGGGACTGACGACGACGAATCGTCCAACGTACATACGAGAGTGTGCACAGCACCCCGAAAAAGCGCTGTCGATGTTCGTTCGTGGTGTCACAGTAGCCGTTCGCTTAGACCATTTTGTGACCGCCGAAAAAGGTAATTTGAAATACAATTCTATGACAAATTGACATCGTGACAAGCGAAGAGGACTGTGTTCGAGCCCTCCGCAGTGCCGCTGTGGTACTAGGTGAGTCGCCGACGAAAGCGCAGTACGAGGAGCTTGGCGTGACGCCGGCATCTGGCACGATTCAGCGGGTGATGGATAGCTGGAACGGTGCGAAGAAGGCTGCCGGATTAGAGACCAATCATCCTCGTGGTTCTCGACTCGGTACGAAACCTGCCGACGTTTCGCTCCCCAATGGTTCTTCGTGGGCTGACCTTTCTCAGGACCAGCGATGGCACTACAAAAACGCTGACCGGAATCAACAACGAACCCTGAACCGGCGGGCAAAACACCGGGCATGGGTGTATGAGTACAAACGAGATAGTGACGGCTGCTGTCGCTGTGGAGAGGCTGATCCAGCGTGTCTTGACTTTCACCATCGCGACGATACAGACAAAGAGATGACTATCTCCAAGATGATCACATACGGCTTCTCGAAGTCGAAGCTCCGCGCTGAGATGGACAAGTGTGACATCCTCTGTGCTAACTGCCATAGAAAAGAACATCATGAGGTTCCGACTGGGGTTCGACCGACAACAGCCGGGCAGGTGGATGGCGATGAGTGACATAGCCGCTTGACTCCGCAACACTGAAATACGGCAGCCGGATACTGAATATTGTAATCAGTCCATTGGGGTAGAGGCCAATCCTGAAGCCTTCTGGGGGCTTCGACCCTGGTTCGAATCCAGGATGGACTATTTTTGTCGCGAGCTCACTCACGAGCCATGAGATTGTAGCTACGAACTCGAACCCTGCCAGTCGCGCACAGCGAAGCGAGTCTTCCTCTGGCTCGAACCCATGCGGAACAGGTGTGACACGGGTCTGGCAAGCACCGGCTTGCCCCTTGCTACTTGTAGCTACCTCCCAGAGAAAACATATGACACCGACACACGTCCTTGTCCCGCTGGACGGCTCACCGCTGGCTGATGAGGCGCTGACGTACGCGCTGGAGACGTTCGACTGCCGGATTACGGTCCTGAACGTCGTTGCGCCGCTCGATACGGGGATGAGCGAAGGCGGCTTACTCGAACCAGATGCGGAGCGCCAAGCGGCCGCCGACGAGCGGGCAACGGAACTCGTCGACCGGGCATCACAGCTGGCCAGCGAGGCCGGCCAACAGGTCGAGACGGCCGTCGAGACCGGTGACCCGGCCGAAACGATTCTGGACTACGTCGAGGAGGCTGACGTGGATCAGGTGGTGATGGGTGGCCACGGCGGGACGCGAAACGAGATTGCCCGGCGGCTGCTGGGGACCGTTGCGACGGCGGTCGTCAGCGAAGCGCCGGTGACGGTGACGGTCGTCCGGTAACGCGTGGCTGGCCGCCCCTACCCTTCTCAGACCTGGCTCCCGAGGATCGCTTCCAGCACCTGATACACGCCGAAGCCGATTACGACGCTAGTGGCGAGCGTGATGAGCCAGAACCCGACAGTCACACCTATTTTCCGGCGAGAGACGCCGGCGGAGCCGCCGGCCAGGCCGCCGCCGATGACGCCGGAAATAATGATGTTGTTAAACGAGATGGGAATACCCAGCGCGATGGCAGCCTGCGCGATGATGAAGCCGGGGACCAGCGCCGCGATGGAGCGGCGGACGCCGAGTTGCGCGTACTCGCGGGAGGTCGCCTGTAACAGGCGGGGCGCGCCCATCCACGCACCGCCGAGGATACCCACTGCGCCGAGCGCCAGCAACACGACTCCGGGCAGGCCGAGTTCTGCGCGGTAAAGGTTCTCCAGTGGCCCGGTCGCGAGGCCGACCTGACTACCGCCGCTAGAGAAGGCAACGACGCTGCCGAGAACGACGAGAAAGGTCTTGATGCCCTTGTCGACGGAGGCCTGGGTCTGCCGGCGGATGTAGTAAAAGCTCCCGGCGGCGACTAGTAGCGTCGCGGCGACGGCGGCGATATCCGTTCCAGCGACCATTGCAGCAAAGCCGGCCAGCGAGCCCTGTTCGGTGCCAGCGGGCGACGGGATGATGCTCAACTGGACATTGGCGACGATACCCCCGACGACGCCGGCGAGCAGCGGGACACCGACCGTTTCGGGGATGTCGTCCCGGCGCAACACTGTCGCGGTGAGGTAGGCCAAGCTCCCCGACACAGGTGGGACGAGCAGCCAGAATATGGCGATGCGACGGTAAGTGTCGAACACCGGCTGCCCGCCGAGCGAGAGGCCGACGCCGACCATCGCGCCCGTCGTCGCGAACGCCGCCGGAACGGGGTAGCCCGAGTAGATTCCAAACGCCATGAACCCCGTCGCGGTCAACAGTCCGGCAACGGCTGCGAGCGATGTGATCGTGGCACCGTCGATGAGGCCGGCGCCGACCGTTTCCGAAATGCTCCCGCCCTGGGTCAGTGCCCCCATCGCGGCGAGGATGCCGATCAGGAAGGCAGCACGCATCGTCGAGATGGCGTTCGCACCGATAGCCGGCGCGAACGGCGGTGAGTTGCTGTTCGCACCGAGTGTCCAGGCCGTCACCAGCCCGGTGATCGTCGCGAGGGCGACTAGCGCCCAGAAGACGACGGGGGTCACCGCGTGCCGGGCCCCGTTGGGGCCTGCCAGTTGTTGCTGTGTGAACGCGACCAGACTGTCATTGCCAGCCGTTCACACCCAGTACATAAAATGTCCGCGGCGTCGGCGTCGAACGGTGATCGGCCCGCCTTGCCATGATTTGTCGCCGTTGTGGCTAATGTGCGACACCGAAGTCTTTAACGCCTATCGACACCGCTGGTGGGACATGTCACAGCGAAGGCGCACGTTCATCAGTAGTGTTGGTACCGCAACCGCAATCGGGTTAGCCGGCTGCCTCGGTGGCGATGGCGGCGACGGCAGCGGCGGCGACACCGACAGCGATGGCGGGGACGGTGGCGACGGTGACAGCGGTCCGGCTGCTCGTATCGGAATGGTGTACGCGACGGGCGGGCTCGGTGACGGATCGTTCAACGATCAGGCTCAGACCGGCGCTATCCGGGCAGCAGACGAGCTAAACATCGAATACGATGAGTCGCAGCCGGAAGCGGTACAGGACTTCGGCAGCCTCCAGCAACAGTATGCGCAGTCCTCGAACCCGAACTACGACCTCATCTGCTGTATCGGCTTCCTGCAGGCGGACGCCCTCACCGAGAACGCTGAACAGTACCCCGAGCAGGACTTCATGATCGTTGACTCCGTCGTTGACGCGGACAACGTCGGCTCGTACGTGTTCGGTGAGCATCAGGGCTCGTTCCTCATCGGGCTGATGGCCGCGAAGCTGACCAGTCAGGACTTCTCGGCTGGAGCCGGCTCCACGCAGAGTGACTCCGCGAGCGTCGGCTTCGTCGGCGGCGTCGAGGGTGACCTCATCGGTCGCTTCGAAGCCGGCTACAAAGCCGGCGTCAAGCACGCAGAGGAGGACGTCGACATCCAGTCAGCCTACGTCGGCGACTTCAACGATCCCTCCGGCGGGCAGGAGGCGGCCCTCTCGATGTACGAATCCGGTGCGGACATTGTCTACCATGCGGCCGGCAACACCGGAACTGGCGTGTTCCGTGCGGCTCAGGAGGCCGGGCGCTTCGCAGTCGGCGTCGACCGTGACCAGTCGGTCACGAAAGAGAACTTCAGCGATATTATCCTCGCGAGCATGGTCAAACGGGTCGATAACGCCGTCTACACTGCCGTTGAGTCGACAACGAATGACAACTTTGAGGGCGGCACTGTGAACACCCTCGGCCTCGAACAGAACGGCGTTGAAGCGGTGTACGGTCAGCAGCTCGGTTCGGAAATCCCACAGAGCGTCAAAGACGAGGTGTCCGAAGTCCGCCAGAGCATCATCGGCGGCGACATCAGCGTGCCGACTGACCCCGACAACGCCTGAGGCGAATTGCTGGATCGATTTACCGGCACATTCCGGCTTTGCGGTCGGAACGATCCGGACAAAATCTACAACAGAGTCACCGCGGCCACACACGTAATTGCCGCATATTTTTGGCAGACATGTGGAACCGTGAAGTTAAAACAACGGGAAGGTAACGGCTCAGAGTATGGAACAGGCCGTCCACCTCGATGGTATTACAAAGCGGTTTCCGGGGGTAGTCGCGAATGACGATGTCGATCTGGCGGTCGAGAAGGGGACGGTTCACGCACTGCTCGGCGAGAACGGTGCGGGCAAAACCACCCTGATGAACGTCCTCTACGGGCTCTACCAGCCCACCGAGGGGACGGTCAACGTGCACGGCGAGACACAGCAGTTCGACTCGCCGCGCGACGCCATCGACGAAGGTGTCGGCATGATCCACCAGCACTTCATGCTGGTCGATCCGATGACCGTCACCGAGAACATCACGCTTGGGAACGAGCCCCGCAAGTGGCTTGGACTCACAGTTGACAGCGAACAGTCCCGAAAACAGGTCCGTGAACTCTCCGAACGGTATGGGTTCGACGTGGACCCCGACGCCCGCATCGAAGATGTCGGTGTCGGTGTCCAGCAGCGCGTCGAAATCCTCAAAGCGCTCTACCGTGGCGCAGATGTCCTGATTCTTGACGAACCGACGGCAGTACTCACACCACAGGAAGTCGAAGACCTCTTTCGCGTGCTGGAAGAGCTGACCGACCAGGGCAAGACGATTATCTTCATCACGCACAAGCTCGGCGAGGCGATGGAGGCTGCTGATGAAATCACTGTCCTGCGCGAGGGGAAAAACGTCGGGACCGTGCCGGCCGGCGACATCACTCGGGAAGAACTGGCCGAGATGATGGTCGGTCGGGAAGTCCTGCTGGACCTCGACCGGGACCCAGCCGAGCCGGGCCGGTCTATCCTTGAGGTTTCGGACCTCGTTGTGGAGGACGACCGGGGCGTCCGCGCAGTTGACGGGATTTCGCTTGACGTCCGGGCCGGCGAGGTACTCGGCATCGCCGGCGTCGATGGGAACGGCCAGTCGGAACTGGTCGAGGCGATTACCGGGCTCCAGATGCCCGACGAGGGAACGATCATGTACGACGACGTTGACCGGACCACCGACAGCCGCCGGGAACGAATCGAGTCCGGGCTCGCCTACATCCCGGAAGACCGACAGGAGCGTGGACTGGTGATGGACTTTAATCTCGTCGAGAACGGCCTGCTGGGGAGCCAGCACGCGGCCGACTACACTTCGAACGGGCGCATCGACTGGAATCACACGCGCGACCACGCGGAAGAAATTATCGAAGAGTACGACGTTCGGCCACCGGATGCCAACGCCCACGCCAAGTCCCTTTCCGGCGGGAACCAGCAGAAGTTCGTCGTCGGTCGGGAGTTCGCGCGGGACCCGCGTCTCGTCGTTGCCTCCCACCCCACTCGCGGTGTGGACGTGGGGTCGATGGAGTTCATCCATGACCAGATCAACGCGCTCCGAGAGGCGGGCCGGGCCGTGTTGCTCATCTCCTCAAATCTTGATGAGGTCCAGTCGCTTTCCGACCGCCTCGCTGTCGTCTACGAGGGAGAGATTGTCGATATCGTGGATCCAGAGCGTGTGACCGAAGAACAGCTCGGGCTGTTGATGGCCGGGCAGCAACCTGACGCCGTCCCGACCATCGCGGCGAACGGGGAGGGCGATCAATGAGCGATAGCGGCCCGTCGCGGAACGGCGACGACCCGCCGACATCGGACTCAAACGACCGGTGGTCACAGTACCGACAGCGCCTCATCAGGCTGGGCCAGACCTCAGTCGGCGAGCGGATTCTCATCGCTGTCTCGGCGCTGTTGCTCTCTCTCGTTGTCGGGACGGTTATCGTCACTGCCGCGGGGCTGATGGCGACGTGTCGGTCGCCGGTGCTCACCTTCGGTTCCACGACGCTGTGTTACGACCCGTTCTACGTGTTCAACCGGCTGTTCCTCGGCGCACTGGGCGATCCCTTTGCCGGCAGCTGGTCGCCGCTGAACGCGCAGTTCGCGGCGACGCTACGCGAGACGACGATACTGGTGTTTACCGGCCTTTCGGTAGCCTTAGCGTTCCGTGCGGGCATCTTCAACATCGGGACGCAGGGCCAGCTTATCATCGGCGCACTGGCAGCCGCACTGACAGTGCTGTGGGCCGGCTCGCTGGTCTCTGGGACGATCGCGCTCATCCTGTTTATTCCGCTCGGGCTGCTTGCTGGCGCAATCGGCGGCGGCCTCTACGGTGCGATACCCGGCGCTCTGAAAGCCTACGCCGACGCGAACGAGGTCATTACAACTATCATGCTCAATTTCGTCGCTGTTCGGGTAACGCTGTATCTCGTCCGAAACCACTTCGCCGACCCGACGAGCCAGGCGACACAGACCCCGACCCTGCCCGTCGAGGGACAGTTCCCATCGATCCTGTTCGACCCGCGGACGGACTTCTCGTTGCTCGCACTCCTGATAGCACTCGCATTCGTCGGCGGCGTCTACTACCTGCTCGAACACACGGCCTTCGGCTACGACCTGCGGACCGCCGGTATCCAGCCCGCGGCCGCGGAGTACGGCGGCGTCGACTCCGCCCGGACTATCCTGACCTCGCTCACGCTGTCGGGCGCACTGGGCGGCATCGGCGGGGCCGTATTCGTGATGATGACCCTCGGAAAGTTCCAGACTGGCATTCCGAGCTACGGCTTCGACGGGATCACCGTCTCTATCCTTGCCGGCAACAATCCGATCGGGGCCGTCTTCGCCGCGCTGCTCTTTGGCGTCCTCAAGTCCGGCTCGAACGTGGTGGCGTTTGCGACCAATGTGCCGCCACAGCTCGTCGGCGTCCTCCGTGGACTGATAATCCTGTTCGTCGCGATGCCGGAATTCTTCCGTATCATCGGCCGGCGGCTCGCGACGCGTGAGCCAGACAGTCCGGCCGCCGCGACCGCGGGAGGTGGTGCTGATGACTAACGACAGCGCTATCGATCGACTTCGCTCGGCTTCAAGTCGGGTCCTCATCGCCGCCGCAGCGTTCCTCACACTGGCTGTGCTTGCCGGATTCGGACTCTTTGCGCCGGCGTCGACGCCCGGGCAGATATTCTGGGTGCTGGCCTCGAAATCGACGCTGTCCTCGACACTGCGGCTCTCGGTTCCGATCGTGCTGGCCGCGCTGGGTGGCATCTTCGCCGAGAAGAGCGGTATCATCAACATCGGGCTCGAGGGGCTGCTCATCATCTCAGCCTTCGCAGCCATCTTCGGAGCCGACGCCACCGGTTCGCTGTGGCTCGGGTTCCTCGTCGGCATCGTCGCGTCGACGCTCCTCGCGGGCGTATTCGCCGTCGTCTGCATCGAGTTCCGCGCTGATCAGATTATCGCCGGGCTGGCCGTCTGGCTCATTGCACTCGGACTCGCGCCGTTCGCCTCGCAGGTGTTCTACGGTGGGCCAAACACCAGTAGCGTCGGTACTTTCGACACGATCACGGTCCCGACGCTGGCCGAGATTCCGTTCTTCGGCGCACTGTTCGACGCCTCGCCCGCCGTCTACATTATGTTCCTCGCCGTGGCGGCGTCGTGGTACGTCCTGAACCGAACCACGTTCGGCCGCTGGGTCCGGGCCGCCGGCGAGAACCCGAAAGCGCTCGACACCGCCGGTGTCGACGTGTCTCGCGTCCGATACGCCGCCGTGCTCCTCTCCGGCGTCCTCTCGGGGATGGGCGGGGCCGCGCTGGCGATCAACATTGGCCAGTTCACCGGCAACGGCCCGACGATGGTCAACGGCAAGGGGTTCATCGCCATCGTCGCATATCTGTTCGGCAACTACAACCCGGTCGGCGCATTGCTGTCGACCACGCTGTTTGCCGGCCTTGATGCCGTCCAGTTGCGTCTTCAGACGGCCGATGTCATCGCTGTCCCCGATTCGCTGGTCCAGACCATTCCGTTCGTCGCCGTCATCGTCGTGCTCGCTCTGGTGGGCAAGACGCGGCTGCCCGAAGCCGCCGGTGACCACTACGAGTCTGGCGAGGAATGAACTAGGAACAATCTTTTCTGGGCTTGTTTCTGCCCGCAGTAGTGGATCAAATTTGAACAGCCAGAAAGCCCCGGTTGCTGAACTCGGGGGCGGTTCGAAAGACGCAAAGCGTCTTTCGTCATCACGAGAGAGCTTCGCTCTCTCGAACGACAGCGAGGCGCGGGAGCCGAGACAGCAGGGGCTTTCTGGCTGTACACAGGAGCAGTCCAATCGGGACCAGCCGCCTTCCCTAGCCGAACACTGATGTGCGCGGCAAGCACAGGACGAGATAGTAAATGTCGCGCCGATATGACCACGCTCGGGTTCAGGAGTACTGGCAGCAGGCCTGGGAGCGGGAGGACGTTTTCGAGTGCCCGACCGACGCTGCGGATCCGACGTACGTGCTGGGAATGTTTCCCTACACCTCCGGCTCGTTGCATATGGGGCACATCAGAAATTACGCCATTACGGACGCGTATGCTCGGTACCGGCGGATGGCCGGCGACGATGTCCTTCACCCGATGGGGTGGGACGCGTTCGGCCTGCCGGCGGAGAACGCGGCCTACAAACGGGACACTGACCCAGAATCCTGGACCCGGACGTGTATCGACCAGATGGAAGATGATCTCCAGGAGATGGGCTTTGGCTACGACTGGTCCCGGGAAATCACTACCTGTGACCCAGAATACTACCAGTGGAACCAGTGGCTGTTCACCCAGTTCTACGACGAGGGGCTGGTCGACTACGGCGCGGCGACGGTGAACTGGTGTCCGGACTGTGAGACAGTGCTTGCTGACGCGCAGGTCGAAACGCCGCCGGAAGCCGACGAAGGCGGGACGACCGCCAGCACCGGCCACAGCCACACCCAGGGCGGCGGCGTCTGCTGGCGCTGTGGAACAGCTGTCGAGCAGCGCGACCTCGACCAGTGGTTTTTCGCCATCACCGACTACGCCGAGGAGCTGTATCACGGGCTGGACGACCTCGAGGGGTGGCCCGACGGCGTTCGGGACAGTCAGCGTAACTGGATTGGTCGACAAGAGGGCGCGCGCGTCGCTTTCTCAGTCAGCCACGACGACCACGACACCGTTGAGGCGTTCACGACGCGACTCGACACGGTGTACGGCGCGACGTATCTGGCGCTGTCGCCGGGCCACGACCTCGCACGTGCGCTGGCAGACGAAGACGACGATGTCGCCGAGTACGTGGATTCGGTGGCGAGCACGGACGACGCCGGGATGAGCGGTGTCGAGACGGACCTCACTGCAACCCACCCCTACACCGGCGAGGAACTGCCGGTGTACGTCGCGGCCTACGTCCTTGACGATGTGGGCACGGGCGCGGTCATGGGCGTGCCGGCCCACAACGAGCAGGACCACGCCTTCGCCGACGAACACGACCTGCCCGTCAAGCAGGCCGTCGAACCGGTCGACGGCAGCGGGACGGATCTGCCACACGCGCCCTACACCGGTGACGGGATGCTCACGAACAGCGGCGAGTACGACGGCCTCGCCAGTTCCGCCGCCCGCGAGCGCCTACGCGAGGACGAGGCCACCGAGTCCGCGGTGACCTATCGCCTGCGGGACTGGCTCATCTCCCGCCAGCGCTACTGGGGGACGCCGATTCCCATCGTCCACTGCGACGACTGCGGCCACGTCCCGGTTCCGGAAGAAGACCTCCCGGTGGAACTGCCCGATTACGTCCAGACGACGGGGAACCCGCTCGACGCGGCCGACGAGTGGAAGCAGACGACCTGCCCTGACTGCGGGGCCGACGCGGTGCGGGAGACGGACACGATGGATACCTTCGTCGACTCCTCGTGGTACTTTCTCAGATACCTGTCTCCACACTTCGAAGATGCTCCCTTCGACCAGGAAACTGCCGACGAGTGGCTCCCGGTCGACGTGTACGTCGGCGGCGAGGAACACGCTGTCCTCCACCTCCTTTATATCCGCTTCTTCACCCGCGCCCTGTCGGATATCGGTCTGCTCGACCGCGAGGAGCCGGTCGAGCGGCTCATCAATCAGGGGACGGTGCTCCACAGCGGCGAGAAGATGTCCAAATCGAAGGGCAACGACATCGCGCCCCACGAGTACGGGGCCGAGACGACGCGGCTGTTCGTCCTCTCGGCGGCCCATCCCTCGCAGGACTTCGAGTGGACCGTGAAGGACGTCTCGACGGCCTACGACTTCCAGCAGACGCTGTATCGCCTTGTCACGGAATACACTGACCGAACGGAGACCAGGACTGAGAGCACCGACCACGACGCGTATCTGGAGCGGGAAATTGACCGGACCATCGTAGCGGTCACCGAGGAGTACGACCGCTTTCGCTTCCATCGCGTCATCGGCGAGATACAGCGCTTTGCCCGGCTACTTGGGCGCTACGCGGGCTACGACCGCCCGTACCAGTTCGCCTACAGCCGGGGCCTGCGGGTGCTCGCCGGCTTAGTCGCGCCTATCGCGCCGTTTCTCGCCGAGGAGATGTGGCAACTGCTCGACGAGGACGGTCTCGTCGCCGAGAGTCGGTGGCCGGAACCGCTCCGGGACGTGGACGACTACCGCATCGAGCGGCAGGTCGTTCGGCGAACGATCGACGACGTGCGCGAGATCACGGAGGTCGTCGACATCGACGAACCGAACGAGATCGAACTCGTCGTCGCCGCCGACTGGAAGTACCGGGCCTACGAGATCGCCCGCGAGTCCGACCCCGACGACGCCATCGTCGGTGAAATCATGGCTGACGAAGCGATCAAACAGCACGGCGACACAGCCGCCGATTTCGCCGACCGGTTGGCCGACCGCGGGGCGGGACTCGAACCAATTATCGACGGCGAGCGCGAACTCGACACGCTCCAGCAGGCCGCGTGGCTGTTCGAAGACGAGTTCGCCTGTGACGTCGTTGTCCGGCGGGCCACGCCCGACGACGACCTCGCAGCCAAAGCGCGACCGAACAAGCCCGCGATTCACATCTCCTGACTACTCGGTCGCGGCTGCTGCCCCCTCTTGGGCGGCCTCGTGGGCATCAGTCACCGCATCGACCAGTTTCTCCCGCTGCTCGTGGTGTATCAGGTGCGAACGACAGTCACAATCAGAACAGCCGAAGGCGTCGATACCCTCGAACCCCGCCGCTGTCGGCCCGTCGATCTGCTTGGCGACGGCGCATTCGATATCGGCCTCGGTTGTGACGACCCGGTCGACGGTCGTCGCCACGTCACCGAGCAGGTAGTCGATGTGCCAGTGCCGGGTGTCGTTGTCGCCGGCAGCGACTGCGCGGTGGCGGTCGATGCGGCCGAAGCCGCCGCTACCCAGCGCGCTCCCGGTGTAGGCGTACCAGCCTGCCGGGAACGTGATTTCACCAAGCGCCCCGACTGCAATCGGCCCGCTGGTGCCCCGTTCGAGAACCAGCGTGTAGGTTCCGCCAGGCATGCGCCCCCTCAGGTCCCGACATCCGGGTCGGCGGCAAGTTCGCCGAACCCATCGATACGGAACGCTCGGGAGTCGGTGCAGTCCTCATTCTCGGCGGCGAGTTCGCCGATGACCCAGTTGAACTGGCGGTCGAACCCGTCGTAAGGCGCGTCCGCGAGCAGGCCGGTGACGCGGTCGCTCGTCAGGTCCTCGTCGTACTCCTCGGCGAAGTCGGCGATGTTCTCGGCGGCCGTCTGTGCGATTTTGTCGTCGGTCTCGTCTGCGAACGCCGCAGTGAGGGCGTTGGTCAGTTCGGACATACACGACATAACGCGACGATGCCACGTATGCGTTCTGAAACGGAGGGCTGTCCGAGCGTTTCTTGTGTCGAGAGCGACAATATCGGCACGATGAAGCCGCTGCGACAAAGCCCGACCGTGGTCACGCTGGCCGTCATCGTTGCTGTGTTCCTCGCACAGCAGGCCGCCGGCGTCGTGACCGCCCCGCGGAGCCTGTTCGCCCTCTCCCCGCCGCTGTTCAGTCGCCCTTGGACGCTTATCACCAGCGTGTACGCACATGCTGGCCTGTCGCATCTCCTCGCAAACGCTGTCGGATTGGCGCTCGCCGGCGTCGTCCTCGAACGCCGGACGTCGCCGCTCCGATTCCACACCTTCTTCGTCTCGACCGGCGCGCTCGCCGGCGTCTCGCAGGTTTCGATTACCAGCCTTGTCGGCCCGCATGTTCCCGGGATGGTCAGCCACGTCTCCGTCCTCGGGGCCAGCGGCGCGGTGTTTGCGCTCTTTGGATATCTGCTCGCCGCAAACCGTTTGACGGACACTGTCATCGGCGGGTTCGAACTCGCACCGCGTGTTCAGTTGGCACTGGCTGGCGTTGTCGCCGCGGCGATCACGCTCGCCACCGCGAACCCCGGCGTCGCGCTCATCGCACACTTCACCGGCCTCTTGCTTGGGTTCCTCGCCGGGCGCGTCCACCTGCTGCGGCCGACGGACTCGCCACAGACTCCCGAGGCCCCGAACTACTGAACCTGGCCGCTTCCGTTTTCGGCCGATTCACCACATTGAACGACTGGTTGCGTCGCTGCTGCGGGACGACGGTGAAGACGTGGTTCCACCCTGTAGGAGCCTGGTAACAATATGTATTGAGTGCGTAGCTCGATGTATGTGGAAAAGTGACACAGAAACGGCCGACCCACCGCTCGGGAAGTGTCCAGCCTGTGACGTGACGATTCCCGCAGCGAACCTCGTCATTGCGTACGACAGGGCCGGCGACTGGCCGCGGATGCTCGCCGCGTGCCCGGATTGTGAGGACGCCGTGAATCCAGTGTAATTCCTGTCACAAAATGACAGTACCTGTGGACATGAATACACATAGACACGCTGGCGCAGTCGTCTATCTGTGTAGTGACCACCGATTAGGTGCGGTATACTGTTGGTTTGATTAATGATACCGAGGCCAGACAGGGGGAGTGAGGGTGGGGTCATCGAGCAGCGATAGTCCTCCGCTACCCCACCAGGGCGACACCGACAGATTTCGACTGGCGGACCCCAGTCGATATCTCAACGCACTTGCGTTCGCCGCCCGCGGGGTCTGGACCGTGACACTCGTCAGTGTCCGACCGTTTGCGTTCTGGGGTGCGGTATTGCTGCCGTTGCTGTATCTCCCATCGCTCTACGGCATCGGTACGGGGCAGGATACGTCGCTGGTCATCGAACTCGTTGCCTGGCACGTGGCTTCTATCGTCCTCGGCCACGGGTACACGCCGTTCTGGAGTCGATAGCGCGGCAATACTCTCGCTACCACTCTACGGCTGTCAACCGCCGCCCCGCTCCACCTGAAACAATGGGGGTGTGGTGACGATTCACGCTCTCGCCATCAGCCGACAAAAACCTGATCGTCAAGCCTCTCGGTGGCGGTTTCTGCCAATTTCTTGAGGTTCACCGTATCCTCACGGTTGTATGATACCAGTGTTTCGAGTGCACCATCTCTGCCCTGCTCGTGTTCCCGCCAGAGTCGCACCGCGTCTTGGCCCGAGATGTCTGGCCGGTCCCGCTCGATACCGATGTCCTGCTCGACCTGTTTGAGCCCGCCGGAGAGTCCGATCTTCTTGCAGGTGTACATCAGGTCCAGATGCGGGCGGTTGAGGTCGACGTCGAAGTTCGCTTCGAGGAAGGGCACGTCGAAGCGCTTGCCGTTGAACGTCACCAGCAAGTCCGCACCGTCGAACGCGGCCCGAAGGTTCTCGGCAGTCAGGTCGTCACCGGCGATGAGTGTCTGTGTTTCCCCGTCCTGATGGAGGCTCACTGTCGTCACCTGATTGTGGTCTTGGTCGAGCCCGGTCGTCTCAATGTCGAAGAAACAGGCCCGCTCGCGGAAGGTCTCGTACAGCCGCCAGCGCTCGCTGCTGGGAAACGCATGGTCGAAGTAGGTAACGTCGGTCTCGGCCACCCGCTCGCGCCCCTCGTCGATGAACTGCTGGATCCGGTCGCCGCGCTGGCCGCCGACGACGGACGGTTCGAATTCGTCCCAGTGGGTGACGCCCTGCTCCCAGATGGACTGCTCGGTCTTTTCCCCGACGCCGTCGGTACCGATGAAACTGTTCTCGACGCGCACGCTCTCGGGTACAGGTTGGGCTGTATGTAAGCCCGTCGGTGCGCGTGACAGACGACCGGTACGTCATGTTCCACCCGTCCTAATGTCCACACATCGGAAGGATGCTGTCGTACACTGATTGACTTTCCACGGAGACGACGACTGTGCTATCGCAGCTATCACACACTGATTGGGGCCGGTCGAACGTCCGCTCACAGAACGGACAGACGAACCGTATCGGGTCCGGGGTTTCGGATAGGGTCATGGCTTCGCAAGGAGTCCCGTATATGAGTAGCCACTCACTATGTGTATGCTACGCCCCCGAGTCTGTTGCTACCTGTATAGTTGTCCTTGGTGCGTTGCTGACGAACGAAAGCCCGAAGCCGAGCGACGCCGCAGAGTCGTCCATGACGACGTTTCTGCTCGCCACAAGCTCGGTTCACGTCACCGCGGCCGCCGCTGACTACCTCCAGCACCGGCTCGACCCGGCAGGTGATGACGACATTGTCGTGGTCGCCGTCCGCGACCCCGATGCCCCATCACGTGACGCGGGTGACGCCGTCAACGTCGCCCGCTCGCGGCTCGCGCCGTTTATGCCCGCAACGGAGACACGGGAAGGCGAGCCCGTGACGGAAATACTGGCGGCTGTCGCCGAGCACGACCCGGACGAACTCCTCATCGGCCCACATCGCGGTTCCGACGATAGTGACGGTGTCGGGTCGACGGCCCGAAACCTCCTCGCCCGCGTTGACCGCCCCGTCATCGTCCTCCCGCTTCCCTAGCGGGAGAACAGGCTGTCGTCCTCGAAGGTCAGACCGAGGTCGATATCGAGCAGGTCCTCGGCCAGTGCGGCGACAGTCGGGGCAACATCGGTATCCGGGTCCGTCACAAGAGGTCTATGCGCACTCGGCTCGATGTGTGGGACCGTATGTGCTGCATCCTCGACGGATTCGTCGGTATCGCCGTGCACGCGGGTGGCAACAATGGCTGATGCCGGCGCTCCGATGTCACGGAGTCGGCCCTGCTGTCGCGGAAGCAGGTCGCTACCGCGCTGGCTGGCCGGCACCACGAGCGCCCGCCGCTGTGCGGTTGTTGCAGCGGCGACGGCCTGATTCGACGCGATTGGTGGCACATCGAGCAGGACGTGGTCGAACCGGTCGGCTAGCTCCTCGATAGCCTGTTCGAGCGTCTGTGCGTTCTCGGCTGACTTCGCGCGAGCGAGGCGCTCGAACGGCGCGTGGGTCGGACAGAGCGCGACCCGCCCGTCGGCGTCGATACTCCACTCGAACAGCGCGTCGTCGACCGGAACGTCGCCGACGGCCACCGCAGTCACGTCGGCGTCAAGTCGCCCATCGACGTATGTTGCCAGCCCCTGTGTGCCAAAGGCTGCGTCGACGACAGCGACGGACCGTCCACCCCGGGCCAGCGTCGCCGCCGTCTCGACTGTCAATCTTGTCGTTCCAGCCCCACCGGTACACCCGACGAACGCGAGCGTCGAAACCCCCATGCGTCGCTGTTGGCGTATCTTTCGATAAAAAGATGCGGAATTTTACGCTTGCTCGGCGACGATATCCGACTCGATGTCGTCCAGTTCGTCATCGGAGAGGTCAGGGCGGTCATTGACCAGCACGTGAACCGGGCGGCCGCCGTCGTCCTCGAACCGCGGGATAATGTGGCCATGGACGTGGGGGACCTCCTGACCGGCCACTTCGCCATTGTTGAACGCGACCGTGCTGGCGGGGGCGTCGACGGCCGCCTCGATGGCGGGGACGAGTTCGTGCAGGGTCGACATGACCGCACTCGCCACATCGGCGGGCGTGTCGTTCAACCGCTCGTGGTGGTCCTTCGGGATAACGAGCGTATGTCCCGGCGAAAGGGGATTGGCGTCCAGAAACGCCAGCACGGTGTCGTCCTCGTAGACGGTGCGGCCGGGGATGTCGCCGGCAACGATCTGACAGAAAATGCAGTCCTCGCTCATAGTCGTCCCTGCGTCCGGCGGTCACAAGAAGGTTCTAGGTGTCGGCGACGCGCGCGACCGTCTCAGCGATGGCGTCGACGTACCCCCCGTAGTCGTAGCCCAGCCGCGAGAGCCAGACTTCCTGATACGACGGGTGGAGCAGCGGGACCACGGGCACGCACAGAGCCTCGCTTTGCCGCGGGTCGAGCACGCTGTCGAGGAAGCTGTCAAGGCTGTTGTCGTCCAGCGCCAGTACCGTCTTCGTCGCGTGTTTTCCAGTCGTCACGACCGCCGCCGGCTCGACCGTCTCGACCTCTCTGACGAGGTAGGGCCGGCAGTTCGCCAGCTCCGTCTCGGTCGGGTCGCGGTTCCCTGGCGGATGGCACTTCACCGCGTTGGTGTAGTAGCAGTCGTCGTGGCCGAACCCGGCGTCGGCGAGCACTGCCCGGATTTTCCGCCCGGATCGCCGCGAGGTGTAGGCCATGCCGGTCAGGTTGCCACCCTGCCAGTGCTCGGCCTCGGGGTCCCCCTCGGCAGGGGCTTCGCCAACGACGACGAGGTCGGCTGACAGCGGGCCGTTGCCCCACGAGATACAGGTCCGACTGTCGGCGAGTTCGGGGCAGCGCCGACAGCCCTCAGCGAGGGCGTTTCGCTTCGCTCCATCGGGGAACTTTGGCACATGCGACGTGAGGGCTGTGCGTGGCAAATCGGTGGCGGTCAGCGCATGCGCCGCCCCGGAGCCCAAGACATTTGCTGGTGGCCGCTGTCACGACGCCTGTATGCCCTCCTACGAATACAAGACGCTCGATATCGACACCGGGATGTTCGGAAGCAGTAGCGTCCCGACAGACGAACTGAACGACCTCGGCGCGGACGGCTGGGAAGTTGTCGCACCGATAACCGAAAACAGCGGGCAGACAGCCGGGTTACTGCTCCAGCGCGAGCGCTGACCAGCGCCACATTGGGGCCGTACCGTCCGAACGGCACACACATAACCGATTGTCCTTTATTGGAGGCGGCGAATGTGCCGGTATGGAACGTTTCGCCGCTGTCGACGACCAGTACAACCCCGACGCCGTCGAGGACGGCGTCTTCGAGTACTGGGACGATGTCGACGCCTACGAGCAGACGAAGGCCCACCGGGCCGACGGCGAGGACTACTTCTTCGTTGACGGGCCGCCCTACACCTCCGGCGCGGCCCACATGGGGACGACGTGGAACAAGACCCTGAAGGACTGTTACATCCGCTACCTGCGGATGCAGGGCTACAACGTCACTGACCGGCCGGGCTATGACATGCATGGCCTCCCCATCGAGACGAAAGTCGAGGAGCGCCTCGACTTCGAGAACAAGAAAGACATCGAGCAGTTCGGTGAGGAGAACTTCATCGAGGAGTGCAAAGACTTCGCCGAAGAGCAACTCGAAGGCCTCCAGACGGACTTTCAGGACTTCGGTGTCTGGATGGACTGGGACGAGCCGTACAAGACGGTCAACCCAGAGTACATGGAGGCCGCTTGGTGGGGCTTCCAGCAGGCTCACGAGCGCGACCTCGTCGAGCAGGGCCAGCGCTCCATCAACCAGTGTCCACGGTGTGAGACCGGGATCGCCAACAACGAGGTCGAGTACCATGACGTGGGCAAGCCGTCGATTTACGTGAAGTTCCCCTTGAGCGACACGGAGGGCAGTCTGGTCATCTGGACGACGACCCCGTGGACTATCGTCGCCAACACCTTCGTCGCCGCCGACGGCGACCTCGAATACGTGGGCGTCGACGCCGAGAAAGACGGCGACACCGAACGCCTCTATCTCGCCGAAGCCTGCGTCGAGGACGTGTTGAAGGCCGGCCGGTACGACGACTACGAGGTCGTCGAGACGCTGTCCGGCGAGGAGATGGTCGGCTGGGAGTACGACCACCCGCTGGCCGAGGAAGTGCCGGACCACGCACAGGGTGAAGGCTCCGGGCAGGTGTACACCGCCGACTACGTTGAGGCCGACCGCACTGGTCTCGTCCACTCCGCGCCTGGCCACGGTGAGGAGGACTTCGAACGCGGCCAGGAACTTGACCTCGAAATATTCTGTCCGGTCGGCTCAGACGGCGTCTACACCGATGCCGCGGGCAAGTACGCCGGCACCTTCGTCCGCGACGCCAACGATGATGTCATCGATGACCTCGACGACAAGGGCGTCCTGCTCTCCAGCGAGGAAGGCCACACCGTCCGCGAGGGGCAGTGCTGGCGCTGTGACACCGACATCGTCCGCATCGTCACCGACCAGTGGTTCATCACAGTGACCGACATCAAGGACGAACTGCTGGCGAACATCGAGGACAGCGAGTGGTACCCACAGTGGGCCCGCGACAACCGCTTCCGTGACTTCGTCGAGGACGCGCCGGACTGGAACGTCTCGCGACAGCGCTACTGGGGCATTCCGATTCCGATCTGGCTTCCTGAAGACTGGAGCGGTGACATGGACGACGCCATCGTCGTCGGCGACCGCGAGGAGCTCGCCGAGCGGGTCGAGCAAGAAATCGACCCCGAGAGCGTCGACCTGCACAAGGGCACGGTCGACGACCTCACCATCACCGAGGACGGCACGACCTACACCCGCGTCGGCGACGTGTTCGACGTGTGGCTTGACTCCTCCGTCGCGACGTGGGGGACCGTCAACTACCCCGAGCAGACCGAGGACTTCGATGAACTGTGGCCCGCCGACCTCATCATGGAGGCCCACGACCAGACCCGCGGGTGGTTCTGGTCCCAGCTGGGCATGAGTACCGCCGCAACCGGTGAAATCCCGTACAAGCAGGTGCTGATGCACGGCTACGCCAACATGCCCGACGGCCGCGGCATGTCCAAGTCGAAGGGCGTCCTCATCGACCCCCATGAGGTCATCGAGAAGCACGGCCGCGACCCGATGCGACTGTTCCTGCTGTCGGTGACCGCGCAGGGCGAGGACATGAACTTCTCGTGGGAGGAGACCGCCGAGATGCAGCGCCGGCTGAACATCCTCTGGAACGTCGCCCGGTTCCCGCTGCCGTACATGCGCGCCGACGACTTCGACCCCGAGGAAACGACGGTCGAGGACGTCCGCGACGATCTCGAACTCGTCGACGAGTGGGTGCTTTCCAGACTCCAGAGCGTGACCGAGGCGATGACCGACTCGATGGACGACTTCGAGAACGACAAAGCGGTCGACGAACTGCTCGAGTTCGTTGTCGAGGACGTCTCCCGCTTCTACATTCAGGTCGTCCGCGAGCGGATGTGGGAAGAGGAGGACAGCGCCTCGAAGCAGGCGGCCTACGCCACCCTCTACCGTGTGCTCGAATCCGTGGCCGCGCTGTTTGCCCCGTTCACGCCGTTCGTGGCCGAGCAAGTGTACGGTGCGCTCACCGGTGACGCCGGCCACCCGACGGTCCACATGTGCGACTGGCCAGAGGTCGACGCCGACCTTCACGACCCCGCGCTCGAACGCGAGATCGAGGTCGTCCGCGAGGTCGAGGAAGCGGGCTCGAACGCCCGTCAGCAGGCCGAACGTAAACTCCGCTGGCCCGTCACTCGTGTCATCGTCGATGTGGACAGCGACGACGTGGCCGATGCGGTCCGCGCTCAGGAAGCAATCATCGCCGACCGACTCAACGCCCGCGCCGTTGAGGTCGTCGGCGCTGACAACGAGTGGGGCGAACTCCAGTACTCCGCCGAGGCCGACATGAGCGAACTCGGCCCGGCCTTCGGCGATGACGCCGGCCGTGTGATGAACGCGCTCAACGAGGCCCGCGTCACCGAGCAGTCACTCGATACCCTCGAAGGCACAGTGAGCGACGCGCTCGACGAGGATATCGCCCTCACCGAGGAGATGGTGGAGTTCCGCCGCGAGACGCCCGACGGCGTCACCGGAACAGAGTTCACCGCACTCGACGGCGGCGGCGTCGTCTACGCTGACACCACGCTCACCGAGGACATCGAGAGCGAGGGGTACGCCCGCGAGGTCATCCGCCGGGTGCAGGAGATGCGCAAGGACCTCGAACTGGACATCGAGGAGCGCATTGTCGTGGATCTGGCTATCGACGACGAGCGCGTCGATTCGCTGGTCCGCGAGCACGAAGCCCTGATTAAAGAGGAGGTCCGGGCTGATGAACTCGCCGGCGTCAAGGACGGCCACCGCAAGACGTGGGACGTCGAAGGAACTGATATGGAGATTGCGATTGCGCCGTGCGAGGCCGACCAGCGAGAGGCCTCGGAACAGGCGAGCGGCGACTAAGAGGAGCCGAGAGCCGTCGCGGCTGCGGAAGCGTCGGACTAGTCCGGCACGCGACCGGCGAGCGCCCTCAGAACAGGCGATCGGCGACTAGGAGCAGTCGAGAGTATGGCGGCTGCGGAAGCGTTGGAGTACTTCCTGCGCTAGAGGCGAAACAAGGAGTGACTACAACTGGTTTGCGACGACCGGCGCGGCGCTGACCTCGCTGACGGCACGTTCGAGCGTGTCCGTCCCGTAGACGGCTTCGACGCCGGCGCTGTTGAGCTTCGTCAGGGCGTTGCTGGCGAGCATCGGATGGACGCAGGTGACGTACACCCGCCGGGCGTCGCGGTCTCCGAGGACGCCGACGGACTCGCTCATTGTCGACCCAGTGGCGATGATGTCATCGACAAGCACCACGTCCCGGTCCTCGACTGGCGCGTCGCTGGGGCTGATTTCGATGTCGCCGGTATCGTAGTCCCGATCCTTCTGGAAGAAGTCCGTCTCACCCTCGCCGTAGGCGTTCCGGACCGTCTCAGCGAGGTTGATTGCGCCTTCGTCGGGCGAGAGAAAGAGCGGGTCCCGCAGGTCCGCAGGCAGCGGGTCGGCGAGAACACTTGCCGCGTCGACGTTGGTGGCTGGGACGTCGAAGAAGTCACAGACGGCTGGTTCGTGGGGGTTCACCGTCAGCACGCGGTCGGTCCCCGTCGAGATGGCGCGGGCCATCGCCCGCGAGGACACCGGTTCGCCGGGTTTGAAGGCCTCGTCCTGGCGGGCGTAGCCCATGTACGGGATGACGGTGACGACCTCACTCGCGCCGCTTTCGCGGGCCGCGTCCTGCAACTGGAGCAACTGCAGGTGTGCGTCGCTGTCGACGGTAGACGCGACGACGACAGCACGCTCGCCGGAGAGTGCTTCGGGGACTTTGACGACGTGCTCACCGTCGGGGAACTGCTCATACTCGACCCGTCCCAGCCGCTCGCCCGTCGCTTCGGCGAGGGTCGCCGCGAACGCCTGCGTGTCTGCCCCGGGGATAATCATGTGCGGTGGGTGGCTGTCCGGGCTAAACCTCTTTTCGATTCCCCGACATCGTGGCTGACTCCCGCCTCTGACAATATATCACACCTGACACTCATAGATACGACACCTACGCGGCTTGCGTGATAATGCATATTCTGGGCCACAGCGGCATGCTTTCATAATATAATTTATAACTAGATCAGATATTTATCCCTGTTCGATTCCACAGTACGAACAGGACAGCCCCTCCACAATAATGAAGATATTACATCTGGATGACGAGCCTGATTTTGCGGATTTGACTGCCCAGTTTCTTGAACAAGAAGACGAACGGTTCGAAGTTCAAACAGCAACGAGCGGGACCGATGGTCTTGCGATTCTTCGGGCGGAGGACATCGATTGTATCGTCTCAGACTATGATATGCCGGGAATGGACGGGCTGGAGTTCCTAGCTGCAGTCCGCCAGGAGCAACCCGACCTGCCGTTCATCCTTTTCACTGGCAAAGGGAGCGAAGAGATCGCGAGTGAAGCCATTACCGCTGGTGTGACGGAGTACATCCAGAAGGAGCACGGGATCGACCAGTACGCCATCCTGGCCAATCGGATCACGAACCTCATTGAACGGTACCGGGCTGTCCAGACAATCGATCGTAGCTACAGGGCGATGAAAACCGCCAGCGAAGGCATTAGTCTCATCGATCCGGACGGGGCGTTCTCGTATGTGAACCCTGCCTTTGCGGACCTATTTGGATACGAGCAGGATGAACTGAACGGTGAACACTGGACAATCCTGTACCACGACGACGAAGCGGACCGGCTAGAGAACGACATCATCCCAGCGGTCAAAGAAAACGAGTACTGGTCGGGCGAAACCGTTCGGCTGATGAAAGGCGGAGACAGGCTCGTTACCAACCACCGTCTGGCTTACGCTGACGACGGGGTAATCGTGTGTACAGCGCGGGACATCACACCCGAACGGATGCAGTTGATGGGGCAGAGCACTCAGTTCGACGTTCTTATCGAGGCCATGGACGACCACGCCTTCTTCACCCTTGACCACGAGGGCTACGTCACTCGCTGGAACGATGGTGCCCGACAATTCACGGGTTACGATGTCGAAGAGATCCTTGGAGCGCACGTTTCGACGTTCTTTGAGGAGTCAGACATAGCGAACGGCCTCCCGGAGCAGCTCCTCGAAACAGCGAAAACAGCGGGGTCTGCCTCTCACGAAGGGCTGCAGATCCGACAGGACGGCACGCGCTGCTGGACAGACATGACGTTCTCCGCGAGTTTTGACGAGTCCGGGGCGCTCCGGGGGTACGGGATTATTTTGAAAGAAGCCGACAGACAGCAAATACCGCAGTAAGAAAGTCCGGCCGCCGGCTTATTCTGTGAAGCCGGATCAGGCGACGGCAACGCCGACAACGTCAGGGACGCCCAGCGAGCGTTGTCGCCAGCCACCCTGCCCGTCGGCTGTCGCCTCGGCCGCGGTTGCAACGAGGAAGGTTCCGTTCTCGGTGATAGCGTAGGTGTCGTCGCCGTGGGTCACGTCCATCACACGCTCGTCGACGGGGAGCGCACACGGCTCCCACGATCCGTCGGTCAGTTCGTACAGCCCGTCCACCGCGGCAGCGTGTACCTGCTCGCCGTCGCTTGCGACCGCCATGTGCCGACCCGACCGGACCTCGATCCACTCGCTGTCGGCGCTCTCGCCTTCGTAGCGGTACAGCCCGCTCTCGGTCGCGGCGTAGTCGCCGGACACGTCGGCCACATCCACTAGACCGAGCCGGTCGAGCGACGGCAGGGCGTACACGCCGTCTGCCGCGGCGAGGCGGTCGCCGTCGATGGCGCGCACGTCGTCAACGCTCCCGATATCGGTCCATTCGCCATCGTCGTAGCGGGCGACACGGCCGTCGCCGGCCGCGAGCAGTCCGTCGCCGTCGTAGCCGACGGCGGTGGCCGGCCCGAACCCAGTCGAGACGAAGCCGTCGTCAGTCAACACGAGCACGTCCTCGTCGGTGGCGACCGCGACTTCACCGCTTGCGCCGGCCACGTCACGGGCATTGCATCGCTCGCTCAGGCTGAACCGTCCGATTTGGCCACCAGCCGTCTCAACGCGGGTGACGCCCAGTCCCGACGCGACGTACGCGTGGGTCTCCGGGCGCTTCGCCCCGTACATCCGCTTCTCCGAAAGTGCGATGTCGTCGTCGCTCACCTCATATCGCCTCTTTGTACGCTTCGAGCGCATTCTCAATGTCTTCACCTGTGTGGGCATCACAGATGAATTGTGACTCGAACTGGTTCGCCGTGAGGAACACGCCCTGGTCTTTCATCGCGGGCCAGAACAGCCGCTCCCATCGCTCGGTCTCGGCCTGTGTCACGTCGTGGCCGGTCTTCGGACAGTACTCGAAGCGCGGACAGGACTCCTGTTGCTGGCAGCCAGCCTCACATTGCCCCTCGAACGAATCCGGACCATCACGGGTGAAGATGACCTTGAACATCGAATCTCGACCGACGACGGTGTACTCGGGAGCTTGGTCTTCGAGGATATCCTGCAAGCCCGCTCGAAGTCGTTCGCCGAGGTCGTTGACGTGGTCGTATACGTCGTGTTCAGCCGCATACCGCAACGTCTCCAGGCCGGCCGCCATCGTCACGGGGTGGCCGGAGAAGGTCCCGGACTGGAACACGTCGCCGGCAGGGGTGAACTGCTCGATGATCTCGCTTTTGCCGCCGATTGCCCCGACCGGGAAGCCGCCACCGACGATCTTCCCGAAGGTGGTGATATCGGGGTCGATGTCGAACGCGCCTTGGGCACACTGGAGACCGCCGACGCGGAAGCCGGTAATGACCTCGTCGAAGATCAGCAGGGAGCCGTGGTCGTCACACAGCTCCCGGAGCGTGTCGTGGTAGCCCTCGACCGGGTGGACGATGCCGTAGTTCCCGAGGATGGGTTCGGTGAGCACCGCGGCGATGTCGTCACCGTGTTCCTCGAACACCTCATGGGCGGCTTCCTCGTCGTTGAACGGGACAGTCAGCGTATGCTCGGCGAAGCTCTCGGGGATACCGGGGCTGGACGGGGCCGTGTGGTCGCCCTCGCCCTCGACCAGCGTGGACTCCTGTGCGCCGTGATAGCCGCTCTGCATCACAACGATCTTGTCCCGTCCCGTGTAGCCACGAGCTAGTCGGACCGCCGAGACCGTTGCCTCGGTCCCGCTGTTGACGAACCGGAGCATCTCGACGCTGGGGACGTGCCGGGTGACGAACTCGGCCAGTTCGACCTCGACTTCAGTGGGTGCGCCGTACATCGGCCCCTCGGCGGCGTGTTGCTGGATGGCCGACTGGACCTGTTCGGGCAGGCTGTGGCCCAGCAGCAGCGGACCATAGCCCATGACGAAGTCGATGTATCGGTTCCCGTCGGCGTCGATGACGTGCCCGCCGTCCCCCTTCTCGACGAAGAACGGATAGGGCCGCGTCGCTCGCACGGAGGAGTTGACGCCGCCCGACAGCACCGACAGGGCGCGGTCGTACAGCGCTCGTGACTGCTCGTGGTTCATACGCTGCCGTTTGACCGCTGTCAGAAAGAAACTGTTGTTACCTGGCGGTGCAATCGACTTGGTGGACGTACGTCACGGACTTACCGTTGAAATAAGTATTTCGTAAAGAGTTACTGTTATACAGTGTGTGTTCTTCTATGCAAACACGATAATGGCATCTGAACGTACTGTAATATCATGCCAAGCTGGACAAATGGGCGTCGGGACGGCGCGTGGGCGGCTGTGAGCGACTGGGTGCCGACGACGTGTATGCGGTGTGCAGTCGGCTGCGGGCACATGCACCAGGGCGCTGACGAGGGGTACGGTATCGACGCTGTTCGCGGCGACGCCGCGCATCCAGTCAGCCAGGGACTCGCCTGTGCCCGTGGTCTCCGGGAGAGCAAGGCCCCCGACGGGGAGTGGCTCACCCGGCCGATGGTCCGCAGTGACGGCGAACTCCGCCAGACCCAGTGGGACGTGGCGCTGGCCCGCGCTGTGGAGGGCCTTCAGGCCGCCCACCAGCAGGACCCTGACTCCGTCGCGATACTGGGTAGCGGCCAGCAGACAAACGAGGCCGCCTACGCGCTAGGGAAGGTCGCCCGCGGCGGCTTCGGCACGCGCAACTACGACGCCAACACGACGCTGTGCATGGCCAGCGCCGTCACCGCCTACTATCAGGCCTTCGGCAGCGACGCCCCGCCGTGTACGTACGCCGACATCAGCGATGCCGACCGCCACGTCGTCTGGGGGGCGAACCCGGCGGTCGCCCACCCCGTGCTGTTCCGCTGGGTCCAGCAGTCCGCCGATGAAGACGGTGTGGAGATCATTGTCGTTGACCCGGTCCGCTCCGAGACTGCGGAGAACTCCGAGCACCACGTCGCGCCTGCCCCAGGCAAGGACCTCGCGCTGGCCCGGGCTGTTCTCGCTCGTATCGTTGAGACGGGGCGTGTCGACCGCGAATTCGTCGACGAAGCGACCGACGGGTTCGAGGACCTGCTCGCGACGCTGCCCGATGCCGCCGATGCCGCCGCCGAGGCCGGTGTCGAGATGGCCGACGTGGACCTGCTTGCCGACGCGATGGACCAGCGGGCGCTCGTCTACTGGGGCATGGGCATCAATCAGCACGTCCAGGGGACCGAAACCGCCCGGGCGCTCATCGACCTGACGCTGGCGACTGGGAACCTCCGGCCCGGCGGGGGCCCGTTCTCGCTGACCGGCCAGGCCAACTCCATGGGGACCCGTATCTGCTCCTCGAAGGGGACCTGGCCCGGCCAGCGAGCCTTCGAGGACCCGGACCCCCGTCGCCTCGTCGCCGACCACTGGGACGTGCCGGTGGACCGCTTGCCCGACGACACCGGCCCCGGCCCGGTCGGGATGCTCGAAGATGATCCCGAGGCCGTCTGGGCTGTCGCCACAAATCCCGTCGCCGGGATGCCCGAGGCAGAGAGCGTCCGCGAGACGTTCGAAGACGCGTTCGTCGTCGCGCAGGACGCCTTCCACACCGAAACGACGGAGGTCGCCGATGTGGTCCTGCCCGCCGCGACGTGGGGGGAAAGCGACGGAACGACGACGAACATGGAGCGGACCATCTCCCGGGTTCGGTCGGCCACCGACCTACCGAGCGGGGTCAGGTCGGATCTGGAGATCATCGCCACCATCGGTTCACGGCTGTTCCCCGACCTGTTCGAAAGCACGTCGCCGGATCCGTCGGATGTCTTCGACGAGTTCACATCGCTCACTGCAGGAACGGTCGCTGACTGTTCGGGCATCACCTACGAGCGCCTCGACGAGAGCCACGCCGTCAGGTGGCCCGCGCCGGACGAGGAAAGCGCCGGCGGCTACCGCTACCATGCCGACGAATCGTGGTCGTTCCCGACGCCGTCCGGTCGGGCACAGTTCTCGACCGGCCGCCAGGGGTCGCTCCCGGAACCAACCGACAACGACTACCCGCTGACCCTGAACACCGCCCGCGAGGCCGACGGGTACAACACCGGCGTCCGATCCCGCGGCGGCGAGGCCGGCCCGCTGGTGGCTCGCATCCATCCCGAGACGGTCGCGGAACACAGCGGCCTCGTCACCGACGGGACGCTGACCGTCGAGACCCGTCGGGGCTCCGCGACGGTCGCCATCGACCGGGACGAGGGCGTCCCCCACGGGATGGTGTGGCTCCCGATTCACCACCCGGCGACGAACCGGCTGACGCTCTCGGACCGGGACCCTCAGTCCGACGAGCCGAACTTTAAGCAGTGTGCCGCCCGCCTCATTGCCCCGGAGGCCGAATTGCCGCCGGCCACGGCCGACTGAACCGATATGGGGCGCGCTTCCGACATCTCGGCAACACGCGCTTCTCCAGTACCGTTCGAATTAATCTAAATATGTCCAATTATTCCTCCATACGCTGGGCGTTCAATGGCCTTAAACAGGGGATATCCGATGATATATTTCCAGTCTATCCACTCAGGCAGATTAGAATAGCCGTTTTGTAAAGGGGTAATGTTATTTAATGACGAGTATTTTGCCTATCATGTACTGATGTGGGCACACATCCAAAATAAAATCGAATTGGTGGACAAAATTTCGGTAATGGACGTAGATAACGCGCGGTCCGTAACTGGGGTGTCGGCATGGGACTGATCAAGATGACGAAGTACCGGACGCTACTGTTGGCGACCATCGGCTTCAATTTCTCGTTCCTTATTTGGTTCTCGTTCGCGCCGTTCACCGGTCCAATGGCCGAGGAGTTCGGACTGTCGACGGCGGAGATCGGTATTCTGGCGAGCTCGGCCATCTGGATGGCGCCATTCGGCCGGATGCTCACCGGCTGGCTCTCGGATAAGTTCGGCGCGCCGGCTATCTTCGCCATCGTGCTGGCCTACGTCGGCGTGTTCTCGATCGGGAGCGCCTTCGCACAGGACTACTCCGTGTTCTTCGTGTTGCGACTCATCGTGGCGACGGCCGGCATCACGTTCGTCATCGGCATCCAGCACGTCGCCGAGTGGTTCGAGGAAGAGAATCTCGGTCTGGCTGAGGGTATTTATGCCGGCGTCGGGAACGCCGGGGCCGCCGGCGGCGCACTGATTCTCCCCCGCGTGTTCGGTTCCGGCTGGAGCGGCCCGCTGTTCTCGACCAACTGGCGAGCCGCGTTCTTCTACACCGGTATCGTCTCTATTCTCCTCGCAATCGCCTACTACACGCTCGGCGAGGCCGCGAAGACCGATGCAAAACGACAGGCGACCAAAGAGAACACCAACTTCAAAGGCTGGCTGCACACGGCCACGCGGTACGGCACTGTCGTCCTCGCCGCCGCGTACATCATGTCGTTCGGTCTGGAACTGTCGATGAACGGGTGGCTCGCTACTTACTATCGTGAGGCGTTCAATCAGGACAACCTCGTCATCGCAAGCACCTTCGCCGCGACCTTCTCGATTGCCGCGGGGCTGCTCCGGCCGTTCGGTGGCTACGGCAGCGACCTGCTGGCCCGCAAAGAAAAGAACATCCTGCCGTTCTTCAAGGGCCAGTACCGCGGACAGTGGACGTTCCTCGGGCTCTGTTTCATTGTGGTGATGATGTTCGCCATGACGCTGGCCGGCCTCTCTGGGGTGCTGTTGAACGCTGTCGTCATCGGCTTCCTCGTGGGCACGGGCTGTGCCTGGGCTGAGGGCGCTATCTTCGCGCAGGTGCCTGCGATGTTCCCCAACGACTCTGGTTCGGTTGCGGGGGTCGTCGGCGGCGTCGGCACTGTCGGTGGGATCGTCTACCCGCTGTTCTACTCCGCGCCGTGGCTGGCGAACCTCCACCTGGGGTACTCCGTAGCCGCTGTCACCATGATACCCATCGTCGTCCTGTCGGCGTGGGTGTTCCGACCGGAAATCGCCAAAATCGCGAACACGGCCGGGTTCGTCGGAAGTACGCAGGACGGCCCGACTGTCGCCTCCGGCGACGACTGACGCCTCTTACGGTCTCTCGTTTACTTCACGCGCGTTCGCTACTACAGCCGCTACGTTGCGTGTCGCGTCCGTCTGGTCCGGTTCAGCGCACGCGCGACCGACACCCCAGTTCTACGGGTCCAGCCCGATCCGGTGACCTGTCTTCGGAGAGTTTCTCCGAAAGACAACTCTGGCTCTCGACGAGTCAGTCGCTTGCCGTACTGCGGTTTCGTCCGTTCTGTCTATGTGGTGTATAACCTCTTTAAACACCTCCCAGACGGTATAATTCTGGACGGCTGTTGTCGAACTCACCCTCACTCTTTACTTCTTTAACGATTAGTGTTATAAGTCACCAAGCTGAGTAATTAGACGTAAATTAGCGGACATTCAGATGCTTATGAGTGATAAAAAACCACATATATCAAGAGAGAGGGTGATCGAAGATGGCACATAAAAAAGAGGAGTACAAGGCGGAGCTGTACGGTGACGAGGTACGGGAGAAACTAGAGGAGTTCGCTGAGAGTGGCTGGGAATCGATTCCCGAGGACGAACGCGAGAAGTGGTTCTCGCGGTTCAAGTTCTGGGGCGTGTTCCACCACCGCGGCGGCCAGGAGTCGTATTTCATGATGCGGCTGACAAATTGTGGCGGCGTTTTGAAGCCCGACCAACTCCGGGCTATCGGCGAAGTTGCCCGCGACTACGCGAAGGGACCAGCCGAAAACCCTGAGTTCGGAAACGGCTGGATTGACTTCACGACGCGACAGTCCATCCAACTGCACTGGCTCAAACTCGAAGACATCCCGGAAATCTGGGAGAAACTCGAAGCCGTCGGCGTCTCCTCACGCTCGGCGGGTGGGGATACAATGCGAAATATCTCCGGTTGTCCGGTCGCCGGCAAGGCTGAGGAGTTCGTCGAGTCCCGCCCGATTCTCGACGAGATTCAGGAGACCATCCGCGACGACGACGACCTGGCCAACATGCCCCGGAAATTCAACATTTCGGTGACGGGGTGCAAGCAGGGGTGTGCTCAGGACAGCATCAACGATATCGGGCTGGAGCCAGCCCACAAGTTCATCGGTGGCGAGGAGGTAGAGGGGTTCAACGTCCGCGTCGGCGGCGGCCTTGGCGGTCGCGAACCCCGCGAGGCCCGTCCGCTTGACCTGTTCATCCGGCCCGAACACGCCGTCGAGACAGTCCGGGCTTTCGTTGAGTATTACCACGAGGCGGGCAACCGTCAGAACCGCTCGAAGAACCGCGCGCGCTTTTTTGTCGATGAACACGGGACTGACGCCATCCGCGAAGAACTCGACGAACGGCTTGGTTTCGAGTTCGAGACCGCTGGCACCGACTTCCGTGGGGAGTACACGTATAACGCCGGCAAGGCGACCGAACACGGGGCTCACGATCACGTCGGTGTCTACGACCAGCAAGACGACAAGAACTACGTCGGGCTCTCGGTACCCGTGGGCCGGCTCTCCGCCGAGGACACCATCGAGCTGGCGGACCTCGCTGATGCCTACGGCTCCGGCGAAGTACGCCTGACCCGCCGACAGAACCCGCTCATCATGGACGTGCCCGACGGGAACCTCTCGAATCTCCTCAACGAGCCGCTACTGGACAAACACTCGCCCGAACCGAACCCGTTCGTTCAGGGGGCGATGGCCTGCACCGGGACGGAGTTCTGCTCGCTGGCGCTCACAGAGACGAAAGCGCGGATGGCCCGCCTGCTCCGCTGGCTCGGTGACAACGTCGACATGCCCGATGACGTTGACCGCATCAAGATGCACTTCTCGGGCTGTACGGCCGACTGCGGCCAGGCGATGACGGCCGACATCGGCTTACAGGGGATGCGCGCTCGCAAGGACGGCCAGATGGTCGAAGCCGTCGATATCGGTGTCGGCGGCGGCATCGGCGCGGAGCCGACGTTCATCGAGTGGGTCCGCCAGCGCGTCCCCGCAGACGAAGTCCCGGGGATGATCGCCAACATCGTCGAGGCCTACGCCGCGCTCCGCTCGGAGGGCCAGACGTTCCGGGAGTGGGTCGACGCCACCGGTCACGAGACGATCGTCGAATTGGCCGAACCGGAAGAGGTCGAGGGATACACCGACCCGTGCCTGGCCGACGGCAAGCAGTCGTGGTATCCCTTCGACGACGGCGACAGCCCGGCCCCGACAGACGCCGAGGGCCAGCCGATTTCGGCGGACGACTGACTATGGCTGAGACAGACTGTTCGACCGACTACGCCAGCGACGACCAGTCGGAATCCGCGGCTGAGGGGGTGGCATACGACGCGGCACCGGAGCTACTGGAGTAACGCGGCCCCGGCTCCGAACGGCCGGATGTGCCGACGTGACGCGCCCGTCTCAGGGCGCGTCCGTCTGCCTCTGACAACTGGGGACTGCTCGTGTCCATGTCCCCGCTCGGTTCTCCGTATGCCGTATTTTGCCGTTACTCAGCATCGCTGAGATCCGGCTCTAGTCCCCATACTCTCCGAGTTCGCATTCGACGGCCGGGCCGCCGTCACAGTCGTATCCGACCGCTTTCGTAACCCTGAGCAGGTCGTAAAACCGACCGAGTGACTGCTCGGATTCGGGAAGCCCTTCGACCACCGGCACGCCACGCTGGGCCTGATGGTCACAGCTCCGCATCGTCTGGCTACCCAGCCCGACCGAGTATTCGTGGTCTTCCAGCTCTCGGATAACTGCTGGCGGGTAGAACGTGCCGGCCCGCTCGACGGCCGCAGCGTACTGGAGCGTCTGTGCGTAGGCCAGATGGGCCACGCCGGAGGGTCGCTGTGCGTTCCCGTGCTCGGCGGTGAAGGCGTTCTTGAACGCATTGGAGAGGTCAGACGAGATGCTGGTATCCCACGCAACTGTCCCGACGACACCGTCGAGTGCTTTCGAGGCGTTCTGCGCCACGATACGGTTGTACAGCGGCACCACAATCCCCACCTCGTCAGGAAGAATTTCCTGCGCCTTTGTCAGTGAGTTCGCGGCGTCAAGTCCGTAGTGGTCAAGGAAGACGACCTCCGCACCGGCGTCCCGGGCCTGTTTGAGCGGTTCCTCGTAGTTCGTCGTCCCGAGACGTGTCGGGATGCTTGTGAGTTCGACCCAGCCACTCGACGTGAAGAAATCACGGATTGACGACTCCATCGTTTGCCCCCAGTTGTAGTCCGCGTAGATCTGGACGTACTGGGCGTCCCGGCCAAACCGTTCCTTGAGTACCGGAAGCAGCGCTTGTGCGGTCATGTACGCGTTGAACATCTCCCGGAAGCTGTAGCGGACACAGTCCGTCCCTGTCGTGTCGTTCGAGTGTGTCAGACAACACATATACGGAACTTTCTGGGCCTGTGCAACCTCCTGCTGAGCGATGGCGACGGAACTGGATGAGCCGCCGGAAAACATGACGACGTCGTCCTGCTCGATCATCTCCTTTGCATTGGCCGTCGCGACATCCGGCTTCGTCTCCGTGTCTGCAGTGACGTACTCGACGGTCTTTCCGAGCACGCCATCGCCGCTGAGTACGTCAAAGGAACCCTGTCCGACCCAGCCGCCGCCCTCGTTGAGGTGCGTGACAGCGAGCTCATACCCTCGGAGTTCGTCGCGCCCTTCGGCGGCGTAGGTCCCGGACTGTGGCACATTGAAGCCGAGCGTGACCGCGTCGCCGTCGACCGGATAGTTCCCGAGCGGTGGGTGCTCCGGTGTGTTTTCGGCTCTCGATCCTCCGCCTTGGCACCCCGCTAGCCCGGCAAGCCCCGCGCTACCGACTCCACCGGCAATCTGTAGTACGGACCGCCTGTCAACTGCCTCTCCCCCTTTTTCCAATCCCATACCAGCTGTTTTGATGATAAATATATATAATACTTATTTCAATAGAAATGGGTAACCAATTAGCATAGGCGGAGCTGGTATCGGGTGTCGACGGACCGCAGGCTGTCCGATCGGCGATCAGATCTACTCTGGCCACGCGGTGAACAGGGGGTGCAGAGATAGGGTGCCGCTGTCAGTCAAGAATATCGCTGGCTTCGGTGTCTACCGCCACGTCGGTGTCGAGGTCGATATCCTGAATCAGCGCGACGAGGTCCTCTAGTTCGGGGAACGTGTACACGGTCATCCCGAGGTCACCGTCGTCGACAGTGATACGCGAGTCGACGACGAACACTAGATCAGAGTCCGGCCAGCCACCCATCTCGTCGATGATGCCGTCGGCCGGGCCGAACACGAAGTTCGGTGTCCCCATATCAATGGTCGTCTCCAGCACGTTGGCCCACCCGTCGATGAACGCGGAGGTCATGATGTTGCCGATCTCCTGCATCGCCGACCGTTCCATGTCGGAGAACCCCTCGCCCTCGCTTGGCTCACCCATGCCACCCATCATCGCGCTGGCCATCTGCTTGCTGTCGGCCGGTTCGAGCAGAAACAGGACGTAGCCGTAGGGCGGTTCGTTCAGTTCGACATAAATGCCGACGCCCTTGTCGTCGCCGATGTGTGTTTTGACGTCTTCGATGTCGAGAAAATTGATCTGTGAGGTCCGAACTGTCGCGTCGAGCCCGGTCAACTGACCGAGGTTCTCCGCGACTGTCCCAGACCCCTCTTTTGCCATCTGATTGAAAAGGTCCAGCTTCCGCACGTCCACTTTCAAGCCCATATCTTCTGGAACGTCGCAAGCGGCTTAACGCCACCGCCCGTCAGCTGTCGGCTGTCTCGGGTTCGTACGGCCCCAGGTCAGTACACTCGCTTGCCGGATACTCCTCGCAGCCGTACCCGACGTCAGTCGAAATCTCGATGACGTCGAGTACTTCGGGACCTTGACTGGAGCCCTCGACGACGGGAACGGGCCCCATAGACTGGTGATCGCATGCCCGTAGCGTCGCCTCGCCGCGTCCGGCCTGGTACGTGGTATCTTCGATTTCACGGATGACGGCCGGCGGCTCGAACGTCCCGGCCCGCTCGACGGCCGCGGCGTACTGGAGCATCTGTGCGTAGGCCAGTCGGGCTTGATCCGACGGGACTCGGGCCTCGGCGGCGGCATACGCCGCATTGAACGACTCCGTGAATGCTGTTGAAAGTGGCGTATCGATGCTGTAATCCCACGAAATGGTACCGACGACACCGGCCATGTCGGCACCGGCATCGCGGGCAAGTTGCCGGCTCACAATCGGCATGACAATACCCATCTCTTCTGGAACGATGTCCTTCGCCTGGTTCAGCGCAGTGACCGCGTCGCGCCCGCGGTAGGACAACACGATGGCATCGACGTCAGCGTCCACGGCCTCCCGCAACTGTGGCCTGAAGTTCTCCGTTCCGACCCGTGTCTTCGTCTTGCTCATCTCGCTCCAGTTCTCCGACTGAAACCGGCGCCTGAACTGCTCGGATTGTGTGAAGCCGAAATCGGAACTGGCGTACAACTGGTAGAACTCCGTTCGCCCTTCGGACCGCTCGGTCAACACCGGGACCAGCGCGTTGGCGGCCATCCGGCTGTTGTGCATCTCCTGAAACCCGTATCGCGAGCAGCCGATACCCGTGACGTTCGTCCCTGGCGCGAACCCGAGCATATGGACCACGCCGCGGGTCGGACAGTACTTGAGCAGCTCTCGGGCCGTGTTCGTCGACCCGCCGCCAGCGACCATCACGGCCCCGTCCTGCTCGACTAGCGTCTCCGCCACGTCCCGGGCTGTTTCCGAACTGGACTCCGTGTCAGCTATGACGCTCTCGACTGTCCGGCCGAGAATTCCGCCCCCGGACAGTGCCTGCCACGCATCGGTGTCAACCCAGCCGCCGCCCTCGTTGAGGTGGTCGATGGCCAGCTCGAAGCCGCGCTGCTGGCCGGTCCCAACCGGCGAGAACGGTCCTGACTGCGGGATTGTGAGTCCAATCGTCACTTGATTGTCGTCGACCGGCTGATTCGCGTACTCTGTACTGCTTGTCGGCGTCGTGGCGCGACCGTCCCCGCCACAGCCAGCGAGTCCGGCAAGCGAACTCGCTCCGACGGCCCCGAGTAGCTCTCGTCGCGTCACTGTTACCCCCCGCGTATCCCAATCCATGATGAAAAATATATTACTACTGCTGTAATTAAACCTTGCTTCATCGATCACTAGACCTCCAAACCGCCACGAGACGCTACTCACTGCTGTGATTGCAGTCGGAAAACAGATGGCGTCGGCTCAGGCGTCAGTTCCGCCGACCGGGAACTGTTCGTGCTCACACACCGTGTTCAGTACGACTGACGTTGAGGCGGATCGGATATCCTCGTCGGTCAGCAGCGTTTTTATCCGTTCGTTCATCGACTGCGTGTCGGTGAACTTCCCGACGGCCACGATATCGTGGTCGCCGGTCACTTCGTAAACCGCGACCATTTCGCGTCGATCACGTAACTGGTCCACCACCCGTCCGAGCCCGTCGCCCTCGACGGAGAGCTGGAACACGGCAGTCACGTCGTAGCCCAGCGCCCCGTAATCGATGTCGACGGTGTATTCGTCGATCACACCGGTCGCCTCCAGGTCGTCCATCCGGCGTGACACCGTGGTCGCCGCGATGCCGGTTGCAGCGGCGACATCACGGGCGCTCGCCCGGCCGTCCTGGAGCAGTGCGTTCACTACCTGTCTGTCGGTATCATCGACCATCTCGTCCGCTCAGACTGCCTCTGGGCCTTCTTTGCCGGTTCGGACCTGGTAGGCGTTGTCCACGGGGAGGACGAATATCTTGCCGTCACCTTTCTCGCCGGTGTGGGCACCGTCGGCGATGGCATCGACGACATCCTTTGCGGGGATGTCGGCAACCACCGTCTCGACTTTGACCTTCTGATGCAGGTCAACGACGTACTCCTCGCCGCGCCACTGCCCCTTCTTTGCGGGCTGTGAGCCGCGGCCGGACACGTTCGTCACCGTCAGCGAGGGTGCGCCGACCTCAGCCAGCGCCTTCTTTACGTCGCCGAGTTTGTCCGGTCGAACCATTGCCACTACCATCTTGATCTCTGAGTCGTCGGTTTCAGTCATCTTGGGAACCTCCGTCAGTATGCATGCTCGGGCTCACTTTACCACCATCGGCGACAACGCTCTCGCCACCACCGAACTCGGGGTAGGTCTCGACGCCGTGTTCGCTGACATCCAGCCCTTCCTGCTCGTGTTCGGGCGTAACCCGGGCCTGACCGGCCAGTTTGAGCGCGTACCAGACGACCCCGGTTGCGACAATCGTCCAGCCCGCGATGGCGACGACGCCGATCAGCTGTGCGATGAAGGCGTTAGCGACCGACCCGACCGTTCCGGGCGTGGCGACGAACGGGAACAACAGCGTGCCGAGCACACCGGCGCTACCGTGGACCGGGAAGACGGCACAGACGTCGTCGATTTTCATTCGGTTCTCGATGAAGCTGAACACGACCGGCAGCTGTCCGCCTGCGAGGGCACCGACGATGATTGCGCCCCACCACGTCGTGGTGTCGGGGATCGCCGTGATACCGACCAGCCCGGCCAGCAGACCGTTTGCCACGTATAGGGTGTCGACCTTCCCGGTCTTCAGCCACGCGACCAGTCCGGCACCCATCGCACCACAGGCCATCGCGATAGTCGTCGTCATCGCGACACGGCCAACCGTTGCGAACGCACCGAGGGCAAGCGATCCGTCCTCAACGACGAAGACGGTCGCTGCCGTACCGACGTTGAAACCGTACCAGCCAAACGCGAGGATGAGCGTTCCTAGAACGGCGAAGGTCAGTGAGTGGCCCGGGATGACATTTGCGGAGCCATCCTCGTTGTACCGACCCATGCGTGGGCCGAGGACGTACGCTGCCGTGAGGCCCGCGATGCCGCCCATGCCGTGGACGATCATCCCGCCAGCGAAGTCGTGGAACGCCTCGCCGCCGAAGCTAATGTACGCGCCGGCCCACGTGATCCCGGTGACGACGGGGTAGATGACCGCCGCCAGCAGGAACGTGTAGGTGATGTAGGCGCGGAGCTTGGCTCGTCCGGCGACCGCACCGGAGACGATGGTCGCCGCCGTCATCGCGAAGACGGCACCGAACAGCCAGCCGACGTAGTCGTTTGCGGCCCCGGCACCGAAGGCAGGCGAGAACCCGCTACCGCCGACCAGCGCACTGATTCCTGAGCCGATCAGGAAGAACACCGTCACACCGACCGACCAGGTCAGAAGGTTCTTCGTTAGCTGGTTCGCGACGTTCTTCGAGCGCACCTGGCCCGCCTCAAGCATGGCGAAGCCCGCGTGCATGAAGAAGATCAGGAACGATACCACTAGGACCCACAGCAGGTTAACCCCCTCTGCGAGTACGGTCGGATCTACTTGTAGTGCAGTGTAGCTCATTTCTAGTTCACCTGTTTCGTTTTGTTATCGACTGCCGTCTGCATGTCCAACTTTCCCCCAGTCTGGCTCAACTTCTTCAACTCTTTCACGAGAAAGGGTCTGGTAACAGCACTACATAAGGTTTGCCTTTATGAATACGGAAATTAGAGGGGGTGTGGTAGACGACCGTCCAGATTATGGTATGATATTATGGATATAAGGTTGTTCTCCGTAAAGAAAGTCCGTATATGCACACTGGGATTTTGGACGTTTGTCGACCCCGGTTCCGGCCGCAGGGGGCCAAATAGGCCGTTTTTGCTTGCGCGCGCTCTCGGCTGGCGGGTGTTGCCAGCGACAACAGGGTTATACCTCGCGATCACAGATTCGGATTTAGTATAAATGTCCGGAAAACAGTGGGGAGACGTGGCACAATATGCCGATAAACTGTACAAGTCGATTATGCTTCGGAGGGTTCATAGCTGATTATGGCTTCGGACCACTACCCCTCCGTTCCGGACCAGTCGACGGCCGTGACAGAGGAACGGGCAGTCGCGAACGCACAGGGGGCACTCGATGTCGTTCAGGCGGCGTCGGTGACTGTCGGCGAGCAGCTCGCGGCAATTGACGACCGTGCAACGGCACAGGCGACCGACGCACAGTGGATCGCCGATGAGGTGTCGTCGCTTTCGGCTACAATCGAAGAAATCGCTGCGACTGCGACCGAGGTCAGCGAGCAGAGCCAGCGGGCAACGGATGCGGCAAACGATGGTCGGGAGGCCGCAGCCGACGCCATCGAGTCGATGGACGAGGTCCGCGAACTGGGCCAGGCGGTCGCCACAGAGGTGGCCGCCCTGCAGGACCAGGTCGACCGTATCGCCGATGCGCTGGCCGGCATCGACCGCATTGCCGACCAGACGAACATGCTCGCGCTGAACGCCTCGATAGAGGCAGCGCGGGCAAGCGGCACCACCGATACGGACGGGTTCGCCGTCGTTGCAGACGAAATCAAGGGACTCGCCGAGGAGTCCCAACAGCAGGCTGAGGAAATCGAGACGACGCTGGCTGCGGTTCGGGACGCCACCGACGACACCGTTGCCCAACTCGACGAAGCTATCGACGGTATCGATACCGGGGCCGAGCAGGTCAGCACGGCGATGGCTCGCCTCGACGACGTGGCGGACACCGTCGCGGAAACGGCCGACGGCATCGCATCCGTCTCGGCGGCGACCGACGAGCAGGCGACGACGAGCGAAGCGGTCGCCCAGCGGTGTGAGACGGTGTCGGACCGCGCCGCTGCTATCGAAGACGACCTCTCCGAGATACGTGCCGCTCGCTCGGAGCAGACCGCGATGCTGGACGAGATCGACGACGTGCTCGCCGCTGCAGAAGCCGACCGGCAGAACCGACTGGCGGACGCGCCGACAGTCTCGACCGGTATCGACGGCCTTGACGACCTCTGTGGCGGCGGTCTCGTCATGGGCGGCCAGGCTGTCTTCCGATACGCTGACGGGACCCAGGTCGACGGGGTCGTTGCGCAACTATGCGCGACGGCTGTCGCCGCCGGCCGGGCCGTCTCGCTGACGCCGCCGCCGTCACTGGACCGGTCGACGCTGGCCGCCGCGTTCGCGGCGACCGACCACTCGCTCGAAGACGCGCTCGACGACGACGCCCTGTTCATCCTCGATATGTTCGGCAACTGGGATGCCCGATACAACGTGTTCGACCTCGAACGGACCTCGCTTGCCACTGCCAACGAGACGACGGCGACCAGACGGGACGCCCCGCTGGTTATCGTCGGGAACATTCAGGGAGAAATACAGCTGATGGGCGAACAGGCTGCAAGAGAGGCCCGGTACGAGAACGACGACGGTGTCTTCGAACCCCACGACACAGTGGTCAACGTCATCGACGACGACGCGGTCCCGGCCACGCTCGCGGCGTTCTACTCGGGTGCTGCCGATCAGGAACTCACGCTGACACAGACTGACGGTCGCGAGTACCTGACGCTCACGGCCTCGCCGCGTGGCACTGTGGGGACGAAACAGTCGGTCTCTCGGTTGTCGGGCCCACCCTTCCTCCAGCTCAGAGACAACTGATGTTCGGTATCGATGACATTGGTCGGTTCACCTTTGCGACGGATGAGTTCGCTGCACTGCTCGACCGAACACCTGCCGAACTTGTCGGCACACCCATCGACGCGCTGGTCGCAGCCGAGGATCGCGAGACACTGACCGCAGCCAGACAGGCCGTCAGTAGTGCTTCAGACCAGGTGACACGGACCTGCCAGGTCACACTGCGCCAGAGCGAGCGCTCTCGTCCGGTTACGCTTGAACTTACGACCGCGGACGACGGGTCCGTGGTCGGCTCGCTCTGCCAAACGGCCGAGACAGCCGACCCGTTTCAGCACCTGTTCGACCTCATCCAAGACGCGGTCGTCGGCTTCGAAATCGTCAATTTTGTCCCGATTGTGCGGACGGTCAATCCCGCGTTCGTCGAGACTTTCGGATACGACCGCGAGGAAATCGTCGGCGAACCCCTCAACGAGTACATCGTTCCCGGCGACCGCGTTGAAGAGGCGGTCAACTACGACCAGCGGACGGCCGCCGGCGAAGTCAACTACGCTGTCGTCTCCCGGGAAACAGCCGACGGTTGCCGCGAGTTCATCTACCGCGGTGTCCCGTACGACACGGCCGACGGCCGCCGCTGTGGCTTCGCGATGTACACGGATGTAACGGACAGCCGGCGGCAAAAGCGACGGCTCCGTGTTCTCCATCGCGTCCTGCGACACAATCTCCGGAACGAGCTTTCTGTCATGTTCGGGACGTCCGAATACGTCCGTGCCCACGCAGCCGATTCGTCTGTCTCGCTGGCCGCGTCCCGCGCCCTCGACGCGGCTGACCGCCTCGCCGCCGTCAGCGAGAAGGCCCGGAGCGTCGAAACCGCGCTCGATGTGGACGCCGACCAGCCGGTCGATGCGGCGGCACTGGCCCGGTCTGTCGCTGATAGCTATCGCCCGGATGCACCGGTCGAAACGGCACTCCCGAGCACACTCCCTGTCACTGGTGGGACGGCCGTCTACGACGCCGTCGACAATCTTGTCGAGAACGCAGTCGAACACACACTGCCGGGTACGGCCGTCCGAATCACAGCCGAACAGGCCAACGGCGACGCGTTCGTCCGTGTTCTCGACGACGGCCCCGGTATTCCCGCCGCCGAGCGGGCCGTCGTGTTCGAGGACGCGGACATCACGAACCTCCAGCACGGGAGCGGCCTCGGTATCTGGCTCGCCCGGTGGGTCGCCGAGACGGCTGGCGGCGGCATCGAGTACGACCGAACCGATGGGTGGACGACTGTCTCGCTCCGGTTCCCACTATCCGACGCCGATACCGAGGATGTGCTTACGGTGCTCGATGCCCCGGAATCAGCGGCTGAGCCGACGCGGTAGTCATTGCGACGCTCTCAGAAGTACCCTGTCCCAGTAGCCACAGCCGGCCGTGACCGGAACAGCCTCGACCGCTATCGCCTGAGCGCCGCGGTGAGTGCGATTGCGCCCAGCACGACGCTTGCCAGCGCCAGCGGCGACAGCGGCGGCACGTCAATCTGGAAGAGCAGCGTCGTCACCACAACGCTCCCCCCGACTAGCCCCGTCGTCCCCGCGACGTGGGTGAGTTCGACGGGCGTCCCGGGTGCTGTTCCGAGGTCCGCGTACAGGTCGATAGCTGCATGGGCAAACGTCCAGGCCAGCACCGTTGCGCCGCCGGCGACCAGCACTGTCGTTGTCGTTGCCCCCTGAAGCGCGGCTACCAGTAGCGCCAGAAACAGCGACGCGCTGGCGAGGTCGACCAGCCGGCCGGACTGAATCAGTTGGCCGCCAGCGAGCAGCACGACGCCGACGAGGGCGGCGGCAGTCGAGACGGCGCTGATACCGGCGACGAACAGCGTCACAACGCCCGCCGCCAGCGCCGCACCGCCGCAGACGGCTCCAGTTCGCGCAATCATTGGCCACCCCGCTGGACCCGTTCGGTGACTCGTTCCAGCGGCTCCGCCGCGGGCCAGTCGTGGACGGCGATGCCAGCGGCTCGCAACCGACGGAGGCGTTCGCGGCGTTCGAGCCGCGCCAGCCGGTGGCCTGCCGTATCTGTCGCGGTCGGGTCGGGGCTCAGGACCGTCACTGGATGGCCGGTGGCGGCGAGTCGCTGGACCAGCGCCTCGCTGTCGTCGTCACACAGCGGGCCGAGGAAGACAACGTTCGCCGCTGTCGGCAACTGTGCGATGAGTTTCGTCGTATCCGGTGTTCGGGTGACTGACGTTGCGGCGAACGCGCGGTCGGTCCTGAGCAGGTCCCGGGCCTGTTGCTGGTGTGCGGCGCTCGTACCCGGTGCGAGCCACGCGTCATGTGGCGAGTACGCCGCGACGCCGACCTCGTGGCCGTCCTCCGGGAGCCCCTCGACGAGCGCGACGGCGGCCATTGTGGACCGCTCGATTGCCGTCTCGGCATCCGGTCGCGGGGCCAGCGCGGCGGCTGATCGGGCGTCGACGACCACGACGACCGTCGCCGACTGTTCGCGGCGAAACTCGACGGTCCGCAGGTCGCCGGTGCGGGCGTACTGGTTCCAGTCGACGCGCGAGAGCGGGTCGTTCGAGCGGTGCTCCCTGACTGCATAGAAGGAGACTCCCTCGCCGCCCTCGTCGACGGGAACCGTCCCGGGCCGGCGGGCAACCGCCGGGACCAGCGGCAACAGGGCTGAACTGGCCGGCTGCTCCCAGGTGACGGTGTCGGGTTCGGCCGTGACGGACGTTCGTCGGGCGACGACGCCGACCACGTCCCTGACGACGACTGTCGCCGGGTCGAACACGCACCGGTCTGTTCCACCGGTGATCTCGTAGGTAATTGTCGTCGACGCGCCGGGGCGCAGCGCCGTCCCCAGCGACGCCGACCCCTCGACGACGCGGACGGAATCCGGGACGCCGTCGGCGAGCCGGAGGTCCGGAATCGTCTGCGATCCGTCATTTCGGACGGTGAGCGCGACGGTCACCCGCTCACCTAGCGCCGGCTCGGTCGGTGTGATCGACCGCTGTATCGTCACGTTCGCCGCCGGTGGGACGGCGACCCGGTCGTACGCGCTCAGCGTGACACCGAGCCCACCCAGCAACACGAGCGCTGGGACCTGCCCCACGAGTCCGACCCCGACGGCGACTAGCGCGGCCCCGGCCAGCCCGAACCAGCGGCCGGTTCGGTGGACCTCGCTCATCGCTCCTCGTCGCGCCGTCGGAGTTCGGCCGTTGCGTGGGCGACACGCCGTTGGAACGGAGGGGTACCCGAGAGCCACCCGGACAGCCGCGCCCGGAACGATATCGGCGTGCCGTCGAACAGTTCCTGAGCCGGCTCCCTGTCCGTCCACGCGCCCGAGCGCAGCGCCGACTTTGCCTCCTCGGGCGAGAAGCCGTCACGCTGGAGGACGGTGACTGCGACTCCCTCGACGCGCTGCCGGATGGCTTCTTGTCCGGCCCCAGCATCAAGCGCTTCGTCAATTTCGTCGCCGGGGACCGTGACGTACTGGCTGTCAGTGTCCGGGAGCGCCATCCCGCGGTCGCTGTCGAGGGAGCGGACGAGGAGCGCCAGCAGCGCGACACCGCCAGCGAAAACGGCGGCGGCGAGGATTGGGAGGTCCGAGACAGCGCCGGCGGGCAACAGTGGCGCGCCGAGAGCGGCGAGGCCGACGCCGACGGCTGTCGCGACGAGGCCGAGCGCTAGCGGAACCCGGCGCAGCGTCACGTCTCGGCCTCCGTTCCCGATTCGTCTTCGATATCGTCAGGATTCGTCACGATGTCGTCCGTATCGTCGGTCGCTTGTTCCAGCGCCTTGCGGGCCTGCGATTCCAGATCTGCGTCCGGCTGGTCTCGGCCGTAACGGACTCGCTCGAACACCGACCGTAGCGAGGCCACGGCGTCGGGGTCGGCACCGGCAGCTGTCGCGTCCGCCTCGATGTCCTGTGGCGTCGAGGAACTGCCTTCTGGGGCCACTGCGTTTTCGAGGGCAGCCCACGCGCGGTACACGTCGTTTGTGAGCGGGATATCGATCTCAGCAGCGTTATGCGACGGACTCCTCGCGGATTCCGCCGTTGCGACGGCCGTCGTCTCGCCGCCCGCCTCGTCGATTGTCCGACTCTGGCCGGCCAGTCGCCACAGGACCGCGAGCCCGACCGCAAGGCCGACGGCGAGCGCACCGACCGCCGGGGCGGGGACACTCGGCAGCAGCGCCCGAGCGCCGTTCTCGCTTTCGGGCGGATCGATGCTTCCTGGCGGGTCGCTGAGGCCCTGTCCGTCTGGGTTGTCAATCTCGCTGTCGTCCCGGGTCATCTCCGCTTGATCGGACCTGGTAGCAGCGTCCAGGCTCGCGGCCCCGACGCTGAACGACAGCAGCGCAATCGCGGCGACAACCGCCACGAGGAGGGACTGTCGCTGCATACGGCCACTCCGCCCCTGGCACATGAATAGGTTAGGGACCTGTCGCTCGCTGGAACGCTCCACGGGCGCGGTTCGAACGGGTACACCCATGGACTGGTCCCGCTCAGAGTTCGTCCGCGAGGTCCTCTGCGAAGTAAGTCAGAATCAGGTCTGCACCGGCCCGCTTGATGGACAGCAGCGACTCGTAGGCGACCGCTTCGAGGTCGAGCCAGCCCTTCTCGGCGGCGGCGTGTAACATCGCGTACTCGCCGGAGACGTTATAGGCGGCAACGGGGTGGTCGTAGGACTCCCGGACCTCCTTGACGATATCCAGATACGGCAGAGCGGGCTTGACCATCAGCACGTCTGCGCCCTGTTCGACGTCGAGGTCGACCTCGCGGCGGGCCTCGCGTGCGTTTGCGGGGTCCATCTGGTAGTGCCGCCGGTCGCCGAAGGCCGGCGCACCGTCGGCGGCGTCCCGGAACGGGCCGTAGAAGGCCGACTCGTACTTGGCGGCGTAGCTCATGATGGGCACGTCGGTATCGCCCTGTGCGTCCAGTGCCTCCCGGATCGCGCCGACCATGCCGTCGATCATCCCCGACGGCGCGACCATGTCGGCTCCGGCCGCGGCGTGGCTCGCGGCGATTTTCCCCAGCAGGTCGAGCGTCTCGTCGTTGCGCACCGTCAGCCGGGGGTCCTCGGCCGCGTCGTCTTCGAGGACGCCACAGTGGCCATGGTCGGTGTACTCACAGAGGCACACGTCCGTGATGACGTAAGCGTCGGTTTCGCTGGTAATCTGGCGGGTCGCCTCTTGCACGACGCCGTCCTCAGCCCAGGCACGGCTCCCGCGTTCGTCTTTTGACTCCGGGACGCCGAACAGCATCACTGCTTCGACGCCGGTTTCGAGAACTTCTTTGACGCGATCCACGGCGTCCGCAACGGGGACGCGCTCGTGGCCCGGCATCGTCTCGATGGGGACGCGCTCGTCGGTCGTCGCGTCGACGAACACCGGGGCGATGAGGTCCGACGCTGTGACCTCCGTTTCACGCACCAGCGGTCGTACGCCGTCGGTTCGCAGGCGGCGGGGGCGCTGTGTCAGGTTCATACCGCCATTTCAGTCCGTGGCCGGCATGAACCCACCGCTTACCGACCTACTCCGTCTCGATGTGCTTGCGGAGCCAGGCCGCCGCGTCGGCGACGGTCGCCGGGTCGTCGCCGGTAATCTTCACCCGTCCCGGCGTGTCGTCCTTGCGCGGATAGCTCCCGACAGCCACCTCGAACTGCTCGCGGGCCGCCGTGATGTGGGTGACCAATGCGCCCTCGGGTGCAGGCGTGTGAATCGTCTCTGTCGTCCGGTCGCCGTCGAACTCGTCGGCGATGGTCTCGTACATCGCTTTCAGTTCTTCAGGGATGCCCGGCAGGACGTATACACGGTCGATAACACAGCCGGCGGCGAAGCTCTCGTCCGTCAGCAATGCCTGCCCACCCTCGGGAACCGAGGCCCACGCGTCGAGGTCAAGATCCATGTCGTACCGGTCCACCATCTCGGGGTTGTCGTCGGCAAAGCGCTCAGCCTTCGCTTCGAGATGTGCCCGCACGTCGTCGGGAACGACGAGGTCGCGGTCGAACGCCCGCGCTACGGCGGCCTTCGTGATGTCGTCGGGCGTCCCGCCGATGCCACCGGTGACGATGACCGCGTCGAAGGCGTCGTGATACCGCGCCACGGCGTCGGCGATGACCGCTTCGTCGTCAGGAATAGTCAGGACGCGGGTGACGGTGGCTCCCGCGGCCGTGAGCTGGCGGCCCAGCCACGACGCGTTCGTGTTCTCCGTGTCGCCAGCGAGCAGTTCGTCACCGACAGTGAGCAGTGCGACCTCCATTATCTCGCTGTGAGAGTCTGGCGGCGTTAAGGGTTTGGCTGGAACGCGCACGTGGACATCGGCCCCAATAGTGCCAGCCTGCTCTGTGCCGACTGTCTGGCAGTGGTGTATAATGACATTATATCTCGTTTAGCCATATTCCGACAACATACATATACTCGGTCCGGCAAATGAAAAGCATGGTACTTGTCACCAATTGCACTGACTGTGTCAAGCGGGTCTACCCGAACCGAAGCCGTGTGCCGGACACAGACCGCGGCGACGTAGCGTCCGTCGAGGAGCCACAGACATCCCCCGCCGAGACGTCGACAGACTGAGCTCGGCGGCGAACCACGTCAGCGTCGCTTTCGGCGGCGCTGTGCCGCGACTTTCGGTAGACAGCTACAGCAATGGAACGCAGTGACAGCAGTGCAGACACGGACCGGTCGTTGCTCCGGCAACTCTTGAAACCGGTTCTCGCGTTCGTCGGGCTGGTCGTCGCTGGCGTGGCCGGTTTTGTCACGTTCGGCGGCGTCGGCGTCGTCAACGCGCTGTTCTGGCTGCTCGACCCCACGAGCATCGAACTCCACTTTCAGAGCCACGACGGGCCTGCGAGGCTGGTCAAAGGCTACGCCATCGTAGTGCTGACCGGTCTCGTCGTCGCCGGTCTGTGGACTGGTGAGACAGCGCTGTCGGCGGCCTTCGGTGGCCAGATTCAGACGGAACTCACACGCATGCACATCGCACAGCAAATCGAGGACCTAGACGACCACGTCGTCGTCTGTGGCTACGGGACGTTCGGACAGACCGTCGCGGAGCAGATAGGCGACACAGACTCCCGAGTAGTCGTTATCGAACAGCAGCCGGAACAGTACGAACGGGCACTTGACGACGGGCATCTCGCGCTGGAGGCCGACGCGAGCCGTGAGGACGCGCTGACAGATGCAGGTGTCAAGCGAGCCGATACGGTCATCGGCGCAATCGACGACACGAACGCAAACATCCAGATAGCGGTGCTGGCGAGCCAGCTCGCGCCCACGGTCCGGCTTATCGTTCGAGCCGGCGATCAGCAGGACGAGACCGTGGCCCGCCGCGTCGGGGCGGACGAGGTGATAATCCCGGAGGTGGTGAGCGGAAAACAGGTCTGCGAACGGCTGTGAGCCGGGCCCTGTTGGCCGCTTACGTCAGCAGTTCGGTCACGCCGACAGCGATCATGGGGCGTTCACATCTGCGACAGGAAGTCAACAAACAGAAGCTACCGAGTCGGTCGTTACTCATCGGATAGCTCGGATTCGAGTGTCTCGACCTGGCGTTCGAGTTCGGAAATGCGTTTCTCGTAGCCGCGTTTGCCGTCGAGAAAGTTATAGATGAGTATCATGCCGGCGGCTGGCAGTCCGATGTACACCGCTAGTACCATCACCATGACGATGAGTTCCGTTGCGCCGGGTAATCCTGCCACTAGAAGGAGGGCCATAGCCGTCCTTTTCGTTTCAGCTACTTGGAAATTTATATCCGGGCGATCAGACTCTCTCTTCGCCGACCGCTTCAGCAAGCAACTCGGTCACGCCGACGATTTCGAGGTCGTCCTCGTACCCACCGGTCTTGCGCCCATCCTCGTACATCGTCATGCACATCGGGCAGGCGACGACGAACTTCTCGACCGCCGCGCCTGCCTCGGTGTCTTCGAGGGCCTCGCGGAGGCGTTCCTCGCTGGGTTTCGTCTCCTCTTCGAGGTCCATCCAGAGGCCGCCACCGCCACCGCCACAGCAGAAGGAGTCGTCCCTGTTGCGCGGCATCTCGTGGAGGTCGGCCCCGGTCGCGCGGATGAGGTCCCGCGGGGCTTCGAATTCGCCGTTGTACCGCCCGAGGTGGCACGGGTCGTGGTACGTGACCGTGTAGTCAAGTTCGGTCCCGGAGAGGCCGAGCGCGCCGCCACTTGCGAGATCGGCGACGACCTGCGTGTAGTGGAACACGTCGTCTTCGCCCCATTCGCAGGCCTCGAACTCGGGGTACTCGTTCATGAACGTGTTGTAGGCGTGGGGGTCCGTCGTGACGATGGACCCGAACTCACAGTCCAGAATCGCCTCGGCGTTGTCCTCGACGAGCATCTCGTAGAGGCCCTCCTCGCCGACGCGGCGCACGTCGTTACCGTCGGTCTGCTCGGCCTCGTAGAGGATGCCGTAATCGACACCGGCGGCCTCGAAGACGCGAGCCAGCGCGCGCGCTATCTTCTGATTGCGCTCGTCGTAGCTGGGGTAGTCGCCGACGTACCAGAGGTATTCGACCGCCTCGTCGCGGGCGTCCGGCACCTCGAAATCGAGGTCGTCGGCCCAGTCCGGCCGGGCACGCTCGGGGTCGCCGAAGGTGTTGCCGTGCTGGAACACGTTCATCATCGCGTCCTGAACGTGTTCATCCATCTCGCCAGCCTCGGTGAGCCGGCGGTTCATCTCGGTGAACTGCGTGACGTGTTCGATGTCGACCGGGCAGGCGTCCATACAGGCCATACAGGACATGCAGGACTCCATCGTATGGGCGTCGATGACCGAGGTGCCGCCGTCGGCGACGATAGGCACGTCCTCGCCGCCGGCGTCGCGTTCTTCGCGGTAGCGTTTCAGGTCCAGAATGACGTTTCGCGGGTCCAGCGGCCGCCCGGAGGCTTTTGCCGGACAGACGGACGAACACCGGCCACACTTGGTGCAGGCGTCGTGGTCGAGCAACTGTTTCCAGGAGAAGTCGTCGATGTCGCTGGGGCCGATCTCATCGGGACTTGCATCGCTTGGCACGCCGGGCAGTCGCACGCCTGCTTTCTCGTCGCGGGCGACGAGGTTGGCAAACGACGAGAGCATGTGGAACGGCTTCGCGTAGGGGATCCAGGCGACGAACCACAGCGCGACGAGCGAGTGGCTCCACCAGACAAATGGGTACGCGCCCGCTGCCATCTCCGGTGTCATCCCGGCCATGACAAGTACTTCTTTGACTGACCAGCCGACGAAGCTCACCGTCTCGAAAGAAACGTCCCGGACCGTCGACGTGCCGAGAATTCGAATGCCTTCCGTGAGGTAGCCGCCGACACCCAGCACGAACAACGAGCCGAGAAACAGGTCATCCTCACGGGAGGTGTGGCGGTCGTGGAGGCGGTCCAGCTTGCGGCCGTAGCGTCGCCACAGCGCGACGCCGACGCCGACGACGAACAACAGCCCCATCGCGTCCATGACAAACGAATAGGAGAGGTAGAACTGGCCGACGAAGAATGATTCACCGGTCAGCGGCCGATAGAGGTCGATATCGATACCCAGAATCGTCGTTCCGATGAGCAGCGTCAGAAACCCCCAGACGACGAACGCGTGCATCACGCCAGCGACGGTGTCGCGGTCCAACTGCTTCCGGTTTGACAGCGCTAACTGCGCCGCCGCAACCGTCCGCTGGGGCAGGTCGTCCAGTCGCTCGAAGGGGTCCTCGCTGCCCTTGGCATAGCGGGTGACGCGGTTGTACACACCGTACAGAAAGACGATGACGGCGAGCGCTGCCAGATAGTAGAACAGCGCCTTTCCCACGCCGCCGATACGCCAGAACGTCGGGCGCGTGGTCGTCTGGAGTATAGATGACATACGCTAACACGTGCTTTGTGTCCGCTTAAATCTTGCCACGCCCCGGTGCAGTCTTGCGAGAATTAGGAAATCGTTGAAAGTTTCCGCTGCGTTACGTTGTCCATCCGACAGATATATGCCTTCTGAGAAGTAGTTTCATGTTCGATGGACGAGAAGACCGAAGAACTCCGTGACATCTTCATGGACGTCTCCGGCGAGGAAGCTGTGACGGAGTCTCAGGAGGCGTCGAGAGGGTCCCTGGCCGATACCGACGAGGCCGGTGTCGCGGATCGACTCGGTGATGTCATCGCGCGGATGCGCGAGCGATATGAGTTCCAAACCGAACTCACTGACGAGGCCCTGGTGACAGTGGTCCGACTGTTCTACGAGGGGAGCGACGACGGAGCTATCGCGGCCGAGATCGGCATGGACGAGCCTGACGTGGTCGAGGGCCGACTCGACCTGCACCTCCTCCGCGATGCGGACACAGAGGCACCGTTTGACCTCGCCGAGTTCCGCCGTCGCGTCGCCGACAACGACCCGTCCGTCGCCGAACTCGCAGCCGAGTTCAATATCGGCGAGTCCCGGGCCGCCCACTACCGGCGTGTCGTCGCCGCACAGGACGCCGCTCGTCGCGTTTCCCACCGATTCCAGAGCCAGTTCGAAGATGTACTCACCGACGCTGGCCTGTCGACACAGCACGCCGCCGGTCTCCGCGATGACGGCCTTGACGAGGCCACTGAAGACATTGATTCGCTTGACTCCGGCGCTGACGTGTCAATGTAACTCTCGGATACCTTTTGTAGTTGTTTCCAGTCGCGGTAAAGGTAGCTAACTGCACAGTTGTTTCAACAGCCGGCGGTGCGCCGAACCTTCTTGTGGGAGAACACGACCATGGCGGCCCATGTCAACCCACACGTTCAGGGAACTGGAAACGGCCGCCTACTGTCCGCGGAAGCTCTATTATCGCCGCCGCGATGGCGCAAGCGAGATTCCCGACGAAATCGAGTCGGTTCGCCGACTCGCACGGGAGTACGAGCGGCTGCTGACCGACGACGCCGCCCTGCTGGCAGCCCCCATCGAAGTGGGGCCGGACGAGTACCGTGATCGACTCAGAGGGCTTCGAGAGCGGCTGGCTGACTGGGACGCGCTGGTCGCCCCTGCTGGGACCGACGCGTATCTCGAAGGCAAGGACGCCCGCGGGATCGCACACAAGATCGTCGCCGGGCAGGACGGCCCCGCGCCGTCGCTCGTGTTCGCCGGTCGGCCGCCAGAGAACGGTGTCTGGGAGCCCCAGACCGTGCGGCTGGTCGCCGCCGCGAAGGCACTCTCCTGGGAGCGCGAGCGTGACGTCGACATCGCCTACGCCGAGTACCCGGCCTACGGCGACATCCGGCGAATCGAGGTGAACGCGCGGCGAGCAGGGACCTACCGTCGCGCGGTCAGAACCGCCGACAGCATCGACGGGCCGCCGGGGCGGGTGCGAAACGACGCCAAGTGCAAGCCCTGTGAGTTCAGCGACGACTGCGGGGTGAAAACGCGGTCGCTACGGTCAATGCTACGCTAAGGCGGACAGCCACCCGGACAGCGCCGGGTGTCAGTCCCGGTCTTCGAGCCACGACTCGACGGCGTCGGCGCGTGCGCCGCGGCGATGAATCGTCTCGCTGTCGACGTTCACGACCGTCGACCCGGTCCCACCGTCGGTCTCACCGGCGTCAAGGACGACGGCAGCACGCTCACGGATAGCGTCGAGGTCGTCGACGGAACGGGCGCTCGGGTTCCCGGAGATGTTAGCGCTCGTGGCCGTGAGCGGCCCGGTCTCGGCGAGCAGTTCGAGCGCGAGGTCGTGGTCGGGGATGCGGACACCGACACGGTCACGGCCAGCGACCAGCACGTCCGGGACTACGTCGCGGCGCTCCACGACGACAGTGACCGGACCGGGGAGAAATTCCCGCATGAACGCCCGCTCACGCTCGCTCAGCCGCGTATACTCGCGTGCGGACTCGATGTCGGGGACGGCCATCGACACTGGCTTGTCACGCTCGCGGCCCTTCGCGTCGAACACCCGTTCGACGGCAGCAGCGTCGAGCGCGTCCGCGCCGAGACCGTACACTGTCTCCGTCGGATACACGACCAGCTCTCCGTCGCGAACCACTACCGCGGCGTCGTCAACTGTCGCCATCGTTAGAGCTGGGCCTCGACGTCGTCGTAGTCCGGGAAGTCGGGCCATTCCTGGGCCACCCACGCGTACTCGATGGTCCGGTCGCTATCAAGGACGAACACCGACGGGCGTGGTTCCTCGATTCCAGTCATTCCGTCGAGGGCCATGTCGATGTTATACTTTTCTGCGACGCCGTTAGCCGGGTCCGAGAACAGCCGGTAGTCTCCCTCGATCTCTCGCTCTTCGAGCAACTGCTTGTGCTCGTACGGCGTTGAGATAGAGACGCCAATGACGGTGGCCTGCTCGTGCCACGCGCGGTCGCGGATCTCGTTCCAGATGTACGTCGCCGGGAACGCCCCATCCATCGCGTGGAACACGAGCACGACCCGGTCACTGTCGGCACACACCGACGCGAGCGATTCGTCTTCCCAGAACTCGTCGTTGACGAGCGGGCGTGTGAAATCCGGCGCAGTGTCGCCTTCTTCGGGGTGATCGACCGGATCGAGATCGACGATATCGAAGTCGAGGTCCATCAGGCTACACCCCCAGCGGTCTCCTCGCCTTCGCCGTATGTCCGCTCCAGATACGCGACGATGTTCGCGCTCTCGGACATCGTGACGCCGGTGTTCTCGTCGACGATGGCCGGGACGGTTCGCTTGCCGGACAGTCGCTTGACCACGTCGCGGTCGGCGTGCATCGGCTCGACGAACCGTGACTGGTAATCGAGACCGTACTCGTTCAGCTTCCGAACGACGCGCTCGCAGAAGGGACACGCCTGCAACCGGTACAGCGTGATGTCGGACTCGCTCATACTCTATACGGCGATACGCGTGAAAGCCGTGTAAGGGCTTCGCTGGCAACCCCTCCATGACAAGCCTTAATCCCCGCCCATTACAATTTCGACCGTTGATGGCCCTGGATCCACCTGCGCCGTTTGAGCTGTCTACAGCGATGCTGCAGGGCGTCGAAATCGTCGGCGTCCCAATACCAAAAGATGCGGTGCTCGTCGCTGGTATTGTCACGCTCGTCGCACTGGTTGTCCTCTCAGCGTTCTTCTCGTCCTCAGAAATTGCGATGTTCTCGCTGCCTGCACACCGGACGGAAGCGCTCGTCGAGGACGCCGTTCCGGGTTCGAAGACGCTCAAACAACTCAAATCAGACCCCCACCGTCTGCTTGTGACGATTCTCGTCGGCAACAACCTCGTCAACATCGCGATGTCGTCCATCGCTACTGGACTCCTTGCGATGTATGTTGAGAGCCAGGGGCTGGCTGTCGCCATCGCGACGTTCGGGGTCACCGCCATCGTGCTCCTGTTCGGTGAGAGCGCGCCAAAGAGCTACGCGGTGGAGAACACCGAGTCGTGGGCGCTGCGCATTTCCAAGCCGCTCAAGGCCGCCGAGAGGGTGTTGCTCCCGCTTATTCTGCTGTTTGATTACCTCACTCGCGTCGTCAACAAGATCACCGGCGGCCGTTCCGCCATCGAGACCTCCTATGTCACCCGCGAAGAGATCCAGGACATTATCGAGACAGGTGAGCGCGAGGGCGTCCTTGACGAGGACGAACGGGAGATGCTTCAGCGCACACTCCGGTTCAACGACACCATCGCCAAGGAAGTGATGACGCCGCGGCTGGACATGACCGCCGTCGCCAAGGAGTCATCCGTCGAGGAGGCCCTTGAGACGTGTATCCAGAGCGGCCACGCCCGCATCCCCGTTTATGAAGGAAGTCTGGACAACGTTATCGGCGTCATCCACATCCGCGACCTCGTTCGGGACCTCAACTACGGCGAGGCGCTGGCCCGCGATATGGAGCTTGAGGACCTCATCGAGCCAACTCTACACGTCCCCGAGTCAAAGAACGTCGACGACCTCCTGACCGAGATGCGGGCCGAGCGCCTCCACATGGTCATCGTCATCGACGAGTTCGGGACCACCGAGGGGCTGGTGACGATGGAGGACCTGACAGAGGAGATCGTCGGCGAGATACTCGAAGGCGAAGAGGAAGAGCCCATCGAGTACGTCGACGACGACACGGTCACGGTCAAAGGCGAGGTCAACATCGAGGAGGTCAACGAAGCGCTGGACCTGGATCTGCCCGAAGGCGAGGAGTTCGAAACCATCGCCGGCTTCATATTCAACCGGGCGGGCCGACTGGTCGAGGAGGGCGAGACCATCACCTACGACGGCGTCGAAATCCGCGTCGAACAGGTCGAGAACACGCGCATCATGAAAGCTCGCGTCGTCCGCCTCGAAACCGATGAGACGGAGCCGGTCGACGCCGAAGAAGCCTCGGACTGAGCACCTGCGGGAGCAGTTGTTTTAGGTCGGTCGCCGCCGACAGGGATGACATGGGTTATCATCACCTCGCGGTCGACGACATCGAACCGACACCGGACCGACCCAGTGTCCAGCGGTCGATAAGTGATGCAGCTGGCCTCGAAAATGCGGCCGTAAACCTTTACGAGGTCTCCCCCGGCGAGGACATTCCGCTCGCGTACCACTATCACGACAATCAGGAAGAACTGTTCTACGTCCTCTCTGGGACGCTGGCTGTTGAGACGCCGGACGGAACCTACGAAGTCGAGGAAGACGAGGCGTTCGTCGTCGAACCGGACAGCCCCCAGCGGGCGCACAACCCCGAGTCGGCGACCGAACCAGTGCGGACGCTCGTCGTCGGTGCACCCGCGGTGGATGATGTCCATCCCTACGACCCCGAGTAAGTCGGGGGTCACAGTCGTACCGCAGAACGCTACTGGGGCGTAACGTCGGACCGCTATTGGAGGGTGATGGCGTAGGTCAGCGCAAACAGCAGTATCGCGCCGGTCGCAACGTTTATCGCCGTGAGTTCCGCCGCGCCGATGACGCTCAGGCCCCAGACGAGAGTGGCCGAAAACACCGTCGAGAGCACAATGTTCATCGCGATAAGTACCCGTGGGTCACCCTGTGACCCGCTCGCCCCCTCCTCAAACCCGTTCGCGTCGCTCATGCCCACGAACACGAACGGGACTCCCCTTAGCTCTTTGGCAGTCCCCGGTGCGTTCGCTCCGCTAACTCTAGCCGGGCGCGGCCAAGTCGCGCAACTAAACACATTCGGAGCCTAACACAACATATGAAGATTCCAAATCGCCATGGGGATCCGGTTGACCCGGTCCCGTTTCTCGTCTGCACCGCGACGGCGGTGATGTTGCTGTTCTCCGTCGGCCCGCTGTACGGCCTCGCCTATGGGCTTCCGGTGTGGGCCGGTCTGACCGTTTCGACAGCCGGGACCGTCGCTGTCGCCGCCGTTTCGTATCACCGACTGGTCTGGACTGCGCCGCCGCCCTCGGTACAAATCGCCCCGGAGCTTCGCTTTCAGCGCCTCATCTACATCGGCGTCGGCTTCGCTGTGTTGCTGGTCGGCGTCTCGGCTCCGCTGGCCCTGTGATTTACCACCCCGGTACGCATGTGGACTGGTATGCGCGAGGTCGAACGCTCTCGGTTCGTGATGGCACGGCCGCCGGCTGTCCACCGCACGCTCTCGCCGGAAGCAGTCGTCGCAGCGGAGGGGACGTTCACGGTGACGGCTGTCGAGGAAACAGAGACTGGAACGCTCGTCACCGCCGCTGGCCCGGGGATGTCAGTGCCGCTGCGCTTCGAGTCGCGGGACGACGGACTCCGGTACACCGCTGAGGGCGAGGTCGGTCCGTTCGACCATCTGGAGACCCGGATTACTGTCGTACCGGAGGAGAACGGCTCTCGGGTCACGATGCGGTCGACCGTCTCGCTGAACCTGCCACTCCCCTTCGCTGACCGCATTGCCGCCTGGAAGCGTGGCAACGAAATAGAGCGAGCTATCGAGGAACTGGCGGCGGATGTGCCCGGGGGCTGAATCGGCGATGCCGCTCCCGTCCGGCCGGTTTATTGATGCCCGTGAGACGACTGCGCACAACCACGGTACGTTTAGTAGCTCTAATCTACACATACAACCATGAGCATCCTCGACAGCGTCAAGGAGGCACTCACCTCACAACCGGAGACGAAGTCCCGCCCCGACGATGGTTCGAAAGGGGCGTACTGGTGTGACGACTGTGGCGTTCGCATCAGAGATGTCGAACTGGAGGGCGAGCCGGTCTGTCCGGACTGTGGCGAGGAGATGCGCTTCGAGCGCGCGGCTGGTCGTGACTGCGCCTGTTAGGGGCTCCGTATCACCGTCTCCTCGCCCTGTTCCGCTGGGAACGGACCCGTGAGCGCCTCGTTCTCGGTCCATTCTTCATCTGTCACCAGCGCGTCGTCCAGCGCTGTCCGAAGAGTGTTTTCGTCGTAGTTAGTTCCGATGAACACCAGTTCCGTTCGACGGTCGCCGTGCTCGTCGTGCCAGTCAAGTTCCGGCCGGTTCGAGCGGTACATATCCTGCTCAATTTCAGGGAGACTCGCAATCCAGGGCCCCTGCGCTTCCGCCCGTATCGAAGGACCGGCCTGGCCGATGACCACCCGTACCTCAGTGCCTGCCAGCCAGACGGTCCCCTTCGAGCGGACGACACCTGGCGGCAGGTCCTGCAGCACGTCGGCGAGTCGGTCGGGGTGGAACGGCCGACGGCGGCGGTACGTGAAGGAGGTGACGCCGTACACCTCCTCGGGATGATGGTGGCCGTCGTGCTCGTGACCGCTGTCGCCCTCATGGGAATCCGTTTCGTGGCTGTGGTTGTCGCCGCCGTGTTTGGCTTCGGCCAGGGCTCGCTTCCAGCCCGGCAAGTCGTTGATTTCGGTCTGGTCGAACAGGCCGCGGTCGAACAGCCGGTCGGGGTCCACCTGTGAGAAGGTTGTTCGGACAGTCTCGGCGTCGGGCTGGAGCGCCCGCACCAGCTCCTCGGCTTCGTCCAGCTCCCCGTCCGTACAGAGGTCCGTCTTGTTCATCACGACAAGGTTCGACAGCTCGACCTGTTCGACCATCAGGTCCGAGAGCGGGCGGTCGGCGTCGTCGGTCGCTGTGTCGTCGCTGTCTCCACCGGCGTTCGCTTCCACGACCCCCCGGCGCTCGGGCGTCTCGCCGGCGAAGGAATCGAGAAACAATCGCGTATCCAGCACCGTCACGAGCGTGTCGACCCGATACAGCGCGGCCACGCGCGACTCAGTAGTGAACAGCCGCGCGACGGGCGCCGGCTCAGAGATGCCGGAGGACTCGACGACGAGCGCGTCGAAGTCGCGGTCGTTCGCCAACCGGACGACTGCCGTTTCGAGGTCGTCCTGTAGCTCACAGCAGATACAGCCGTTGGATAGCTCCGCGACCCCGTCGTCCACATCGAGTTCGGACCCCTCGGCGATGAGTTCCGCGTCGACGTTGACGGTTCCCATGTCGTTGACGAGGACGGCGATGTCGCGGTCACCGGCCTCAGTCAGCAGATGGTTCAGTAGCGTCGTCTTCCCGGCCCCGAGGCTGCCGGAGAGAATCGTGACGGGAATGGTGTCGCGCATACCTCCCGTTGTGGGCAGGCTCCCTTCAAATCGCGCCTTGTTTCCGGTGGTCAAACACGACCGCTGTCGCGCTACAGCGCGTGGGCACTGTCGACGGGGAACTGCGACAGCTTTTACTCCGTGCCTCTCGCACACACGACCCACGATGGAACTGGCCGACCGAATCGAGCGCTTTCGCCGGACGCTACGGGAGTGGGCCCGTGGACTGTACCACGGCATGATAACGCACCCGGCCTATGAGAAAATCGAGAAGGAGGCCGAGGACACCGAAGACGCGTTCATGCTGGCCTGTTTCCCCGATGCCTTCGGCATCCCGTCGCCGGTGTCGTACTACACCGCCGAACTGCTGCCGTACCTCGAAGACACCTTCGAGGCCTGGGAGCGGCGGCTGTGGGACCGGGGCTCGTACATCGAACGCAAAGGCCAGCAGTACCACTTCTGATGGAGCCGTTCGTCTTCTTCGGCGGCAAGGGCGGGGTCGGCAAGACAACCGTCTCCTGTGCCTACGGAGTGAAATCCGCGCGAGTCGGCCTTGATACGCTCGTCGTCTCGACGGATCCGGCCCACTCCGTCTCGGATGTGTTCGATCAGCAGTTCAGCGACGACCCGGAATCCGTCGAGGGTATTGATGGCCTCGACGCGATGGAGATCGACCCCGAAACCGAGACGCAGCGCCACCTCGACGGCATCCGAAACGACCTCTCCGAGCAGGTGTCGGCGGCGATGGTCAACGAAATCAACCAGCAGCTAGAGATGGCCCACCAGACGCCAGGGGCCTACGAGTCGGCGCTGTTCGACCGCTTCGTCGACGTGATGCGCAACGCCGACCCGTACGACCGGGTGGTCTTCGACACCTCGCCGACCGGCAGCACGCTCCGCTTGCTCGGTCTGCCGGAGTTCCTTGAAGGGTGGATCGACCGACTGATGCACAAACGCGAGAAGAGCATCGACCTCTTCGAGAAGGCCGCCATCGGCAACAACGAGCCACGGCGCGTGATGGACGGCGACCCGGTACTCGCCCGCCTGCAGGACCGTAAGGAGTTCTTCGAGTTCGCCGGCGGCGCGCTTCAGGCCGACGCCGCCTTCTTCCTCGTGCTCAACCCCGACCAGCTCTCGGTCAACGAGACGCGGCGCGCCATCGCCGAGATGCGCGAGCGTGACCTCTCGGTTCGGGGGCTCGTCGCGAACAAGCTCACGCCCGAACCGGACCCCGACGAGGCAGGTCGTGGGGCCCGGTATCTCCAGGACCGCGTCGCCACCGAGAACGAGCGGCTACAGGAGGTCCGTGAGACGCTCGACCCGCCGTTAGTCGCGGAAATCACGACCCGTACGGCGGAGGTGAAAGGCAACCTGCTCGATGATGTCGCTGCTGAACTCGATGTCGAAACCGACGCCGAGGTGCCCACGTTCGTCTGAATCACCGACCGCCGCTCATGTGTGGGCCGCGCATAACCGATAAGTAATCGGATATTGGATTTTTCGTTGACAGCCGGAGCTGTGTGCCCGAGCGGGTTCTGACGGACTTGAGAAGTATAAGAAATATATAATAACTATTAATAGCTTGATGTTGGTTACCATTCATGCATATCCATGACACAGGTAATCTGGATCGTCCTGGCAGTACTGGTGACGTTCAGCGTGGGGTATCTGGGGTATTCGAAGTACCTCGCGCGGTTCCTCGAACTCGATAACGACAACGAGACACCGGCACACAAGTACGAAGACGGGCAGGAATACGTCCCGTCGAAGAAACCGGTGTTGCTGGGTCACCACTACTCCAGTATCGCGGGTGGGGCACCAATTGTCGGACCGATTACTGCGGGGGCCATCTGGGGATGGGTTCCCGCACTGCTGTGGATCGCCATCGGCAACCCGCTGATGGGCAGCGTCCACGACTTCGTCTCGCTGTCGGGGTCACTCCGACACGAGGGGAAGTCCATCGGCTACATCGTCGGTGAGTATGTCGGCGAGGGCGGGAAGAACATGCTCCTGTGGTTCGCGTTCCTGACGATTATCCTCGTCGTCGCAGTGTTTGCGCTGGTGGTCGGGATCGTGTTCAACGCCTATCCCGAGGTGGTGACGGCGTCGATGGTCTACATTGCTCTCGCGCTGGCGTTTGGCGTGTACCTCTACCAGCTCAACGGCCCGTTCATCCCGGGGACAGTCCTGTTCGTTGCAGGCGTTTTCGCCGGCGTCTTCGCCGGGATTCAGTTCCCGATTGCCCTGTTCGAGCCGACGGCCGAACGGACCGCGGAGATGTCCGTCATCGTGTTGCTGGGTGGGAGCGGTTCCTGGGTGCCTGGCGCGAGCGCACTGGGCGGCAACACTGCGGCGTGGATCCCGGTCATCATGGCCTACGCCGCCGTCGCCAGCGCGCTCCCGGTGTGGGTGTTGCTCCAGCCGCGTGACTACCTCTCCTCGTTCTTGCTGTACACCGGCGTCGGCGGCGCGCTGCTCGCCATTATCGTCGGAACCATCCTCGGCTCGTCGAGCCAGCCGCTGGTCATCGACAGTTCGCTGGGTGCGTTCAACGGCTTCTGGGGTGTCGAAGGTGCGGGCCTGTACCCGCTGTTCCCACTGCTGTTCATTACTATCGCCTGTGGAACCATCAGCGGTTTCCACTCGCTGGTCTCCTCCGGGACGACGGCGAAGCAACTCGATAAGGAGACCGACGCCCGCCTCATCGGCTACGGCGGGATGCTGGGCGAGGGCCTGCTCGCGGCCGTCGCGCTGTCGACGCTCGCAGTCGCCGGCTTCCCCGACCCCGCGGGCGGTATCGGCGCGGCGCTGCCGAACTTCGCGACCGGTGGTGGCATTATCCTGACGAGCCTCGGCCTCCCACAGAGCTTTGGCGCACCGTTCATGGCACTCGTCCTCGTGAGCTTCCTGCTTACGTCTACTGACACGGCTGTCCGACTCGGCCGCTACATGATGGAAGAAATCGTCGGCCTGCCGGCCGGTCAGACGTCGAGCGGGCTCAATGTGGGCGGTGGCATCCGTTCAACGCTGGGTGAACTCGGCCGCGGCCGGTACACGAACCCGATTATCCAGTGTGGCCTCGCGTACGTGATGGTCGTCTCCGGCCAGTGGGTCGTCCTGTGGGCGCTGTTCGGTGGCGCGAACCAGCTACTGGCCGCGCTCGCACTACTGACCGGGACGGTCTGGCTGGCTAACTGGGACAAGAGCAAACAGCTGTACTCCACCGGAGTTCCGATGGCGATCATGGTGGCGATAACCGTGCTCGGCCTCGGCTGGCTCGCGTTCTACCAGAACATCTACCAGACGATTATCGTGGGCGGTGCGAGCGGTGTGCAACTGTTCGCAACGATTATCCAGACGCTTCTGGCACTGACCCTCATCGGCCTCGCTCTGGCGCTGGTCAAGAAGGGATACGACAACATCAGCACCGTCCGCGAGAGCTACGGCGGCGGTGCCGTCGAACCGAGCGACGACTGACACCGCGACTCCGTTTTCGTTTTTTACCGTCGATAGCGACAGTTACACGTCCCGTGTGACCACGCCGAACGGCGGCGCGTCGTCGTCCGAGACAGTCGCTATCGCCGTCACCGCGTCTTCGCCGGCACGGACGCGAACCCGCGCGAGCTTCCGCTCGCTGTCGTCGACCGTTGCCGTCGCTGTCGTCCGCGTCGTTTCGGTCCCGAGAAGCGTCTCTGCGCCGCGTTCGCGCCACTCCGAAACGGTGTCCACATCGGTACCCATCGCAAGCGAAACGATCCGGGCGCTGTCCACCGCTGTCAGCGGGTCACGGACGACCTCGGGCTGGTCGACGACTCGCACGGCCGGGGCGGTCAGGAGGCCAAACCGACCTCCGGTTGCTGACTCGTACACGCGCTGGAAAACCGTCGCAATCACGTCTTGCCGCGACGTTAGCTCCACGTCCCCGGAGAAATCGACGGTCACCGTCGTCTCGATGGTGCGGCTATCCTCGGCAACGAGTGAGTAGCCGCTGGACTCGGGGAGCACTGCCGGCGCGGCCGCGCTGGCTTCGATAGCCTCGCGCTCCTCCGGCAGGACGCTACAGCCGGCCAGCGTCGCCACACAGCCGACGACGAAGCCGCGCCGAGTCGGGAGCGTCATTTCCAGAACCGCTTTGCGAGTCGCGACAGCATCCCTTCCTCGGACTGGGTCACGTCTTCCCAGAGGACGAACGCTTCGACCACGTCAGCGGCTTCGCCAGCAACAGCCTCCTGCTTGTCCGGCACGACGACGCCCAGATTGACCTCGTAGTGACCGTAGTAGCCGTATTTCAGTAGCGTGCGCTCGCGCTGGCCCTCAACGAACGACCGAACCTCGTCGGGTAGCTCGTCGGCGACGAGGACGAACGTGAAGTCAGTTCGGTAGTGCTCTTCGTTCGGCGTGACCCGTTTGTCGGCCAGGTCGTGGCCGAGTTCGACCAGCCGCTTCAGTTCGCCGACTGTCGGCCGCTCGACGCGGCGGGCGTAAAGGTACTCCTCGGACTCGTGGTCGCCGTAGGACAGTGCTGGGTGGAAGAACTGTTTCTGATTGAGAACCCGCATCTCGCCGTAGAGGTCCCAGCGCTCGCCCCGGAGCCGGTGGTCCCGTTCCAGCGTATAGTTGTACATCAGGCGGTCGCTCACCCGGTCGAAGTAGGGATCGTCCGTCCAGTGTGGGACTTCCTCGATGATTTCGTCGGGAAGCTCCGACTTCGGGACTGCACCAGTCATGGGGTCCTCCCAGTTGTCCGCACCGTAGTCAGCTGACTCCTCGCCTGATTCGGACTCGGCTTCCTCGCTCATCGTGGTGAGTCACGTAGGCGTTCAGTTCGTACTGGTCCCCTGCCGCGGTAGGTCATACCATGGCGATGCCGTGTCGGGGTCTTAAGCGCGTCGGTCAGCCGACGGTCGTCCATTGGCCGTACACGACCGCCGCGGCAGGTTTTTGCTGCTGGCCGTTCAATTGCTCACCAACAATCATGGCGAAAGACACCGAGGCCTGCGGCCGGTGCTCGATGAGCGTCGTTGTCGACGCCGTTGACGAGAATGCGGGGGAAAAACCTCACGACCCCTTCGGAGACGATCGAATTGAGGTCGACCAGCGGGACATCGAGCGCGTCTCGCCTGAGGCCTGGATGGGCCGTCTTTCGACCAGAGTGAATGAGGTCGTCAGTCGCTACGTCTGGGGTCGCTGACCGATCAGAGCACCGCGTCGATGATCCAGAAGAGTCCGTAGCTCAGCGCGAACGCCAGCGCTAGCGAGCCGATCCAGGCAAGTACTGTTTTCCCCATCTTTTCCCGACTGACCTCGCCACCGCCGGCGGCCGCGCCAGAGCCGACGATAGCAGAGACGATAATCTCGTTGAACGACACCGGGATGCCGAAGAAGACGGCCGCCTGCGCGATGATGAAGCTCGGAATCAACGCGCCGATAGAACGCCGCGGCCCGAGCGAGGAGTAGTCCTGTGCCAGCGCCTTTATCATCCGCGGTGCGCCCGTCCAGGACCCAACGAGGAGGCCGAGGCCGCCGAACAACAGGATACCGGTGATGGGAATGGCGGCTGTCGGTCCTTCTCCGAGCAGCGGGACCAGCGGTCCCAGCGCCAGGCCGACCTGGCTCCCGCCGGCGGAGAAGGCCACGAGCCCGCCCATCACCAGCAGGAAGTGCCGCTGCCCGGCGGCCGCGTCCGCCCTGATATCTAGGTACAGCAGTCCCCCCGCGAGTACCCCGATGAGGAGCGTTGCGGCGACCATCGAGGGGAGTATCGGCGTCCCAACAGCCCGTGCGATGGCACGGGCGACCGACGCCTGCTCACTGCCCGGTGCCAGCAGCACGAACTCGATATTCGCCAGAATCACACCGACCAGCCCCCCCAGCAGTGGCACGAGCCGTTCCTCGGTCGTGGCTTCGTGCCGGAGCGACCATGCTGTCACGAAGGCGACCGACCCGCCGAAGAAGGGGGTCAGGACCCACAGCGAGACGATTTCGATGTACTTTGCCGTCGCCGGCTGGCCGCCCATCGCCAGCCCGACGCCGACGACCGCGCCGGTAACGGTAAACGCCGTCGCGATGGGGTAGCCGGTGAAAATCCCGACGGCGACCAGCACCGCTGCGGTGAGGAGGGCAACGATAGCGGCGATAGCCGAGAGACCGCCACCGCTCGGGAACAGGACGAGTTCGCTCCCGACGGCCTCTGTGACGTTGGCCCCCTGCAGGACCGCACCAGCCAGTCCGAGGATGCCGACAAAGAACCCGGCCCGCATCACCGAAATCGCGTTCGCCCCGACGGCCGGTGCGAACGGCGTGGACCCGGACGACCCAGCACCGATGGCCCAGGCCATAAACAGACTCGCGGCTGACGCGACAACAAGCGTCGCAATCGTACTCGTCGCGACCATCTGTCACGGCGTTTGCCCCGCCCTGCAATGAGCCTACCGTTCGCGCGCCCTTACGAGGCCGACTGCCGACGCTGACGCGGACGTCACGGGCAAACGTTCAGGTGGTAGCGCGTGGTTCGGTCCCGTATGTCCGCCACTGAAGAGACTGTCCGCGTCTGGCTGGTCGAACGAACCTACTCCGACGACGAACAGAACCTCATCATTCTCACGTACGCGACGCCCGACGGCGAACAGTACTTCCGCAAGGAGCGGGCGCTGACCTCGTTCTCTGATGTGCGGGAGACCACGGCCGCCGTCGATGCTGACCCGGACAACCTCGGGTCCGTCGACGACCCGGACCTGCAGGCGCAGTACGAGGCTGAGGCGACACGGATGGCCGAGAAACACGACCCCGACGACGCTATCTAACCGTCTGTGTGGCCATGCTCGTGCTTCGTTCGCCTTCCCTCTCGGACGCAAAATAGATGCCGGCGGCAGGAACGCCGCCTTAGTTCGTTTTTGCGTCGACGATGCTGGAAGCCGATGCCGCTCGCCCAGCGGCGAGCTTAGTTCGTCTTCGCCTCTCGGACACAAAATCGATGCCGGCGGCAGGAACGCCGCCTTAGTTCGTTTTTGCGTCCGTCTCGTCCCCCGTCTCGACCGCATCAACACCCTCAGCGGCCTCGACAGCCTCGGTGACCTTCTCGGTATCGACGTGCCAGCGGTCGACGGCCTGCTCGAAGTCAGCGAGCTTGTTCGAGACGCGCATCTTCAGGTCGTCGTCGTTGACGTTGACCTCGAAGACGTACTCGGGACGGTCGCCGTCACCGACGCGGCGGAGGTTCGCGCTGATAAGGTCGTTGTCGAAATAGTAGGGCGCGATCTGTGTCATCACGTTGCGATAGACGGTGTCCTCGACCTTTCGCAGGGCCTTCCGGCTGGCGGAGTCGGCCGCGCGGGCCACGTAGTCGACGGACTCGCTCCAGCGCTCCATCGCCTCGTCCGGTTCGTCGAGGTTCTCGTAGGACTCGCTGAGTTTCTCGCCAGCGGTCTGGAGGTCCTCATCCGGCCCCTTGCCGGCCTGTTCCCCCTTGCCCTCGTCGACGCTTGCTTGGTCAGCGGTTTTTTCGTTGACGTCCTCGTCCAGTCGTTCGTGGCTCTTGGGTCGCCACTCGTCGAACTCACTGAGGGCGTCCTCGTCGACGGCTTCGCCCGAAGCGATGTCTTTCAGCGCTTGTGTGATGCGCTCGCCGTGCTCGACGATGTCGACCCAGCCGCCTTTCGTCTTGAATCCTGAAACGCTCTCTTCGATGTCTGCCATGGTATAATAGATCGGTCTATGACAGCCGCGGGACCTGCTGCAGTGGGCTGTCCATCTGTACACAGCGGATTGCTGCTCAGTGGGGTTAAACGTTTCCGCCGTGACGGCAGCCGTGATACTCTCCCACCAGTCCCCTCCCGGCCCTCGATATCAACACGTAGACGACGTATTTCTACTGGATAACCGCCTGCTTGTTCGCCCCACTTCGCTCAACACCGAACGGCCGCTTATAAGGATTGCACGCGAATAGTAGTTTGATGACATCCGCACTATTCGTCGTAAGTGAACACGGGTACTGGGGCGAAGAATGTATCGAGCCGCTGACGACCCTCACAGAGGCCGGTCTGGATATCACGGTGGCGACACCGACTGGCGAGCCGCCGGTGCTTGACGAACGTTCCGTCGACCCCGAAGAAGTCGGCGAAGACCTCTCGGAGCACGTTCGAGAGGTCCACGAGACCGACGAGCGCCTGAACAACCCCATTCCGCTGGCACAGGCTGACGCCGAGGACTACGACACTGTCGTGTTCCCCGGCGGCCACGGCGCGGAGTGGGACGTCACGCAGGATGTTCACGCCCGCGAACTGCTGCGCGAGAGCGTCGCCGGCGACGACGGGAAGGCCCTCGTCGTCTGTCACACAGTCGGGATTCTGGCCTTCACCCGCGATACCGACGGCGAGTTCCTCGCCGACGGCCGCTCCGTCACCGGCTTCCCGAACGCCTGGGAAGAAGGCATCGTCGACGAGAACGACCTGCTCCCTGACGGCCGCAAGCTCCCGTACTGGGTCGAAGACGAAGTGAAGGCCATCGGTGCGGACTGGGATGCCGAACTCGATGCTGACACCAGCGTCACGGTCGACGGTGACCTCATCACGGCTCGTGGCCCGCCGTCGTCGGCTGCGGCCGCTCGGACGCTGCTCGACGAACTCGGTATCGAGACGTCGGCGTGACGACCGGACGCCCGCCGATCACCGCAACCAATCAATTTAGCTGAATTTCTCGGAAGCGAGCACGTCCGGCCTGGGTGCGTTTTCCCACGCAGTCGCCGTCCCGGAGAATACAGTGGCATACGCTATCGCACGATATAGTCAAATAACGACTGTGTACTAGCTAACCTTCTTGAAGCCCCCGTGCAACGTAGACATACGTATGACTAACAACTCCACGCGCAGGCGGTTCCTCAAGACAGCAGGCGTTGCAGGTGTCGCAGCTCTCGCCGGTTGTGGCGGCGGCGACGGCGGCGATGGCGGCGACGGCGAAATGACAGAGGGCGACGGCGAGATGACTGAAGGTGACGGTGGCATGACCGACGGCGAGATGACCGAAGGCGATATGGAAACCCGCCTCTCGTGGCACGCCGGCGGCACCGGTGGCACCTACTTCCCGCTCTCGAACGAGTTCAAGACGGTCGTAGAGGACAACACGGACTTCACGCTGAACGTCCAGTCGACCGGTGCGAGCGTCGAAAATGTCGGTAGTCTCGCCAGCGGCGACGCCGACTTCGCGCTCATCCAGAACGACATCGCCTCGTTCGCGAAGAACGGCACTGGCATTGATGCGTTCCAGGACAACGCCGTCGAGAACCTCCAAGGCGTTGCGACCCTGTACCCGGAGACCATCACAGTCGTTACCCTCGCGGACACGGGCATCACGCAGCTCTCTGACCTCGAAGGGGCGACGATCAACACTGGCGACCTCGGGAGCGGAACCCAGGTCAACGCGAACCAGATTCTGGAGTCAGTCGGTATCTCCGATTACAACGAGCAGAACGCCTCGTTCTCTCAGGCCGCCGATCAGCTCCGGAACGGCGATATCGACGCTGCGTTCGTCGTCGGTGGCTGGCCGGTTGGCGCAATCGAGGACCTCGCAAACACCAACGACCTCGTCATCGTCCCCATCTCCGGCGACAACCGTGCCGCAGCGAAGGAGGACGCCTCCTGGTTCGCTGACGACACCATCCCCGCCGACACCTACACCGGCGTCGACGAGGCTGTCGAAACAATCGCTGTGCAGGCGATGATTGCGACGAACGCCGAACAGCCCGAAGGGACGGTCGAATCGGTCACCGGCGCTATCTTCGACAACGTCGACGACCTCTCTATCAAGACAGACTTCATCAGCGCGGACTCCGCACAGGACGGGATGTCCATCGAACTCCACCCTGGCGCAGCGGCCTACTTCGACGCATAACGTCGCCGGCTGACGCCATCCGTATCGTTAACTAACCACCTTCTATTACTCACCAACTGGAATGAGACGACGATACGTCGCTATCGCGGTGCTCGTTGCCCTCCTCCTCATCGGGACTGTAGCAGCGCTCCCCGGCGGACGTGCACTGGTCGTTGAAGACGCCGAGACCGGTGAGCAGTATCTAACGGCCCCGGTCGAAGACGGTACGACCGTGGCGCTGGAATACATGCATAGTGTCGAAAAAACGCGCGTCTACGACGAGTACACGGTCCGTGGTGACCACCTCGAGATGACCCGCATGGAGTTCGAATCGTTCGGCTGGGGGCTCCCGAGCCGAGCCAACGTCACCCGCGAGGACGGAATGTACGTGTTCGACCCGCCGGGCAACTACACGCGGGTGACAGTCTCTCCCGGTGATGTTGCAGGACATAAACTTCACGTCGGAGCCGAAACCTACGACTTGGTAGCCCGCACCAACGGCCGCTCGGTCCACCTCTACGTGACCCAGCGCTCGGCGTTCGGTGCTGCGACAGACCAGCTCAACACATGACTGAAAACACACGATCTGACGACGGCGGGGAGGCCGTATCGGACGAGGAAGTCGACGAAGTACTGCAGGAGATCGAGCGGAAACGCTCGCTCACAGGCTGGGCAGTTGTCCTCGTTGCGCTCATCGGCATCTCGTTTTCAGTGTTTCAGATGTGGCTCGCGGCGAAAGGCTTCGTCCTCTCGCTCTCGCTCCCCGGCGTCGGTGATGTCGTGTTCGCGTCCCTGCAACTGCTCCAGATCAACGCCGTTCACGTCTCCTTTGGCCTCATTCTGACGTTCTTGCTGTATCCCGGCAGTACCGGTGACGGCCCACTTTCCCGGCGCTGTATCGCGCTCGGATCGCTGGTCGACGAGAAACTCGGTGCGGAGCACCCGGTCTCTCGTGTCGTTCACGCTATCGGGAGCGCCCTCGCCTGGGCGTTCCTCGACGCCGAAATGAACCGCGTGACGCCCTCGGATTTCGCCTTCATTGTCCTGTCGGTGCTGTCGGCCGCGTACTTCATCACTGACTTCAACGAGATCCAGCGCATGCGTGCGCTGGGTGTTCAACGTGGCCGCCCCATTCAGGAAGTATTCACCTTCTTGGAGCCGATAGCGGGCCTGCTCGGACCGCTCGCCGACACCTCCTACGCGTTCGTGCTGGGCGTGCTCGGCGTCCTGCTCGTCCTCGAAGCGACCCGCCGGGCGATCAGCCTCTGGCTGATGGTCATCGTCGCGGCCTTCGTCGTCTACGCCCGCTTCGGAGTCCTCATTCCACAGGACGCCGCCTACGTCGGCGTCCTCTCCATCCCGGAACTGTCCTGGCCCTCTATCATCCAGAACCTCTGGTACAACACGGAAAACGGGGTGTTCGGGATTCCGGTCACCGTCTCCGTGCAGTTCATCTACATCTTCATTCTTTTTGGCGCGTTCCTCGAGATGTCCGGCGCGGGACAGTGGTTCATCGACCTCGCGTACGGCGCGACGGGGACGCGGAAGGGCGGCCCCGCGAAGGCATCCATTCTCGCCAGCGGCTTCATGGGGACCATCTCGGGTTCGTCCATCGCCAACACGGTGACGACCGGTGCGTTCACGATTCCGCTGATGAAGCGGTCGGGCTACTCGCCGGAGTTCTCCGGCGGTGTCGAGGCCTCTGCCTCATCGGGTGGTCAAATTCTCCCGCCGGTGATGGGGGCCGCCGCATTCCTCATTGTCCAGTACACGGCAACGCCGTTCGCTGACGTCATCGTCGTCGCCACGATTCCCGCTATCGTCTTCTTCTTCGGCGTCTGGGTAATGGTCCACTTCGAGGCGGTCAAGGAGAACATCGGTGGTCTCGACCCCTCCGAACTGGTCAACCTCCGGAGTCACTTCAAAAGCGGGTGGTTCTACCTCGTCCCGCTGGGCCTCCTGCTGTACTACCTCATCATCGAGCGGCTGTCGGTTGCCCGCTCGGCGTGGTTCACACTCATCGCTATCGGTGCGCTCATCGCACTTATCGCGGCTTACAGCGATGAGACGCGTGCCCGACTCGGCGCTATATTTGCGTCTCTCTTCGGGCTGACGACGCTCACGCAGTTCCTCACTGGGGAAGGAATCTTCGGGTACCTGTTCAATCGGTTTGTACAGACCACTACAGCGTTCCCGGCGCTGTTCGACCGTATTGATGGACTTGTTGCGGCAGACCTGACAACAGAGGGTGCGCTTGCACTCCCCGGTCCACAACCACTTGGCTCCGCGCTTTCGGCCACCCTCGGTAACGTCGGCACGCTGATGATTCTCGCCGGTGTCATCACGTTGATTACGCGGCCCCGACTCGACTCGCCGCTGCTGTCGTTCGACGGTGCTGTCGACGAAACCGCCGAAACGACCGCTGACGCTGCTGGTCGCCCAGATCTGGCATCGAACGGACTGTACAAGCTTGGCGTTTTCCTCGGGAAGTCGATGGAAAGCGGGGCCAGAACTGCGGTGCCGGTCGTCATCGCCGTCGCCGCTGCCGGTATCATCCCAGGCGTCATCAGCGTCTCCGGCCTCGGCCCGAACCTCGTCTCGCTCATCACGGCCGTCGCCGGCGGTTCGCTGGTCTTGCTGTTGCTCGTCACCGCGTTCTCCTCAATTATCCTTGGGATGGGGATGCCGACGACGGTAACCTACATTATCCTCGTCTCACTGCTCGCGCCGGCGCTGACCGAGTTCGGCGTCCCGCTGCTCGCGGCGCATCTGTTCATCCTCTATTTCGGCGTCATCGCCGACATCACGCCGCCGGTCGCAGTGGCTGCCTACGCCGCTTCCGGTGTTGCAAAGTCCGATGCCTTCGAGACCGGCATCGAGGCGTTTTCGCTCTCGCTCAACAAGGCAATTGTGCCGTTCGCGTTCATCGTCACGCCGGGAATCATTCTGCTTCGGCGCAACCCTGACGCTCCCAATCTTGATGTCGGGGACAAATATCGGGTTGTCGAGGCTGCGGACTTGCTGGATGTCGGCTACGCTATCCCTGAGATACTGATACCCGTTATCGGCGTCTTCCTCGGCGTCGTTGCGCTGGCCGCGACGGTTATCGGGTTCGCGTACGCGCCGGTCTCCCGGGGCGAGCGGGCGGCGTTCGCGTTCAGTTCGCTGCTCCTGATGGCCCCCGGCCTCGCAGTGTCCGGCGTGTACGACATCCTCGGCCTCATTGGCCTCGGCGGCGGCGAGATGACGCTCTTGCTCGACGTTGTGCTCCGCGGCGTCGGTCTCGCGCTGTTCCTCTTCCTCATGGCAAAGAACCGCCAGCGCGGCGGTGACCCTGCGGTACGGTCAGGCACGGCTGAGCCGGCCTGAGTGAGAACCGTTTAAGCCATCGGGTGTCAACGGGCACGATATGCCAATCGAACAGCGCGGCGACGCCTCTGTCGTCACGCACGCGCTGGCGCGAGATGAACTGACTCGGATACGAAACGTCGAGACCGAACAGGTCGCTTTCCGGAAGGGACTGGTCCGCCTCGGCCGTATCTGTGGCTACGAAATCATTGACGGGCGGATGGAAACTGAGTACACGGAAATCCAGACGCCACTAACCACGACGATGGGTGAGCGCGTCAAAGGACTCGAAGACGTCGTTATCGTCAACGTCCTCCGTGCTGCGACGCCGTTTGTCGAGGGACTGCTCAAAGCGTTCCCTCGCGCCCGACAGGGCGTCATCTCCGCCAGCCGTGATGAGGAAGCTGGGATGAACGACGACGGCGAGTTCCCCATCTCCGTCGAATACGTCAAACTGCCCGAAATCACCGAGGACGACACCGTCATCATCGCGGACCCGATGCTCGCGACCGGGTCAACGATGGCCACGGTACTCGATTACATCACCTCGGAGAAGACAGAGCCGGAGAACCTGCTCGTCTTGGCCGCAGTCTCCGCACCGGAGGGTATCGTCCGCGTTTCGGAGGCGCAGCCGGACGCTGACATCATCAGCGTCGCTATCGACGACGAACTCGACGAGGACGGGTTCATCGTTCCGGGGCTCGGCGACGCCGGCGACCGCGCCTTCCGGACGACGTAAGCCGTCCTGGCCTGCTCGACCTGTCGGCTGTGGGACGAAACGTTTTTACTCACGGCCCGAATCAGCCGATGATGTCGTGATTTTCCGTCCACTCACAGCCGCTGTACCCCCTTGCTTCACCTGGAAACCGAGGGACGGTGGCATATTTTCTGTCCAGTTGAAACGAGAAAGACGGCCGTGAACCGCCCCGCGGCGGTTGGACGTGGTTCCTGTTGGACAGTGGCGGACCGGGAGACTTTCCTGCTGACGGGACAGCAACCCGGTATGGCTCGACGCCGATACCGGGTCGCGGACACTGCCCAGCAACTCGTCGGCGGGTTCCTGCTCGCGGGACCGTTCGTCGTGACCGAGGAGGTGTGGGTACTGGCCGAGAACATGTCCTGGTATCACGCGGTGCTCGTCGTCGGTATCGTGTTCGCTATCGGGTACGGGGCGCTGTACAAAGCCGACGCCGACCGCGACGTGGACACCGAGGCGGAGGTCGCCGGAATTCCGGTCCGGTTCGTCTCACTGATGGGCGTCGCGTTCGGCTCGGTCGCTATCCTCGCGGTGGCGCTGACTGCCCCGGATACGTTCCTCGTCGACGGCGGGGTTCTGCCGGACCCGACGCCGATGGCCGTCTTTCTGACGACGCTGAAAGCCATCACTGTCGGTGCAATTTTCAGCGTCGTCGGGGCCGCGACGGCGGACAGCGTGTTTTGACCGGGACCCGCACACTTAATTGGGTTCCACTCTCCTTGATGTGCATATGGAGTATACGCTGGCTATCGACAACGCGCCGGAGACCGTTCCGGGTGGCACAGGGGTACTGCTCCTGCATCCGAGTACCGGTGAGACGGACCGACTGGACACGGATTTCCTTGCGACCGATACGGACTCGATGCTCGTCATATCGACCCGGACTACCGCCCGGGAGGTCAAACAGAAACTGGAGTACTACGAGGTCGATGAGTCGAAAGCGACCATCCTCGACACGCTGTCGGTCGAGCGCGGCTACACCCGTCGCCAGTCCGAAAGCGTCCGATACGTTTCCGCGCCCGACGACCTTTCCGGGATTGTCTCGGAGGCCGAGACGTTCCTGCAGGAGCATGACGGCAAACTCCGGGTGACCTTCGACTCGCTGACGGAACTCATCTACTACGCCGACGAGGACGGCGCGCTGTCGGCTGTCGAAGATATCCTCGACCTGCTAGACGAATACGACGCTGTCGGGATGTTCCACCTCGCCGACGAGGTCCACGACGAGGAGACGGTCGCGGCGTTCCGGGACCTCTTCGACGGTGTCATCGAACTGTCCGAAGACGGAACCATTACCAGTAGCTTCAAAGCGTAACCGGACACGCTTTGTCCCGAATCCGCCGCTCCGTCGATGAGTTTGTGGTAACTGAACGACATTCAGCTGCCCGTCGTGTCCGTCGATGGCGTTTCCTTCTTTCGAACGAAATGGCGTTTTGACCCGGTAGCGCCGCCAACACCTCGTATGCGAACACTTACCAGACCAATAACAATTAAGAGGGTATAACCCACATACAGGGTTGTATGCCGGAATGCCAGAACTGCGGTAATTTTGTAACGGCTGACTACGCGCGTGTGTTCACGCCAAACGGGGTCGAAAAGCCCAGGGTCTGTCCGCAGTGTGAGGACAAGATCCGCGACGGGGCAGACGTCCGTGAGGCCCGGTCCACACGTCGCGGATAGAACCGGTCAGGAACGGTCGCCCTGTGACCTGATGGTTGCGGGGACGCTTTCCTCCCCGGTCGAACTCGCTATCAACCGCTGTTTTGCCGTGATCCTTGTTTCAGGCTCTATACTATAGTAACAGTTGAAACGATTTACACACCGATCGCACTGCCGTCGTGTGATCGGGTGTGTATTGATTTTCAATGGCTACTATAGCGCGTCTGTCAGGCGTGTCTGTGCCTCCTCGAACACCGCGTCAGCACGGTCTGGATCGCGGGCTTCGGCGGTGATCCGAACGAGTGGCTGGGTTCCGCTGGCCCGCAGGAGGAACCACGCGTCGCCGAGGTCGACACGGACGCCGTCGAGCGTCGTCACGTCGTCGTAGGCATCGGTCACTGTCTCTCGAACGCGGTCCATCACGGTCTCCTTCTCGTCGGTTTCGACGCTGTCCCGGCGGATGGGGTACTCCGGCACGTCGGCGGCGCGGTCGCCCAGCGGGCGCTCGCTGTCCAATGCTGCGGCGGTACAGGCCGCTAGCGGACCGTCCGGACACAGCGTTCGCTCGGGCCAGATCCACGCACCGCTTGGCTCGCCGCCGAAGGCGACACCCTCGGCGCTTGCGGCCTCGGCGACGTACACATCCCCAACCGGGGTGTACTCGACAGACACGTCGATGTCGTTGAGGTGGTCCTCGACGGCGAGGCTCGTATCGACCGGGACAGCGACCCGCTCGCCCGGTGACGCTGCAGTACGGGCGAACACGGCCAGTAACACGTCGCCGGAAAGGAAGGTCCCGTCGGCCGCGACCGCCCGCATCCGGTCGGCGTCGCCATCGTGTGCGATGCCGAGGTCGGCATCGGATTCAGCCACTAGCGTCGAAAGCGACTCGCAGTTCTCGGCTTTCGGCTCCGAGGGACGACCGGGAAACGCGCCGTCGGGCTGGCCGTTGAGCGTCTCGACAGAACAGCCCAGCGCCGAGAGCGCGTCGACGCTGACCCGGCCCGCGCCGTTGCCGAGATCGACAATGACGTGGCTGTCGAGGTCCTGTTCGCCGATTTCCGAGAGTAGCGTGTCGACGTGACGCTGGCTGACATCCCGGGACGCTAGGCTACCGCTCTCGTCCCACGCCGCTGGCTGGAACGCATCTTCGTCCAGTCGCTGTTCAATCGTCGCCCGGAGGTCCGCGTCGAAGGCCTGCCCGCTGGGCTGCCAGAGTTTGATACCGTTGTCTTCTGGCGGGTTGTGACTCGCCGTCACTGTGACACCGGCGTCGGCGTCCTGCCACGCCACCGCTCGTCCGATAGTCGGTGTCGCCGCGCCGCCAAGGTCGATCACGTCGACGCCGCTCTCCCGGAGCCCGGCCACCAGCGCCGCTTGCAGGTACTCGCCGCTCGCTCGCGGGTCCCGGCCCACGACCACCCGCTCGCAGTCGATGCCAAGCGCTCGCCCCACTGAGAGCGCCAACTCGGCTGTAACCGTCTCGCCGACGGGACCCCGAATCCCGCTCGTTCCGAACTGTGTCATTACTGCCCTCTGGGTCGGGCCGCCCCTAAAATCCATCCGGCATCGGACAGGTACTGCGGGCTGGCAGTGCCGACGCCGTGCCGCTACCGCGTCGGTGACCACTCACAGGCCGTGCCGGTCGTCAGGTCTGCCTCGTCGATGTGAGCCGAGAGGCAGCCGTAGTTGCAAAACTGTGCTGTCGGCTCTCCCTCGGGCGAATCGCTGAGGAACACCGGGTCGTGGGCCTCGACCGGACAGCCACAGTACGTGCAGTCGGTCATACGGGCGCTTGCGGCTGGGAGAACAAACGTTTTGTCCGCGTCTGTCGACCCACCGCATATGAAACAGGGCGGCTCCGACGCGGCGAAACAGGCAGCGGGGGAATCGGCAGCCGAGGCAGTTGAAGATGGCATGGCTGTCGGCCTCGGCACGGGGTCGACAGCAGCCCACGCTATCCGTGCTATCGGACGGGCGGTCGACGCCGGACTTGATGTTGTCGGCGTCCCCACGTCGTTTCAATCCCGTCAGCTGGCCAAGGACTGTGGCATCCCGCTGGGGGACCTCGATGACGTGTCGGTCGACCTCGCCATCGACGGGGCCGACGAGGTAGCCGGCGGTAATCTGATCAAAGGCGGTGGCGCGGCGCACGCTCAGGAGAAAATCGTCGACGCGAGTGCTGACCGCTTCCTCGTCGTCGCCGACCCGACGAAGGAGGCGGACGTACTCTCACACCCTGTCCCCGTCGAAGTGCTCCCGGTGGCCCGATCGACGGTCGCAACGGCGGTCGAAGACCTTGGCGGTGACCCGTCGCTTCGGCGGGCGGAACGCAAGGACGGCCCCGTCGTCACCGACAACGGAAACCTCGTACTCGACTGTGACTTCAATTCTATAGGCGACCCCGCCCCGCTCGCCAGCGACCTCGCTGCGCTCCCCGGGGTCGTCGAGCACGGGCTGTTCGTGGATATGGCTGACGAGATCCACGTTGGCACTGCTGACGGCGTCACCGTCCGAGCGCTTTCGGAATAGCTGTCGCTGGTCGGTTTGCGTCAAAAAATACGCTGCTTGAAACGACCTTACAGGTCGCGCGGCTGGACCGTCTTCCGGTCGTTCTCGTCAGCTCGTCGGGCTGCGTCCTGAAGCAGCTCCTCGACTTCCTCGTCGAGTGCGTCGTAGAAGTCGGACGCTACGTTCATGTCGTTGAGCTCTTCCTTAACGGCGGCTTTGACGATTAGGTCTGCCATACAGACGAGGTATCGACGGGGGTTACTTATATACTTTCTCCAATTAGTTCGCTCTCGACCCTATTACCGGCAGTTTGAGGCGTTATACGACACATAACCCCATATAAATCCGTGATTGTGTCCGAATGAATCCATCAGTATACGTCCTTCGGCCTGACTCAGATGGCTACTGTCGCGTTACACCGGCCGAGCGTCGCTCACGCGCGCTCCCACTAAATCCGACCCTGATTCGAGCGATACGCCTGTCCCGGACCGACGGATAGGAGTGGCCGTACCACTGAATGGACTCTATGCGCGATATACTCGATTCGGTTGCGGCGGGCGACCTCTCCCCGACGGAAGCCGAGGCGGCGCTTTCGGGCTACGCGACCAGCGGGGCCGGCCGGTTCGACGCTGCCCGGGAGGATCGTGCGGGCGTTCCCGAAGCAGTCCTCGCGGATGGGAAGACACCGACGGAAGTGGCGGACCTGGCGGCGACAGCTATCGAAACGACGGACCGGGCTATCGTGACACGACTCGATACGTCCACTGCAACGGCCGTTCGGGAGCGATTAGACAAGACGGCTCCGGACGCAACAGTTCGCTGGGACGACCGCTCGAACTGGCTGGTGGCGACAACGCCCGCGTTCGAACGTCCGTCGCTGGACGCGTCAGTGGGTATCGTCACCGCCGGGACATCCGATGCAGTTCCGGCCGGTGAGGCCGCGCTCATTGTCGAGGAGATGGGCGCAACTGTGACCCGTATCGACGACGTTGGCGTTGCGAGCCTCGCTCGGACGATCGATGCGGTTGATGGCCTCCGGGAGCAGGACGTGCTTATCGTCGCGGCGGGCCGCGAGGGTGCGCTCCCGACGGTCGTCGCCGGTCTCGTCGACGTGCCGGTCATCGGTCTGCCCGTCTCGACCGGCTACGGCCACGGCGGCGAGGGTGAGGCAGCCCTTTCGGGGCTGCTACAGTCCTGCACAGCCCTCTCTGTCGTGAATATCGACGCTGGCTTCACTGCCGGAACGCAGGCCGGCCTAATCGCCAGACAGCTCGACAATGCGCGGGAATAACCACCCTCGCCGGCCGCAGGTATACCCAAGTATTTGGGTAAAGAGCTATGAGAACAACGCGCGTACGCGTATACGTCGGCGGTGGTGTCGCCGACGAACACGATGCCTGAATGTGATCATTGCGGCGCGCACGTCTCAGACCAGTTCGCCCGAGTGTTCGCGGATGAACGTGGACATATCCGGGCGTGTCCGAACTGCTCGGCAAACGCTGGCATTGCCGAGGTATCGAGAGAGCGCGCCCAACAAGTGTGAGGCCCACTGGGCCACCAGCATCGTGCGATGACTACCGCGCGGAGCCCTTACCACGTGTACGTCCTCCGTTGTAGCGACAACACGTTTTACACTGGCTACACGACCGATGTAGAACGCCGCGTCCGCGAGCACGATGCCGGCGACGGCGCGAAGTACACTCGCGGCCGAACCCCGGTCGAACTAATCCATGTCGAGTCGTTTGACTCGCAGTCCGATGCGATGAGCCGTGAGTACGAGATCAAGCAGTACTCCAGAGCGGAGAAGGAACGGCTCGTCGAATCCAGCGACGCCGAAGTGGCATTCGATATCTGAGCCACCGCCCTCCCCTCGCTGTCGATACCAGGGAACTGACAGTTCATCGATGAGGCGTGACTTTTTGTCTGGGGGCTGAGAACCGCGGGCTATGGCTAACAACGCGGATGCTGACGCAGGTGCAATCGCCTTCGGGACGGACGGCTGGCGGGCGACGCTGGACGTGTTCACGAAGCCGCGGGTTCGGATGGTGGGGCAGGCCGTCGCCACGACGCTCGCCGAGCGCGGGGCGACTGGAACCGTCGCAATCGGGTACGACGCCCGCGAGACATCGCCCGGGTTCGCCGACGAACTCGCACACGTCCTGCGTGCGAACGGTTTTGACGTACTCTTGCCGGACCGAGACACGCCGACGCCGATTGTCGCCTGGACTGTAAAAGACCGCGGGCTGGCCGGGGCGCTTCAGATCACGGCCAGCCACAACCCGCCGGAGTACAACGGCGTGAAATTCATCCCCGGCGACGGGTCGCCAGCGCTGCCCGACTGGACAGCCGCCTTTGAGGAGAACCTCGCTGTCCTCGACCCACTCCCCGAAGACGAGTGGGGCGAGCGAACGGAAGAAGACCTCATCAGCCCGTTCCATGACCACGCGCTGGACTTCGTCGACACTGACCTCGATGGCCTGTCAGTCGCGTACGACGCGCTGTACGGCAGCGGCCGCGGCGTCACCGACGCCCTGCTTGAAGCGGCCGGGGCCGATGTGACTCGTCTCAACTGCGTACAGGACCCTGAGTTCGGCGGCGGGTCGCCCGAGCCATCGGCGGAGAACGCTGAGGGACTCGTCAGCGAAGTCAGCGAGGGCGACGCCGCACTCGGGATTATCAACGACGGCGACGCCGACCGCATCGGTGTCGTCACACCCAAGCGGGGCTATCTGGATCCCAACCTGTTTTTCGCCGCGATGTACGACTTCCTGCTCGAGGACAGGACGGGCGACGTGGTCCGAACGGTCTCGACCTCCAGTATCGTCGACCGCGTCGCCGAGGCCCACGGACAGGATGTCCACGAGGTCGCCGTCGGCTTCAAGTGGGTCGCCGAGGCGATGGCCGAGCACGACGCGCTGTTCGGCGGCGAGGAATCGGGCGGCTTCGGCCTGCCGGACCACCTGCGGAACAAGGACGGCGTGCTGGTGGCGCTGGTCGCCGCCGCCGCCGAGCGCGAGGAACCGCTTGATGCCCGTGTCAACCGAGTGCTGGACGAACACGGCGAAATCCACCAGAACCGGATCAGCGTTGATTGCCCGGACGACCGAAAGGAGCCAGTCCTCGACGACCTCGAAACCGCACTTCCCGACACACTGGCGGGGGTCGCCGTCGACGGAATCAACACGGTCGATGGGTTCAAAATTAGGCTTGAAGACGGGACGTGGGTGCTGGTGCGGCCCTCCGGGACAGAGCCGAAACTCCGCGTCTACGCCGAAGCATCGAGCGCGGAACGCGTCGAGGACCTGTTAGAGGCAGGTCGTAATCTGGTCGAACCGCTGGTCTGACTTCACTTGGTTGCGCTGACGACGTACGTGCCGGCCACGCGGTCGCCGAGGCGCTGTGCGTCGTCGCTCACGAACATAACGGCCGCTTCGATGAGGAGCCAGCCGATCATGAGAACGAGTGCGAAGACGAACCCGAACCCACCGAGAATTCCGCCAAGAAGGAGCATAATCGGGAACGGGGCGAGCAGCACTGCCGTTCGGATCAGTCGGTCACGCTGGCTCGGCGGCGAACCAGTTTCATCGACGACGGCGACGTCCTGTGATCGCTTCCCGACCGTTTCGTTGTCCATCGCGTAGTACCCGAAGTAGTAGACGAGTACCGCACCGATCGCGATCCACAGGGCGAAGTTGATGACGATCCCCAAGAGCCCTGCAGCCAGCATCGATCCACCGCCCATCGCGCCCGGATCCCCAGGAGTAGTGGCGGCCATCGCGCCTACTGAGAGGACCGTGTTGAGAACGAACGTGACGAGCCACAACCCGAACGCGACGGCGCTCAGGATGGCGAAATCGATGAGGTATGCGACGAACCGGTCGCTCCTCGCCTCGACTGCGTTTTCAGGGACAGTTGCTGCCATTGTCTTAAAACCGTTCTCGAAACCATATAAAAAATGTTACGACGCTGTGGGAACAGTTCTGCGGAATTGCCGCTCCTACTCACGCTTGCCACGGTAGCGGTCTGGTTCGTCCAGCGGGTCGGTGTCGAACCCCAGCGCCTCGTAGAACGGTTGAACGTCGGTGTCAAACTCGGCGGTGAGTCGGTCTCGCCGGTCGAGTGCGGCCTCGACGAGCGCCGTCCCGATGCCCTGGCCGCGACGACGGCGACGGACAGCGACGGCCTCGATGTGCGTTCCGTCGAGTACGAGTGCGCCGAGAACGCGCCCATCCGTCTCGTTGTCACCGGACACTGCGATGAGTGTGCTCCCGTCTTCAGCACCCGCTCGGACGGTCTCGACGTCGATCGAGAGGACCGCCCCGTCGAGGACGTTCATCACCGCTGGCACTTCGTCGGGGGTCGCTGTTCGGACGTGCATAGCTGTGGGGTCGCTGTTCAGCGGCTCATCCGCCTTTGATGAGCCTGACGACCCGAACGTGGTCGTGCTCGACTGGTTGGTCCGTCGGCACGTGCTCGCCGTCGACGAGGACCGATACCTCGTGGGGACTCAGATCGACCGGTGCGAGCAGATCGCCGTATGTCGCGTCCGCGTCCACCTCCAGTTTGTGGGTGTCTTCGCCGGCGATTTCGACGGTGACGTGCATACCCGGCCGTACTCCACCGACGTACCTGAGACTGTCGACTCTCGCGGGGTTTAAGACCGGCCCACGCTTCCAATCGTCCATGAGTGAGGCCGAGTCCGAGTCGCGGGCGGGACGCGAGGAGGTCTGGATCGAGAAGTACCGCCCGCAGACGCTCGACGACGTGATGGGCCACGAGAACATCGTCGGGCGGCTCAAGAGCTACGTCTCGCGTAACGACCTGAGCCACATGCTGTTTTCGGGCCCCGCGGGGACAGGGAAGACCACGTGTGCGACGGCTATCGCCCGCGAACTGTACGGCGATGACTGGCGCGAGCACTTTCTCGAACTGAACGCCTCCGACGAGCGTGGTATCGACGTGGTCCGGGACCGCATCAAGAACTTTGCTCGGACGAGCTTCGGCGGCGTCGAGTACCGTATTATTTTCCTTGACGAGGCCGACGCGCTGACCAGCGACGCACAGTCGGCGCTGCGCCGGACGATGGAGCAGTTCTCGAACAACGTTCGCTTTATTCTCTCGTGTAACTACTCCAGCCAAATCATCGACCCGATTCAGTCCCGCTGTGCAGTCTTCCGGTTCTCGCCGCTGGCAGACGATGCCGTTGCCGAGGAAATCCGAAACATCGCTGCCGAAGAGGACATCGAACTGACCGAAGACGGACTGGACGCGCTCATCTACGCCGCCGACGGGGATATGCGGAAAGCTATCAACGGCTTGCAAGCCGCATCGGTCAGCGGCGACACAGTCGATGAATCGGCGGTGTACGCTATCACTTCGACAGCCCGTCCGGAAGAGATACGCACGATGGTCCAGTCGGCGCTAGACGGCGACTTTACCGCCTCCCGGGCAACCCTCGATAGACTGCTGACTGAGGAGGGCATCGCCGGCGGCGACATCATCGACCAACTGCACCGTTCTATCTGGGAGTTCGATATCGACGATGCGGCAGCCGTCCGGGTGCTCGAACGCATCGGCGAAACCGATTATCGGATCACCCGCGGTGCGAACGAGCGCGTGCAACTCGAAGCGATGCTGGCCTCGCTCGCACAGGACGAGTAAGGGTCTCATACCGCGCCACTCCAATTTCTCACACCTGATAACTGGCAGGTGAGCTTTATGATGAAAGGAGTCTAATAGTATCAACAACTGAAATGCAACGTTTACGACCATCTACGCAGGGGACGAGCGAGGACCGCGGACAGGTCGGGATCGGGACGCTCATCGTGTTTATCGCGATGGTGCTGGTCGCGGCAATCGCAGCGGGCGTACTCATCAACACTGCGGGGTTCCTGCAGAATTCTGCGCAGGCGACGGGCCAGCAGTCTAGCGATTCGACGACGAACCGAATTCAGGTCGTTGGCATGACCGGCGATCACTTCACCAGTAACAGCGAAGTCGGCGTGGTTGATATCGTTGTCAGGCGAGCGCCAGGAGCAAGTAACGTTGATCTAGACAAGACAACGATCCAGTGGATTGGCCCGAGCGGGTCGTACTACCAGCTTGCGGCTGGCGGCGCAGACGGTAACCCAGATGGTCGTTTCGCTGTTTCGACCGTGCAGGATAACGACGGCTCCCAACCAGTGCTCAACGACGTTGAAGACCGGTTCAGAATAACGCTTGACCTCGGTGCCGATAACTCCGTTAGCGCTGTGCCATTCGGTGAGGAACTGCCAGAAGGCGAGACTGCGACACTGCGTATTACCTCGCCAGCGGGCGGGATGACGACCGAGGAAGTCGTCGTGCCGAAGACCCTTTCCGGGGAATCCTCAGTCACGCTCTGACGGCCAAGGATACCGCCGGCCCCTTCGGAACAGTTTTAGGCGAACGTGGGCCAACTGAACACCAATGAGCGACCTCGATGAGGCCTACCAACTCGACTACTTCGAAGAGGAAGGCTTCCACAGACAGGAGTGTGCCTCCTGTGGCGATATGTTCTGGTCCCGTGTCAAGCGCGAGACCTGCGGCGAACCGCCGTGTGCGGAGTACGACTTCATCGACAACCCCGGCTTCGACGAGTCCCACTCGCTGACGGAGATGCGCGAGGCGTTCCTCTCCTTTTTCGAGGACCGTGACCACGACCGCATCGATCCGTACCCGGTGGCAGCGAATCGCTGGCGCGACGATGTGTTGTTGACCCAGGCATCTATCTACGACTTCCAGCCGCTGGTCACGTCGGGAACGACGCCGCCGCCGGCGAACCCGCTGTGTATCAGCCAGCCCTGTATCCGGATGCAGGACATCGACAATGTCGGGAAGACCGGCCGGCACACGATGGCCTTCGAAATGATGGCCCACCACGCGTTCAACGCGCGTGAGGACATCGAAGACCCCGAGCAGTACGCCTACGAGGGCGAAGTGTACTGGAAAGACGAAACTGTCCGGTACTGTGACGAACTGTTCGAGGAAATGGGGGCAAATCTAGACGAAATCGTCTACATCGAGGACCCGTGGGTCGGCGGCGGCAACGCCGGTCCGGCCATCGAGGTCATCTATCGCGGGGCCGAACTCGCGACGCTCGTCTTCATGTCCATGGAGCAGGACCCTGAGGGCGAATACGAGATGAAAGACGGCAATCGGTACTCGCCGATGGATACCTACATCGTCGACACCGGCTACGGGCTCGAACGCTGGACCTGGATGAGCCAGGGGACGCCGACGGTGTACGAGGCCGTCTACCCCGATATGATCGCCTTCCTCAAGGACAACGCCGGCATCGAACTCACCGACGAGGAAGAGCGCATCGTCCACGAGGCCGCGAAACTGGCTGGCCGGATGGATATCGACGAGGCCGAAGACATCGAAGCCGAACGCGACACCATCGCCGCCGAGGTCGGTGTTGAGGTCGAGGAGATGCGAGACCTGATGGCCCCGCTTGAGGACATCTACGCCATCGCCGACCACTGCCGGACGCTTGCGTATATGCTCGGCGACGGCATCGTCCCGTCGAACGTTGGGACGGGCTATCTGGCCCGGATGGTGCTGCGCCGGACGAAGCGACTGGTCGACGGCGTCGGTGTCGACGCGCCGCTTGACGAACTCGTCGACATGCAGGCCGAGCGGCTTGACTACGAGAACCGCGACACCATCCGCGATATCGTCCGCACTGAGGTCGAGAAGTATCGCGAGACGCTGGACCGCGGTGGCCGGCGCGTCCGCCAGCTAGCCGACGAGTACGCGGAAAAGGGCGAGCCGATTCCGACGTCGGAACTGGTCGAACTGTACGACTCCCACGGCATCCAGCCGGACATGGTCGAAGAGATTGCCGCTGAGAAAGGCGTCGCGGTCGACGTGCCCGACGACTTCTATGCGGTTGTCGCCCAGCGCCACGGCGGCGACGACACCGCCACCGACGAGTCACAGACCCCTTACGAGGACCGACTCGAAGAACTGCCGGAGACCGACCGACTCTACTATGAAGACCAGCAGCGGACCGAGTTCGAGGCCGTCGTTCTCGAGGTCTTCGACCGCGATGAGGACACCTACGACGTGGTGCTCGATCAGACGATGTTCTACCCCGAAGGTGGTGGCCAGCCGCCGGACAAGGGGACGCTGTCGACCGACGACGTCTCTGCCGAGGTGACCGATGTCCAGCAGTACGGCGACGTTATCGTCCACACCTGCGACGACGACCCCGGCAAGGGCGAGTTCGTCCGCGGGCAGGTCGACGCGACCCGTCGCCAACGCCTGATGCAACACCACACGGCGACCCACATTGTCATCCACAGCGCCCGGCAGGTACTCGGCGAGCACGTCAGACAGGCCGGTGCGCAGAAAGGCACCGACTCAGCCCGCATCGACATCCGCCACTACGAGTCGGTGAGTCGCGAGGAAGTCAAGGAGATTGAACGCCTCGCAAACGACATCATTCAGGACAACATCACCGTCTCGCAGGAATGGCCCGACCGCAACGATGCCGAGGAACGGTACGGCTTCGACCTCTATCAGGGTGGAATTCCGGCCGGCGAGCAGATCCGCCTCATCACCGTCGGCGACGACGTACAGGCCTGTGGTGGCACCCACGTCGCCCGAACGGGCGATATCGGGGCTGTCAAGCTCCTGAACACCGAGCGGATTCAGGACGGCGTCATCCGCCTGACGTTCGCGGCGGGCAACGCGGCCATCGAGGCCACCCAGCGCACCGAGGACGCGCTCACCGAAGCCGCGGATATCCTTGACGTCGCGCCCGATTCTGTCCCGGAGACTGCCGAGCGGTTCTTCGACGAGTGGAAAGCCCGTGGCAAGGAGATCGAACAACTCAAAGAACAACTCGCTGAGGCCCGTGCCAGCGGCGGCAGCGACAACGAGGAAGTCGACGTGGGCGATGCGACCGCCGTCGTCGGGCGCATCGACGCCGACATGGATGAACTCCGCGCGCAGGCGAACGCTATCGTCGAGCAGGGTAACATCGCGGTGCTTGGCTCGGGACTCGACGGTGCGCAGTTCGTCGTCTCAGTGCCAGACGGCGTCGATGTCGACGCCGGTGAAGTCGTCGGCGAACTCGCCGGTCGCGTCGGCGGCGGCGGCGGCGGCCCGCCGGACTTCGCACAGGGCGGCGGCCCCGATGCGGACGCGCTGGACGACGCGCTAGACGACGCACCGGAGATCCTCCGAACTGTCGCGAACGCCTGAACCGTCCCTGTTTTCTCTCGCCGCCGACTTTGTCTCTCGCTCCGTTACTTCGGACAGTTGTCCGATTGGGACTCAATATTCTGCCCGAACGCGCCGAATACCCCCAACAGATACAATTACATTTACTTGTATTAGGTATATCTGGATGAGTTTCCAAAAGTATTTTTAGTAACTGCCCATCTATAGCAGATATGCGCGGAGAACGTGACATCGCACACATTCGGTCTCATACCGAGTACATTCGGTCACAACGGACGTGTCGGCGGTGTGGGACCAGTGTGCCCGCTGCCAGCGGCCGTGCTCCCGACGAACTGTGTACAAACTGCAGTGCTACCCACGCTACCTGAATAATGAGTGCTACCACGTCACCCCTGTCGGACACTGATCTGAACGAAACGCCGGAGTTCGAACTGGACTACCTGTACGACGACCCTGAGAACCCCTCAGAGCTGACGATCTTCCCCTCGGATCGCCAGCAGTCCGTGACCGAGTGGGTCACTGCGGACCGGTCGGCGACCGTCTCGCTCGACGAACTGCGCTGAGCGGTACGCGCCGTCCGGCTAGCCGCCCTGAAATAGTCTTCTGGCGTCCTGCATCGCCTCGTTGGTCTCGCAAACGAGCGTCAAGTGATCGCCACTCGCGAGTCGGAAATCGCTGTCGGGGACTCTATCCGTTCCGTTGCGGCTCACCATTGCGACCAGACAGCCGTCCGGGAGTTTGTCAGCGGTCTCCTCTATCGTCCGGTCGATCAGCGACTTGTTCCTGAGTTCGACCTCCAGTACGTCCCCCGTTCGGCCGGAGTCCGACAGCCAGTGGGCCAGCGCCGGTCGCTCGACCGCGTCGTCGATTGCGTCGGCGACGGCGAAGCCGGCGGATATCGTCTCGACGTCAAGATCCTCGAAGGCCTCGACGTTGTCCGGCTGGTTCGCTCTGGCGACCACGGTGTCGACGTCGAATCGGGTTGTCGCCAGCTGTGCCACGAGCAAGTTCACGTCGTCGTCCGCGGTCGCAGCAACGACAACGGACGCCCGGTTCGCCCCTGCTTCTTCGAGGACGTTCGCGTTCGTCGCGTCCCCGTGGACGACGCGGTGGCCGTTGGCTCGGGTCCGCTCGACGGTGTCCTCGTGGCTGTCGATGAGGACGACCTCCTCACCGCGTGACTCATACCGTACTGCCAGTTCCCGGCCGACACGACCGCCACCGACAATGAGTGTTTGCATGGGAAGGATATCAAGCGCTTGCGCGAAGTGACGGGCCAGCCCGCCTTGAAACATGACGGTCGCGAAAATAACGAGAAAGACAGTTCCGACGAGGACCGTCGCAGCTTCAGGGTTCTCGGGACGCAGTTCGATGGCAAACAGCGTGGCGACGCTGGCCGGGACGATACCGCGTGGCCCCATCCCGCCAACGAACATCCGCTCTCGAACGGTCAGTCGGCCACCCAGTGTCGAGAGGAACACGCCAAGCGGGCGGACGAGCGCAGCGACGACGATGACGACGACGAGCCCGCCGACACCAAGCGCACGCAGGTCACCGAGTGAGAGCTGCGCCGCGAGCACGATGAACACGAACGAGAGCACAAACAGCGTAATACCGCCTTTGAATTCAGCGATCGCTTCTTCGTGAGGGATATCGGCGTTTCCAAGTATGATACCGGAAACGGCGGCGGCTGCAATACCAGCCTCAGAGAGCCACATACTCCCGAGCGCGTACGCTAGCAGCGCCGCGGTCAGGACCACGACCCGGGCGTTCTGGAGGGCATTGTCCGCCGACAGGTGCCACCGCTGGAGCAGTAGTGCGGTGCCGCCGCCGACGGCGATGCCGACGACGTGGCCGACAGCCAGTCGGGCGACGAACGCTTCAATGACGACCACCGGCGAGGACTGGCTCGCGATGACGAACTCGAACGTCGCTACCGCAAGGATGGCAGCGGTCACATCGTTAATGATACCCTCAGTCTCAAGCGCCGCGGCGACCCGGTCCCGCACCGGAACCACCTGCATGATTGGCGTGATGACCGTCGGCCCGGTGGCGATAAGCAGGCTCCCGACGAGGATGGCGACCGGCCATGTCGTCTCGAACACGATTTTGACGGCGATGGCGGTTCCGACAAGCGAGACGAACGCGCCGATTGTCACCAGTCCAAGCGACTCTCTGGACGCTTCACGGACTCGCTCGATAGTGAGGTGGAACGCCCCCTCGAAGACGATGATACCGACGCTGAGGCCGACGATAGCCTGTAACCCGGCCTGCCCGAATATTGCGGGGTCGACCAGCCCGAACGCCTGCGGGCCGACGAGGACACCGGCGACTAGCAGGAACGCGACGCTCGGGATCTGGAGCCAGTCGCCGACCAGTTGCGCGGCGACCCCCAGACTCACGACCAACACGACGGCGCCGATAAGTGATTCTGCTCCGGACACAGGACTGGCGGTCCTTCGACAGCCAGCGCTAAAGACCTACTCACCGAAAGAGACACACCATCGGCGAAGGAACCGACAGCCAATGCCGACCGCACGCAACCGTGACGTGTCTCTCTACTACGAAGCCGACGGCGACGGCCCGACCGTCGTATTCATCAACGACGTGGGGTACGGCGCGTGGCTCTGGGGCTGGCACTACGACGCTATCGCCGGCCCATACGAGACGGTGGTGTGGGACCTCCGCGGGACCGGCCGGTCGGACGCGCCCGCGGGACCATACGATGTGGAAACGCTGGCCGCCGACCTCGAAGCCATGCTGGCCGATCACGGCGTCGGGAGTGCTCACCTCGTCGGGGCCGGCCTCGGCGGGATGGTCGCGCTCCAGTATGCCCACCAGTACAGCCGCGCCCGCTCGCTGACGCTGTACTGCACGGCCGGATCTGGCGATGCGATTGAGCGGGACGCACTCGACGCGCTTGCACTCGATGCCCCGTCGTCGCTCGACGGCGCGTTTTCGTCGGCGTTCCGCGAACACGACCCGGACCTCATGGAGCGAATTGCGGACTGGCGCGCCGACGAGGATGCGACCGGAGAGGCCCGCGATGCGCAGGCCAACGCAATGACGACCTTCGACGCGCCACCGCTGTACGAAATCACCCAGCCTGCCGAGGTGTACTATGGGCTGGACGACCCCGTCGTGTCGCCGGAGGCCGCACGGTCGCTTTCGGCCGACCTCCCCCGTGGCACTGGGGAGGCCGTCGAGGGCCGACACTGCTGTTTCGTCGAGCACGCGCCGGCGGTGACCGACCGATTGCTGGCGCTGCTCGACGAACAGACCGAGTGACCGGACGCAATCCACAAATACGCGGCCTGATACGTGTGAAGTATGACTGACCGGACGGCAGCCGTCACGCGGACGACGGCCGAGACAGACATCGAGGTCACGCTTGACGTTGACGGCGACGGCGACAGCACCATCGACACCGGCATCGGCTTTTTCGACCACATGCTCGACTCGTTCTCGACGCACGGGCTGTTCGACCTGACCGTGCAGTGTGACGGCGATCTGGACATCGACGACCACCACACCGTCGAGGATGTCGCCATCACGCTCGGCGAGGCGTTTACCGAGGCGCTGGACGATAAGCGCGGCATCCGCCGATTCGCCGACTGCAAGGTCCCGCTTGACGAGGCCGTTGCGAGCGTCGTCGTCGATATCTCCGGCCGCCCGTACTTCGCGTTCGACGGCGAGTTCTCACAGGCTTCTGTCGGCGGGATGACCAGCCACATGGCCCAGCATTTCTGTCGCTCGCTGGCGATGAACGCCGGGCTAACGCTGCACTGCGGTGTCGACGGCGAGAACGCCCACCACGAGATAGAGGCGCTGTTCAAGGGCCTGGCCCGGGCGCTTGACGACGCAACCCGGATCGACGAGCGCCGGTCCGACGTGGCGAGTACGAAAGGCGAGCTATAGTCGACTGCAACGCGGGCCCGCCCCTATTTCAACTGCTGCCGGCACCGATTAGTGGCCTCACGTCCACCACTCCGTATGTTCGATGAGATTATGCAGAAATTCGAGGACTCTCCCGGCCAGCAGGACGTCATCCGCTTGTTGCTGGAACGGGGGTTCTCGGTCAACGAGGACGGCCGCGTCGTCTCCGGCGGCATCGAGATCCCGAACACGGGTATCGCCCGCGAGGCCGACGTCGACCGCCGGGTAGTCAACGCCACGACGGACGCGATTCTCGCCGACGACGACCTGCGGCGTATCTTCCGAAATATCTCCTCTGTGCCGAGCCTGCTTGACCTCGCGCCGGTGCTCGACTTGCACGCGGTGACTGTCACCGTCCGGGCCGCCGACGAGTCCGGCATTGTTTCGACTGTCACGTCGGCTATTGCCAACCACGGTATCTCTATCCGGCAGGTCCTGAGCGAAGACCCTGAGTTCACCGATGAACCGAAACTGTACGTCATCACCGACGAGGAACTCCCCGGCGACCTCATCAACGAAATCCGTCGACTGGCGTTCGTTCGGACTATCGAACTAGCATAATGCCGGCAACGCTCACCGTCGAGACGCCTACCGGCGAGACCCACGAACTCACCGCCGAGCGTGGGGCTGTCCTCCGTGATGTGCTTCTCGATGCCGACCTCTCGCCACACGGCCGCTACGCCAAGCGAGTCAACTGCGGCGGCCGCGGCATCTGTGCCACTTGCGGCGTCCGTCTCGCCGAACCGCCTGATCCCGATCACTGGCACGACGACCTCGCCGACCGATTTGGCTACCCCCGGCTCTCCTGTCAGCTGCAGGTTCGAGACGGAATGCGGGTCAAACTGCTGGAAAAAAGGGTCTGGGGGTCGCGACAGGCTGGCGACGAGGCGGACTGATTTTATGCCACACGCAGGGAGCGAACGACAAACGCTATTCCGCCGCCGGGCGTACGCCGGCCCGTGACGGACAGCTATCGGACCGTTCCGGGCCGCGGCGAGGCGCGCTTCGAGGTGCGGGGTTCGGAGTTCATCGGCCACGTCGCCCCAGCGACAACCGTCGAAGACGCCGAGGCGTTCGTCGACGCCGTCGGAGAGGAGTACGCCGACGCGACCCACAACGTCCCCGCCTACCGCGTCCGATCCGATCCCTTCCGGGAGTATTCCAGTGACGATGGCGAACCAAGCGGCAGCGCCGGCGACCCCGCGCTGAACGTCCTCCAGCAGCGTGACATTGAGAACATTGTCGCCGTCGTCACGCGGTACTACGGCGGGACGAACCTCGGTGTCGGCGGCCTCGCCAGTGCGTACTCCCGAGCGGTGAAGGACGGCGTTGACGACGCTGGTGTCGTCGAGGAAGTTCCCCACGAGCAGTTCACTGTGACCGTCGCCTACGACGACTCGGGCAGTGTTCGGAGCCTGCTCGAATCCGCGGGCGTGGAATTCGAGGCTGACTACGAAGCCGAGGTCGTCTTCGACGTTCGAGTCCCTACTGTTGAGGGCAGCGAACTGCGAGACCGGATAAGGAGTGCGACCAGCGGGCGGGCCGCTATCGAACTGGAGTAATCCTCGCTACTCGTAGGTCGGCAGCCGCGCCGACTGCGCCGAGCCGTCGATAAAGGGCAGGTCGACCTGCTGGGCGCTGACCGGCTCACCGTCGATGCGGATTTTCAACGCTTCGTCGGGTCGGTCCCAGCTGAGGTTCGCCAGTGCAATCGGGGCTTCCCGCATCGGGCTCTGTGCGGCGCGGGTCACGTCGCCGACGTGCTCGTCGCCGGCGAACACCGCAGCACCGGGGTCCGGGCACGCCTCGACGGCGAGACCGACCAATCGCTGCGTGGGGTGGCCCCGGTTCTCGATACGGGAGACGACCTCCTGACCGACGTAACAGCCCTTCTCGAAGTCCAGGGCGTTCCGCAGGCCAAGGTCGTTCGGGAGCGCGCCCTCGATTTCGGTGTCGAACAGGGGCGTCCCGGCCTCAAGGGTCAGCGTCTCCCAGGTCTGGTAGCCGAAGGGGACGGCGTTAAGCCCGCGGTTGACCAGCGTGTCAAAGACAGCCTCGGCGTCGTCGGCGCTACAGACCACGTCGTAGCTCTCCTCGCCAGTGAGGTCGTCCGTCCGGATGACGGAGACGCCTGCGTCGCCGAGTTCGCCCCGCTCGAAGGTCAGCGGTGCCGGCGGGGTGCCGGTCTGGTGGAGGACGCTGGCGATTTTCTCTGTCGCTTTCGGCCCGTGGACGCCGAAGACGGCGAAGTCGTCAGTCGCTTCCTCGAACTCGACGTCCTGAATGAACGTTTTATCCGCCCACTCCGCGGCCAGTTCCTCGGCCTTCTGGGGCGGCGTGAACACGAGCAGGCGCTCGCCGGCGTTGTACACATACATGTCCGTGTCGATGCGACCATCGGGGTCAAGCAAGAGCGCGTAACAGCCTGCGCCGTCCTCGTCTGGCACGCGGTTCGAGACGGCGTTGTCAACGTAGTCGACGCGGTCCTCGCCGGTGACGACGATGACGCCGTAGCCGTACTCCATCGCGCCGACGACGTTCCGAACCGCGCGGTGGGTCCGCTCCGGTCGCCCGTAGTTGTCGACGACCTGCCGACCACCGACCTCCCTGAACGTCGCTTCGTGGGCCTCGTGAACGGACTCGAGAACAGTCATTGTACGGGTATGCGGCCCTCGTGGGGAAAAACGTCCCGTTAGCGCCGTCGGTGTGCGAGGAGAGTCACCGCGAGCAGCGCAGTCATCGCCAGAACGTCGGTGCGTATCACCGGTGACTACCCAGTAGTTGTTCCCCCACCACTCCGACTCCGACCAGCAGTGTCAGCGCTACAATTGTTAAAACAGTCCGAGTCTTGGCCTCTACGGCCGTCTGGACTGCTGTGAATCGACGAGCCGCTCAACTTCAGACGGTTCGAGTGGGGTCAACGGTCCGGACATTGTTCGAGACAGCGCTGCTGCCGCGACACCATGGAGCAGCGCTTCGTCCGTGTCAGCACCGGCGGCCAGTTGCTGGAGCGTTGCACCGATGAAGGCCTCGTGCTGTCCTGCTTCGTCCACTGCGGACGTCTCGATGGCATCCTGCTCGTGAATGACGCCGTCGTGATAGGCCACCGCGCCGTACTCGCTCCGAGTGAGAATCACGCGGGTGAGATCGTACTCCGTTGCGAGCGTGTGCACGACCTCGCGTGGACTCCCTGTCGTGTCAAACACCGCGGAAACCTGCTCTTCGGCGGCAAAGAGGGTGTCGACGGCTGGTAGCAGGTCTGCAAGTGCTTCGCGGGCATCTTCGGCGTCCCACAGTCCGGGGTGGAAACCGAGGTCGAACGCCCGCATCCCTGCGGCCGCTCTGAGCAACGCCCCCGTCGTGTCGGCGGCGGTCTCAGAGAGCGAGAGGGTTGCGCCTGACGTGAACACCACGTCCGCGTTCTGTATCTCGCCCATCGGCAGCTCGCCGGGCGTCACCGTTGCCATCGCGGTGTCGCCGCGGTCCTGTAGCAGCCGTTCGGTACGGGGTGGGTCGGCGTCCTCGTGGAACGTGAGTCCCTGCCGCCCAGCGTCCGGGTCTGCCCAAACAATGTCTGTTTCCAGACCAAACTCGTGGAGTTCCGCGACGACGCGCCGCCCGAGCGGCGTGTCCGGGACCTTCGATAGCCATCGTGCCTCAGCCCCGAGTCGGCCGGCCGTCGCCGCAACCCCGCTTGCGGTCCCGTCGACCCGAATCGACGCCTCGCGGGCTGTTTCGAACCGCTGTCCGCTTGGAGGAGCAAATCTGAGAGCAGTCTCACCGAACGTTACGAGTGACATACCGCGTGCATCGGGAGACGGAGGTTTAGTTTAATCGGCTGTATCGACTGCTGTGCCGGGGGACGGGCCGTCCTTCCTCGCTATCGCCGCCGACCGCCGTGCCCGGGGTAATCACGCTCGAACCGGTCTTCGAGTTCTTGCCGGTCAATGTGAATGACCGTCGGTCGTCCGTGTGGACACGCGTAGGGGTTCTCACACTCGTCCAGCGCGGCGAGTAGCTCCCGGACGGACCCCTCCGTCAGCGACGTGTTCCCGGTCACAGAGGGGTAACACGCCAGATCGCCGAGCAGTTCGTCGGCCGCCGCTTCGACTGTCGCCGCCGCTTCGTCGTCGCCGGCGACGAACGCACCGAGCACGTCCCTGACGATATCCGGCCCGGCCGCGTCGGCGATGACGCCCGGGAGGGTCCGGACCTCGACGCTTCGCTCACCTGTGCGTGCCGTGTGGAACCCCAGACTCGCCAGCGCGTCGCTGCGCCGGTCGAACACCTCAGCTTCGCGGGCGGTCAGTTCAAGTTCGACAGGGTTAGCAAGTGCCTGTGTCGTCGTTTCGCCTTCGAACTTAGCCTTGAGCCGTTCGTAGTTGACCCGCTCGTCGGCCGCGTGCTGGTCGACCAGCACGAGGCCGTCGTCCGTCTCCGCAACGACGTAGGTGTCGGCTAACTGTCCGAGAATCCGCATCGAGGGCAGCGACTCGTGGGTCGCCTCCGGCTCGTCGCCGAGACGTGCCTGCTCCTGTCCGCCGGTGAACTTCCGCTCCCCGCGCTCTGTCTCTGTCTGGCCCGCTGCAGACGCGTCAGGGTGTCCACCGTCACTATCTCCACCCGAAACGATGCCCCCCGTCTGAGTAGTCTCAGATTCGCTTGACGTACCGTCCGTTGTTCTGGTTTCAGAGGACTGTTTCGTATCTGCTGATTGAACTGATGGGGCTGTGTCGGCTGACTGGCGATCCCCTGTCTCCGTCTGGGTACTATCCGGTCGGGCTGTAGGCGCAGTCTCTGGCTCCTGTGCTGGTGCCTCAGCACTATTCTCCGTTGCGGTGGTGTCCGTCTGTCCCGACGTTGTTGCTTCGTCTCCGGCATCTCGGCCGTTCGAGTCCGCCTGCTCCTCGCTATCGGACGTTCCATCTGATTCCGGCGTTATTTCCGTCTGCTCGGGTGCTGACCGGCCACGCGGCGCTGTTGAGCGCAGCAGCCCCTCCCGCAACAGCGCATCCTCGACTGCAGTCCGAACCTGTTCCCGAACGCCCTCGTCGTCGGCAAAGCGGACCTCCATTTTCCGGGGATGGACGTTCACGTCCACGTCGCCTGCGGGAACGTCCAGAAAGAGGACAGCGAAGGGGTAGCGGTCCGGTGCGATCTGGGTACCGTAGGCATCGATAACGGCGTCCCGGACGGTGCCGGCCCTGACGTAGCGACTGTTGACGTACGTCGAGAGGTACTCGCGACCGGCGCGATTCGTCTCGGGATGGGACACGAGGCCGTAGACGCCGTCGAGCGGTCCGTCTGGGAAACTGTCCGTCCTGTCGCCCTCCGCGTTCGCTCCTGAACCCGCACCGACCGAGATCATCGACTCGGCCACCTCCCGGCCGTAGACAGACATCACCGTCTCACGCAAGTCGCCCTGGCCGGTCGTCGAGAACGTCTCGCGGTCGCCGTGGGTCAGTGAGACGGCCACGTCCGGGTTCGCCAGCGCGTAACTGGCAACGACGGTGTTGACGTGTGCAAACTCCGTTGACTCCTGCTTGAGGTATTTCCGGCGGGCCGGAACGTTATAGAAGAGGTCCTCGACCGCCATTGTCGTCCCCTCTGGACAGCCGGCGGGGCCGACTGACGTGACGTCACCACCTTCGAGCACCAGTTCGGTTCCCACATCGCCGCCGCGGGGTCTGGTCCGGATCGTCAGCCGTGAGACCGCCCCGATCGCGTGCAGGGCCTCGCCGCGGAATCCGAGCGTTCCCACGCCGCCTTCCAGATCTGCGATATCGCGGATCTTCGACGTGGTGTGTTCCTTGACGGCCGTCTCGACAGCCTCGCGATCCATCCCGACGCCGTCGTCCGTGACGCGAATTCCGTCGGTTCCGCCGGCTTCGACAACCACGTCGACCCGGCTCGCGTCGGCATCGATCGCGTTCTCGACCAGTTCCTTGACGACGGAGGCCGGCCGCTCGACCACCTCGCCGGCCGCGATGCGTTCGACGGTCTGGTCGTCGAGTCGCTGGATATCGGTCATACGTGCCTCCGCATGTGATTGCCACCGGCTAACGGGCGGAGCGACTTGATACTGTCTGCCCTCGACTGCGCCTATCAGTACAGTCATGAAAATAGTTAACACAACACAGTCCTGAGCCTCGCACGGTGTTGACCCATGTGCCACCACAGAGAACGCTCCTGGACCGAAGCGACGACGGACGACGAGGCAACTGACGAGGACGAGGAGGAACTCCCATCCTTCCTCAACGAGGAGGCGCCCGAAACCGAGGTGCTGACCGACGGCGGCGACGAGGCGTAGCAGCGGCGCATCCCCGTCACGGTGTTGGCAAACCAGCTGTTTTTTGTCGTGTGTGAGGACCACAAACCCGATAGCTAAAGTACGCTCGCCGTCAGTCGCCACTATCCTGTGGACCTCGACATGGAACAATACGACCAACTTTACCGCCTCTACAAGAGCGTAGACACGACGACGCTGCGCGGCTATCAGGAGTTCGTCGACCTGTTTCCCCCGCTCAGTTCGACCGTTGCGCTGGAACAGTGGGAAACCGCCAGTGACCGCCTCGACGCCCTCAAATCCGATATCGCTGACGAGTTTCCCGGGACCGGCGAAACCTACGCGGAAATCGCAGCTCGGCTGACCCGCGACGAGGCCTTCACCGCGCTCGACCTCTACTCGAAGTACGACCGATCAGTGAATGTGCTCGTGCTGGATGTCGACGAGACGCTCCGGTCGGCCGGCGACACCGACAACGAAATCCCCCGCGATACGCTGTATCTTCTGACCCAGTTTCACGAAGCAGGCATCCCTATCGTCGTCTGTACCGGCCAGACCCTGGAGAACGTTAAGGGGTTCATGATACAGGGGCTGGGTAACGACCTCGTCTCTTCCGGGCAGATGAGCATCGTCTACGAGTCCGGCAACGGGGTATTCACGCCCAAGCACGGCCAGAACACCAAGCGACTCCTGTATGAACGCCTCGACGATGCAGTCGTGGACGTGTTCGAGGCTGTCCGCCGGCGGGTCCTCTCGGAAGCCCCCGACGCCGTCGGCAAGCGCTGCCATCTCCAAGGCAACGAATTCAACGTTACGCTGAAACCCAACGCCGAGGTCGGCAGCGACAACGCCGTCGAAATCATCGACGAGTCCCTCCGCTACCTCTGCGGGCTGGTCGGCAACGCCATCGCTGGACAGGTTGACACCGCGGTCGACGACCCTGCAGGCTACGCACGGGCCTACTTCAGCCGTGACCCGGAGATTCTCGCCGTGCTGGAGGCTGGCGACCTGTCGACCGATGCCGACATCGACGACGCGCCCGAGGCGTTCCGCGACATCCTCAAACGCGTTGACCTGGGCTACTACGAGGGCGACGCGGCCGAACTCGTGAGCCTCGAACTGGACAAGTCAGCCGGCGTCGAGGAAGCCTTCGACGTGCTGGGCATCGACGACCCGTTCGCGCTCGTGATGGGTGACAGCAAGAGCGACCTGCGGGTGATGCGCTGGGTCGACGAGAACGACGCCGGTATCGCCGCCGCCCCCGCGCATTCCTCGCCCGATGTGCTCGACCACGTCAGTTCGAGAGACGACTTGGTGTACGAGGCCGGCGACGCCAGCACGGTGCTACGGACTACCTACGGTATCAGTCTCGTCGAGCAACTGAACGAGCAGGGCTAGTGAGCTATGATTCCCCGTTTTCTGAGGGTCTCGGCTGACTGAATCGGAGGGGTTTCCCACCCAACAGTTAGGCCGCCGCCGACCGAACTGCCCCCATGAGTCTCGATACCGTGTTCGGGCAGGTACCGGACCCGCAGTCGCACTCCTTCCCGGACTACTCGCTCCCGCAGGGTGACCCCGTCAAACCCATCGCGTTGACTGACGACGAACTGACTGCGCTGCTTGACCTGTACGATGCGTTCAGCGCCGTGGACCCGACGGGTATGGATTCGAACCCCTTCCTGCGGGCGACGAGCGAGTTCCTCCAGCAGGCCCTCGGTGCGCCGCTCACCCGCCCGGACGAGCAGCTGAACGACGACATCGCGGCCCTGCTCAACGACTTTTCCGGCGATCTGGGCGAGCAATCGATGGGCGTCATCGACGCGACGCCGGGCCACCACCGGACGCTGTACTTCTTCCTGACCAGTTGCAAGGCGTACCACATGGCCCCGCATCTGCAGTTCGACCCCGACCCGGCCGCAGTCGAGACGCTGTATGCGGTGTACGAACGCGTCACTGAGCAGGCGTTCTATCTTAAACGGCCGAAAAGCGTTCTAGAGTGAGTACGGGTGCGTGTCTGGCGAACGCTCCGGTCCGTTTATCGGGGAGCGAACGAAACTGCCGCCAATGACAACCGACCAGCCCGAAATTCCGGTCGTGTGTGAGGCCTGTGGGACACGGACATCGGTCGCGTTCGAGGACGTCGAGGACGCCGTCGCGCGCCACAACGAGCAACTTCACGACGGCGACCCGGTCGCCGAGGTCGACCCCGACGTACTGGAAGAACTCGCCGACCGTCTGGCAAAGGATATCGGCCTGCTGGAATAGCCCGCTGTCCAGCGTCAGCCGTCCAGCGGGAGCCGCTCGTAGGCTTCACGATCAGCGCCGGCGGCGAGCGTCCGCGGCCGCAGTCGGCAGATGTTCTTCACGGTTCGCGGGCCGAGCACGTGGGGCGAGACGAACCGCGGTCGCCCCGGCTCAGTCCCGGGTCCGTCGCCCAGCGCGAGGACCGCGCCGTTGAGGTCGGCAAGCGGGATACACGCCAGGTCGCCGTTTGCCGATTCGAACTGGACGTGGGTCGTATCGCCGGGCATCGACGCCGCCTCCAGCAGATCGAACACCTTGATGCCGGTGTACTTTCGTTCAATCCGGTCGCCGGAGGCACACTCGAACGCGACCGGCCCGCGGACGACATCGAACGGGAGCTGTTCGGGTGCCACGTCCCATGGAACCAATAGCGGGTCAGCCCCGTCGATACGGACTGTCGGCCGTCCCTCCGGCGTCTGTGCCATAGGTACAGCTTCCGACCGGATAGACTTGAGATGTTCGGCGTTGAAGTGCGTGGCCAACCCGGCAGACCACCCGGAACCTCACTCCCGCGAGTGAAGCGAGTACGCGATAAAGAGGACGCCGACGAACTGGAAGGCACGGGTGACGAGTGTCAGCGGTTGCTGGAACTGACTGGGGAGCAGGCCCTGGCGAAGGAGGACTGAGCCGGCGAACGCGACAACGAAGGCTACCGCCGTGAGACAGAACAGTCCGAGCGAGAGGTACTGCATCGCGCGGCTGTTGTGCCGCCGATACCCCCGATAGGCTTGGTAGCCGACGTACCCACCCAGTACAGTCGAGCCAAACGCCAGGGCGGTGATGAGCCAGTTCATGAGCGTCTCTATGGCGACCATATCAGAGATTCTCCCACATTTTTGTGAATCGGTCCGCGGTGTCCTGTTCGTCCTGTCCCGGGAACGCCGGCGGTTCGGCCCGCTCTATTTCGGTTTCGAAATCACCGTCAGCAAGCGCCAGTGAGAACTCCGAGAGCGTGGCAGCGAACACGCTGTAGTCGTTGCCGCCCGTCTCTATCTGGGTCTGTTCCTCGATGAGGCCGTACTCCTGAAGCCACTCGACCCGTCTGTACACGGTCGGTTGTGACATCTCACACTGGTCGGCGAGCTGTTTCGCGGACATGGGTTTGACACTCGTTGCTGCGAGGATGTCCCGGGCGTACTCGTCACTGAGCAGGTCGAGGATGTCGCCCACGGCCGGGTCCTCACTCACGTACTGGACCAACGTCCCGTCCCCGAATAAAAGGTCCTGTCAGTTTCCGAGTCAGAAGTCAGTCGCGGTAGAGAAGGGCGCAGTGTCAGCGGGGACCGGCGCAGTCAGGGCATCGCCTTCGGGCAAAGGTGGGGCACGGTGGGGGACCAGTTTGCAGGCGGCCTGGCCCACATTCCTTCCCGGGGTGGCAGCCCGGGGAACCCTAGGGCAGTGTGGTGGACAGACAGCGGCCATCACCGGAGGGCGTTGGTGGCACGGTGTTGTTAGGGCCGCTGCACTCAAAGCAAGGAGGGGTTCCATAATATAACGTGCAGTCGAACTTCTGACCCAGAAAACGGCGGCTTGATATGCCAGCGTGGCTGTTCACTTGCCGCTGGGACAACCGACTGACTGACCGATTGTGATGAGTCGGTCCGCGGACACGCCCTCACCGCGAATCGTGTACCGGTAGCGTTCACAACTCCACGACACTGATGTTGTCAGCCCGTAGCTGACCTGTGCTGGCTGCCCGTCGATTGTTACCCCTTCGCTGGCGTTGTCCCCGACACCCGGCCGGTCGTACTTAGCAACAGTGATCAGACTGGTCCGGTTCATGTAGCGGAGGCCGACGCTGTGGACCCGTCCCTGTGTCTGTGTCGCATAGGTCAGTTCGTATCCCGGCGGGATGTCGGGCTCCGGAACCTGAATCTCGGTGTCGGCTTTGAGGGCACCAACCGACTCGTAGGTCTGTCTTTCCGGCGTCTCTGGGACAGTGACAGTCATGTTGTCCGGGAAGCTGGGGGTAAACACGTCTTCGGACACACCGGTATCGTAGGTGATGTCGGTGTACGCCGTCGTCACGACTGTGCGCTCACCGTCGGCTGTCCATGCAGTGCGCTTTTTGACCGGGAAAAACTGCTCTGTGTCTACCCATACCGTCTGCTCGTAGGCCGCTGTGCCATCTTTCGGTGCCACGTGGATGACATACACTTCACGCCCATCGAGTGATTCAGTACCGCGGTAGCTGACGGTCATCGAACCGGCCGATCCGGTCGGCCGCTGCTCGCCGCGGGGAACGACAGGCAATGGCTCAACTGACTGTGGGTCGCTCGTCGTGTCGCCCGGTGTGGCCATGTTGAGATTCGCAAAGAGACGCTGTAGCCGCTCACCTTGGTCTGACCCGGTCCTGCTGAGAGAGATGCGTGTCGCCCTCGAGCGGCGCTGGTCGTACAGCCACAGTGCCGAGCCGTTTGATATTCGGAGACCGTATCGCTCGACGGTGCTGTTGACGACTGCCAGCCGTTTCTTCTCGGTCCCCGGCTGGAGCACGGCGTTGTAAGTTGTCCGACTCGCGACCGTCCCGTTCCGAGTGATAGTCGTCGTCTGTGTCGCGTTGACGCCGTCTATCGTCTCGTAGCGTTGCTGCACGTCCGCATCGATCTGTGGCTGATCGGCGGTCCCGGTACTCGCGAATGCGAGCGACCATATCGCAACAGCAAGCACACCAACGACGACCACTGTCGCGATCGTGAGCACCAGTCGTTCCGATGTGAGGTGTCGAGTGACCATCTCTCGGGCTACCGGGCGCAGGGGAGTGTCCGGCTACGTTCGATCTGTTTGAGCGACAATATTATGTAGCACATAATTGGCAGCGCAAGTAAAACCTCCTATCTGCTGGTTCCGGATCACTGACAGTTGTATCATCCGGGAAGTCGGGGGAAAATGCGTCACTGGACACATCGGTGTCGTACGAGATGTTCGCGTACCTCGTCGTCACAACTGTGTGCTTTCCATTTGCTGTCCAGGCAGTCCGCTTTTTTGTCGGGAAGAACCGCTGTGTTTCGACCCAGACTGTTTGCTCGTATGCTTTTGTCTCATTTCTTGGCGTCACGTGGACGACGTACGCTTCGCGTCCGTCAACTGGTTCCGTGCCCCGGTAGCGGACGGTCATCTCCTCGGTCGAGTTGACTGGCCGCCGTTCGCTCTGGGGGACAACAGGCAGTGGTTCAACCGACTGCGGGTCCGTTTTCGACTCATCGAGTTTCGTGAACAGGCGCTGTAGCCGTTCACCCCTGTCAGACTCAGTCTCGGGGAGGGGAACTCGTGTCGCACTTTCACGACGGCCGTTGTACAGCCATAGCGTTGACCCGTCCGAGATCCGCACGTTACTCGCCTGTGCCGTACTATTGATGGGTACGAGCCGCTTTCTCTCCGTCCCCGGCTGGAGCGTCGCGTGGTAGGTCGTTCGGCTTGCAACCGTCCCGTTCCGTGAGATGACTGTCGTCTGGGTCGCGTTGACACCGTCTATCGACTCGTAGCGTTGTTGGACGTCCGCATCGATCTGCGGGTGGTCGGCGGTGCCGCCGCTCGTGGCCACGAGCGACCACGCCGAAATAGTTAGAACACCAATAACAAGGACTGTCGCGACGGCGGGGACAAGTTGCTCCGTTGAGAAGTGTCGAGTGACCATAGCTGGAGTACGGGGCAGAGACCGCCCGGCGCTGTGTGTGCAGTCCGAGCGACAGTGTTATCTATCAAATTATCGGCATCATAAGTAAAAGCACCTGTCTACGCCAGTCAGTAGTCACCGAGTACGCCGAGCCGTCTGGCCCGTCGGGTCGTGTACTGAAACACGACGTAGCCCAGCAACACGTAGCCGGACGGGACACCGACGAGGAGGCCTAGGTCGGTAGCGGAGAACTGCCAGAGCCGGGTCCCGTCGACCATCGCCCGCTGGAGGAGCGCGCTTCCGTGGGCCAGTGGCAGGACCCGCGTCCAGCCGAGCTCGAACACTGGCGCGGAGATGAGGACAATGAACCCGAACTGGAGCAGATTGAGCCAGTTCCCGATACGCTTGTACAGCACCGCAACACCGCCGGCAGCGAACCCAAGCCCCAGCACGGAAGCAATAGTCAGGGATGCGACGACGACGACGGTGAGAACGTTCAACTGGAGCGTCGTTCCGGTAATCGCCAGCATCACTGCCAGCACGACGGTCGAGGTAATGAACGTCCGGACGACTTTCGCGACGCCCTTGCAGAACGCGACCGGCGCGAAGCCAAACGGCGTCATAACGTGCCGTTCGAGCGTTCCCCACTGGGCCTCGCTCCCGATATCGTTCGAGATTGCCTGGTACGCACCGACGGAAAGCGACCACAGGAAGTAACCGACGATGATCCCCTCGATAGAATCCGTTATTGCCTGCCCGGCAAGCATCCGGCCGCCGTAGAACAGCAGGCCGAAAAAGAACACCGAGATGACGATGCCGCCGACGGCGTTGGCCGGATAGCGGACGAAGATGAGATACTCGCGGTACAGCACCGCTCGCGCGAGGTCGAGATAGCCCGCCTGCATGGCGGCCCCGACGGTCTGGCCGCTCGCACCGTCACTGTCGTCCGCGTGCGTGTCGGCGCTCGCGGTCATCGTCCTAGCCCCGCCTCCCTCATCGTCCTTGCCCCGTGATTTCGACGAACACGTCTTCCAGGTCCGGTTCAACCGTGCCGACGGCTGAAAGCGTCACGTCGTGGTCCCGGCACAGGGCCAGCAGGCGATAGAACCCGTCGCTGTCGGTCGCTACCTCGACGCGCCGGCCCCGCTCGGTGCTCGTCACCTCGACCACCTCGAAGCGCTCCCGGATGATCGCAAGCAGACCATCGGTGATGTCGGGACTGGTGACGGCGAACGCGTTTGCGGTGAACTGGTCGAGCACGGCCGGCACGCTATCGTCGGCGATAATCTTCCCCTCGTTCATGATGATGACCCGGTCACAGACATCTTCGATGACGTCCATGTCGTGGCTGCTGACGACGGCCGTGAGGTCACGCTCGTCGACGATGCGGCGCAGTTCCCGCCGTAGCGTCAGCGAGCTTTCTACATCCAGTCCCAGCGTCGGCTCGTCGAGAAACACCAGATCGGACTCGCTGGCCAGCACACTCGCCAGCGACACCTTCTGTTTCATCCCGCGGGAAAGGTCTCGAACGGGCTCGTCGGCCTTCTCCAGAAGGTCAAGTTTCGCCAGCAGGCGCTCGTGTCGGTCGGCGACGGCATCCGGCTTGACGCCCTTGATGGTCGAGAAATAGCGCAGGTTCTCCCGGACGGTCAGCCGCCAGTAGTCGTTTCGCGCCCCTTCAAGCATCCCGTCGACGTGACGGTAGGCCGCTCGCGGGTGCTCGCTCATGTCGATACCCTGAACCTGAATCCTCCCGGAATCAGGCAACACCAGCCCGAGAATTGATTTTATTGTCGTTGTCTTGCCCGCACCGTTAGGCCCCAGCAGGCCGACGACCGTCCCTTGCTCGATGCGAAACGACACGTCGTCGACGGCCGTCACCGCGTCGGCACCGCTGCCGAACTGCTTTGACAACCCCTCGACGGCGAGCGCGGGCGTCGCTCCGTCCCTCGGCGCAGCTGACTGCTTGGTGGTCCGCGAGCCCTGCCGCGGAGGGCGCTGGGATGACATTACCATCACTGAGGGCTTCAGAACCAAAAGGTCAGTCACGTCTTGCGGCGGGTCTGCCGTCGGTGGCACTGTCCCGCACTCGGCGACTGGTCTGTCTGCTCAAGCAGGTTCGAGACCCGTCACCTCAAACCGCGCGCCGCCGGCCTCGCTCTCGGTGGCTGTAACCGTCCATCCGTGGACCTCAGCGATCCGCTGAACGATTTTAAGTCCGAACCCGGTCCCGCTCTCGCCGGTCGAATAGCCCCCTTCAAACACCTGTTCACGGTCGGCCGCCGGGATGCCCGGACCGTCATCGGCGACGTAGAACCCGTGTCGGTCCGTATCCTCAATGACACCTACTCGTACAGTTGCGCTCCCGCCACTGTGGTCGGTGTTGTCGTCAGCCGTCGTCTGAGCGCCTGTGGTCCCGTGTTCAACACTGTTTCGAAGGAGGTTCGCTAACAGCCGCCGGAGTTTTGCCATATCTGCCCGAACCCGCCGGTCACCCTCGACGACGAGTGTTGCCCGGTCATCTTCGACACTCTGCCAGCACTCCTCAACGATGCCGGCGAGCGCGACAGATTCGAGGTCGGTCGCCGTTTCGCCGGCGCGTGCAAACGCCAAGAGGTCGTCTATCAGCGCTCGCATTCGTTCGTGGGCGCGTGACACCTTGTCGAGAGCGTCGCTGTCGTATTCTGCTCTGGCCAGTTCCAGATTCCCCTCCGCGACAGTCAGCGGGTTTCGGAGGTCGTGGCTGACGATGCTTGTAAACTCGTCGAGGCGCTCGTTCTGGCGTTCTAACTGCTGTTCGTACGCTTTGCGCTGGGAGATATCCCGACCGATACCCACAGTCCCGACGGGTGCCCCATCAGCGTCGGTCAGCTGGGTTCCGGCAAACTCATACGGAATCCGCTCTCTATCGGCAGTCAGAATCTCCGCTTCAACAGTCACCCGGCCGCTGGTTCGAGTCTCATTTATCGCCGCAGCGATTGTCTCATGCTCGTCACCCGGGAAAAACTCGGAGACGGGCATATCGTCAATCTCGTCATTGCTGTATCCTGTGACTTCGGGGATGCGCTCGTTCCACCGCCGAAGGCTCCCGTCCGTGTCGATGACGTAGAACAGGTCGTCAAGCGTATTGAGCGCCTGATCGATGAACTCACGCTCTTCGCGGAGCTGGCGGTCGCGGTCGAGACGGCTAAGCGCCGCCGTCGCGTGGACTGAGAGCGTCCGCGCAAGTGTGACATCTGTGTCATCGAATGCACCTGTCACACACGACCCGATGAGGAGAACACCATGGTCACCCAGCGGAAGGATGAGTTCACTCTGGATGTCCGTGTCCGGATTGTACCGGGCTGGACTTGACGCGACATCGTTGTGAACCTGCGTTTCGCCGCTTTCGAAGGCTTGCCATGCGAGGCCATCTCCGGGCTCGAAGACCGGTGGTGTCCCGATGAGCTCTTCTACCTGATTGGTCCAGGCGGCCGGATACAGACTGTCGCCGTCAGCGAAGTGAACCGCGTTGGCCGGCATATTGAGGATCGTCCGAGCTGCGTCCACTGTGACCTGCGCCACCGCATCAGCAGTCGTGGCTCGCATGAACGCCCTGGCAGTGGAGTGTAGTTCCTCGATAGCACGCTCACGACGTGAGCCCTGTGTGTGTTTGATATCGTCGGCTGTCCGTTCGACGGCGTTGACGACGGTGTGTGCCAGTCGTGCGTACGGCTCCGCGCTGCCGTCAGCCCGGAGGTACTCGGTGACGCCGGCGGAAATCGCGTCGCTGGCAGCCGCTTCGTTCCCCTCGCGGGCGAACAGAACGAACGGCAGGTCCGGTGATCGTTTGCGGACCGCATCGAGGAACTCGACGCCGGTTTGCCCCGGCAGGTCGTAGCCGGCGATGACACAGTCGAACGCACCCTCGTCAAGTCGCTTGAGGCCGTCGGCGACGTTCGTCTCCGTCTCGACCGTGATACCACAGTGCGCCTGTTCCAGCGCACTTGTGGCCGCTTCGACGACAGCCGGCTCGTCGTCGACGTGGAGAACGCGAATCCGGTCGGTCATTGCCTTCTAGCAGTGACAACTCCCGTATACACCTTCCGCCGTGAGTATCTTCGTTGAAAATCGGGTGCTGTCTGCTACTCGTCGTCCAGCTCGGCCTGCCACTCCTGTACTTTCGCCATCAGTTCGACCGGTGGTGTCTCGTTGACATCCAGTTCCGTCAGTTCCGAGAGGACGGCCTCAGTTTCAGGATCGAGCGACGCTGCTGCCGCGTCGCTATCTGAGGCTTCAGCCACGGACCCGTCGGGAGCGTGTTCGGGGTTGCCGTCGGTCGCAACCGGCTCAGCCGCCGAACCGGCTGCTGCGTCCTCGGACTGAGCCGCGCCGTCCCTGAACTGCCCCGAATCAAGGTCGAACACGGCCTGTGTCGTCCCGCCCTCGTTCTGCTTGCTGCCCCGAATCTCGATGGCCTTGTCGTCGCGCAACCGGTCGAGCACTGCCTGCGAGCGGTCGACGACTGGTTCAGGGACGCCAGCGAGGTCGGCGACGTGGACGCCGTAGGAGCGGTCGGTCGGGCCGTTCCGGACCGTTCGGAGGAACGTCACGTCGCCGTCGCCCTCCGCGGAGCGGGGCTCGCCGTCGACCGCGACGTGGACGTTCTCGACGGTCGGCAGCTCCTCGCCCAGCGCCGTCAGTTCGTGGTAGTGAGTCGCAAACAGCGTCTTCGACCGGATGGCGTTGACGATGTACTCTGTCGCGGCCCAGGCGATAGAGATACCGTCGAAGGTCGCGGTCCCGCGGCCCACCTCGTCCAGAATCACGAGTGATTCTTCGGTGGCTGAGTGGAGGATGTTCGATAGCTCCTGCATCTCGACCATGAACGTCGAGCGGCCCTGTGCGAGTTCGTCCAGCGCGCCGACGCGGGTGAAGATGCCGTCCACTAGTCCGACGGTTGCCGACCGCGCCGGGACGAAACTGCCCACCTGCGAGAGCAGCGTGATTAGCGCGGCCTGGCGCATATACGTCGACTTCCCGCTCATGTTCGGGCCGGTGACGATGAGGAACTGCCGGTCGTCGTCCATATAGAGGTCGTTCGGGACGAACTCGGTGGTCTGCTCGACGACCGGATGGCGGCCGGCCTCGATAGACAGTTCGTTGCCGTCGACGACCGCCGGACGGGCCCAGTCGTTCTCGACGGCGTGGACTGCCAGTGACGCGAAGGCGTCCAGTTCCGCCAGCGTCCGACCCACATCCTGCAGCAGCGTCGCACGCTCGGCCACGCGCTCCCGGAGCCGCTGGAAGTGCTCGTACTCCATGTCGTGGCGGCGCTCCTCCAAGCGCAGCACGTCCCGTTCTTTCTCGTCGAGTTCGGGCGTCGTGTAGCGCTTGGAGTTCTTGAGTGTCTTGATGTGCTGGTACTTTTCCGGAACGCCGTCGGTTTCGCTCTTGCCGACCTGAATGTAGTAGCCGTCGGTTTTGTTCCGGTCGACTGAGAGGTGGGTGATGCCGGTCCGCTCCTTTTCACGGTCCGGCAGCGTCTCCAGCCACTCCAGCGCGGCTTCGTGCTCGTCGATGACTGCGTCGAGGTCGTCGTCGTACCCCCGCTTGAACAGGCCACCCTGGCGCACCGTCCCCGGCGGGTCCGTGACCAGTGCGCTGTCGAGTTCCGCGGCCAGTGCGTCAGCCGCTTCGCGGTCGGCTCCGTCAAGGGCGTCGGCAAGCGGCGACTCGGCCAGCCGCTCGGTCTCGGTAACGGCGTCGGCGACCTGCCCGAGCACTGAAAGCGTCTCCTGCACTGCTCGCAGGTCCCGCGCGTCGGCGCTCCCCGACGTGGCCCGCGCGGCCAGCCGTTCGAGGTCGTACGCATCCGATAGCGTCTCCCGGATCCGCTCGCGGGCCATCGCTGCCTCCGACAGCGCCGCCACGCAGGACTGCCGGCGCTGGAGTTCGGCCCGGTTTCGACGGGGTCGCTGGAGCCACTGCTGGAGCAGTCGTCCGCCAGCGGCCGTGACCGTGTGGTCGATAGTGTCGAACAGCGACCCCGAGCTGTCGCCCTGCATGGTCTCGGTGAGTTCGAGGTTGCGTTGTGTCGTCGCGTCAAGGTCGACGTGGTCGCGTTCGCCGTACGTTTGCAGGCGCGTGACCGCCGCTAGCGTGCCGACACCGGTGTCCTCGACGTAGGAAAGCACCGCGCCTGCGGCCCGCAGTGCCACGTCCTGATCGCCGATGCCGACGCTGTCGACCGTCTCGCTCCCGAACTGCTCGCGGACGGTGTGGCCCGCTCGCCCCGGCTCAAACGACGCCGAGTCGTGCAGCGTCAGCGCCGCGTCCGTCCGCTCGCGCAGGCGGTCTAAGAACTCGTCGTCGTTCCGGAGCTCCGGGCCGGGAAGAATCTCGGCCGGCCCGAACGTGTACAGCTCTGTCAGCGCCTCGCCCGCGTCGGCGTCGTCGAGCTGTGTGACCTGGAACTGACCCGTGGTCACGTCCGTCGCGGCGATGCCGTAGGTGTCACCGCCGTCTCGGCTGGCCTCTCGAACCACCGCGGCGAGGTACTGCGCCGACTCGTCGCCGGTCTCCAGATGTGTCCCGGGCGTAACGACCCGCGTTACCTCGCGAGCGTGGCCGTTCTCGGTCTCGTGCTGGTCGGCGATTGCGACTCGATAGCCCCGCTCGACCAGCGCGGAGACGTACGGCGTCAGGTCGTCAACCGGGACCCCTGCCATCGGGTACGACGAGCCATGCGAGGACTTCTGGCTCACCTTCAGGTCGAGTTCGTTGGCGACGATCTCGGCGTCTTCGGCGAAAAATTCGTAGAAGTCGCCACACTGCATCGCCAGCAGGTCCGCGTCGGTCCCCTCCTTGAGTGTGAGGAACTCCCCGACGATTCCCGTCGCCTCTGTCATACACGTCCGTGTGGCCGTCCGCGGCGTAAGGATTGCGGGTCGGGAGAGCGGCCGCCGGGCGTAGCCAGTGAAGGGGCCACAGGCCGTAGAGCCAAGTATGGACGCGACTGAGACTATCGAGGCGTACTACGCGGCGTTGCGGGCCGGCAATCAGCTCGGCTCCTTCTTCGCCGACGACGCGGACCGCTCGGTGGTCAAGTTCGGTATCTCCGAGCAGTTGGTCGGGACCGACGCTATCAAGATAGGACTGCAGAACCAGACCGAGACGACGGGCGATTGGACTGTCGAGAGCCATGCACTCCGGGTAACAGAACGCGAGGGCTACGCATGGTTCAGCGACGACGTGACACTGTGCTGGACTGACACCGAGGATGGCGTCCACCACGCGTACGACACCCGCTGGAGCGGGACGCTCGAAGCCACTGATGGGGACCGCCCGTGGCAGTTCGTGGGGATGCACGTCAGCACTGCTGACGAGCTAGCTGAGTAGGCGGCCGCTAATCGCCGCCGAGCGTGGCAAAGACGAACTCGCTATCGCTCCCGAGGGGGTCCGTCGCAGTGACGGTCTCCGTGTCAGTGAAGCCGGCGTCGGCCAACTGGTCGAGCGTCGCCCGCCGACCTGGCGCTGAGAAGAACATCGACCCGCCCATCCAGCCGCGCCGGACGGTCTCGAACTGGCCGCTTGGCAGCGTCATCAACACAGTACCGCCCGGACGGAGCACGCGGGCGAACTCCCGGTAAACCGCCGGGTGCTGGTCCCGCGGGACGTGAAAGACGGCGTGGTAGGCCGTGATGGCGTCCACGCTGTCGGTCGCAACCGGGAGCGACGTCATGTCTCCTTGTACAAGCCGGCTCTCCGGCACTGTCTCTGCTGCGAGGGCCAGGCCCGCACGGGAGAAGTCGAGGCCGATGCTGTTCGGCGGAAGGTTCGCAAGCGTCCGCGCGCCGTCGCCACAGCCCACGTCGAGGACCGTTGGCGCTTCGGGGAGTCGTTCGAGCAAGTCATCGAGCAGGGCTGCGTCCGACCCAGTCGGGTCGCGCCGTTCGGCGTAGGTCTCGGAGACGCTGTCCCACGCGTGGCGAACCTCGTTGCGGTCCATATCTACACTATGTGTGCGAGCCGGATAGGCGTTCAGCCACCTCTCTATTTCGACTGTAACGCGATAGCGCGGTGGCATTCGACGACTCACTGATCAACTGGTACGTAATCTAGGTGAACTTTTATTATTGACCCACGGCAGAACCAACTCGATGTTTGAAGAAAGATCACAGCCCAAATCGAACCCGAGCCGCAGACAGTTCCTCGGTGGGGTCGGTTCGCTCCTCGCCGCATCGGCCTTCTCGGTCTCCGTCTCCGACGACGCTGCTGCACAGGTGACAGCGGGCGACGATTCGGCCACACAGACTGTCTCATCACCCGACGGGGCAGTAACACTCACCGTAGATGTCAGCGACGGTGTGGCAACATACGAAATTCTACACGAGGGGATGGCGCTCATCGGGAAATCCGAACTGGGCTTTGAGTTCCAGAATCAGGACGCGTTCCGTTCGGGACTTGTCGTGACTGGGAGCGAACGGACCGAGGTTGATTCGTCATGGACGCCAGTGTGGGACCGGTACGACGAAATCGAGGAGCAGTACACGGAGCTACGTCTGGGAGTTGCGGAGTCGTCCGGGCCGGAGCGGTTCGGGACGATCGTCTTCCGGGTGTTCGACGACGGTGTCGGCTTCCGGTTCATCTTTGGAGAGCCCTTTGGCGACCAGTTTGTCATCACGTCAGAGCGGACCGAGTACAACTTCGCCGGGGACTACACCTCCTGGTGGATCCCCAACGACTACAACAACTTCGAGGTGGAGTACGCCGAGACGCCGCTGAGCGAGGTCGCTGGCGAACTGGACGGCACTGGCTTCGACGGCGTCCACACGCCGATGACGATGCAGACCGACGACGACCACTATGTGGCCGTTCACGAGGCAGACCTGACAGATTACGCCTCGCTCGCACTCACGCCGTCGGACGGCGGCGATACAGTATTCGAGTCAACGCTCGCACCGCTACCTGACGGTACCAAGGTGTCAGCCTCGGCCCCGCACGTTACCCCGTGGCGAACGGTACAGGTCGGGACCAGCGCCGGCGACCTCATCGAGTCGAACCTCGTCGTCAATCTCAACGAGGACTACGACGAGGCGGTGTTCACGCAGGGTGTCGACTGGATTGAGCCGCAAAAGTTCATTGGCGTCTGGTGGCTGATGATTACCGGCCGAGCACAGTGGGAGTATCAGGGTCCACAGACCGGCAACCACGGCGCACAGACCGGGCGCGCCACGCAGTACATGGACTTCGCCAGCGAGCACGACATCCCCGGCGTCCTCGTCGAGGGCTGGAACGAGGGCTGGTCGAGCTATCCGGGCGATGGCAGCAGTTTCGATTTCTCCACACCGTATCCGGACTTCGATCTGGCGGCAGTGACCGACTACGGCGCGAGCCTCGACCCGCCGACCCAGATGACGATGCACAACGAGACGGCCGGTGACTTCCGGAACTACGAATCACAGCTCGACGAGGCATTTTCGTTGTACGACGAGCTGGGCATCCGAACGATCAAGAGCGGCTACGTCTCCGACAGCGGCGACCTTGCGGGCGAGAGTTACAGCCACCACAACCAGATACTGGTCAACCACCACACGCTGGTCGCCGAGACGGCGGCGGCCAACCGACAGATGCTCGATATACACGAGCCGATTCATCCGACCGGCCGCCGGCGAACCTACCCGAACCTGATGACCCGCGAGGGCGTCAAGGGCCAGGAGTACGACGCCTTTGGCGACGTGAGCCCCGAACACCACGTCACGTTCCCCTTCACACGGATGCTGGGCGGGCCGGTGGAGTACACGCCGGGCATCTTCGACATGGATTCCGGTTCTGGCGGCATCGAGACCACCCGTGCCAAGCAACTGGCGATGTATCCGACGTACTTCAGCGGCCTCCAGATGGCCGCCGACCTGCCCAGTTCCTACCTGGCCGACCAGCCGTCGATGACCGCTGTCGGCGAGGTCGCCCAGGCCGAATGGGGGGACCTCGACGGGTTCTCGACGGCCGCCCGCTGGGCCAACGCCCAGGGCGAGCAGTACGTCGCCATCGATCCCAACAGCGCCGCGCCCGGCGCGACCGTCTCATGGACCGTCGAGGACGCCAGCGAGGACGAGTACGACATCCACTTCCGGTACGCCAGCGATGCCGAGGAGAACGCCGTCGGTCCGGATACTGACCGCACCGCAACGGTGCTGGTCGACGGCAGCGAGGCCGGCCAGCTAACGTTCCCACCCACCGAGTACTGGGACATCTGGGAGAGCGTCTCGACGACCGTCTCGCTGTCCGGCGACGAGGACGAAATCGCGCTCTCGCTGACCGCCGAGGACACCGGTGGTTTCAATCTCGACTCGGTGGCCGTCACCGAGTCCGGCGAATCGACGCCCGAACCCGAGACCGCTCCCATCCGCGGTGAGACCGTCGACGCGTTCCAGTTCATCGAGGACGTGCCGGCCGCCGGCTGGGACGACACGCGCGTCATCGACGCCGAGATCGGCGACTACATGCTCACTGCACGGCAGAAAGACGACGAGTGGTACCTCGGCGCCATGACCGACGAAGGTGGCCGTGCTATCGACGTGCCTCTGTCGTTTCTCTCGCCCGCGTCAGACAGCAACGGGCGGGGGCCGGGGAACGACAACGGCGAGAAGAACGGCACGGGCAACGGGAACGGATCCAACGGCCCGAAGTACGTCGCCGAAATCTATGCCGACGGCATCGACGCGGCCTACGACGAGAACCTGACCGACGTTCGCGTCGACGAGACCATCGTCACACCGGGCACGACCCTGCTCGCGTCGATGGTCGGCAGCGGCGGGACGGCTGTCCGCTTCCGGCGCGCAACAGGTCAGGAGATCAACGACCTGCCCGAGTACGAGCGGCCCGAACAGGATATCGATGTCCATATCAGCGACGAAGTGTTCATTCAGGAGCCGTTCATCCGAGCCACCGGGCGCAACGACGGGGCGTTCATTGGCGGGACCACGGTGACGCTCCGCGTCGACGGCGAGGCCGTCGGGACAGAGAACGTCCGCTTCCCGCCCAACGCCAGCGACGCCACCTACGACTTCGGCTACAGCATCGACACGGCCGGCGACTACGACGTGGCGGTCACGCTCCCCGACGGCACGACGCTCGCAAGCGGGACAGTGACGGTCAAACCGCCGGCGACGGTGGCCGAACTCGCCGACCCGTCCGGCGACGACACCGGTCCCGGCGGGTACACGTATCCGACCAGCGGTGACTTCGAGGACGGCGCGTTCGACTTGGAGTCGCTGACTATCGAGCAGACGCCGAGCCTCCACCGCTTTACTTTCGAGGTGGCAACCCTCTACAACGCCTTCGGTAGTAGCCGCGGCTTCTCGCCGCAGTGGTTCGTCCTCTGGCTGCGCGACCCGACCGCCGACAGCGGGTCGACGAGCAGTCTTGCGGACCTCGGCGCGAACGTCAACTTCGAGTCGCCGTGGCAGTACCGCCTGGAGATCAGCGGCTTCTCCAAGAGCGCGACCGACGCCAGCGGTGCCACACTGACCGATGCTGACGGAAACGCGGTCTCACTCGCCGAGGCCGTCGATGTCGACGCGGGAACAGTCACACTCTCCCTCGATAGAGAAGCCGTTGGCGGCGCAGACGCGGCGGACCTGGAAGTCGTTGCGATGGTGCAGTCCGAGGACCGCGGGTCGCTGCGCCCCGTCGCCGAAAAAGCCGAGGGCTACGTCTTCGGCGGTGCCAAGCCGGATGCAGTTGAGAATGCCCCGCGTATCATGGACCTGACGACGCCGGAGGGCGTCAGCCAGTCCGACGCGCTGGCTTACAGTGCCGACTCGCGGGCGACGCTGCCGTTCGTCTCGCTCGATTAGTCCTCGGCGAGCGCGTCAATCGCCGCGTCGAGCGTGAACTGCCCCTCGTAGAGGGCGCTCCCGACGACGACGGCGGCGGCCCCGGCTGACCGAAGCGCAAGTATGTCATCGATGGTCGCGACGCCGCCGCTGGCGATGACGGGGATATCGACGCTGTCGACCAGCCGGCGGACCGGCTCGGTCCGAACCCCGTCGAGCTGTCCCTCCACGTCCACGTCGGTAAACAGGATGCCGCCGGCCCCCAGGTCGGCGTACCGCTCGGCGGCCTCAGCGGGGTCCAGCCCAGTGCCCTCGGTCCAGCCCGACACCACGACCTCACCGTCCTTCGCGTCGAGACTCACGAGGACACTGCCGGGGTGTTCGTCGCTGATTTCGCCGACGATTTCCGGCGTCTCGACGGCTGCTGTGCCGAGGATGACGCGGTCCAGCCCGCGGTCAAGCAGCGAGATGGCGTCCTCGGCGGTCCGGATGCCGCCGCCGAGCTGCACGTCCACGTCAGACCCCACCGCGTCGAGGACGGCGTCGATGGCCGCCGCGTTCTGTCGCTCGCCCTCGAACGCGCCGTCGAGGTCGACGAGATGGAGTGTCCGCGCACCGGCGTCGACCCATCGCTGTGCGGCCTCGACCGGGTCACCGTAGGTTTTCTCGGTGCCGCGTTCGCCGCCGACCAACTGGACCACCTGTCCGTCCTGCATATCGACCGCGGGAACGACCTCGAACTCGGGATACATGGCCGTTGCTCCGGTGGCAGCCGTCGAAAGCGTGTCGGTCCGATACGTACAGCCGGCTGCCTGACCCAGTGTACCCCCATGCTTTTACGCTGTGATAGGAAAGGTCAGCTATGGTTATGGCAACAGCTGTCCTCACACCGCTCGCCCGTCGGCTCGAAGCAATCATGTTCGGGCGGTACGAGCGCGAATACCAACTCTTCGAACAGGCCGTGCTGGTCGTCGCTGTCGGGCTGGCGCTGGCCTGGGGACTGGCCGCGTTCGGTGTTTTGCCGCTTGGTGCCGGCACGGAGTCACTGCTTGCGACCGCTGCGAGCATCGCTATTTCGGCGTTCGTCGTTGTCGGCTTGCTACAGTTCCTCGTCCTCGCGAACGTTCTCGAGCGGACGAACGAGGATGTCGCCACCAAGGCCGCTGAGCTCGAAGAGGCAGCCGAGCAACTAGAGACGACCGCCGAAGAGCTGGAAACGACCGCTGACGAGGTCGAAACCGCCGCTGAAACGGTTGACGAGGCTGCAGAGGACGTCGAGCAGACAGCGGACGAAGTCGAGCAGACGGCCGACGAGGTGGAACAGACCGCGGGCGAGGTCGAAGAAACCGTCGACGAAGTCGAACAGACAGCCGAGGAGGTCGAGCAGACGGCCGACGAAGTCGAACAGACTGCGACCGAGACCGGCGATGAGGACGCTGCCGAGAAGGTGACCGAAGTCAAGGACAAGACGACCGAAGTCAAGGACAAGACAACGGAAGTGAAAGACAAGACGACTGAGGTCAAGGACAAGGCGACGGACGCGAAAGACAGGACGACCGAAGTGAAAGACAAGACGACTGAGGTCAAGGACAAGACCAGCGACGCGAAACAGACCGCTGAATCAGTCACTGACGAGGTCGAAGCGGCCAAAGAGACGGCGAGTGAGGTCGAGGAGACAGCGTCGGAAGTCGAGGAGACGGTGCCGGCTGACAACGGCGATGACGACCGCGACTGAGTGGCTGTGACGCCCGGCTATCCATTGGATAGCGAGGATTGTCTACGGGATGTCTGCGGTCTGAGATGACGAGACATCGCGACGCGAACCGTTTGACCCCGAGAGCGGTCACGAACGGTATTGTTTAGACCCGTCGGAGTTTGCTGTTGGACATGGTTTCGATTCTCTTCGCTGTTGGGCTTCTGGTTGCCATTTTCGTCGGTTTCAACATCGGTGGGTCCTCGACCGGTGTCGCCTTTGGTCCGGCAGTGGGGTCGGACACCATCGGGAAGGTCACGGCTGCCGCCCTGATGTCCTGCTTCGCGGTGCTGGGCGGCGCGACCGTTGGGACCGAGGTCATCGACACGATGGGTGGGCAGATTGTCCCGAGCAGCCAGTTCACGCTGCTTGCCAGCGTGACGGTCCTCTTCTTTGTGGGGCTGGCGCTGCTGGTTTCGAACCTCTTCGGTGTGCCCGCCTCGACGTCAATGACCGCCGTGGGCGCTATCGCCGGCCTCGGCGTCGCGAGCGGCACCATCGACTGGGACGTGATGGGGCGCATCGTCTCTTGGTGGCTGGTCGCCCCCATCATCGCGTTCTGGCTATCGGCGGTCGTCGGTCGCTACCTCTACCCGCATCTGGCGGCCCGCATTGTCTTCGAGACTGACGGGCCGGAGACGACCCGACGCGAGCGTATCGGGCAGTTCCTCGTTGTCGCCATTGGCTGCTATATGGCCTTTTCGGCGGGGGCGTCGAACACCGCAAACGCCGTCGCACCGCTGGTGGGTAACGGCTCGCTGGGACTGTACCCCGGCGTGCTTCTGGCCGGCGGTGCCATCGCCGTGGGCGCGTTCACCATCGCCCGGCGGACCCTCGATACGGTCGGCAACGACCTCACCGAACTGCCGATTCTCGCAGCGCTCATCGTCGAGACGGTAAGCGCGACAATCATAAGCCTGCTGTCGGCTGCGGGCATCCCCGCGAGTCTCGCGGTGTCAGCGACGATGTGCGTCGTCGGCCTGGGATGGGGCCGGGCGACCCGGACGACGACGTTGACCGACGCTGCCGGCGCGGCGGTCAAGGGCACGCCAGCCGCTAGCGGCGACGGCGGCGTCTCGGTCAACGCGCTCGCGGCCGACCACGACGAGGACAGCCCGTCGGCCGGCGGGGAGTCCGAGGTCCCAGGAATCGGCGAAGAGGCTCCCGAATCGGCGACCACCGCCGCCGACCTGTTCAACCCCGCAGCGACGGGCCGAGTTGTGATGCTGTGGATACTGACCCCAAGCATCTCGGCGGTCGCCTCCTATCTGGTCTTCCAGTACGTCCTCTAGTCGCCGCCGGACGCCAGACCGTGCCCTTTACTCCCCGCCACGTCTGTCCTACGTATGGTTGAGGTTCTCTTCGCGCTCGGCATCATCGTCGCTATCTTCGTCGGCTTCAATATCGGGGGGTCGTCCACGGGTGTCGCGTTCGGGCCTGCGGTCGGGTCCAACACGCTTTCGAAACTCTCGGCAGCGGCCCTGATGACGATATTTGCGATGGCCGGTGGGCTCATCGTCGGCCCGGCCGTCGTCCAGAGCCTGGGCAGTGACCTCGTCGCCACGCAGTTCTCGCCGCTGATCAGCATTGTTGTCCTGTTTTTCATCGGTGTCGCGCTGTTCCTTTCGAACGTGGTCGGGGTTCCGGCGTCGACGTCGATGACGGCCGTTGGCGCTATCGCCGGCCTGGGACTTGCCCGCGGGACGTTGAACGCCGCTCTGATGCTCGAAATCGTCTCATGGTGGCTCGTCTCGCCGATTATCGCCTTCTGGGTCAGCGGCGTTATCGGACGGTACTTCTACCCGACACTCGTCGAGTGGTTCGCCGTCTCACAGAGCGAAGGGTCGCTACTGGATTTCGATCGCTCTGGTGCGATTCCGCGGCCGGCGCTCGGCGAGAACACGACGCCACGTGAGTTCGTCGGGACCGTCGTCGTCATCGGTATCGGCTGTTACATGGGTTTCTCGGCGGGGGCGTCAAACGTCGCCAACGCCGTTGCGCCCCTCGTGGGCAACGGCTCACTGGAGTTGTACCCGGCTATTCTGCTCGGCGGCGGCGCTATCGGCCTCGGTGCGTTCACCATCGCCCGCCGGACGATGGACACGGTCGGCAACGACCTGACCGACCTCCCGCTGGTCGCTGCCATCGTCGTCGCGGCAGTCGCCTCAACCATCGTCACCTTCCTCTCTGCACTGGGTATCCCAGCGAGTTTCGTCATCATCGCCACGATGAGCATCGTCGGGCTCGGCTGGGGCCGTGCGACGCGAACGACGAGCCTTTCGGACACTGTGCAGGGCGAGTCTCCCGCCGCTTCCGTTGGTGCGCTGACCACTGACGCGGAGGCCGCGGACGCCCCGACTGTTGGCGGGAAAAAGGGGACGCCGAAGCAGGCAGAGACTGAGCCCATCGGTGAGGAGTCGCAGGAGGACATCCCGTCAGCGTCGGATCTGTTCGAACCCGGAACGACTGCCAGAGTGATCTTCCTCCAGAATGTCGTCCCCTCGATTGCGACGCTCGCGGCGTATCTGGTGTTCAGGTTTCTGCCGATCGCCTGAGCTAGAATCGGCCCCGAACAGCTGTCCTCGATTCACGACGAATCCCCGCGTTGTCCCTCATTATTTTGCACGATCTAAAACCGAAGGGCAAAGTCTAACAGGGCGGGGTTCGAACCAATCAGGTGATGCCCACGGTAGAGTACCTTAACTACGAAGTAGTGGATGATAACGGCTGGGACATGTACGACGACGACGTCTTCGCAGAGGCGTCAGATATGGACCTCGACGGTGAGGACTACGGGTCCCTCGACGTGAACGAAGGCGAGTACATCCTTGAGGCCGCTGAGGCACAGGGCTACGACTGGCCCTTCTCGTGTCGTGCCGGTGCCTGTGCGAACTGTGCTGCTATCGTCCTCGAAGGCGACATCGACATGGACATGCAGCAGATCCTCAGCGACGAGGAAGTCGAAGACAAGAACGTTCGCCTGACCTGTATCGGCAGTCCGGACGCCGACGAGGTCAAGATCGTCTACAACGCCAAGCATCTCGACTACCTGCAGAACCGCGTCATCTAACGCGGCTCCTGCAGCGCACTACACTTTCTTCTTCCAGCAGCAACTGCCACCGACAGCCGTCGTACCGGAACCATTAGGGGGGCCGCTGTACTGCCTATAGCCGTGCTCGGGTCGATACCGGACCTGCTTCGGCTGGTCGCCGTCCCGGTGTTCGGGTGGGCGGCCTACCGCGACGTGAAAACTCGCCGGGTGCCCAACCGGACCTGGACCCCGCTTGCCGTGCTGGCGGTCGTACTCCTGCTGTGGGACGCCTACACCGTCTGGACCGGCCCGACAGCAGTCGGCCAGCGGCTGTTTCTTATCAGGGTCGCGATCAGTCTCGGCTTCGTTATTCCGCTGTCGTACGGCTTCTGGCTCATCGGCGGCTTCGGCGGTGCTGACGCGAAGGCGTTCATGCTCATTGCCGTTCTCTTTCCCGTCTATCCGGTGTACTACCTGCCCATACCGAGCGTCGCCCTCCCGCTTCAGCAGACCGCTATCGGCGTCTTCTCGCTGACGATACTCTCAAACACCGTGCTTGCCGGTGTTGTCTACCCGCTGGCTGTCGCTGCCGGGAACCTCGCCCGGGGGCGATTTTCGCTGGCGATGTTCATCGGCCGGCCCGTCAATGCCGCCAACGTCACCGAGGAGTACGGTCGACTGCTCGAATCGCCCGATGGGTTCGACCGTGGTGGCCTCGATCTCGACGCCCTCCGGATGTACCTCCAGTGGCGCGGTTGCTCGCTCGCTGATATCCGTGCCGACCCCGAGCAGCATCGGCGTCCGGCCTCCCTCCCAGCGGTCCCGAACGACCCCGGCGACGGCTCTCTGGTGACCGATGACGGCGACCCGGCGTCCGGCGATGTGGCCGAACCGTCAGCCCACGTCGCCGGGGCCGATGGGGCGGCCCATCCCGACCAAACCGACGACCCGTGGGGTGCCGAGCGGTTCCTTGACGATATCGACCACTCGGCCTACGGTACATCGCCGGCCCAACTCCGCGACGGGCTGGATGTACTTGTCGAACAGGACGAGGTGTGGATATCGCCGGGGATTCCGTTCCTCGTCCCGATGTTCGCCGGACTGGTCGTCTCGCTCACCTATGGCGACGTGCTGTTCTCGCTGTTGCAGGCGGTCGGGCTGGCCTGACCCCTGACAGCAGAAGACCTATTTTGCGGACACACCTCGGCCCGAGTATGACCGACGTCGACCTCGCATTCGACGAGCAGGAGTACATCCCGGCGGTCGCGCAGGACGCCGACTCCGGTGAGGTGCTTATGCTCGCCTACGTCACCAAGGAAGCGCTCCGGAAGACCCGCGAGACGGGGGAGGCCCACTACTACTCGCGGAGCCGGGACGAACTCTGGCACAAGGGCGGGACGAGCGGCCACACGCAGGCCGTCGAAGAAGTGCGGGTCGACTGCGACGGGGACGCGCTGCTGTACATCGTTGACCAGACTGGCGGGGCCTGCCACACCGGCTACGAGTCCTGTTTCCACCGAACTGTCGATGGCGAGACGGTCGGTGAGCAAGTGTTCGACCCAGACGACGTGTACTAATGGCACGATCCGATACTGAGATCGAAAACGGCGCGGGACCCCCCGACGCCGTGGCGGAACTCGAACAGGCCGCTGATGCGTACGCCCGAGCACAGGCGCGCGTCGAGAAAATCGGTGCCGACGCACTCCGTGACTGCCGTGAGATCTACCGCGAACTGTGGAACCTGCTCGAAAGCTACGACGGTCGGGCGACCGGCGGTGGTGACTTCGAGGCGTTCATGGAGTTTCAGGGTCAGGTCGGAACGCTGACCGACGACCTCCCAGAGGACCTGCCCGAACGGGAGACCTTCGAAGAAATCGACGATTTCCTTCAGCAGCGGCGGCTCACCGAGAGCGACTTCGAGCAGGCTCGCGAGATGCTCTCCCCTATCGGCGACCTCGTCGGGCGACTCGACGAACTCGACGACACACGCGAGCAGTACAGGAAAGCCCGAACGGACGCTGGCCGTCGACGCGACGAACTGAGCGACCGCATCGATGACCTCGAACGCCTCCAGCGGCTCGGCGCCGCCGATCTCGATGCCCCGGTCGAGCACCTTCGTGAGCCAATCGAGCGCTACAACGACGCCGTCACCGAGGCGTTCACCGAATTTCGCCGCAACACGCCCGCCAGAGACGTGCTGGCGGTTATCGAGCGAGCGGACGCGTATCCGCTAGTCGAGTTCCGGTCCCCACCTGCGGAACTGCTGACGTACGTTCGTGAGCACGACGCCGGGACCGAGCCGATTCCGAAACTACTGGAGTACGCTGACTACTCCGCCTCAAAACTGGACCACTACGTCGACGACACCGCAGCGCTCCGCAGCACCGTCGCCACCCGGCAGACGTATCTCCGGCGGCTTGACGCCGAGCCGGTGCGGATCGACTGGCCGCCGCCATCGGCGACCGCTCTGCCATGGCTCTGCCAAGCGTACCGCTCGGTTGTTGCCCGCTTCGTCGATGAGTCGGTTGTCGCCGCACTCCGGGCGGTGCGTGGACTCGCGGAGCGAGACGACTACGAGCGGCTCCGGGAGAGCGCTCTCGCTCGCTCGGAACTCACAGAAGCCGAACGCGAGCGGCTGGCAAGCGGTGCTGTCGAACAGGAACTGTCGGCCGCCCACAAGGCCAGAGCGGCTATCGATGACGCGCTGGACACCTATTCGCCGCTGTAAGTATTCGTTTGCTGGGTCGCTCGGCTAACCATCGTTTCGGCGAGTTCCTCGGCGCGGTCAAGTGTGCGCGCTTCGGCGTAGACCCGGACAACGGGCTCCGTCCCGGACGGTCGGGCAAGTACCCAGCCGTCGCCGTAGTCGAGGCGGTAGCCGTCTGTCGTGTCGAGGTCGGCTGTCGCCTCGTTTGCATGGGCCTCGATGCCTTCGAGCATCGACTCGCGCTCTTCTTCGGTTTCGTATTCGAGGTTCCGCCGGACGTTGTAGTAGTCGTCGTAGTCCGCGGCAACCTCGCTTGCGGGCCGGTCAGCGACGAGTTCGAGGAACTTCGCGGCGGTGAACGCGCCGTCTCTGGCGATACGGTAGTCGGGGAAGAGGATGCCGCCGTTGCCTTCGCCGGCAATCGCGACGTGGGTCCCCTCGTTTTGGAGTTTGCGGATGCGACTGACGATATACGTCGAGCCGATAGGAGTCAGTGAGAGAGTCGCACCAGCGTCCTCGACGACGTCGACAAGTCGCTGGGAGGCATTGACCGCCGAGACGACGCCGTCGCCGGACTCGATTTTCGCCGCCGCAAGCGCGGCCAGCGCGGCGTCGCCTTCGATGTGTGTACCGGTCTCGTCGACGAACATCCCGCGGTCGGCGTCGCCGTCGTGGGCGAATCCGAGGTCGGCGTCGGTCGCGCGGACGAACGCCCGCAGGTCTTCGAGGTTCTCGGCGACGGGTTCGGGGTCACGGCCGGGGAAGTGGCCGTCGGGCTGGGTGTTGACGGTGTGGACTTCACAGCCGAGTTCGCGGAACAGGTCGGGGCTTGTAAGAGAGCCAGCTCCGTGGCCGGAGTCGACGACGATAGTGAGGTCGGCGTCGGCGATGCGGTCGCGGTCGACGGCAGCAAGCACCTGCTCGCGGTATCGGCGGCGGGCGCTCTCGATGGCGGTGTCTGACCCGACTGTCTCCCAGTCTGCGTAGTTTGGAGTGTCGTCCCGGAGCGACTGCTCGACGTGGTCGAGCGTGCTCCGTGTCAGTTCAACCCCGTCGGCGCCGATGAGCTTCACGCCGTTGTACGCGGCCGGATTGTGGCTCGCGGTAATCATCACGCCCGGGACGGCCTCACGCTCGCAGTAGGCCTGCAGTCCCGGTGTCGGCACGACGCCGAGGCGGTCGACATCGAACCCGACGGCCGTCAGCCCGCTTGTCGCGGCGTTGATAAACGTCCGCCCGGTCGTCCGCGTGTCCCGGGCGATCGCCACGCGGTCGTGGTCGTCACGCCAGACGTCCCCGGCGGCCTGTGCAACCCGAAGGACGTACCGCGGTGTCAGCTCATCGCCCGCGACACCTCGGACGCCGCTCGACCCGAACACTTGCATTCGAGCGAGTGTCTGAGGCGGAAGGGCTTAGGAATGTCGCTGTCTGAATCCAACAGTCATTAGCCCCGTGACCGTTCAGTGAGCGTATGGCAAACGACGAACTCATCGCGGCGCTACGAGACGCTGAAGCCGTCAAATTCGGGGAGTTCGAGCTCTCCCACGGCGGCACGTCGAACTACTACGTCGACAAGTATGTCTTCGAGACAAACCCGGACTGTCTGGACCTCATCGCCGGGGCATTCGCCGAGCGCATCGCCGACTGGGACACGGACGCCACCCTGGCCGGCGTCGCCCTCGGTGCGGTCCCGCTGGTCGCGGTCACTAGCGTCGAAACTGGGATTCCTTACGTCATCGCCCGCAAGCAGGCCAAGGAGTACGGCACGGGCAACCGAATCGAGGGCGACCTGACCGACGGCGAGGAGGTCATCATCCTCGAAGACATCGCCACGACCGGCCAGAGCGCGGTCGACGCCGCCGAGGCACTCCGCGAGGCTGGCGCTGTCGTCAACCGAGTGCTCGTCGTCGTCGACCGGGAGGAAGGGGCCAGCGAGAACCTCGCCGACCACGACCTCGAACTGTCCTCGCTCGTAACCGCGTCGGACCTGCTCGCCGACGCACCCGACGACATCGACGCGTAGCGCAGGTGGAACTGCTGCCGACGGTGCGCGGCTGGGACACACCACCGATGTGTTCTTGACGCTGGCTCGCCTATTTGCGTGTGCAATGGCCAATCTCGAACTCTACGAACTCGAAGGCTGTCCGTACTGTGCGAAGGTAATCAAGAAGCTCGACGAACTCGGACTCGACTACGAGTCCCACATGGTCCCGCGGTCCCACGGCGACCGGACCGAAGTCAAGGAGGTTTCGGGCCAGACCGGTGTTCCGGTACTCATCGACGAGGACAACGGCGTCGACGGAATGCCCGAATCCGACGATATCGTCGAATATCTCGAAGAGACGTACGGACAGTAAACCCGGCGCTTACGCTGTTTCTCGTTTTCATTTGGCAACGAAGACTGATAGCGCCCGCTCAGGCCACTTCTTCGCGGTCCTCGCCGCGCTCCATAATCAGGTCGCGCAGATCGATGGCGTCCTCGATGTTCTCCATCTCCTCTTTCTCGATGAGCGCGGTCCCTTCGACAGACTCCCGCCGGAGTTCGTCGACGACGTACACCGACCGGGTCCGGGTCACTTCACCGACCGACGACATGATTCGCGCTCGCTTTTCGGCGGTTTCGGTGAACGCCGAGTGACCGGCAAGGACCTGCCCATGCTCGTCGTCGCTCTCGTTGACGCTCTTGAACGGCGCGCGGTCCGTCGGGTGGACCTCGAACCCGATGCGGGTGAACACTGTCACAATCGGCTCGTCCTCCGGCGCGACATCAGGATCGTCCGGTGTCGGCTCGTCGTCACGAACTTCCTCGGCGCCTTCGAGGACGCTCACCGGCGAGGTCAGCGGCGCGTCGAACAGGTCTTCGAGTTCGGCGGCCACTTCGACGGAGGCGTCCATCCCGTCCTCGTATTTCGAGACTGTCCGCCGGGAGACGCCCAGCTCTTTCGCCAGACGGCCAAGCGACCAGTCGCGGTTCTCGCGCACGTCGGCGAGGATTTCGGAGTCGATGTTGACGTAGAGTCCGCCCGGCGCGGCGTAGATGAGTGGCGGGACCTCTTCGACGAACAGGTCCATCGCGGTGTCGGGTGACAGCACGGGGACGCCGTGCCGGAAGTAGACGACACCAGGTTTCAGTTCCTCGTCGCGCGTTCGGAGGCCAATCACGATCGGGGTAGCATTCAGATACGTGCCCAGTCGCCGCATCTCGCCTCCGGTCTGTGCGTCGAAGGCGTCGATGTTGCCCAGTATCTTCAGGAGCAACACGTCCTCACCGCGACGGGCAGCGATGTCGAAACTCTTCGGCCGAATCGCACAGCGGTCGCTGACGAGGAAGCCAGCGTCTTCGAGCATCGCCATGACGTTTTCCACCAGCGCCGACCGTGACATAGTACTCTGTACCTCTACTGAGTCTAGCCCGCTCACCCATTATATGTATTGCGCCGTCCGTTGACCTCTCAAGCCGAATCGAGGGCCCGTGACGAAAGGCGTTTGACCGCTTCGGGGCTACACCGTAGCGTGACCGTCGTCGGCCTCGATGATACGGACTCGCGCGAACGGGGAATGTGTACGACCTACGCTGCCGCGACCCTCGCCGAGTCGATCCGGAACGCTGGGGGGACTGTCGAGCGACTGCTCCTCGTCCGTCTGAACCCCGCCGTCGAACACAAGACTCGCGGGAACGCGGCGTTAGCGGTGCATACGGACCTCGACCCCGACAGAGCGCTTGGACTGGCCGAGGATGTGCTCGACATGGCTGAGACCGACGACCCACGGACCAACCCCGGCGCTATCGTCGCCGACTGCGACCCCGACGCTGTCCCACCGCAGGTCGCAACGTTCGCCCGTGAAACAATCCGGTCCATACAGGACCCGATGGCCGCGACGACGCTAGCTGACGTGGTGGGGTTCGCTCGCTGCCAGCGGGGCAACGGCCGCGGACTCGTCGGCGCGCTCGCGGCGGTCGGAGCCTGGGCCGCGCTGTCGGACTGGACCTACGAACACATCGCCTACCGGGAGCAAGACCGGTGGGGCACTGAGCGGGCGGTCGACGGCGAGAGCGTCCGCGCCGCGGCCGAGGAGTACTACCCGGACGTGTGGGACACTGTCGACCGAGAGTCGGGCTATCCGGTTTGTGTGCCGCGGACACCGTGTCCGATTCTCTACGGGATTCGCGGCGACGACTCAACCGCCTGCCGCGCCGTCGCGGATGCAATCGACAGCGAACCCATCGCCCGCCGAGCGATGTTCGTGACGAACCAGGGGACCGACGTACATCTACAGGATGCGACAGTCGACGCGGTCACGGCCGACAGCGCCTACCGCGTCACCGGCCATGTGGTCGAGGCCCCCGAAACGCGGGCGGGGGGACACGTGTTTTTCACCCTCGAAGGCGACGGCGCGACCCTCGACTGTGCGGCCTTCGAGCCGACAAAGGGCTTTCGCGACCGGGTTCGTTCGCTCAAAGCCGGCGACCGACTCACCGCCTGTGGTGAAGTGAGCGACGGGACGCTCAAACTGGAGAAGTTCGCGGTCCGGGACCTCGTTCGGACGGAATCCGTTACACCGGACTGCCCGGACTGTGGCCGGTCAATGAAATCCGCCGGCCGGAACCAGGGCTATCGGTGTCGGGACTGCGGGACCAGCGCTGATGGCAAGACTGAGGAGTCCATCGAGCGGGGACTGGAACGCGGGTGGTACGAAGTCCCGCCGGTCGCGCGCCGCCATATCGCGAAGCCGCTGGTCCGTGGCGGGTTCGATGCGCCAACCCACCCGTCTCGCTGAGACGGAGTTATCTCGGGTTACCGGTCCATCTGCACCTCGGGGCCGATACTATCCCGAAGTAGGCGCCACCAATTCGCACGCGACGTGATCTCGTCGTGTACACTTCTCGCCCAGCGATCGATTGCGGCTCCAGTTGTGTCTGCTATCTGGTTCGAACTGGCTACCGGTCAGTAAGCACCACGAATATTCCGGTAATACGGGGATATATCCCGATTTAGACTACGGATAACAATATTGCTATACTGTTATCTGCGGCCATGTGCCCTGAGCGGTCAGATGCCCGGCAGCAAAATACGACGGACGGCGAGGCCACCGAGAAACTATTGACTGTCGAACACGAGCCGGCTGCGGGTGGCGGCCAGCGTTCAATCTTGTATCCGCCCGGCAGTACGGGCTCCGAACTGGAAGGGAACTGGCTGGCTGTTTCGTCGGACCTTCTCGTCTCTCTCGACGACGTTCAGTAGCCCTTACACCCGATAACCGACAGGTAACAATAATAACACCTGTCGTGAATCGGAACATGGACTCCGATACCCGGTCGACGAGCGAGGTGACGGCAGCGGCTGACGCTGACGAGGAAACGCTGCCTGCCGTGGTACGCTCCCGTCCCGACGGCAGCGAGCGACTCATCTGCTACGCGCCAGATGTCGACACGACAAATGTAGAGGATCAGTGGCTCTCCGTTGATGCCGACTTTCCAGTATCGACGCTGTTGATGCGCTAGTCGTTTCGCCCGGTCAACGCGACAACCACGTCGTCACCGTCCTGGAGTTCTCCCCGCTCTCTGAACTCGGGTAGCGCCGCTGTCGCCGTCGCACACGTCGGCTCGACGTGAAACCCCGCTGCACCGAGCCGATCTCGTTCCCGCTCCGTTGCCGCCGCGGAGACGGCGACGGCGGCACCCTCGGTCTCGTTGATAGCGTGCCGTATTTGCCGGCCGCGTGGCGGGTCTCGGATGTGGATCCCGTCGGCGAGGTCATTGGCGGCAGCGTCATCGGGTGTATTCCCCTCTTCGTCAGCGATGGGACTGTACCCGACCGCTTGCGTTCCCAGTATACGCGGGATAGCGTCCGTCCATCCAGCTTGCTCCAGCGCCTGAAATCCGCGGTAGAGGCCGAGAAACAACGTCCCATGACCGAGCGGCGTGACGACGGCGTCCGGAACGCTCCAGTCCCGCTGGGCGGCGATTTCGTAGGCGGCTGTCGCTGTCCCGGCGAAGAAGGCAGGATTCCAGGCGTGGCTGGCATACCAGCCCGCCCCGTTCTCTACAGCGTCGATACAGGCTTCGGTTACGGACTCTCTACTCCCCTCAACTGGAACCACGTCCGCACCAGTCCGCTCGATGCGGCGAACCTTTGCGTCCTTCGCGCTCGTGGGGACGTATATCTCCGCGTCCAGCCCTGCCCGCGCCGCGTAGGACGCAACCGCCAGCCCGGCGTTGCCCGAGGAGTCTTCGAGCACGCGGTCGGTTCCGACGTCGAGCGCTTCGGCGATGACCGTCGCGGCGCCGCGGTCCTTGAAACTCCCCGTCGGGTGGAGATACTCTAGTTTGAACGTGGCGTCCCACTCGGGCGCGTCGACCAGCGGCGTCCAGCCCTCGCCGAGGCTGACTCGCTCATCCATCGGGAGGAACTCGGCGAAGTCCCAGACGCCGCTGGTCCGTGAGAACTGGCCCGGTCGGCTATCGGGCAGCGGCTGCGTGGCATAGTCGAGCGGTGCCCCGCAGGAACACCGCCAGGGTTCTGCACGCGGATACTCCCGGTCGCAGGCACTACAGGTGCGCATAGATGCACTGGAGCACCCATCGTTCAAAAACCGGCGGCATCTCCGGCCACAGTAGTCGGTGTCTGTGGCCGCGGCGGAGCGAACAGAGCGGCGGCCGGGCGGCCGTTCCGTCGGCCGCCACGGGGAAAGGCAGGTCTGTGAGCGGGCATACGCAGCGCTTTGTGCCACGCGAACCCCCGGATAAAAACGCGAGTCCTAGTAGGTATCGATGTTCGTCCCGACCGAGCAGACGTACTCGCCGGTCGCGACCTGCGGGAGCCGGCGGGCACGCCAGAACACGCCACTGGAGTCGGCGGTGATTTCGGCCTTCGGATCGCCGAACACATCGGTCACTTCGAACAGCGTCTCGCCGCGGGCGACGCGGTCCCCGAGGTCGGGTTTGAGGTCGATGAGGCCGCCGACGGGAGAGCCGTACTGTTCGAACCCGGAAGCGCGGGTCTGCGGGCGCGTATCGTGGTGGCCATCGAGGAAGCCGTAGTAGTGCAATACGTTGAAGATGCCGTCGACGCCGCGCTGGATGGAGTTTTCGTCCCACCCGACACAGCCGCCGAGTTCGGGGTCGATTGTTGGCACGCCCTCGTCAGGGGCAGCGCGAGCCAGCTGTCCATCGGGACCTTTCTGGTCGAGGATGTAGCCACAGCCAAACACTTTCGCGAGTTCGAGACACTCCTCGTGGAGGCGATGCCGGGTGCCACACCGGACCCGCACCTCGTCGATCATCTGCGAGGTCGACCCCTGATGCAGGTCGAGCACGTAATCAGCGCTGATGGCGGCGTTGAACGTCGCCGCGGCGATGCGCTCGCTCGATGTCCCTGTTTTATCGCCCGGATACGCCCGATTCATCTTCGTGTCGTCGACCGGGTTGCGGTGCTCGGCGACTTGGAACGCGTGGTAGTTGACGACGCCACAGACCAGAATCGTCCCCGATAGCTCCATCGGGTCGAGCTGTGGGAGCGTCCGCTGGATGACGCCGACACCGTTCAGCTCGTCACCGTCGCTGGCCGCCTGTATGTAGAGCGTCCGTCCGTCGTCGACACCGTTGACGACGGCGACCGGTAGCCCGAACGTCGACCCGTCACGGGTCTCACCGACCTCCAGCCGCCCCGTGTCTTTCTCACCGGGAGCGGCGGTCGCCGTACCGAAAGTAACCATTGTTCCCACGTTTGCCTTGGGAGCCTTTACTGGTTCGGATTTCGCCAACAGTTGCGCCGGACCGACGGCATCTTGGGGCCGCCGACCCTATCGGCAGCTGTGTCCCAGTCCGAGCCACAGAGCGGCAAAGCGGCGATGGTCGCGGCGCTGAACGTGCCACGCAACGCGAAAATCGGCTTTGTGCTCGCTGGCCTGTTCACGGCGGGGCTCTTCGCCCTGTTCGTCCTGCCAGGGGCCCAGCGGCCGATTGGATTCTACGTGGCGCTGGCGTTCGTTCTCGTGACGTCGCTTGGTGGGCTGCTGACAGCGCTGTTCACGGCCGTATCGGCCGTGCGACTCGCCAGACAAGTAGAGAGCTAGGCGTCCTTTGCTAGGTCCGTAAGCCGGTCGCCGCCGGTTCGAGTCCCCTTTGCGATGAGTACGTCGCCCGTCTGAATCTGCGTTTCCGGGCCCGGTGAGACGACCCAGTCGCCTCCCTCGCGGCCGGTCCGCTCGCTCTCCCCGGCGCCGCGCCGTATCGCGATGATCCGCATGCCCGTCGCCGTCTTAACTTCCGCGTCGCCGATGGTCGTCCCCGCAAGGTCGCTATCGGGGTACACCGTCGTTCGGACGATGATCTCGTCGGATTCCTGAACAGCTTCAGCGACGACCGGATGCGTCGACAGCCCTCGCAGGACACCCTCGCTCATTTCCAGCGCGGCGTCGGAGACGACCTCCGTCGACCGGGCCAGATGGACGAGGCCCCGCAGGGAGACTGGGTCGTCGATGTCGGCGGCGGCCCGGAGCGTCCAGGCCTCGAACCGTGACTGCAGCGCATCGACCTCGGCTTCGAGTTCGACGACTTCCTCGGCGACCTCCGTGCTGTCGAACAGAACCGCGCCGTAGGCCAGGTCGACGGCCAGTTCGCCCATGTCTTTCATCAACACGATGGAGTCAACGGCCCGCTCGAGGTCTCGAACGCCTCCTTCCGGTGGCTCCGGCGGTTCGTACACCTCGCCCATCGCGTCCTGATACACTTCGGAGATACCGTCCTCCGGCCCCCGGAACAGCACCACGTCGCCCGTTTCAAGGCGCGTCTCCCGGTCGGGGTTGAGCAACCAGTTCCCCTGCCGTCGGATCGCCAGCGCCCGGACACCCGTCTCGGTTTCGAGATTCAAGCTCCCCAACGTCTCATCGGCTAGCGGAGAGCCTGAACCGATCGTCGCCCGCACGAGCGTCTCGACGGCCTCGGGCAGGGCCGCCCGCATTGTATCCGGCAGGCCAATATCTTCTAGCACTATTTTGGCGATGTCGCCGGCGGCGTCACTGATCTTCTCAGCGGCCCCAACCATCCCCAGAACCGGGGCGAGCGATTCCGCGTCCGCCGTCGACCGGCAGGCCATCAGGAGACTCATGCGCGCGCGCAACTGGAGCACGTCCATTTTCTCCTCTAATTCCAGCACCTCCGCAGCCACGTCGTCGCTACCCAGCAGAACAGCCGAATACGAGAGGTCAATGAGCAACTCGGCAGTGTCTTTCATCTCGGCCAGCACCTGCTTGACGCTGACCGGTTCGTACTCGACCGTCCCTGTCGGGTCCATAGCCGCCGGTTCGATGGCCCCGAGCAAAAACGTTCCTCACTGTGTGGCGAGATAGCGCGCCCCGATATGTGTCGTGACTGGCCGTTTGCACACAAGTGTGGGTGATATGCTGGGACACCAGCCCGGATTTGACGGGAAGCTGCTGGACAGTCGTCCAATAACTGTTCTCTGACATTGTGCCACACACGCTCAGAAAGAAAATGTTTTTCCCGGAAGGTAGGGAACTGATTGCGTATGTCCGACGACCTCAAGAAGGGACTCGAGGGTGTCATCGTCGCCGAGTCCGAACTCAGCGTTATCGACGGCGACGCTGGCAAACTCGTGTATCGGGGGTACACCATCGAGGACCTCGCAAAGGGTGCCAGCTACGAAGAGGTGCTGTACCTGCTCTGGCACGGCCACCTGCCGAACCGGGACGAGCTCTCCGAGTTCAAGCAGGCAATGGTGGACGCACGCGGCGTGGACGACAATGTCATCTCGACCGTGCGACAGCTCGCCGAAGCGGACGAGAACCCGATGGCAGCGCTCCGGACTGCGGTGTCGATGCTCTCGGCGTTCGACCCTGCGCCCGAGGACGCCGAACCGACCGACGAGACGGTCAATCTTGAAACTGGACGGCGGATCACGGCTAAAATCCCGACAATCATCGCGGCGTTCACGCGCATCCGCGACGGCAAGGAACCCGTCGAACCCCGCGACGACCTCGACCACGCGGCGAATTTCCTCTACATGCTCAATGGTGAGGAGCCGGACGACGTGCTCGCCGACGTGTTCGACCAGGCGCTTGTGCTCCACGCAGACCATGGCCTCAACGCCTCGACGTTCTCGGCTATCACGACGGCGTCGACGCTGTCGGACGTTCACAGCGCGGTCACCTCTGCTATCGGGACGCTGAAGGGACCGCTGCACGGCGGGGCCAATCAGGACGTTATGGAGATGCTAAAGGAGGTCGACGACGCCGAATCCGACCCGCTCGACTGGGTCAAGAACGCCCTCGACGAGGGCCGCCGCGTCTCCGGCTTCGGCCACCGCGTCTACAACGTCAAGGACCCGCGCGCGAAGATTCTCGGCGAGCGCTCGAAGGAACTCGGCGAGGCCGCCGGGACGCTCAAGTGGTATGAGATGTCGACCACCATCGAGGACTACCTCATGGAAGAGAAGGGACTGGCCCCGAACGTCGACTTCTACTCGGCGTCGACCTACTACCAGATGGGTATCCCCATCGACATTTACACCCCCATCTTCGCGATGTCCCGGGTCGGTGGCTGGGTCGCCCATGTCTTCGAGTACATCGAGGACAACCGCCTGATCCGACCCCGCGCCCGCTACGTCGGCAAGAACACCGACGAGACGGAGTTCGTGCCGCTGGACGAGCGGTAGGACGCCCCCGCTGTCAGTCGTCACTAACCTGTTACTACCGCGTGGCCGCTTGCGAAGGCGAAGAAGGGAAGCGAGACTAGTATACCGCGGCCTTGGTCGCGGTTTCACGCGAATCGCGAGGCGATTCGCGCTTTTTTCGCCCACGTTTTTCGAGGAGTGGTCGCCGAAGGCGACCCGACGCTGAAAAAGGTGGTTAGCCAAACACCGACTTGAACCGCGTCACGCCGTCGTCGGTGCCGGCGATGACGAGCTTATCGCTCGGTTCGATAGTCACGTCAGGACCGAGGTCGGTGATGACGGCGCCGTTGCGCTCGATGGCGACGACTGTACAGCCTGTCCGTGAGCGGACATCGGCCTCGCCGATCGTCGTATTTCCGAGGCCGTTAGCGGCGACGCGGATGACCTCGACTTGCTGGTCCATCGAGATAACGTCCTCGTCTTCGAGAATTGTGGAGGCAAGCATCCGGCCGCTGACCGTTGACAGCGCAAGGACGTAGTCAGCGCCCGCCCGGTACATTTTCTGGACGTTCTCGCTTTCCTCGGCACGGGCGATGATTTCGACGTCCGGGTTGAGGTCACGGATGACAAGTGTCGCGAACTCGGTATCGGTGTCCTCCGACAGGGCGAGAATAACCGTTCTGGCTGTGCCAACGCCAGCGTGTCGTAGCTCTTCGGGATCTGTCGCGTCGCCGACGACATCGACGCCCTGTGCGTCGGTCTGATCAAGCACCGTATGCGGCACCCCGGCGTTCGTAAGCGCTGACGTGATCGTCTGGCCGACCTCGCCGGCACCGATGATTACCGTCTCTCCGCGGCGGAAGCCACGCACGCTGGAGAGGGTCAGCTGTTTGAGCTGCTCCAGTTGGGACTCAGTCCCCGACACCAGTAGGACTGTACTACCGTCAAGCTCGGCGTCGGGGTCGGGCGGACTCACGAACTGGCCACGGAACCACGCGCCGATGACATTGACGCCGGTCTCCTCGCGGATGCCGCTGTCGGCCAGCGTCGTTCCGACGAGATCGCTCCCGCGGTGGATTGGCAGTTCGGCGATGTCGAAGTCCTCGCCGATCTCTATCGAGTCCCCGAGCGTCGTCGAGACGCCGGTCGTCACCTTGCTCGCGAGGCTCTCGCCGAGCAGTCCGCGCGGCGATAGGACGGCGTCGGCGCCGGCGAGGTCGTGGTACTTCGCGCGGTCGGGCTCCTTGACAACGCTGACGGTCTGGACGGACTCGTCGACCTCGCGGGCAGTGAGGATGATACTGGTGTTGACTTGGTCGGACGCGTCAGCGACCAGTGCGCGGGCGGATGACAGATGGGCTCGTTCGAGTCCATCGACGGACTGTGGGTCGGCGTGGATGACATAGTACCCGTCTTCATAGAGGTCGTTAGCCCGGTCCCGGTCTGGTTCGACGATGACGTAGTCAACGTCCCAGGTGTCGAGTTCGGTGACGAGCGTTTCACCGCGGGGGGAGAACTGACAGATAACGACATGATCGCTGAGGCCGTTCTCGACGGTGTTCGGAGCTTTCGTCGCCATCGCCTCTTCGAACAGCGGAAACAGCAACACCGGAAGTGCGAGGAAAATGAGCACGACGCCGGTGATATCCATCACGATGACGAGCAGCCGCATCTCCGTGGTGCTCCATGGTGCGTCCGAGCCGTACCCGGTCGTGGTGAACGTTTCGACCACGACGCGAAGCGACCGCAGGAACGGTTGCGGATCGTTTTCAAACGCCACCATTCCGTAGTCGTATGCAAACGCATACCCCAGAATGATGCCGCCAAGCGCGACGATATACAATAGCGTCCGTCGCAGCCAGGTATCCATCTACTACGTTCTGGGATACCGAGTGTAAAACAGTTCTGTCCGGCTAGCCGACGGTCGCGTCCTGTGACGAGCAGTAGCGGTGCGCAACTCTACCCGGATGCTGTCTTGCACTTTCACTTTCACCGCGCTACGACGGGATTTAAGTCAATCGCGTTCGTTCTCCCGCGTGCAGTCACACGCTCCCCCTTTCCGTTTCAGGCCACTACCCGTGTAGTTGCAACTGTAACATCTGCCGAGACTGCATAGTCGGCCCACAGTATAACATGGTCCGGTGAATAGCCACTCGCATGCTCTCATTTGAGGATGTCCTCGCGGCACAGGACACCGTCTCCGAGACGGCCAGACACACACCGCTTGATTACTCGCACACGTTTTCCGCGATGACGGGCGCGGATATCCATCTCAAACTCGAACTGTTCCAGCGCACGGGGTCGTTCAAAATACGGGGTGCGACCAACCGTATCGCGTCGCTCTCAGACGCTGAACGGGAGGCTGGTGTCGTCACAGCGAGTGCCGGCAACCACGCTCAGGGGGTCGCGCTGGCCGCCACGCGAATCGGCGTTGATTCGAAGATCGTGATGCCGGAACGAGCCCCGGTTTCGAAAGTGAAGGCGACCCGGAGCTACGGCGGCAACGTGGTCCTCCACGGCCGGGACTACGACGCAGCCGCCGAACACGCCCACGAACTCGAACGCGAGGAGGGCCGAACCTACGTCCACGCCTTCGACGACGAGAAAGTAATGGCGGGACAGGGGACCATCGGACTGGAGATCTACGAGGATCTCCCCGGCGTTGATACGGTCGTCGTTCCTATCGGCGGCGGCGGGCTCATCAGCGGCATCGCCACAGCGCTCAAAGGCAAGGACGAACGCATCCGCGTCATCGGCGTGCAAGCCGAGGGGGCCTCCAGCGTGGCCGAATCCCTGGAGAAGGGCCACCGCATCGAGCGTGATAGTGTCGAGACCATCGCCGACGGCATCGCCACCCGTACTGTCGGCGAGCAGACGTTCGACGTCATCAGCGATCGCGTTGACGAGGTCGTGACGGTGTCAGACTCGGAAATCGCTGTCGCGCTGACGACGCTGTTAGAGCGCTCGAAAACGCTTGCTGAGGGCGCGGGTGCCGTTGCGCTGGCTGCTGTCATGGAGGAGAAGTTCGACTTCGAGGACGACGAGACGATCGTCCCCGCGCTGTGTGGCGGGAATATCGACCTGAACATGTTGACCAACGTCATTATGCGCGGCCTCGTCGAGACCGGTCGCTATCTCAAAATCCGAACCGTCCTTCAGGACCGCCCCGGCGCGCTGGAAGAACTCGTCGAGGTCCTGTCACGCGAGCAGGTCAACATCTACGGCATCGAGCACGACCGGACCAGTCGCGACGTGGCGATGAGTTCGGCCGAGGTCGAACTGGACCTTGAGACCCGCGGCCACGACCACGTCGACGAACTCATCGACGCGCTCACCGACGAAGGGTACGAGGTCGACGTGCTCGTCTGACTGCTCCGCCCGAGACACCAGATGGCCTGCATATGAAGGCCCTGCTGGACCAATAGGGCCTGACCTATCAACGCCCGCGTCATCGCAACCCAACGGGACCGTTTCTGACCGGTTCCACTGCACACTGTCTCGCCCTCGCAAGCACAACACTGGCGCTGCAACGGCCGGAACAGGTGTATATGTCATCACTGGCATCGCTGCACGCTAGTACTGTGCTCCAGATCTCTCGACATCCCCGTAACCGGTGGTCTGGATGGTAGCACTCCCGTTCGCTGCGCCATCGACTGTGACCGTGCCGCTGCAGTCCGGTGGCGGGCTGTTGTACTACGCGGTCGTCTTGGTGATTCTCGCCGTCGTCGCTGGGATTGCCGGGTTCCGTGGCATCGCCGGGCTGAGCTTCCGCGTCGCGAAGTTCCTCATCGTCATCTTCCTCGTGTTGGCGCTCGTCACGCTCCTGCTCTGATTCCGGCGATGTTTTAGTCGCAGCGACCACCATTTTGTGTATGCGATGGTCTGCACGTACAGTACCTGCCGACACAACAGCACGGAGCGGGGAGAGCTGATGGACCCACGAACGAAGGGTAGCCTTCTGTGGGGCGTCGTTGGGACCCTCGCGTTTCTGGTTCTCATCCAGGGCTACGAACTGCTGGCCGGGACGCCGGTGTCGATATCGGCCAAAGCTGGTGTCGCTGTCGCCGTCGGTGTCGGGGCGACGCTCGCCTCATACCGTATGCAACCCCGGCTGTTCGGAAACGAAAGCCCTTAATCGCCCGCCCTCGCACTCTTGAAGTACGTGCCAGGATGGCCGAACGGTAAGGCGCACGCCTGGAAAGCGTGTTCCCTTTCGGGATTCTGGGTTCAAATCCCAGTCCTGGCGTCTTCTGCGACTGACTGCGAGTGAGGAGCGACAGCGACGACCGAGCCAGCAGTCGTGAAACGCTGACAACTGGGATTTGAGCACGGTAGTCGCAGCCCCGGAACGGCCGAACGAAGTGGAGGCCACACGCCCGGAACGTCTACCATCTGTTCAAATCCCTGTCCTGGCGTAGCGAGGTTCGAACGACGTGAGAACCTCGGAAAACGCAAACGGTGAACGAAGTGAACCGTGAGCGGGCGTCTTCTGCGACTGACTGCGAGTGAGGAGCGCCCGCTTCTGGCACATCGGTGCGTCTCTCCCCATCGACCCACCCCACCGTTTTCACGCCCCCAGCACTGATACTTGGTCGATGGTCGAACAGCGCGACGGTGACGAAATAGACCTGCTGGACTCCTCGATTCGGACGACCAGTGGAGCGTTGCTCTCGACGACGCTGTTCGTTCTCAGCGGCATCGTCTACGCATTCGTCACGTCGCCCGGGGCGACCGGCACGTATTTTTTCATCAGCATCTCGGTCTCGCTCATCCTCCGCCCGATTCGGGGCATCAGCCAGACGCTGCAGAAGGTCGGCAGCGAACGGGGCGAAGCCGTCGGCCCGTACCTCGGACTGGCACTGCTATTCGCCCTCGGCTATCTCCTCATCGCCGGTGTGGCCGTGGCTGCGCTGGCCGGTGTCATCGTCCGCAATACGGTGGTGTCACCGGGACTGCTCGCCCCTGTCGGACTGTACGCCCTCGCGGTCGCGCTGTCGATGATTGTGACGAGTTTAGTCGGTGCCATCGGCTATCCGAGCGTGGAAACATGGCTTACCAGTACGCAGAGCGCTATCCAACTCGTCATCTTGCTGGCGCTGGCCTCGACACTGGCGACCGCTGGCGATTTGCTGCTCGTTGTCGCTGGGGTTCGGCTGGCAGTGCTCGTCCCCGTTGCCGTCGCGTTGGGCGTTGTCCCGACGTTGCCGGGCCGACACGCCGCCGAACGCGCGTGGCACTTCGCCAAGTGGAGTGTCCCGGACCAGGTCTTCGACCGCCTGTCGTACAATATGCCGGTGTACGTGCTGGGCATCGTCGCGACCCCGGCGGCCGTCGGCATCTACGAGGCCGCCGACCGGTTCGCCGACTTCGGCGCGACGATTTCTTGGCGGCTCTCCTCCCCGCTGCTCACGAAGGTCAGTGGGGATTCCTCCGCTGGCGATATGCAGCTCGCATATCTCGACGGCGCGGTCACCGGCGGGACGGGTGTCACCTTCGTTGTCTTCGGCTACTTGCTGGCCGCCCACGACGTGGTCGCGCGGATCGCCTTCGCCGGTTCGGAGACCGTCTTCTCGGCGACCGTCCTGCTCGTCGGTGGCGTGAACATCCTTCGGGGTTTCTGGACGCTCACCTCACACGCCATCGAGGGTGTCGGGAAACCGAGCGTGAGCTTTCGCACGAAGCTCTACGGACTGGTGTTCAGCGTTCCAGTCCCAGCGATATTTGGTGCGGAGTTCGGAGCGGTCGCCGGGGCCGCCGGATACGCCGTGATGAATCTGGTCATCTTCGGGTACGTCCTCTACTACTCCCGGTCTGTCTTCGGACGGATTCCGATCGAACCCAGGGTGGCGGCAGCCCTCACCGTCGGCCTCGGCGTCTCGTTCGCACTCACGACCGGAACGGTCGCCGGCCTCACCCGTGCCGGCCTCTCCCCGATTGTCGTTGCTAGCCTGGCCGCCGCGACGTGTCTCGTCGGCTTCGGCGGCTTCCTTGTCGCCGTGTCCACACCGGCCCGACTCGTCGCCGCCCGGACGGCAACGCTGTGGCGCAGTCGCGCTCGCTCCCTGTTCGGGTGACCATCACCTGCTCGTTCCTACGGATGCCGTTACTCAGAGCCAGCGGTAGAACTCCAGCGTGTACCCTTCGGGGTCCTCGACGAAGGCGGCGAAGGCATCGGCAGCATCAATCTGTGTCGGTTCGAGCACCGGCGCAGCGCCGGCGTTGATGGCTGTCTCGAAGGTTTCCTCAACATCATCAACGGTGAACGCGATGTGGTCCACGTCGGCGCGGTTCGGCGCGACCGGGGTGGTCCGGTCGGGGTCGTGGCGCAGTTGCAGATCACCGTCGCCGTCCCGGCCGAGGTAGACGTTATCGACGCCGTCGAGCGTGAAGCGGTTGGTCTCCTCGAAGCCCAGCGCGTCGTAGAATGCCATCGCTCGGTCGAGGTCCGAAACGCAGATCGCGGTGTGTGCAAGGTCCATGCCGCGGCGTTATGGACGGGGCGAAATGAGTGTGCCGGTAACCCAGCTATCGCGGCCGCTTACAGCAGGTCGCCGCGAGCGACGGGAACGACGCTGCCGCCGACCCGGACGCTGATATCCTCGCCGCTACCGTCAGTGGAGAGATGCAATAGCGACGGTCGCCCCATCTCGTAGCCCTGCTCGACACGGGCCTCGACGGCAGGGCTGCCGAGCATCTCGTGGCGGGCGAGATACGCGGCCAGGCAGCCGTTCGAGGAGCCTGTCGCGGGGTCCTCCAGGACGTTGTAGAACGGCGCGAACACGCGGACGGCGAGATCGTTGTCGTCGCTTCGGGGCTCTCGGCAGACGGCGAGTACGTTCTTTGCCTCTCGGTCGCCGGTCACGGCGTCGTAGGCGTCCCGGTCCAGGTCGATGGCTTCCAGCGCCTCGCGGTCGGCCACCGGGACGACAATCGTCGCCAGCCCCGTGGAGACGATTTCGACTGGCCAGTCGTGGTCCAGTCGGTCAGCCGGCAGACCGAGCACGGCGGCGAGGTCCTCGTGGGCCAACTGCTCGCCGAACTCGGGGGCCTGTTGCGTCATCCACAGGGTTTCGCGCCCGTCGCGCTCTCGCACTTCGACCGGGACTTCACCGACGGGCAAGTCCAGCGTCACTGTTTCGGGGTTCCCGTCGGCCAGGTGGTCCCGGATGACTTGTGCCGTTCCGAGGGTCGGGTGGCCGGCGAAGGGTATCTCGGCGGCGGGAGTGAAGATGCGGACCGGCCACGCACCGTCGGTCGGCTCGCCAGTAACGAACGTCGTCTCGGAGTAGTTCATCTCGGCGGCGATGGCCTGCATTTCGTCCTCGTGGAGGTCGCCGGCGTCGGTCACGACGGCGAGTTGGTTCCCGGCGTATCGCTCCTGTGCGAACACGTCGACGATGTGAAACGGGTGGGACATACCTATTCGCTCGGCGTCGCTCCCAAAGAACACTCCGAATACCTGTCAGGTGGTACCGAGTCCCTCGAAGCCACCGGGCTATTTCTCGCTGTCAGCCGTGTTATGGGCATGGACACTGTTGCAATCGCCTGTTTCGACGGGTTCGACGAACTGGACGCCATCGGGCCCTACGAGGTGTTCGAGAACGCGGCGCGCTTTGGCGCATCGTGGGATGTGACGCTTCGCTCGGTGAGCGAGTCGGACACGGTCACTGCGAGCCACGGACTCCGGGTCGAACCCGACGGCCCGCTCGCCGACGTGACCCCAGACCTGCTTGTCGTGGCCGGCGGCGGGTGGAACGACCGAAGCGAGGCCGGCGTCTGGACGGAGACCGAACGCGGGGACCTGCCCGACGCTGTCGCAGCGGCACACGACCGAGGTACGACTGTCGCCGGCGTCTGTACCGGCGGGATGGTTCTCTCCCGGGCCGGCTTGCTCAAGGGTCGACCCGCAGTGACACATGGCGGCGCAATCGAGGACCTGCGAGCGACCGATGCGACGGTGGTTGACGCCCGGGTCGTCGACGACGGCGATGTTCTAACCTGTGGCGGTGTCACGTCCGGGCTAGACCTCGCCGTCCACCTCGTCGAACGCGAGTGGGGCGCGGATGTGGCCGAAACTGTCTGTGATGAGATGGAGTACGAGCCCCGCGGTGACGTGTTCCGGGGTGAATCGGCGTAGCGCCTGAAATCAGGCGTTCGCGCGGGCGTCGTCGAGCAGCGCCTGCACGTCAACGGCCTCGCCGGTCTCGCTGCTCTCGATGGCGGCGAAGACGATGGCCATCGACTGGAGGACGCTGTCGACGTTCGTCGGCATCGGCTCGCCGCCGTCGATCCAGTCACAGAACTGCTCGATGAGCCAGGCGTTCTTCCAGTGGGGCCGTTCGGCCAGCGGCACCGTCTTGCCGTCGCCCTTGCCGATGCTCTCGAAGTTTCCGGTGTCGTACGCGTCGGCATGGAACCGCTCGACATCGCGGCGGTCGAGGAGGACCGTCTGATCCGAACACTCGGCGCGGAACTGTTCGTGTCCCCAGCCGTTCAGCGTCGTCGCGTTGGCGTAACTGCCCTCGTACTGGGCGCGGGTCCCGTCGGCGAAGTGTAGCGTCACGAGGCCGCTGCAGTCACCGTCGTAGTCTGCTTCCTCCGGCGTCCACGTCTCGGCGTACACCCGCTCGCAGGGCGAATCGGCCAGCGACGCGAGGATATCGAGGTGGTGAATTGCGCCGTCGAGCAGGAGCATATTGTCCATCTCGTAGACGTAGTCGGCGTAGAAGCCGCGCTCGCGGACGTTGCCCGTGTACCGGGCCGTCAGATAATCGATGTCGCCGGCTTCCTCGACGGCCCGGCGGAACGTCGTCTTGTCCCGGTCGAACCGGTGGCTCATCGTGACGCCCATCTTCTTGCCGGCTTCCTCGACCTTCTCGGCGACACGGACCGACGCTTCCAGTGTATCAGCAATTGGCTTCTCCGAGATGATATGCAGGTCGTGGGCGAGTGCCGTCTCCACGACGGCCTCGTGGGTCGACGGCGGTGTCACGATAGAACAGATATCGGCCGGCCGCTCCGAGAGCGCGGTTTCGAGGTCGGTGTAGCACTCCTCGGGCGACAGTCCGAGTTCCCGCTCGGCCAGTTCGTGTCGTTCCGGGTCGGTATCGACCGCGGCGACGACCTCGATTCGGTCGTCGTGAACGTTCGGCGGAATCGCGTCTGTTGCCCAGGTGGACCCCTGGCCCCCCAGACCGACGTGGACTAATCTGTGTGTCATGGCTTCGTTATCGCTTCGAGGAATAAATGCTGCACTATCTCATCAGTACTCGTCCGCGTCCGGGAACTCGACGCGGCGCTCCATCCCGTCTTCGGCGAGCACGACCTCGCCGTCGAACGCGTCCTGGGCTTCGTCGACTAGCTCGTCGGCGCTCGCGGCGTAGCGCGTCGAAATATGGGTCAGCGCCAGCGTTGACGCGCCGGCCTGTCGCGCCACGTCGGCGGCTTCCCGGGCGGTTGAGTGCGCCGTCGCCTTCGCTCGCTCTTTCCGGTCCTCGGCGAAGGTAGCGTCGTGGACGAGCAGGTCCGCGTCCTCACTCGCCTCGATGACGTTCTCCGTCGGCAGCGTATCGCCGGTGTAGACGAATCGCCGGCCGGGGCGGGCCGGACCGACGACAGCCTCTGGTTGGATAGTCTCACCTTCGTGTTCGACGGCCTCACCGCGGTGGAGCTTGGAGTACTTCGGCCCCGGCGGGATGCCGAACTCCTCCTCGGCTTTCTCCCTGTCGAACTTCCCTTTCCGGTCGTCCTCGTCGAGGACATACCCAACGCTAGCACAGCGATGGGCCGTCTCAATTGCCCGAATCTCGTACTCCGACCGATCGAGGACTACGTCGCCGGCCGACACTTCGTTGATGCGGACGGGAAACGAAGGCGTCGTCCCGTTGGCCTGAATGAGCTGTTTGATGTTCCCGCGCGTGCCCGCCGGTGCGTGGATGGCGATGGGGCGCTCGCGCTCGTTGAAATCCCACGTCTGGAGCAGCCCCGGAATCCCGAGGACGTGGTCGCCGTGGAGATGCGTGACGAACAGGTGGTCGATAGCGAAGCCGGTGCCAAAGCGCATCATCTGTCGCTGTGTGCCCTCGCCGCAGTCGAAGAGGAGGTAATCGCCGTCGCGGTTGACGAAGATGCTGCTCGTGTTGCGCTGGGTCGTCGGCACGGCCCCACTCGTCCCGAGAAACGTCACGCGCATGGTCATCGCATCCTCTACTGTCGACGGGTAAACCGGTGTCGAAAGGGCGGCGCCACGGGTGTGGTAGCACCCTTCGCCCGATGCGGTCGGGTCGCTGGGACGGGCGTATGTGTATCCAGTGGTGACACAGCTATTCGCACTGACCGACACCAACGGCCGCTTTCCGCCTTCTCAGACCATCTTGCCTCCTCTCTGTCAAGAGCTTAATCACCAGCAAAACAATTTAATACTGGGTAAGTGTCGGTCAGTCTTACTTTCCCGATCCGGCGGTAACAGGGGGCTGACTTAGCAGGTGGTTATATTCTATTGAACTGTCTCGCCGGTTTATGTGTTACTCACCCGTCGAATCGTTCGCATTGTCGTCCGATCATTCCAGAACCAAATTATGATAAACACTCGCACACTCGCCGTTTTCGCTGCGCTACTCGTCGTCGGCGGCCTCACCGCACAGGTCGGGGCTGTACCGGGCGTGACAGCGCAACAGGAATCGCCGTTGGAACAGGCAGGGAACACAGGAGTCACCGTCGACTCCCTGACCGCACCGCAGAGCGTCGCCCCGAACTCGACTGCTGACGTGGCTGCGACGGTCACGAACAACGAGAACACCTCGGTGACTGAATCCGTGGCGTTCCGGTTCGATGGAGCTGTTGTCGACCGGACGCTGGTCACGCTTGCGCCCAACGAGAGCGCAACCGTCCAGTTCTCCGCGGACACGACGGACATCGAACCTGGGGACTACCGCCACGGTGTCTTCACCAGCGATGATGGGCAGGTCGCTCCCGTTACCGTCTCCGATTCGTTCACGCTGGATAGCCTCGACGCGCCGACGAACGTCACTGCCGGTGACAACGTCACCGTCAACGCGACCGTCACCAACCCGAACGGCTTCAACACGACACAAACCGTCGAGTTCCGACTGGGTGGCCAGCCGCTCGCCTCTGAGTCCGTGACCCTTGACGCGAACGAATCCACGGACGTGACGTTCACAGTCGACACGACTGATATCGAGCTGGATACGTACACCCACAGCGTCTTCACGCGCGATGACGGTGCGTTCGCCGAGATTACCATCGAGTCTGCTATCGATGTACCTGAAGAGCCGACCGAAAACGAGACCGAAGAGCCGGCAGAGAACGAGACTGAGGAGCCGGCAGAGAACGAGACTGAAGAGCCGCCAGCGAACGAGACTGAAGAGCCGCCAGCGAACGAGACCGAGGAACCGCCAGCGAACGAAACTGAAGAACCACCGGTTAACGAAACCGAAGAGCCGGCAGAGAACGAAACTGAAGAGCCGCCCGCGAACGAGACTGAGGAACCACCAGCAGACGAAACCGAGGAGCCACCAGCGAACGAGACCGGGGAGCCGACCGCGGACGAGACCGAGGAACCACCAGTAGACGAAACCGAAGAGCCGCCCGAAAACGAGACGGAAGAACCGCCAGTGAACGAGACCGAAGAGCAGTCAACGGACGAGACTGACGAAACGGACAACGCGACTGAAGAAAACGCGACGACAGAAGCCTAACCCGCACCACCCTGTCACCCGTTCACATTTTTAATGGTGGCCGTCGTACCGTAGTCCATGAAGTTCGTTATCGTTGGCTATGGCCGCGTCGGCATCCGGACCGCACGGATTCTGCAGAGCGAGGGTCACGAAGTCGTTATCGTCGATAACGACCCTGTGAAGTTCGAACGGGCCACGGAAACCGGATTCGAGACAATCCAGGGTGACGGCAACGAGGAGAGCGTCCTTGTCGATGCCGGCATCGAAAGTGCGGACGCTATCGGTGGTCTCACGGGCGATCTGAACACGAATTTCACCGCCTGTATGATCGGCAAGGAGTTCGGCTGTCGGACCGTCCTGCGGATCGACGCCGACTACCGCGAGGAAATCTACGAGAAGTACGCCGCTGACGTGGACGAGATAATCTACCCCGAGCGACTCGGCGCGGCCGGCGCGAAGACGGCACTACTGGGCGGTGACTTCAACGTCCTCGCTGACCTGACCGAACAACTCTCGGTCGCCAGTATCCGCATTCCCGACGGTTCCCCGTTCATCGGGAAACGGGTTGTTGAGGTGGACCTTCCCGGCGACGCGCACATCTACGCACACGGCACGGACCACGAACCCATGACGATTCCGCTCCCACAGACCGAAATCGAACCCGGCGACAGTGTCGCGATCATGGCTGATCCCGGCGGGCTGGACGACATTCGAGCGACGCTCCGGGGCGACGCGTCTGCCTGAGATTCCGGGATGCCATCCCGCGTCGTCGTAGTCTCTTTTAAATCGACAGCACCCGCCGTCTTCGACGAAGGCCGGGGGGAGTAGAATATGAAAGGGAGGATCGCGGTGTCCGGGCGCGCCTGGGGAGGATAGGATGGCACGCAGTGTCACCGACATCCACTGGAGCCGTGGAAGCGCGCCCGTACCGGTGGAATGCTATCGGTAAGCATAAATGCCCGTCAGACAAGCGACAGACAGACGACAGACGGCACGGATTTTTGCCTGTTCAGCCACTGCCTCCTGCTATGACTTGGGCGACGCTGTTCGAACGTGCGGCGGACCACCAGACCACGGTTGAGGGTGTCTGTGCGGCCCTCGAAGAGCACCGTGCGGAGGACAACGGCGATGCATGAGCCGTCGCCGGCGCGTGTCGTCGCTGATGCCGATGTCCTCGCCGCCGACTTACTGTGTGGGCCAGAGAGCGATGCACGTGCTGCTATCGACCACATCCGCCGGCATTCGTGGGTCACGCTTGTCGCGAGTGACCACCTATTAGACGATGCCAGCGCTGTTATCGCGGACCTCGCCGATGAGGACCTGGCAACTGCCTGGCGGGCACGGATCGAGTCCGACTGTGACATCGTGGATCACCCGGCCAGCGACCATCCTGCGCTGGCCTCGGCCTACCGGGGTGGCGCACAGCACTTGCTTTCATATGCGGACGACCTGCGCAGCGCTCGGACCAGCGCGTCACTCAACCGTCATATGTCTCTGAGTGTCAGACCGCCGGACGCCTTCGCTCGCCTGTTCGACCCGGAGTCACTGTACCCCGTCGTCGAAGATGGCGAGTATCCCGGCCCAGACTTGGACCCACGTGCGTAGCAAGTGATTTTGCTGCTTAGTCGTCAGCCGTCGTTACCGTGGTTGCGGAGACCGACCCTGATGGCCCAGTAGCGCCCTCATCGATGTCGAACACCGCAAGCACCTCACGCAGGTCATCGGTCTGGGCTGCCATCTCCTGTACTTCGGTGGTCACTTCGGTAATCGTCGCTGTCTGCTCCTCGGTGGCGGCGGCAACGGCCTCTGACTCCTCGTTGGTCTGTTCGCTCACTGCCGCGACCTCGTCGACCATATCGACGACCTCCTGCGTGGTCTCTGCCTGTTCGGCGGTGGCGCCCGATATCTCCTGAATCGAGGCGTTAACTTCGCCGAGCACGTCGACGATATCCTCGAAGTCCCGGAGCGCCGACTCGATGGTCGCAACACTATCTGTCACCTGCTGGTTTGTCGCTTCCACGTCGCTGACGGTTTCGCCGGCCTCGTTCTGGACCGCTTCGATGCGGTCCGACACGTCCGTCGCGGCGTCGTGGGTCTCCTCTGCGAGTGTTTTCACCTCGTCGGCGACGACGGCGAATCCATCACCGCTTCCGTCCGCACGAGCCGCCTCAATGGAGGCGTTCAGTGCGAGCATGTTGGTCTGCTCGGCGATGTTCGTGATGACCTCGACGATGTCGTCGATCTCGCTGATCTGGTCGACCAGACTTTCGACCGCGACGGCGATGTCGTCGATACGAGCTTCCATCTCGTCGAGTTCGTCGATCGCCTGCTCGGCGTCCGCACGTCCCTCGCGGCCACGCCGTGTCGCCTTCTCGGCAGTGTCGGCTGCGTTTTCCGCGGTCGCGGCGATCTCTTCGACGGTGGCAGATAGTGTGTTCATCTCGGATGCGACGTCGTCGTGGCGCGACGCCTGCTGGCTGGCTCCAGCCGAAATCTCCTGCACCGACCGGGAGATCTCGTCGCTCGCGTCGTCTATCTCCTTGACGCTCCGGGTGACGTGATCGCTCGTCTCGTCGACGTCCTCTGCGAACGTGGCGACGGTTGCGACCGTCTCTCCCAGCGTCGTCACGAGGTCGTTGTAGTTCTTGACGACGGCGTCGAACTGCTCGTCGTCGGCCGCGAAGTCATCGTCGATAGTGGCCGTCAGGTCCCCGTCTTTCGCTTGTTCGGCAGCGTCACCGAATGCGACGACGAGATTGTTGAGCGCCTGGGAGCGCCGTTCGAGGTCGCTGGTCATCGTCTGGAGTTCGGTCGTGTAATCGTCCATACTGGCAGCCATCTGCTCCAGTGACTGACCGAAAGCTCCGGGCACGTCCTCATCGAGAATATCAGCGTCGAACTCCTGCCGGGAGAGCGCGTCGGCCTGCTCGGACACTGTCAGCAAATAGGATTGCATCGAGCGAAACGACGAGAGCAATTCGGCAACCTCGTCGTCACGCTCGCTCTCGGGCAGTTCTACATCGAGCTCGCCAGAGGCGATATGGTCCGCACCTGCGGCCATCGCTGTAATTGGCTCGACGAAATCCTCGCGGGTGATGAACACCGTGTTGGCGAACGCAACGATAGCGCCAGCGAGCAATACGCCAGTGACGACGAACCTGACGGTCCCGGTAGCGACAAGCGAGACAACTGCCAGTGCGACCGAGGCGACAAACTGCAACCCGACGGCCGCGAGCACCTTCCGTTCGACTGAACCGGAGACGCCAAAAACATCAAGCGATCCACGTATCACCGCTTTGTATTGTCTGACGGGGTCTGTGAGCATACGCACCTTTTTTTTACAGTGTATAATAAGGTTCGAGTCTAATTCTCGGAGATTGAAAAGGGGTTAGTGGCCAAAAAACAGTTTGGAGACGATATGGATGCTGTAATCAAGAGCAGTTTCGGAACTGATTCTCTATCTGTCCCGATTGACCAGCGCTGCAACGCGCCGGACGACCCAGCGGGGTGTCACCCGTACCAGTCGGTCGACAAGCCGCATCGACCGCTGTGGAATGACGACTGTCTCGCCAGCGGCGGCCCCTTCGTAGGCTGCCGATGCGACTGCTTCGGGCGTATTCGAGGCGACGTACCCGACCGTCGAATCCTCCATCCCGGCTCGTTCCTGAAACTCGGTGTCGACCGGGCCGGGACAGACCACCGTCACGTCGACTGGTGTCCCCCGAAACTCCTCGGCGAGCGCCTCGCTGAAGCTGTTGATGTACGCCTTGCTCGCGTAGTAGCCGGCGAGGTTCGGCCCCGGCTGGAACCCGGCGACTGACCCCATGTTGATAACCGCGCCACCGTCGTCGAACTCGTCGATGAACAGCCGCGTCAGCTCGACGGGGAGCATGACGTTCAGCCGCAGTTGCGTTCGCTCCGCGTCGAGGTCGCTTTCGGCGAACGGTCCGTAGGTCCCCACGCCGACGTTGTTGACGAGGACATCGATGTCCAGACCGCGCTCGGTCACCTCCTCGTACAGATCCTCGGCGGCCGTCGCATGGTCGAGATCCATTGCGACGGGCGTCGCCGTGATTCCCCTCGTTTCGAGGTCGTCGGCCAACCGCTCCAGTTTCCCCTCGCTCCGGGCGACCAGCACTACGTCGTGTCCGCGTGCGGCGAACTCGCGTGCCAACGCTTCGCCGATGCCCGCTGACGCACCGGTTATCAAGGCGGTGCCACCGGTCCCGACGACCGGTACGTCGCTACCGCTCACCGTACCACTCCGCGACCGTTGTCGCTTCGGGTTCCAGCACCGTCGGCCCCCCGTCGCTGGAACTTCCGAGGGATGCACTGCATCTCTCGACGGACGGTTCGCTACCGCTCACCGTACCACTCCGCGAACTTCGCCAGCGCCCGCCCGCGATGAGAAATCGCGTTCTTCTGCTCGGTGCTCATCTCCGCGAACGTCGCTCCGTCGTGCTCGAAGATGGGGTCGAAGCCGAACCCACCCTCGCCGCGCGGGGCGACGATGTCGCCGTTCACGCGCCCCTCAAACAGTTTGACCGGCACTGTCTCGCTGCTCTGCGCCGCGCTCCCGTCGTGAACCTGCTCGTCCGTCGTTGCCGCACCGCGGTCGTCGGCTGACAGGTCCTGTCCGCGCCGGTCCTCGCGGTCGATACCGTCCGGATCCGGCGTCGCCTCGAAGCCCTCGCCGTCACAGTAGGCGATGACCGTTTTGAACGCCGCACCGCGGTCGTCCTCCAGCTCGGTCATGCGCCAGACGCGATCAACGCCGACGGTGTCCTCGACGTACGAGGAGTAGGGGCCGGGGAACCCATCGAAGGCGTCGATGAATAGTCCCGCGTCATCGACGATGACTGGCCCGCCAGCCGCCCGATAGGCCGCTCGCGCGCCCTCGGCTGCGACCGTTCTCAGGTCGTCGGCCTGCACTTCCGGGTAGTCGAAGTCGAACTGCTGGACATCGTCGTCGAGATACTCGGCCGCCTCCCGGACCTTCCCGGGGTTGGTCGTGACAAAATTGAGCATACCGGCACACGGCGACCGGCGATAAAAGAGCCGTCGAAACTCCGCGCAGGCGGACTGCTGTAGATTATTTCCGGGCCGTGCCAGGTACGTACCGGACCCTCGCTACACCCCGTCTCAGTCGACGACGACTTCGACCGGTTCGTCCTCGCTCTCGGACTCGAATTCCTCGCTGCTGCCGCCGCGTTCGAGATACAGCATCACGCCAGCGACCGCCAGCACGACCCACGAGCGCCAGTTCGCCAGGTTCAGGGTGTAGCCGATCCCGAATGGCTTTTCGACCAGCATGTCATCGCCTGGCTTCCAATAGGCCGACACCAACCGCTTGAGGCTCGGTCGTTCGAAGTTGTACGGCACGCCGAACAACGTTCCCGACTGGGGTTTTTCTGCCATACTGCGTTCTATTCGGGCCGAGGTTAAACCATTTGTCCACCACCTTTTTGCTGCGAGGGGTGTCCTCGGCCCCGGTGCGGCCTGCGGGTACCCCCGCTTGCAAAAACGTGGGCGAAAAAGGCCGGAATCGCCAGTAGCGATTCCGGGGAACCGGCGGCTTCGCCGCCGGACTCTAACCGCTGCTGCCACCGCACAGCCCTACTGGTACCGACCTCGACCCTCGATATCGTCGAGGCTGGCGAACACCGCGTCGGCGTGGTCGCTCTCAGTCCGGTAGGCGTCTTCAGCGGCCGACAGCAGCGCCTCGGGGTCGTCCGCGGTTCCGGCGAGCGACTGGGCGAGGACGTGGAGGTCCATCGCGTGGTCCTCGGCCTCCTGTGTGTAGTAGCCGAGACCGAAGTCGATGAGGAACGTCCGGTTGGCCTGGTCGTTGTGGCTACCCACTCGGACGTTCCGCGTCGTCGGGTCGCCGTGGACGAAGCCGGCGTCGTGGATGCGAGCGAGCCAGCGGCCAACGTCCGCGACACGCGCCTCGGACAGCCCTTCGCGGAGATCCATGTCGCCCACGCGCTGGAAGACAATGCGCGACTCTTGAGGGTCCACATCTCGGACCAGCGGCGTCGGGACGCCGTGTCGGCGCGCCTCGCTGGTGAGCCGGGTTTCCTGCCTGGTCCGCTCAATCCTGAGGCGCTCGTCCAGCGTCGGATGGCGATAGCTCCGCGGCACGCGCTCCTTGATAACTCGATCACCGTCGAAGCGGACGGTCGCCTCCGCGCCTTGGACTTCGTTGGCTGCCACCCGATAGCTGTCCACCGATTCCTCGGTCCCGCGCCAGGTGACGGCCACCTCGTCGGGCCGGAAGTTCGAGTCGATTCGGGAATCCTCGATGGCGATGGTGTCGCCGGCCGCGTACATCTTCGCGCCGAGCATCGCTATCATCCCCGCGTTGTCCCGCAGGAAGCGGCTTTCCGGAGCGTAGAATTCTGCCCCGCGTTGCTCGCACATCTCGCCGAGCATCCGCTGGAGGCGGTCGTTCTGGCCGACGCCGCCGCCAAGCACCAGCTCGTCAGCGCCGGTCAGCGACAGCGCCCGCTCGGAGACTTCCGTCAGCATCGCGAAGATGGTCTCCTCCATCCCGCGACAGACATCGTCTATCGGGACCCCGTCGTCGACGGCCTGCTTGGCGGCGCTCATAATGCCCGAGAAGGAGAAGTCCATCCCCTTGACGACGTAGGGCAGTTCGTGGTACTCGCCGTCCCGGGCGTGCTGTTCGACCTTCGGTCCGCCGGGATGGGACCAGTCGATATGGCGCGTGAACTTGTCGATGGCGTTGCCAACGCCGGTGTCCATCGTTTCGCCCAGCACGCGGTACCGGCCGTTCCGGTAGCCCAGAATGTGGGCGTTCGCGCCGGAGGCGTTCAGACACACCGGGGAATCGAAGCCCGAGCGATGGCGGCCCACTTCGAGGTGGGCGACCATGTGGTTCACGCCGACCAGCGGCACGTCGAAGCGCTGGGCGACCGCCCGAGCGGCTGTGGCGACGATTCGCAAGCAGGGTCCCAGTCCAGGGCCACGAGCGAAGGCGACGGCGTCGATTGGTGCACCGGTTTCGCCGCTCCCGTCCACCCCGCCAGCAGTCGCTCGCTCGTGTGCGTGCTTGATGGCCGTCTCGACGACGGTCGGGATGGCTTCACCCATATGCTCGGCGGCCTCGCGCGGGTGGATGCCGCCGCTGTCTGGCGCGTACGCGTCAGTTTCGATGAAAACGTGGTCGTCGTTGGTTACCTGCGCTGGGTCCGGCGTCTCAAACACCGAAGCACTGGCTGCCCAGGCAGTACCTTCGATACCCAGAATACGCATCGGGCGGCCTTACTTCCACTCGGTGTAGCCGCACTTGCCGCAGTGCTGGCGGTCCTCGTGCTCGGCGAGGACGGTGTCACCGCACCGAGGACAGGTCTCACGGTCGAGTTCGCCGTCGTCGCTGTAGTACTCGTTGTGTGGCATCTATGCTTCCTCCGCTTCCTCTTCGCCGTCAGCGACGATCTTGTTGCGTTCGAGCATGTGGTCCTGCTCGACGTCGCGGGCGTACTCGGGGTTGTCGTAGACCTTCGCGTAGCCGACCGTCTTCCGCATCCCGAACTTGGTGTCGAGCTTGTGGATGACGACTTCTTCGGCGTCCTTGTTCAGCGTGGCCGCAAGAGAGTCGCGGACAGAGAGACGGGAAGGGGTGGCTTCGTCGTGGACGACCTCGAACCGGACGTCCGTGCGGTGCAACATGGGATTCTCGTCTTCTTCGATGATGTCGATATCCATGGTTCGTTGTCCGTATCTACCCGCCGAAGCGCGTAAAAGGATTTCGAAGCGGCTGACGCCGTCTCCGTCCGCGATTCCGTGTGGCCGCGCCGTGCCGTGGTTCGGTGATGGAACGAGAACGTGCTGTAGCGCTTAGCTGTGTCCGGTACAACACTGCCAGAGCGATAGCGGCTGGACGCCGGCCCTTACTGCCCGCCCAGCTGTGTGAGGAGGTGTGAGAGATGGATTCGCTCGTTTGCCGCGTCGACGAGCGCCATATCCGTCTCGCCGGCCATCGTGTGGATTTCGGCCAGCCGGTCCCCGGAGTAGCGTGACCGGGCCACTTCCAGCATGTCATCGAGGATGTCGGACGCACCGTACCCTTCGTCGACGAGCAGGTCATCGAGCGTCGATCGAGCGTCGGTAAAGCGCCCGTCTTCGGCCGCGTCGATCATCTGCTCGACCTGGTCGTCGGCTTCGACGGCGTTCAGCGTCTCGAAGGCGGCGTCCATCGTCACCTCACCCTCGGCTTCAGCGGTAGTCTGGGCGGCCAGTACTGCTGTCCGGAGGTCCCCCTCCGCGTAGCCGGCGACGTACTCGATACCGTCGTCGTCGTGATCGACGCCCTCTGCGGTGACGATATCCTCCAGTACCGAGGCTGTTTCCTCGTGGGTCGGCTCGCGCATCACGACCGGGAAACACCGCGAGCGAATCGGCGGGATAACAGCCGAGGGCTGACGCGTCGCGATGACGAACTGCGTCGCTTCGTAGTACTGCTCCATCACCCGACGCAGTGCCTGCTGGAAGTCCTCGCGCATCCCTTCGGCGTTGTCCAGCAGAATGGTCTTGTAGCTGCCTGACACCGGCGAGTAGCTCGCGGACTCCTTGAGCACGTGGTTGATGAGGTCGGCCTTCGAGGACTCGCGCCGTCGCTTGCTGTCGATGAACGACGCGAACCGCGGGTCGTTCGCGACCTCTTTTTTTGTCATGCCGAACACATCGGCCATGTTGAGTTCGGTAAAGTCCGCGTCGGGATTCTCGTGGACCTCCCGGGCAAAGGCCCGGACAGCGGCCGTCTTCCCGCTTCCTTTCGGCCCGTGGACCAGGAGATTCATCGGCTCCTCGATGGCTCCCTGCAGGTGCTCGCGAGCCTTTGGCTGGCGGATATCCGACAACTCCGGGGCGTGTGTCTCCGTCCACAGCGGCGCGTCCATCTGTTGGCTCTGGATATGCCCGGCCCCAACAAGTATCCCGCGGTCCGCGGGTTGTGTCGCTCACAGTGGCAAACGACAGAAGGGAGTGCGCCGGCCGGGAGTGAGCGAACCACTGGTTCGCGAACATCGGGCGGCGAATGAATGCAAGGAATGCGCCGGCCGGGAATTGAACCCGGGCTATTGCCTTGGGAAGGCAATGTCCTACCACTGGACCACCGGCGCTCGTTGCAGTCGCGCCGAGGCTCGCGGTTCCTTCGGAACCGCTCACCACCGGCGCGTTGTGGTAGACTGCAGGTCAGTCGGACCTGCGAACCCCGTACCGAACTGTCAACAGTGACTGCACTTGAACGTAGCGTTTTGACTGGACGCGTGTCCGAAAATATCACGTCGATAGATGGGTATTAGTTCCGTCCGTCCAACTAGAAGACATGGCAACGGCCGAATCCATTGTCCGTGCCGATGAGCCGCTGAACCTGACGTTCTCCGAGGCTGAGTTGGAGGCGCACCGCGACCATATCACCTCGTTCATCGAGGCACAGGTCGACGCCGCCGGTGTCGACACCGTGGTGATGGGGCTCTCGGGCGGCATCGACAGCACGCTCGTCTCGCATCTGGCCGTCGAAGCGCTTGGCCGTGACGCCGTTCACGGACTCGTAATGCCCAGCGAGGTCAACCGTGCTGACAACATGAGCGACGCCGAGCGGGTGGCAAACGACCTGCTTGGGATTGAGTACGACGTCATCGCGATCAATCCGCTGGTCGACGCGTTCCTCGACGCCTACCCCGACGCCGAGGGCGACCAGCTCGCCGTCGGCAACCTCCGGGTTCGCTGTCGGGCGGTGCTGAACTATCTCGTCGGCAACCACGAGCAGGCGCTGGTTCTGGGCACCGGGAACCGGAGCGAGGCACTGGTCGGCTACTACACGAAGTACGGCGACGGTGCGGTCGACTGCCATCCCATCGCGGCGCTGTACAAGCAACAGGTCCGGCAGCTGGCGAAACACGTCGGCGTTCCCGATGACCTTGCGGAGAAGACCGCCAGCGCCGAGATGTGGGCCGGTCAGACCGACGCCGACGAGATGGGGATGGACTACGACACACTTGACTCCATCCTTGCTCTGCACATCGACGGTGGTGTTCCGGCGGCCGCGACAGCCGACCGGCTCGGTGTCCCGATCGATGTCGTCGAGACTGTTCGCGAGATGTACGAATCGAGCGCCCACAAGCGAGCGATGCCGCCGGGTCCGGACCCGCTGTACTGATCCTTTCCCCTCGTTTTAGCCGCTAGCGAACCGGGTTCTCCGGGCCGCGACCCAGATACTCCGAGAGGAATGCGTGGATCGTTTCGGCGTCGTAGCTGTCCATCGTTAGTTCGTGCTGCCATGCCGTCACAACGTAGGTCGCTCGTGGGTCGTCGTTGGGGTTCGGGACGGCGACGACGCTCCGCCAAGTGCCGGTATGGACACTGGAGAATTCTCGAAGGCTCTGTCTGGCTGCAGGCGAGACCTCGTCGGGGTCGTAGTAGACGATAACCGCGCCGTGTTCGAGCGTGTGGACGAGCGAGCCAAGCAGTGGTGTCGCCTCGTAAAAGCCTGCCTCCTCCGCTGAGGCGTAATGTGTCCCAGAGAGCGGCGGGAACCGCTGGTAGTCGATCGCACTCCCGTCTTCGACGTGATTGTTCCCCCGGTTCGGGAACTGTTCGACACCGGCCAGTCGGTCACTGTCGCCGGTGTCGTCCAGTGACGACGCTTCGACCCCAGTGGCTTCGACTGCCGAAAGCGGCTGTGCGCCCGCTGTCCCAATGAGGTCTGCGTCGCTGCCGCCGTCGCCACCGCTCAACTGAGTCACGTACACTGTGAGCCCGATAGCAAACACCACGACAACGCCGATAACAATCGGCCCGACCGGGAGGGCATTCCCCGCCTCATCACCGGTGTGCTCCTCGACGCGCCGTCGGTCAATCGCACCCAGCTCGCCGTCGTGGGTCTCGGCGAGGTGGTCGAGATAGGCGTCGTCACCGTCGAACGATTCCGCGCAGTACTCACAGTCGACCATTGGCGGTCCGTATGCGAGGCGTCGTCTTGTACCCTTTCCTACTCAGGCTTCGCGTTGAGGTCGGCGAAGGCCTGTTGTTCGCGGCGCTCCTGTGTTTCCCTGTCCGCATCGTCTCGCATCCGTGCCTTCAGCACTCGAAGCGCGTCCGCATCGACAGCCGCCACCTCTTCAGCGACAGCCCGAGGCTCCGTAGCCACCCGCGAGACCAGCCCCATCTGTAGCGCCGTCTCGGCGTCGAGCGTTCGGCCGGAGAGCGCGATGTCGAGCGCATCGCCGGTCCCGACGATGTCGGGGAGCCGCGCTGTCCCGCCCCACGCACCAAAGAGGCCGAGTTTGACCCCTGTTTCCGCCAGCGTCGTGTCTGGCGTCGCGACACGGATATCACAGGCCAGCGCCAGTTCGACGCCGCCGCCCCGTGCTGCGCCGTCGATACCGGCGACGACCGCTCCGTCGTAGGATTCGAGCGTCCGGGCGACCCGCTGACCCAGCGCTGCGAACGCCTCAGCGCTCTCTGAATCGAGAGCCTTGACCTCGTCCAGGTCCGCGCCGGCACAGAACGCCTCGCCAGCGCCGTGGAGATACAGCACTGGCTCGGTCGCTGACTCGACTGCCGCTTCGAGGTCACGCAGCGCCGTGCTGGTCAGCGCATTACGCTGGTCGGGCCGGTCGAGCGTCAGGGTCCGGATATCATCGCCGCTCGTGGTCTGTACCATGGCTGCTGTGACTCTGCGGTTTCCAAAGGTCTTTGCCCTTCCCGTCGCTAGACCCTCATAATGGAGGAAGTGGCGGCAGTTCGCCGAGCGGCGTTGGCGGCGGTCGACGATGTCGAGCCTGACCGGCTTCACGAGCGGATCGACGCTCGCCTTGACGACGCGTCGCTGGCGCCAGGCGTCCTCACGCTCGTCAGCGCGGGCGCAACCAGCGACCCACCGGTTGACTTGGCTGACGGCGTCGCTGACAGAGCCGCCGGCGTCCAACTCATCTACGAGGGGCTCTCGCTCACTCGCCAACTGGCCCACGACGACCCCTGGGTCAACGGCGACCGCGACACAGCCGACCTGGATATCCTCATCGCCGATATCCTCGTCTCGCGTGGGTTCTACCTACTTGCCAGAACCGAAGCTGCCGACGCCGCTGTCTCTGTCGTCCGTTCGTTCGGCCACGACCAGACAGTCCGTCAGACGACTGACGATGAAAGCCTCGACACCGCGCTCGAAACGGACATTCTGGAGCTCGCCGTGGTCGCCGGTGTTACCGCCGCAAGCATCCGACCCACCCCGACACTCCGCGAGTACGCGACTGAACTGGCCGTCGACGGCCTTCCACCGAACGACGAGTTGCTCGGTGAGGAGGTCGCCGATGCGCTCCGAGCGCGGGCAGGGGCCGAACAGCCATCCGGGGACGGAACCGAGGCCGCCGCCGACCACTGATACTAATCGACACACCGGCCCCGAATCGAAACGACTTTAGACAATTGCCGGATACACATTGATGCGTGCCTGGGTAGCTTAGCGGTAAAGCGCGTCCTTGGTAAGGACGAGACCCCGGATTCAAATTCCGGCCTAGGCTCTTCTTGGAGACAACCTGCAAGTAGCGCGTCTCGTCGCGCCACGTCACGTGTCGATGTGAGAGACTGCTCCAGGATTTGAATCTCTGGTTCAAATTCCAGCCTATGCTTTCTGCGACGAACGAGCTTCGTGGAGTTTCATCTCTGCGCAATCCCGCCGCGTGTGTTTCAATGAGACTTTCTCCAAGAGAACCAACCGCGCAGGCTCCTAGTGGTTCGTAAGTGGATAGTGTTGCTAGTGGCAGTTGCAATCCCGACGGTTGACCGACTGGGGACATTTGAGGTCGCCAGTTCTGCTGACCCCTTGCAAAGGGATATACCGGAGTAGGCCTAACATTGCATGTGAGTACCACGCAGGGAAAGATAGACGCGGCCTCGCAAGCTGAAGCGACCGCCGCTCCGGCGTCCGTTGCGCTGACGCTGTATTTCTACGCCCTCCGCGGCGACAAACAGTCGGACCAGTTTATCGGTTTCTGGCCCACACATCCGCGGCCTCACTTCGCACCGCGAAATCAAACGGCTGCTCCAAGCGGACGCTAACTGCCCAGGTGTTGCCGTCGATTCACATCATGTATCAACCGCCGCGTAATCACGTCCCGACCAGCCACCACCACCGCCATATGAGCTCAAGCTTCACGCAGACCATTGCACGCATTGACCTCGACACAAGAATCCAGTACGGCATGATGCTCCTCTTCGGAGCGCTCTGTCTGGTAGCGGCAGCCTCTCCGCTTGGCACCCTCACCAAAGCCGTCGTCGTCTCCGCACTATTCGGATTTACCGGCGGACTCTGGGTATCGCATCTCGTACAGATTATTCAGGAGGCAGCGACGGCACAGTCTGAGGCCGACCAATGAGTGAGGACGTCGTTGAGGAACAACAGCCACAGACGTCGGGCTTCCTCAATGGCCTCGAATTTCTCACCGGTGAGGACCCAAGCGCAGGGTCGTTTCTCTTGGTCGTCGGGATGGTTACCTGCGTTTTTATCGCTGGCTTCCAGTTTCTGCTGAACCCTCCGATTTCGACACTTCTCACTGGGCTTGTTCTGGTCATCAGTGTCATCAGTTTCATCATGGGCGCGGTGCTGGATATGCTCGATTACTTTGAAACACCGTAGCAGTCGCTACTTGACTACAGAGAGCCGCAGTTAGTGGCCAGGCGGTGACGTTATGCTACCGGTTGTCGACTGCTACTGATCCGGCTCTTCTGCAAGTGCCGTTTCGCGCAACCGTTTGCACTCCTCGCTCTCGGCAGTCAGTTCGGGGACGGGCGTCGGTTTCCCGTCGTCGACGGCGACGAAGGTGGCGTACGCGCTGGTCGTCTCCTCAGTTTCGCCCGTGTGTGGCTCCTCGCGCGCGACCTCTATGCGGACTCGGACGCTGGTTCGGCCCGTAGCGTAGGCGTAGGAGTCGATGAGGGCAGTGTCGCCGATTGGAATCGGTCGTTCGAAGTCGACGCGAGACATCTGCGCGGTCACGCAGGATTCTCTGGCGGCCCGCATGGCCGACATAGCGCCGATCTCGTCCATCCACTTCATGACGATTCCCCCGTGGGCGCTGTTGTAGTTGTTGGCGTGGGTCGGTTGGACGCGCTCGCGGTTGACGATGTGCGTCTCGGCGATGGTCGGCATACCTCCTCGTAGAGCCTGTGCCGGCAAAACGGTGTGGTGCGCCCCTGATGGGACCTGACGGCAACCGTACGTGCTTATACTGTCGCCGTGAGGCGCAAGCGCCAGTCACGCAGTCGAACTACCGGAATTACCCGGTGAACTGGTGATATTCGAGGCCTTTGTGCTTCATCTCGTTGTGTTTGCGTTCGAGGAACGAGTAGACGGAGCCGTGGGGCGCGCCGTCAAGAATCATCTCGGCGGCTTCTCGCACGGCGTCGACCTGTTCGGGGCCGCCGATGATCCCAAGCGTCGACCCGTAGATGACCACGGCGGCGCCGGAGAGTTCCTGCATGAGCTCCCGCGTCCGGCCGCCCTCGCCGATGAGACGACCCTTCTGGCGTCGGAAGTCGTTCTTGTTGCGGGAGGCGGCCTCGATGTCGATGAGTTCGAACATCATCATGTCGTCTTCAAGCAGCGCCAGCGCGTCGTCGGGCGCAAATCCGCGGCCGATGGCCTTCACGATGTCGGGGCCTTTCAGCGCCGTCACGGGATCGCCGACGGACTCGACTTTCACCGTGCCGTCCTCGGAATCGATATCCAGCCGGACTTCTGCGCGCGACTCGATTTCGCGCATGGTCTCACCGCCCTCGCCGATCAACACACCGATACGGTCCTGCGGAATCTTCACGTGTTGCATAAGTATACCTCTCTGTAGGAGGGTCTGCCTGTTTAAAACTTCGGCGTCCGGAGCCTTCGGCACCGTACCTCACCGTCGGCCGGTTCGGACTGCAGACTACACGGCGAGGTGTGGCCGGTCAGCCATCAAATACCGTGGTGAGAAACCAGATGAGGCCGAATATACTCCCGGCCGCACCGACCAGTTTCGTAAGCACGACGTTCCAGTCGGCGGGTTCGACCTCGCCGGAGCGGGTTGTGCTCCCGATGGCGTCCATCTGTTCGTTGAACTTCGTGACACCGTATGCATACCGGTACATGAGTGCCCCACCTATCGCTATGAGTGGACCCAAAAAGAGGCCGGACTGGGATTCTTCGGGCTCGCTTTCCTCGGGCCCGACATTGTAACTGAAGGTTTCCGGTGTCCCTGTTTCATCACTCTGCGCCGCTGAGGCTGTGGACTGGACGGGCGTTGCTGCTGACTGCTCGCTGTCTTCGGTGTCAGCCTCTCCGTTGTCAGCCTCCCCGGTGTCGGCCGGCTCCGTGTTGTGGGACCCAACTGCGATTTCGTCGAGATACGCCCGGCCGTCGAGCTGGACTTGCCAGAAGGAGGTTTCAGCGCTGGTCGAAACCGTTCTGGTCACGCGTTGCTGGCGCTGCCGGTCAGTATCCCACAGCGCGACCTGTGCGGTCCCGTTTGGATACCACTGGATTTCGACCACGAAGAACCGACCGGTAGGAGCTGTGACGCGCTCGGAAGTCACCATTGTTCCGCTCTCGTTCGTCGAGACAATGTCGACACGGTCGTTATTTTCCCGGCCGACATTCCGGATGGAGACTGACGCTGTGGTGTTTCCGTCAGGGCGCTCGACAACCCGAAACGCTCCGCCGCGACCCACGTCGACGACACCGGTCACAGTCCCCTGACTGGTGTTGACTGTCGCCGCGGTCAGTGTCGCGGTGTCGTTGGCACGGACGCCGAGCGAACAGTCCCCGTCTGCGCCGATACGCAGGGTTTCACCGGCGGTCCAGTTGGTTGTCGATGCGGCTCCAAGTCCATCGATATAGTGGGATGCCGAGCCTGTATCCGGCATGTCTGGGTGCTCGTCTTGCACCGAACACGCTGGCTGTGGCGTCGCTGCCTCGGTTGTGGTGGCGTGGCTGTGTGTGGTACTCCCCGAGTGTGTCTCATTGGGTACCGCGTTGCTGAAGCCGGTGGCGACTCCGGAGACGGCAACAAGGGCGGCTATCCCGAGCAGGACAACGAGCGGCACTATCTGTCCGGTCGTGGGGGTTGGAGGGCGTCCCATGGGTGGATGGCGGGGGTCGTGTAGCCGTGGCGGTCTCTCGTCGTTGGGCATCACTGCCCCATCGGTTATTGTTCTTCTGCTTCTGTGGGATACTCACCCACGAGGAGAACGCTCGAACGGGGGGTCTCGTCCACAATAGACGAGTGAAGCGGGGACCGGACACCGCACCGGAACAGCGGTCTGCCGATCCCGCTGTCAGCCCAGAAACTCGACACCGGTGACTTCGAACCGTGCCCCGCCCATGTTGCTGTCGGTGACGAGGATGTCCCACCCGTGTGCGCCTGCGATGGTTCGGACAATAGAGAGTCCGTAGCCACTCCCGTCCTCGGCAGTGGTGAATCCATGGTCGAACACATCGTCCTTGATTTCTGCTGGGATCCCCGGGCCGTCGTCTTCGACGTAGAAGCCGTTCTCAAGCGGACCGACGCGGACGATAACGGCCCCATCGCCGTGTCGAATGCTGTTCTGAAAGAGGTTCTCGAACAGTTCGATGAGGCGGTCGGCGTCTGCGCTCACTGCGCCGATATCCGCGTAATGGAGCGTGGCTCGGTCGGTGCTTTCGCCGCTCCCCTCCCAGGCGGTGTCAACAACGGCCCGTACGTTCGTTGTCTCTGGGTCGGTGACGACGTTTCCCTGCTTGGCAACACGGAGCAGGTCGTCGACGAGGCGGGCCATCCTGTCGCTTGTTTCTTCGAGCGCGTCGAGGTGTTCCTCGTCACCGGTTTCGCGGGCCAGATGTACCCGTGAGGAGATAACACTGAGTGGACTCTTCAGGTCGTGAGCGAGGATGTCGGTGAACTCCTTGAGCCGATCGTTCTGGCGTTCGAGCATCTTGTCGTACTGGTGTTTCTCGGTGGTATCCTGGCTGACTGCGACGAACCCCTCCGGGTCTCCGTCCCCGAGCGGCGAGAGCGAGAGGGTTGCCCAGAACACGGACCCATCAGCCTGCCGGTGCCAGTGCTGTGTCTCGACGGGGCCGTCAGCCGCCTCCGTCAGCAGTGACTCAACGGTTGTCTCTATCTCCTCAGGGTCGGCAAACAGCATGTCGACGTGCTGGCCGACCGTCGCGACCCGGTCGTAGCCGTACAGCGACGCTGCTGGCTCGGGCCACGTCGTAATGGTACCATCTGTATCGAGCATGAACACAGCATGCGAAGACAGTCCCTCGATGAGGCGCTCAGACACCGAGTCGCCGCTGTGTGCTGTCTGCTGGTCCGAACTGCTGTCTGCTGGGTCGGTGTCCATCAGTCGCACCTACTTGGGCTAGGCCAATGGCGACTCAGCCAGCATGAAAAGCACTGTGACACGCAACTCATGCTGATATATTCAAGAGCTAACAGTTTACGCACTGTGGTTTTCACAATCAAATGAGTTGTGAGAAACCGGGTGAAAGACGCGCAGTACTGTGGATATCTCTCCAGAAACCGTCGGCATGACTGGTACTAATCGCACTTCACCTATAGCCACGGAAACACGTTCTCACTTGCAAAAATCTCTCCATGCGAGCAGAACGATGGTGACTACTCGTCGTCGCGACGGTCGGCCGGTGTTCCTTGCGGAACGGCGTCATCGTTGCTCCCCGGCGCGGTGTCGGCCTTGTCTTTCGGCGTCGCGTACTCTCGGACGTACGCGAGCAGTTCCTCTGGCGTGGCGTCGACGCCTTGCCTAGCGAAGAAGTTCGCGACGTTGCGGCAGTCCCGTTCCAGAAAGTCGTCGGCGTTAGGATGGTGGATGGTCACCGCTTGCCCGAGGTCGATGATATACAGCTGACCCTCGTGGAAGACGATGTTGTACTCAGAGAGGTCGCCGTGGACGAGGCCGGCGTCGTACAGCCGGCGGGTGTACTCCTTGACGACCTCGTAGGCTGTCTCGGGGTTCTCGATGTGGACCTCACTGAGACGCTTGCTACGGCCTTCCTCGGTCCCGAGATACTCCATCACGAGGACGTTCCGCTCGACGGCGATGGGCTCCGGCGTCCGAACGCCGGCCCGACGGGCACGCTTGAGGTTCGACGATTCCTTGCGGACCCACGCGGTGACGACCTTCTTCTTGTCCGAGCCGATCCCTTCGAAGCGGGGGTCGCCGTCGAGATAGCTCCGCATATCCTTGAAATCGGAGGCGTTGATGCGGTACACCTTGACGGCGACCTCTGTCTCGCCCGATAGGGCCGTGTAGACGTTGGCTTCCTTGCCGGTCGAGATCGGCCCGCCGAAGGCGTCGATGTGGCCGTCCTGCACGAGCTTGTACAGTGCGCCGTAGGTCGCGTCGTCGAAAACGCTGGCCTCGACTTTGAACTGGTCAGCGTCCTTGATGCGCTCACGGAACTCGCTGAACTCGCGGTCCCGTTTGCGGGCGATGCGGTCGGCTTCCGTGTCGGAAACGTCGACCTCTTCCCACTCGTCACCCGGTGAGTCGACGTCGTCCGTATCGAGCAGGCCGAACTGCCCCTCTGTCACGCTTGTGCCTCCGTCGAGCGCGCAGCCAGATACATAATCAGGCTACTCCTGGATATGTCCCTCCTCGCGTAGCTGGTCGGCATCCTGTTTCTCATAGCGCCACGTGATGTCGGCTTTCTCGTCCTGCCAGTCCCAGGGTTCGACGAGGACCACGTCGTCCTCGCGTATCCAGATCCGCTTTTGCATCTTGCCCGGAATCCGGGCTGTGCGCTCGACGCCGTCCATACAGCGTACCTTGACGCGGTTCGCGCCAAGCATGTCCATGACGACGGCGAACACCTCGTCCTCTTCCGGCATCCGCAGGTTCTTTCTGCTGTCGTTGTCGCTCATATTCGGTACTTCGACGGGGAGAGGTTTAAGGTTTGGAAAAGTTGGACCATGAACCCGGTCCGTGGCCCCCGTCACGGCGTGGGACAGACGCTGGGGCCGTATAGAAAACCGCGGTCGTCGCGTCAGTCAGCGCCGAGGCAGCCGACCCACGAGCAGTCGGTGCAGGTCTCGATGCCTTTCGCCGTCGTCGTCTCGCCGCGACAGCGCGGGCAGATGGAACCGATCTCCGGCGACTGGACGGACTTACTCATCGGTGATGATGTCCGCCGACAGACCCTGTGCCATCTCGATGTCCTTGGAGTTGTTCAGCGTCCAGGCGGTGCGCTCGGTGACAGCCTCGATGACCTCGCGGCCGCTCGGGAGGCCGTTGCCGGACTTCTTGACGCCGCCGAAGGGCAGGTGGACTTCCGCACCGATACACGGGAGGTTGCCGTAGGCGAGCCCGATTTCCGCCTCGTCGCGGAACTGGTTGATCTGGCGGTAGTCCTCGGAGATGATGGCGCCGGCGAGGCCGTAGTCGACGCTGTTGTGCATCTCCAGCGCCTTGTCGAAGTCACCCGAGTACTCAAGTAGCGCGACGTGGGGACCGAACACTTCCTCGTTGATGCACCGCAGGTCCTCGTCGTAGTCGACTTCGTAGACGAACGGGCCGACCCAGTGGCCCTCCTCGTGGCCATCGGGAATCTCCTCGGCACCGAGGTCGGCGCGGTCGACGAGCACGTTCGCGCCCTCCTCACGGGCGAGGTCGTTGTAGCGCTTGAATTTCTCGACTTGGTCGTCCTCGATGAGCGGCCCCATGAAGGTGTCTTCCTCCAGTGGGTCGCCGACGGCGATGTCCTCGGCAACGTCGACAAACCGTTCCTTGAATTCGTCGTAGAGGTCTTCGTGGACGATGAGGCGCTCTGAGGAGACACAGCGCTGGCCGGTCGTCTTGAAGCTAGACATCACTGCCGAGTGAACGGCGATGTCGAGGTCGGCTTCCTCCGTGACGATGACGGCGTTCTTCCCGCCCATCTCGCAGGCGGCGATCTTGCCGGGCTCGCCACCGACCTTGGAGGCGATCTTGTGACCGACTTCGGCGCTCCCGGTAAAGAGGACCGTCTCGACGCGGTCGTCCTCGACGATAGCGTTGCCGGCGTCGCCGTAGCCCTGCACGAGGTTGAACACGCCGTCCGGGATGCCCGAGTCTTCGAACATCTCAGCGATGATGTGGGCACACCACGGGGTCTGTTCGGCGGGCTTCCAGACGACGGTGTTGCCCTCGACCAGTGTCACTGCGAGGTGCCAGAACGGGATGGCGACCGGGAAGTTCCACGGGGTGATACAGCCGACGACGCCCTTCGGCTTGCGCCGCATATAGGCGTCCTTGCTGGCGATTTCCGACGGTACCACGTCGCCGTGGGGGTGGCGGGCGTTGCCAGCGGCCCACTCGACCATATGCCAGGACTCGGTGACGTCGGCCAGCCCTTCGCTGATCTCCTTACCACATTCCATGGTGACGATTTCGCCGAGTTCCTCGTGGCGGTCACGCAGTTCGTGATAGATGTCCCAGAGGTATTCCGCGCGGTCGATGTGCGAGAGCGAGCGCCACTCGTCGTAGGCGTCCTCTGCCGCGGCCAGTGCGCGGTCGACATCGGCCTCGGTTCCGCGGTGGAACGAGGCGAGTGCCTCGCCGGTGGCCGGGTTCTGACTTGTGAACGTTTCGTCGCCGGTGCCTGTCGTCCATTCACCGTCGATGTAGTGTCGACGTGAGTCGTCTGTACTCATGATAGGTACTGTACGCGTCCCCTACCAATATGTTCCACCGTCCATGGTCAGGGGGGACGGCAATAACCTGATATGTCATACATAATCAGGCATTATCTCCCATGGTCGGTGTTCCCCTTATGAACCGCACCTTTATTTGCATCCACATCGTGGCTATCCCTAGCATCCCTTCATACGGAGGGCGCTCAGTATGAGTAACGCACAATCACAACACGGGGGACTCCAGCTTACCCTGAGCATCTGGCATCCGGACTGCTGGACGCTCGAAGTCACCGACAAGACGGCGGCTGGGCTACTGGCCCACGGCGTGTACAACACACAGAACGGTAGCGTGAAGGGCCTGTTCACCGCATACGCCGACAGTATTAGCGACGTTGAGGCTCTCATCGATGCGACTCGCGACTCGTCACTGACCGACTCTGTGCTGGAGTTGCGCGAGCGCCACGGCGCGACCGGCACAGGCTCGTCGCCGGGGAACACGACCCGTGAATTGTTCGTCGAGTACGACCCGGACAACACCATCAGCGACAGCCTGCTCTCGCGGGGGTTCATCCACAACGATCCGGTTCGGGTCCGGCACGGTCGCGAGCACTGGCCGGTGTTCTTCCCGGACTCCCGCGACGAAGCCGAGTCACTTCTCGACGAGATCCGCGAGGAGCAGTCGGCCGATATCGAAGTCACACGAATCACATCCGCTGGCGGCGGCAATCCGAAGCAACTCCGGCGGATGGACCGGCTTTCGGACAGCCAGCGCGAGGCGTTCGAACTTGCCCGACAGGAGGACTACTACGCGTGGCCACGGGGTATCTCGACGCGCGAACTCGCATCGAAACTTGGCGTTTCGAAGACGACGCTGCTCGAACACCTCCGGAAAGCAGAAGCGAAACTGCTCGATCCGGACCAGTAACACAGGAGGAGGTGTAGAGCCGCTGGCACCCGGTTCTCTGTCAATCGACCCAGAGCGTTGACAACGGGAATTCGACTCTCAGTGGGGACCGCTTGCTTTCGGATTGACTGAGCAGAATAGGTCACTCTGTTGCACTCAGATCAATGAGAGGGGTGGCTCAAACGTGTTCTTGAACGTCCTGAAACCGTTTACTACCGGAGATGCTACTGCCACGTGTGCTATGGAGATAACACGCCGTCATCTCGTGAAGGCACTCAGCACCAGTGGGGTGGGGCTTTCCACAGCCGGATGTCGCACTCTCGACGGGACTGACTCAACTGAGACGTTGACAGCCACAGAGACGCCGACGCCGGCCACTGGATGGGCAACCCAGATTCCGGAAACGCCCCCGAACGTGTCCTGTTCGGCCGTTTCGAGACCGATTGCTGAACCAATCGACCGCGAGGGGTCGCTTGCTCCCCGTGCGTATCCTGGGCAGCCGCCATCGGAGCTAGCGGGCCAGAGCATGGTCGAGTACGTCACCGCGTTCGAACTGGCCTACCGGCAGAACGCCGAGATGGTAGCGAACACTGACATGACGACTGACGGCAAGCCCGATAGCTACCTGACGCGGTTCGACATCTCCGTCCAGAGTACCTGGGTCGCCCCGGGGCCAACTAATTCGGCTGTCATCCGATTGCAGTACATCGGCTCCGGACGGATTCACCCCGGGATGGACTTCGACTATATAACTCAATATGTCACGTACTATGTCAGCTCGACACGGGCCGTCCGTGCCAGAACGACCCGGAACGATTTCGATGGGGCCGATTCGCTAGACCCCGACCCGTGGGAGAATGGGAATCCCGTTGCCTGCTTCGAAGGATAGGGCAGCACGTAGCCAACAGCTACTCTAACTCAACACGGCTCGGACAGCAAACAGCGCGTTTTCCTTGCGTTCGCGGACGCGCCGGTAGAAGTAGGAGAACCACTTGTCGCCGTAGGGGATGTACTGCCACATCGGGACGCCCTCGGCGGCGAGGTCGCGCTGTTCGTCGTCGCGGACGCCCATCAGCATCTGCACCTCGTAGTCGGTTCCGTACTCGTCGTGGAGGTCCTTCGCGTAGTCTATCATCGCCGGGTCGTGGCTGCCGACGGCGACGCCGCCCTCGAACTCCTCGAACATCAGTTCGAGACAGTCTCGATAGGCTTCGTTGACGCGCTCTTTCTTCTTGTAGGAGACACTCTTTGGCTCGGAGTAGGCTCCCTTGACTAGTCGGACCTTCCCGGGAAGGGGTGCAAGCCGTTCGAGGTCCTCGGGCGTCCGCTTGAGGTTCGCCTGCGTACAGACGCCGACGCCGCCCTCGTGTTCCGTAACGAGTCGCTCGTACGCGTCAAGGGTCACGTCGGTTGTAGTGTAGTCCTCCATATCGACCCAGACGAAGACATCACGGTCGTCACCCGCTGCGACAATACGTTCAAGATTCTCGACGAATACGTCGTCGCCAACGTCAAGTCCGATCTGCGAGGGCTTGACTGAGATACAGCAGTCGAGGCCGCTCCTGTCGATTTCCTTGACCAACTCGATGTACTGGTCTGCGTCCTCGTCGGCTGGCTGGCGCTCGTCGTAGTGTTCGCCAAGCAGATTTAGGATGCCCTTGACGTCGTCATCGTTGAGCGAAGCGACGTGGTCGAGCGCCCCCGGCGCTGTCTCCCCGGCGACGAAGTTGTTTGCTATCGGCGGAATCATTATCGAAACTACGCCACTATATCAGCCTAAACGCACCCCCTACCAAAAAAATCAGTCTATAACGCCTGAAATCAAACGAGAGTAAAACTGCCGAGCGTATCGTCGTCGTCCCGGTAAAACGTGTGCTCGCCCGTGATATGCGCTGTACCCGAGACGACCGGGCTGGTCACGGTTACCCCTCCGTCAACGCTGGTATCGGTGATGTACCCCTCAAATGTCGACCCGACCGGGCCAGTCACTTCGACACGCTCGCCGACGGCGAGGTCGCCGTCGACGTGATGGAGCGTCAACCGCGCACACGTGCCTGTTCCACAGGGGGAGCGGTCGACGGAGCCGTCGGCGAACACCACACAGCTCCGGTCGCCGTCGCCGCCAGCTGTGAGTTCGACTGCTGAGACGGTCGCCCGCGTACCGGTGACTGGGTCCTCGGGTGCGGCGTCGTTGACTGCTCGGCGGAGTTCCAGTGCGGGGTCGATACACTGCGTGGCGTCCTCGCTGTTGAGCGTGACGCCGAGACTGTCAGCGTCGACGACGGCGAAGTAGTTCCCGGAATAGACGATACGAGCTTCGACCGGGACGCCGTCCTGTTCGACGGTTACCGTCTCACAGACGTAACTGTCGACGTTTTCGAACGCAACGCGACGGACGACGCCGTCAGCTATCTCGACCGTCACGTCGACCAGTCCGGCGGGGGTTTCGACAGTCAGCTCTGGCACTTCGGGAAGCTCGCCCCGTTCGATGAGTGCGGTGACGACTCCGATGAGGCCGTGACCACACATGTCCAGATAGCCATCTGTATCCATGAAGAAAACCCCGAGGTCAGCCCGGTCGGTCGGTACCGGGACTGCTCCGAACATGCCTGCGTGTCCGCGGGGCTCCTGCATGAGGAGTTTCCGGACGCCGTCAGCCGTGGCTTTGAACTGGTCGCGTCTCTCCCGGACGGTCGCTCCGGTGAGCGTGTTGGCCTCGATACCGTCGAGGACGATGCGTGTTGGTTCCCCACCCGTGTGCGTGTCTACCGTGATGAACTCCGTTCGTTCCATAGCCGTAGCGATACTCTATGCGGCAAACGCGTTCCAGAAGTATTAATTCACGGCTTCTCGTATGCCGTGGAGAACATGGTGCCTACCATGGACGGTGACAGGGTTATACAGGGACTTACGAAAAAGGATATCAGTATACCATGAACGACCATGACACGCGTTCGATTGACAGGCGAAGCGTAATCAAAGCCGCTGCCAGTGCCGGGCTCGTCGGCCTCGCCGGCTGTTCCGGTGGTGCTCCCGACGAAGGTGATGGGGGTGACGGCGAATCGACGGATTCCGCGACGGATTCCTCGACGGACTCCGGGTCCGAAACCTACACCATCGGGATGGTTGACAGCCTCTCCGGGTCACTGTCGGCGTTCGGTCAGCGGAACCAGCGCGGCAAGGAAATCGCGCTCGACGATATCAACTCCGTCGGTGTCAGTGGCGGCGAACTGGCGATCTCACAGCAGGACGACCAGAGTACGAGTCAGGGTGGGGTCAGCGCAGCCCAGACGCTCGTCAATCAGGAAGGGGTCCCGCTGCTCATCGGCACTGTCGGGAGCGGCGTCAGCACGGCCATCCACGAGAGCGTCGTCCAGAACACGGACGTCGTCCAGATCAGCCAGAACAGCACTAGCCCGAACCTGACGAACTTCCCGGACCTGCTCCGGATGCCACCGGCCGGCAAGGCTCAGGCGGAGGCAATTTCGTCGCTCCTCAACGAGGACGGCAACGAGTCCGCTGCCCTGGCCTGGATTAACAACGACTACGGCCAGTCCGTCGGTGAGGCCTTCATCGAAGCCTACGACGGGGAGATTGTCTACAATGAACCCCACGATCAGGGCCAATCCTCCTACAGCAGCACCATCTCCTCGATGTCTGACACCGACGCTGACGCGTGGGTGTTCATCACCTACCAGCCGGAGTTCGCAACGATGTCCCAGGAGGCGTTCGATCTGGGTGTCACCGACCAAGCCGCCTGGTACGGCGGTGACAGTGTCAAGGGCCCAAAAGTCCTCGAATCCGCTCCCGAGGGTAGCCTCAACGGAATGAAAGCTGTGGTTCCGAGCGTCCCGCAGGACGCCGAGAACTACCAGGCGTTCGTCTCAGAGTTCGAAGAGCGCTTCGGCGAGGAACCAACGTCGTGGTCGGCCTATGCCTACGACGCGGTGGTCGTCAGCGCACTCGCTATCGAAGCCGCCGACGAGTTCACGGGCTCGGCGCTCATGGAGGTCGTCCGGGACGTGACTCGTCCCGAGGGTGAGGAGGCGACCACCTACGAGGATGCACACGAAATTCTGGCCAACGGTGGCTCTCCGTCGGACGTGGACTATACCGGCGTGAGCGGCCCCATCGACCTTGACGAGAACGGTGATCCCGTCGGGTTGCTGCAGGTGTTCGAAGTTGTGGACCACGCGTACGAATCCAGCGGCTTTATCGAGGGCTAACGCGGCCACAACCCTTTCCCATTTTCACCAATGGCGCAGATATTACAGTACCTGGCAAACGGGCTCGTTTTCAGTAGTATCATCATCCTCGGGAGTATCGGTCTCTCGCTGGTCTACAGCATCGCCGACTTTGCGAACTTCGCACACGGCGATACGATGACGCTCGGTGCCTACGGGGCGTTCGTCGCGTTCGGTGTGTTCGGCGGCCTCGGCGGCACCGTTCTCGGTCTCCCGGTTGGGTTCTTCCTGTCTCTGGCGGTCGGGATGGCGCTTGCCGCCGTCGTTGCCGTCCTCACCCATATCTTCGTGTACAAGCCCCTCGATACGGACTCAATCGGGCTGCTCATCACGAGCATCGGCGTGGCGTTCGTCTACCGCGCGGTGCTACAGGCGACCTTCGGGACGGACTTCCTGCAGTACGATATCCGCCGTAGCGGGCCGATTCCGGTGCTACTTGACACACTCGATATCGCCGTGACACAGCGAGACGTTGCGATCATCGTCAGCGCGGCGGTTCTCGTCGCCGGCCTGCATCTCCTACTCCAGCGGACGACGCTGGGCCGGAAGATGCGTGCGACAGCTGACAACCCCGATCTCGCACGCGTGAGCGGTATCCGAACTGACCGCGTCATCCTCGTCATGTGGGTCGTCGGCAGCGCCCTGGCTGCCGCCGGCGGCGTCTTCCTCGCGTTGTACAGCCAGCTCGACCCGCGCATCGGGTTCAACATTCTGCTGGTCGTGTTCGCCGCAGTCATCCTCGGCGGTATCGGGTCGGTGTACGGCGCGATGCTCGGTGGGCTCCTCATCGGGATGCTCCACGAACTGACGCCGCTGCTTAGCGATGTTGGCCTTCCGATCAGTAACGCCTACGCGCCGGCTGTTGCGTTCGTCATCATGGTCGCGGTCCTGCTTGTCAGGCCCCGGGGCATCGCAGGTGATATGACATGAGCACGCTTGATGTCGGTACGTACTCGCCCCGCGAAAAGGGCGTCGTGGGACTGCTCGGCGCGCTCGCTGCGCTCCTGCTCGTGGCGGTTTTGACCGGCGTCCTCGCACCAGCGTACCTGCTGTATCTCATTGGGTTGTCGGCGATGTACATGCTCCTCTCGATGGGGCTGAACGTCCAGTGGGGGTACGGTGGCATGATCAACTTCAGCGTCGCGGCCTTCTTCGGCCTCGGCGCGTACGGGACCGCGCTGCTGACGGCGTCCGGCTCACCGATCTCCGGCGGTGTTAGTCCCGTCATCGCGCTATTTGGTGGTCTCGCCCTCGCGGCGGTGCTCGCGGTACTCATCGGCTATCCGACGCTGAAACTCCGCGATGACTACCTCGCGATCGCGTCACTGGGGCTCGCGGAGGTCGTGCGTATCTTCATCCTCAACGAATCGCAGTGGACGGCGGGCAGCGCCGGTCTGACCGGCATCCCGCTGTTTTTCTCCGACTGGCCTGTGCTCGGCGACCTGACCTACCCGTACGTATTCAACGTGGGCGGGACGCCAGTGTTCAATATGAGTCAGTCGGTCGTCACCAGCTTCCTGAACGTCGTCCTCGTCACAGTGATCGTCGCGGCGGTCTACCTGTTCCTCCGGCGCATCCACCAGTCGCCGTGGGGCCGCGTCCTCCGGACAATCCGGACCGACGAGGACCTTGCGGAGACGCTGGGCAAGAACACGTTCGCGTTTAAGATGCAGGCGTTCGTCATCGGGAGCCTCATCATGGCGCTTGCGGGCGTGTTCTACTCCCATCTCGTGTTGTTCGTCAGCCCGCAGGACCTCCAGCCCATCACGACGTTCTACGTCTGGGTCGCCGTTATCCTCGGCGGCACTGGCAGCGACCGCGGCGCGATGCTTGGTGGGTTTACAATCGTCGCTATCCAGCAGGGGACGCGCTTCCTGACTGACACCGGGGCGCTACCAATCGGTGCCGCGCCCTTCCGACTCATGCTGGTCGGGCTGCTCATCATCTTCATCGTCAGGCTCCGCCCGGAGGGGATTCTCCCGCCGGAGCGCGAACTTATCTGGCCCGACTCGCTGGGGGGCGGTCGCGATGAGTGAGCAGTCGCTCGTCTCCGACGGCCCCGTCCTCGGGAAGGCCGACCCCGTTCTCCGTGCTGAGGGGCTGGAGAAACGCTTCGGCGGCCTCGTGGCAACGGACGACGCGTCCATCGAGGTCGAACGCAGCACGATTACGGGTCTCATCGGCCCGAACGGGGCCGGTAAGTCGACGCTGTTCAACCTCGTCTCGGGCTTCTATGAGCCCGATGCAGGCTCCGTCTCGGTCAACGGCGTCGACGTGACTGGCCAGAAGCCCCACGAAATCGCCGATCAGGGGATGATCCGGACGTTCCAGACGCCACGAAAACCGGAGGGGATGACCGTCCGGGAGGCGCTGCTGGTGGGGCCACACAACCAGACCGGGGAATCGATAATCCCGTTGTTCACATCGCCAAGTACCGTCGAACAGGAGGAACGGCGCTCGCTGGAACAGGCCCAGAAGATGCTCGAACGGTTCGAGATCGGTGATCTGGCCACCCAGCCTGCGACGGATCTTTCGGGCGGACAGATGAAACTGGTCGAACTGGCCCGCGGAATGATGGCCGAACCCGATCTGCTGCTCCTCGACGAGCCTGTCGCCGGTGTCAACCCCGTGCTGGCCGACAAACTCGCCGGGTTCATCGAGGAACTCAACGAGGAGGGGATCACCTTCCTCATCATCGAACACGACATGAACTTCATCATGCGGCTTGCCGACCCGATTATCGTCCTCAATCAGGGAAGTGTCCTCGTTGAGGGGCCGCCCGAGGCGGTCCGGAGCGACGAGCGCGTCATCGACGCCTATCTGGGAGGGCCGTCGGAATGACCGACCCCATCCTCACTGTCGACAGCGTCGACAGCGGCTACGGCGAAGTACAGGTGCTCGATGACCTCTCGCTGACCCTTGGCGAGGGGGAAATCGCCTGTCTCGTCGGCCCGAACGGGGCCGGCAAGTCTACCGTTCTCAAGACGGTGTTCGGTATGCTGGAGCCTTGGACCGGCTCGGTACGTCTCGGCGACCGCGAAATCGGCGGGATGGCCCCCGAGGACATCGTCCGTATCGGCGTCGGCTACGTCCCACAGACGGAGAACGTGTTCGGCTCGCTGACCATCGACGAGAACCTCCGGATGGGCGGAGTCGCTCGTGACGGCGGCCTCGACGAGACCGTGGCCGAACTGTACGACCGGTTCCCGATCCTCGACGACAAGCGTACCGCGAACGCCAAGACGCTCTCGGGCGGCCAGCGGCAGGTGCTGGCCTTCGCCCGCGCGCTCGTGATGGAGCCCGACGTGTTGCTCATCGACGAGCCAAGTGCCGGGCTGGCTCCCAACACGGCCAAGGAAGTGTTCGACGACGTAGAGACAGTCAACGAACTCGGCACGTCGATCCTGATGGTCGAGCAGAATGCCCGTGAGGGACTGGGCATCTCCGACCGCGGGTTCGTCCTTGACCAGGGGACGGTCAAGTTCGAGGGTGAGGCCGACTCGCTGCTCGACGACCCCGAGGTGTCTCGGCTGTATCTCGGCGGCGAATCACGCCGCTGAGACCTCGTTCGACAGTTTTCCTCGCGTTCGCCGCGGAGCCACAACGACGACTTCCCGGGTGTTGCACTCGAAAGGACAAGGCAACACAGAAAAGCCCCCCTTGCATACCGCCTGCCAATGACTGTGACGCTGCCGACCGACGCCGATGACTGGGCCGCCGCGTGGCGCGACCGGATCAACGAGCGGGCCGCGTTCGCTGACAGCGCCGACGACTTCACCGCTGTATTCTGTTTCGAAATCCGTGCCGACGACGCCTACACCGGTGAACCGATACAGTTCGTCGTTGTGATCAAGGACGGTGTCTGTACCGCCGCCGGAACGGTCGCAGACCCCGAGTACGACTTCGCGTTCCGTGGCCCCTACAGCGAGTGGGTCACGATGCTGCAGGGCGACCTCGACATCTCCGCCGCCGCGATGGACGGAACCTTTGACGTCGAGGGCGACACGATGCGGCTGCTTCGCCGGCAGGACACTATCGCCGAAATGGTCGCGGCGGCACAGAACGTCGACACCGAGTTCGAGTACTGACCGACGGGCTTTTGTCCGCCCGCCGGACCAACACGGGTATGTTGGATAAACTCGGTGCGGTTGGTATCGGCGGTATCGTCGTGTTGCTCGCCGGCATCGGTCTGGTCGCGTGGAAGGCACCCATCGTCGCCGTCGGCATCGCTCTCGTCGTCGGGGGCCTCGGACTGGTCGTCTACGGCCTCGTCACGAGCCTGCTCGGCGCGTTCGGACTTGGTGGCGGCATGGGCGGTATGGGTGGCGGCGGTATGGGCGGTGGCGGTATGGGCGGCGACGGGATGCCCTGAAGCGGAAACGACTAACAGGCGGTGTCCGCATCGATATCGAATTCGAACCGTGCACCGCCGTGTTCTCCTGTTGTGACACGCACTGTCCAGCCGTGGGCTTCGGCGATTGTCCTGACGATATAGAGACCGAAGCCGGTCCCGTCAGCCGCCCGTGACGCGCCCGGTTCGAACACCCGCTCCCGTTCGTCGGGAGCGATTCCCCGGCCGTCATCCTCGATCGCGAAGCCGTCGGGTGTCGGTACGATGCGAACCGTTATTTCGGTGGCGTCGCCTCCATCTTCCTCATCGGCTGCGCGTTCATTGCGCTCAGGCCCGTGTGTGACGGCGTTAGCGAAGACGTTCTCGAACAGTCGGAGCAATCGCTTTGGGTCAGCTTCAATCAGTATCGATGGCGGGGGTTCCAGCACTGCGCTGTCGGTCTCGACGTGGGTCCACGCCGTCGTTACCACGTCAGCGATATCGACGGCCTGCTCGTCGGCTGCCAGCGCCCCGTCTCTGGTTGCGGTCCGCAGGTCCTCGATAATCGATTCTAACCGCCCTAACCCATCTCTGGCGGCGTTGATACGCTCGACCGACAGCTCCTCGGCAGCGAGTTCGAGGTGGCCACTAGTGACGGCAAGCGGCGTCCGGAGGTCGTGTGCCAGCAGGTCAGCGAACTCTGTGAGCCGCTCGTTCTGTCGCTGGAGGTGCCACTCCCGTTCCCGCCGGTCCGTAATATCCCGGCCGACACCGCTGAACCCCTGAACTGTGCCGTCGTCCGCCGTGAGGAGCCGGCCGCTGAGTTCGAACGTCACCACCCCCTCCGTCGTCTCGGCCCGCGCTTCAACGGTCGTTTGACCCGACTCGAACACCTCCTCGAGAGCTACTTCAACGGCTTCCCGGTCATCCGCGACGAAGAACTCGGTCGGCTCTGTGCCCGACAGTTCGCTATCCGTCAGGTCGAACAGCTCGTTCAGCCGAGTGTTCCAGTACGCAAGTTTGCCGTCTGCGTCGTAGACGTAGAAGACATCGTCGAGAGTCTCGACCGCGGCCGCCAGAACACGACACTGGTCTTCCATGCGAGACAGACGCACCCGAAGGACATAACTACGCAGTACGGCTGGCTCGCTGTCGGAGCAGTCCCGCACCGGTGGCGGGGCCGGCTAGCGACTGTTCACCGGCCGCCAACACAGTACCTAGTTCTCGCTCGTCGGCCGGTCAGCCCGGTGTTCGCTGATGATCTGGTCGACCATCTCCGCGTTCTGCTCCTTCCGGCGGTCGGCGGCGCGCTCTTCCCAGTCCTCGATTGCCGCCTCGATTTCGCCTTCGCGGGTGACGGCCAGTTCGTCCACTTCCTGTACGGTGACCATCTCCGCTGGCGCGACAGGAATGTCGTTATCAAACAGCACCTGATCGGCGATGTCAGAGAGGTTCCCGTTCCGGAGGACGATTTTCGGGTCGATATCCGCCAGCTGCTGGGCCGTCGACCGGCCCGCGCCCGAGGCGTCCCGGAACATGACAATGTCATCCTCAACGAGGCCGAACCGTTCATCAGCGTCGGCGATGGCGTCTCTGGTGAACTGTTCGACCACCTTGACCGGGGTCAGCCCCTCCTGTTTCTCTGAGACATCGGCGAAGTTCGAGTGATCGAGCTTCCACAGCGCCTTCAGCCTCTCGAGCTTGTCGGCCAGCGCCTCGCGTTTCTCCTCCTCCTCATCGACTTTCCGTTCGAGGGCCTCGTTACGCCGCTGAAGCCGCGTCACCTCGCGGTCTTTTCTGACCTCGCGCCGGCCCTCGCTGCGGGCCTTCTCCAGTTGCTTGTCCTTCTCCGAGAGCTGGTCGTCCTTGCGCTTGATTGTCTCTTTGAGGTCGTCAACGTGTGATTCGAGCCGTTCGATGCGGGCGTTCAGCCGCTTGATCTCCTTCTCGTCGTCGGTGAGTTCCCGCGGTTCGTGCGCCGTGGTGTCCTCGTCCTCACTGTCGTCGTCTTCGAGGTCCCGCAACACTGTTTCGACGCTCTCCTCGCCGGCGACGACGCGGTCGATGACCGGTCCGACATCGTACTGTGGCGGGACCTTGCCCGCGACGCGCTCGAACTGGTCGGCGTGGTTGTCGAAGGCGTAGAGGGCGGCGGCCATCGCGTCTCGCTCGTGGTCGTTGTCGTACGCCTCCTCCCGGGTCCGGTGTTTCTTCTCGTCGACCGGAAGGTCGGTGTCGGGTTCCCAGCCGGCGGCGCTGAAGGAGCGCCGGAGCTTCTCGACCGTTTCTGGCATCGGCGTCACGTCGGCGGCGACGACGACGGGCCGTCCGCGTTCGATAATCCACTCCGTCGTCGCGGCGGCGTCGTCAGTGCGTGAGGAGTACACGTCCAGTACAGTGCCGTCCAGAGAGACGATGGCAACGGCCGTCGTCGTTCCGGGGTCGACGCCGACGACGACGTGGTCGCGCCGTTTCGCGAGCGGCTTGAACTCGATGCCGTCCCGCCGCTGTCGCTCGATTTCGACGCGCGTGTCGCCCGACCGGGCTCTCGATACCGGGATGTCCTGTGGTCGGGCCGAGACCTGAAACACGGCGTTGGAGAACCCGCCATACTTCTCTGTCACGTCCCGCTCGTACTCCAGGCCGGCAGCGTCGAGCTCGGACTCGATATCGCGCGTTCGCTTCCGGACTGCGCCGTGGATGCGCCGGGTGTAGCGGTCCTCTGACCACCCGCCTTTTCCGGTCGAGCGGCCCCGCGAGACCTTCACCTCTGTTGTATCGGTGAAGGCGGACACCTCCTGCCCGACGTTGGCGGCGGCCAGCCGGGCCGCGGCCTCGGCTTCCTCCATCGGGTCCTTGCCGTAGGGGACGCCGTGACGTTTGGCGACCCGGGAAAGCGGTTCGGGCCGCTCGTCGCCGGTCACCTGCACCAGTTTCGTTTCGTCGGGGAGGGACCCGAGGACGTGGATCAGAGCGTCCTTGTCCTCGGCAAGTTCGTACATATTGTCCGTCGCGACGATGGCCGGCTCCTCGTCCTCGATGCGCCGGCGGAGCTTCCGCCGCGAGACCACGTCTCGCTCGACTGATTCCCCGTCGAAGACCACCAGCGCGTACGACGGCGCGTCGCCGCGCACGTCGCCGCTCTGGATGTCGACACCGAAGACGACTGCGTCGAGCGCTGCCGTGCGGTTCACGAACCATGGTAGGCGACGGTCGACTATAAATCCGTTCCGGGCTAGCAGGGTGGGTCGTGTTTCGGGACGCGATGCCGACCCCAACATCTCTTATCAGGGCGCTTCGACAGCCCACTATGACTATCCCTCGCTGCACCGCGAGAGAGACTCCGGAGGCTGGTCGGCATGCCCTCTGAAAAAGAAAAGATGCTCGCTGGCGAGCGCTACGACGCGAGCGACCCGGAACTCGTCGCCGCCCGTGAGCGTGCGAACGAACTCACCCGGGAGTACAACCAGACCGACCCGGCAGACACTGACACCAGACAGGCGCTCATCGAGGACCTGTTCGGCTCGGTCGGCGCGGACTGCCACGTCGAACCGCCGTTCCGGTGTGACTACGGCGACAACATCCACGTCGGTGAGGGGTTCTACGCGAACTTCGACTGCGTCGTACTGGACGTCTGCCGGGTCGATATCGGCGACGACTGCCTGCTCGGGCCGGGCGTCCACATCTACACCGCGACGCATCCGCTCGACCCGGATGAACGACGCAGCGGCGTCGAGTACGGGAAGCCGGTGACTATCGGCGACAACGTCTGGGTCGGCGGGCAGGCGGTCATCAACCCGGGCGTCACCGTCGGTGACGACGCCGTCATCGGGTCTGGCGCAGTCGTCACTGACGACGTTCCCGCTGGCGTCGTCGTTCAGGGCAACCCCGCGTCGGTCGTCCGTGAAATCGAGGACTGACGGCCCCGGACAGCAGTTGCGGCCGAACGAGCGTGACTCGTCGCGGGGTTCTTCGCGCTGTGGCACGTACTGCCCCCATGGACACGAAAACGGAACACAGCGTTCAGACGGTCGAAACACGGGACGAACTCGACGACGTACTGGCGACGGATGACCGCGTGCTGGTGATGGTCCGAACAACTGGCTGTACTATCTGCAAGTCGATGGAGCCGATACTTGACATCGCTGCGAAAGCCACTGACGCCACAGTGATCGTGTTCAATCCGAAACACGACCTCGATGCTGTCGACGCGTTTGATGTCCGGAGCGTGCCGACGTTCCTGCTATTTGCTGACGGAGACCTGATTCACCGCCGTGCCGACGGATTCGTCCCGGCTGAGGACCTGATCGAGTTCGTCGAGCGCGGGTCGGAATCGGACGTGTGAACTGGGTTGCATTGTCACACTGAAGCAACACTTTTGCCATTGCTTGTCGAAGTGGTCCGACGATGGCCCTCCAAATCGGCTCCGCCCTCGAAGAGGCGGGGTACCGGCTGTTCAGTCGTACCGGCGGGATACTACTCGCAGCGTTTTTAGCCCTGATAGTTAGCTTGCAGGCACTGCTAAACACTATTCTGGCGACGTCCTATGCCAGACTGGGATACGGTGAGATTGCCGCAGCTATGCCGCTCACCTTCGACATCCCGCTTACTGTTGCTGGTGCCGGTATCGCTGTCAGCTCCGTGATCTCACTGTATCTCACTATCGTGTCTTTCCGAACGTTTGTCGCTGGGGCACGCACTAGCTTCCCCGAGGGAGCGTTCACACGGAATGTCCCACTCGCGATGGTGAACGTGCTGGTCGGCGGACTCGTCTACGGTCTGCTGGTGTTCATCGGGTCGATATTGCTCATTATCCCCGGTATCTTTGCGTACGTTGCGTTCGTCTTCATGGCACCGTACATCATCGTCGAAGATCGGAACTTCATCGCGGCGCTCAAAGAGAGCTACCGGCTCACCGAGGGCGACCGGATAGCGCTGTTTGGGCTGCTGTTCATCGTCGTTGTTGCTGCGGGGCTCCTCGGCGGAGCTATCGGGCTCCTCGGCGCATTGGCGCTTTCGGGGCCGGCCTCGCAGTTACCGACTATCGTCTTCCAACCGCTGCTGTCGCTGTACAGCACTGCGGTTATCGCAGTCGCGTTTGAGCAACTCCGCGAGAGTGGTGGGCGGCCACCGTCGGCCCCGAGCGAGGACGACACGACGATGGCGGCTCTCTGACCGCTGTCGTCTCCACTCGGGTCGACTCTGTCGGACCGTGACTGTCTTATCCGTCCAGTTTCCTACCGGGAGCAATGCGACGGCATCGGGTCGGGACGAGCCTGTACGCTGGCGTGCTGTTTGTCGTCCTCGGAACGCTCGCGTGGGTGACCGGGCAACCGTTTATTTTCCCGAGTCTCGGCCCGTCTGCGTTCATGCTCGCGTTTCAGCGGGACCGCGACCGGACAGGACTGGTCAGCGTCGTCGTGAGCCATCTCATCGGCGGTCTCGCTGGGCTTGTCGCGTACGTCCTGCTCGCAACAGGCGTCTCGCTGGTCGCGGACCCGGCGGCGTTCTCGATGGCCGGGCTCCGCCTCGTTGCGAGTGCGACGCTCTCGCTCGTCGTGACGAGCTGGGGGATGATTGCGACCGATACGGTTCACGCGCCGGCCTGTGCGACGACGCTCATCGTCTCGCTAGGGCTGCTCTCGACCCCGCTGCAGGTCGCAGTCATCGTCGTCGGTGTCGGTGTCCTCGTCGCGTTCCACGCGCTCGTGTTGTCCGCGTACCACCGAGCTACTAATCCGTCCCGGCTAGGCCTGGTCGATGGGTGATGCGGTCACGCAGGACTCTGGCCACCGTGGCTTACTCCTCAGACAACTGTACGGTCAGCACCGGCACTGGTGATTCACGGACGACCGTCTCCGCGACGCTTCCGATAAGATAGTGGTCCAGCCCGGTCCGGCCGTGGGTTCCCATTACGACGAGGTCCGCGGGAACTTCCGTGACGGCGTCGACGCGCTCGGTAGTCGTTGGAACTGATCGGCTGGAGACCCTGCCGCGTTCCGGAAAAGGACTATACTGTCTCCGCTGCAGGGACGGATATGGATATCTCCAGAATCGCTGTCCACGAGTCGGTTGCGAAGGCCTGTCCGCTGGAGTCGATGGTCGCCGCGCTACAGGGGCCTGACATTCCCGTCGAGATTGTCGGCGACGACGCCTCATTCGATGCCGGTGATTGCGTCGTCACCTTCTCGCCGCGGGACGCGTTTCTGGACGCCACCTGGGTTCACGGTATCCGGGCGGGCTACGACGAGTTCGACGTGGCTGCCTACGAGGCCACCGGGACGGCGCTGACGAACAGCACCGGTATCCACGGCGACACCGTCCCAGAGACTGTCGTCGGCTACCTGACGGCGTTCGCCCGCCGCCTCCACGTCTATCGGGACCGGCAGCGCGACAACGACTGGACACAGGAACCGTACGACGCGCCGTTCACGCTGACTGGCGAGCAGGTGTGCATGGTTGGACTGGGCACTATCGGTCAGGGCGTCGCTGAACGGGCCGGTGCGCTGGGGATGGACGTCGTCGGCGTTCGCCGCTCCGGTGATCCCGCCGAGAACGTCGAGCGCGTATACACGCCCGACGAACTGGACACCGCCGTCGCCGACGCGCGCTTCGTTGTGCTGTGTTGTCCGCTCACCAAGGAGACCGAGAGCATGGCCGATGCCAGTCTCCTTGCACAGATGCGGACTGACAGCTACCTCGTCAACGTCGCCCGGGGACCGGTCGTCGTCGAGGACGCGCTGCTGGACGCCCTTGACGACGGGACGATTGCGGGGGCGGCTCTGGACGCCCACTGGGCGGAACCGCTCCCGAGCGACCATCCGCTCTGGGACCACGAGTCGGCCATCGTGACGCCACATGTCGCCGCGTCCACGAGCCGGTATCACGAGGACATCGCGGCACTTGTTGAGGAAAACATCGAACGGGTCACACACGGCGAATCACTGCGGAACCGCGTCGCGTGAGCTCAGGCGCAGGCAATGCCGCTTTGTTCGCCTCGCTCAGGCACCTTCGACCAGCCGTTCGAGCTGCTCGGGCGGAACCGCGCCGCGGGCGGCGTGGCCATCGTAGGCGAACGTCGGGACGCCGGTGATGCCCTGGCGCTTGGCCGCAGTGAATTTCTCGCGGACCGCAGAGCGGAGAGCGTCGTCCGCGAGCGCCGACCGGATTTCGTCGCCGTCGACGCCCGCGTCCTCGGCCAGATTGACCAGCAGGTCTTCGTCGCCGATATCCTGTCCGTCCTGCCACAGCGCCTCGAAGACGGCTACGTCGAAGGTCAGCCACGTCTCGTAGTCGTAGTGTTCTTTGACGTAGTAGGAGGCAATCTGGGCGGGCAGCGAGTCGATGTCGGTGGCGATATCCAGATCCATCTCGACGTCGTACTTCGCTTGCAGCCGGCGGACGCTTTCCTTGGCCTGCTCGTAGTAGTCCTCGTCTTTGCCGTCGTCGACGGTGTGGTCGATGGAGCCGTCGGGATTGCGCTTCCCGCTCCGAAGGTCGAAAGGATGCCAATCGACCTCCAGTTCGTCCTCACGCGTCGACTGGTACTGCCTGAGCGATTCGCGTCCGAGATAACAGAACGGGCAGACGTAGTCCGAGAAGACCGTGATCCGCTCGCTCGACTGTGTCTCACTCATACGTCTGGGTATGCGTTGCTCGCGGTTAAACGCGGCCACCGTCTGTGTCGGACCAACGCACGACCGACTGACCGGCTACACGTCGTCCTCGATGGTCCTGTAGACGGTCTCCACCCGGGAGACGAGGTCGTCAGCGTCCGCTGCGAACAGTGTCACGCGCCCATCGGTACCCACGCCCTCGCGGCCGACGACGGCGACCGGTGTCCCCTCGCTGGTCTCGAATGCCTGACCGACGCCCCACGCCATAGCGTCGTCGGAAACCCCGTCCGGTCGCTCGTTGGGATCGTACGCAGCGACAGGCCCGTCCAGCGACGCCAGCGCGTCCTCGATGCTGTCGGTCAGCCGGCAGTCGACGGCAAACCGGACCGCTGGGTCGTGCTCCCGGGCAGCAAGCAGGGCGCGAGCTACTGTCGTCGATGCGCCGAAGCGGACGCCGCGGTTTGGCCGGACGCCGTCCATCGTCCGGGTGATACGGCCTTCGACGGCGGCGACCGCGTCCGGTGTCTCTGCGTAGGGTGTCGCGCCGGCGACGGTTAGCCCTCGCTCGGGGACCAGCGCCGACACGTCCGCATCGACGAGCGCCGACACAGCCCGCTCGACGGCCTCGCTCGTCAGATGGCGCGCAGCGTCGTTGCGCGTCTGGACGAGGTGGTGGACCGCGCCTGGGCCCTCCCCGACGTCGACGTTGTACCGGACCGCGCTCGCAAGTAGGTCGATACTACTTCCGACCGCCGTTGGCAGGTCGTCGCCGTGGGCCAGCTGTGCTGCGATGGCCGAAGAGAGCGTACAGCCGGAGCCGTGAGTGGCCTCGGTGTCGATGCGGTCGTGGCGGAACGTCGTCACCCCGTCCTCGGTCACGAGGGTGTCGACGACGGCGTCGCCTGGGACGTGTCCCCCCTTCACGAGCGCGCTGTCGGCTCCCATCTCAACGAGGTCACGGCCTGCCCGTTCCGCGGCCGCAGGGTCGTCGACATCGCGCCCGGTCAGGACGGCGGCTTCGTCGGCGTTCGGCGTGACAACCGTCGCTTCAGCGATGAGAGTCTTGTAGGCGTCTTCGGCCTCGGCGGCCAGTAGCCGGTCGCCCGAAGCCGCCACCATCACCGGGTCGACGACGAGATTCGGCAGGTCGGCGGCGTGGTCCACGACTAGGTCGATGACGTCGCTGGTCGCGAGCATCCCCGTCTTGACCGCGGCCACGTCGAAATCCTCCGTGACCGCCTCGATCTGGGCCTCGATCTGTTCAATCGGGAGCAGATGCTGGCCCTGTACGCCCGTGGTGTTCTGTGCCGTCACGCTCGTGATCGCGCTGGTCCCGAAGCCGCCACAGGCCTCGATGGTCTTGAGGTCGGCCTGGATGCCGGCCCCGCCACCAGAGTCGCTGCCGGCGACGGTCAGCACGACTGGCGGTGTTACTGGGGCGTCCGTTCGTGTCATGTCTGAGGCCTTTGCCGGCGGCCACATATCGGTGCTGGTCTCTCAGTAGGACGATATCATGCGGGTAAATCCTAGTATGCTAATAATACTTCATACCACATCTGAGAAACATTTATGTAGCGCTGTGTCGGATGTGCCCTTGTACCACAATGGAACCAGCGTCGCGCGATACTACCGATTCCGACGAGCAGTACGGCAGCTTCACTACTGGCGGCGGCGACGTCGTCGTCTACGACACCGAGAACCCGACCGCGTGGCTTCAATCGAGCTATGCGGTACAGGTTGGCTGCTCCTCGGAGCGAAAGTCGGCCTAACCGTTCTATCCGACCGATATCATTGCGATACCGACGATAGCCAGCCCCGCAGCGGCCAGGCGTGCTCGGAACTGCGCCTCATCGAGAACAATCGCACCCAGAATGACGGCGACGATAGCCTGCCCGTTGACGATAGGTGAGACGATACTCGCTGGGAGCAACTGGAAAGACAGCAACACGATGTGGTTCGCGTAGGCGACGAACATCGCCGCGACGACGAACTTCGGGAGGTCCCCTCGCCACCCCGGTGGGACCTGGTACCGGAACGCGAACGGGGTCATCAACGCGGCGATGCCGACGGCCATCACCGGGATATATGTCGTCGGTTCGATAGCCAGTTCTTGCATCAGTACCCGCTTGCTTACATCGACGAGTGCGAACGCCGCTGCCGATAGCAGCGCCAGTTGTGCGGGCCGGGACTGTCGGGCTCGTTTGAGCGGGGCCAGTAACGCTGTGCCCTGCCAGTTCGCGACGTAGACGGCGGCGGTCGCGACGACGACGCCGCCGACCTGCAGTGGTGAGAGGTGCTGGCCCAGCAGGCCGACTTCCAGCGGCAACACGAACACGGGAACGATTTTGCTGATCGGCGAAACGTAGGAGACTTCGCCGACGCGGATCGCCCGAAAGAGGGTGAGCAGTCCCACTGCCGTCACTGCCGTCACGGCGAGTATCGACGAGAGGACGTTAATACGGTTTCCCGCCGGGAGGAATGGCTCGTTGCTGATGAAGACGATCGGGAGGTAGACGATGGGGACCAGGCTGTAGGTAAGCAACAGGAACACGGGAGATGGGTATTCGGTGAACCACCGCTTCATCACGAACAGGTATACCCCGAACACCAGCGCCGACAGGATGGCGTACGCGATTCCGACGTTCACGGTTGACAACGACCGGCCGACCGCAATAACTGTTCCCTTCGGGCTCGTGTCAGGAACGACGCTGACGGGCAATCAGCACCGCAAGTAACACTGCGAGTCCGGTTACAAGCGCGGTAAAGCCGTCGCCCGTTCCAGTTGTCGTCTGTCTGTCTGTGCGCATTTCCGTCGGCGTCGACGTTGATGCCGCCGTTCTCGTCGAAACGACCACATCGACCATCGTCGTGTTCCGTCCGTCACCCGCTGATAGCGACACTGTTCCGGGTTCGTCAAGGGTGACTGTCCGCGCGACCGTTCTCATCGCCTGTGGCGGGAGATACAGCCGCTGCTCAGCGAACACGACATCGTTGCGGCGGAACTCGACCGCTATCGTCCCCGGAATACCGTTGTCGTTGGCGACAGTAGCGGTCACGTCGACCCTGTCACCCTGCCTGACTTCTCTCGAACTCGCGGTGACGTCGGTCACGCTGGCGGCTGCCGGTTCCGTCACCACGATAGTGACGGTATCGCCGTCGACGCTGATGACGTATCGGCCAGGGTCGGCAAACGTGTGTGACACTTCGACCTCGGTCCGTACCCCTGGTTCGATCTGGCCCCGTTTCGCGGCGACGACGGTCTCGTTGACCGCGAGCGTTACGTTGTACGCCCCCGCCTCACCGCCGGCGTTCTCGACGACCGCATCGACCGCGAGCGTCTCGTTGGTCGCCAGCCGGATCGGTTCGCTCCCGCCAACCGGTGCGTTCGACCGGTAGAGACTATCTGCGCGGTAGGCGTCCGTCTGATCGACCGGTGGCAGGCTGTAGCCGATACGGGCGGGAATCGCGCCGAACAAGCGTCGATGTGTCGTCCCGTTCCACATCGTCACCGTCGCTGTCGTCTCGGTCTCCGTCGCGGTCGTGTTCCGGACGGTTTCCCCGCCAGCGGCCTCGAACTCGGTGAGGAACTGCGATTGCGTGACCGGGTCACGGTAGCCGTTCAGCGACTGAAACACGCTCTGGAGTGTCTGGTTACGGCCAGTAGCCGAGCGGATATGGACATCCGCTCGCCCGGCGACGAGCGCCCCTTTCCTGTAGTTCGCATTGGTCGTCCAGCTTGACCTGTCAGTCAATGTCACGTCGCTGTAGACTGGCAGCCCGCCTGCTGCAAGCTGTGCCCGAAACTCGTCGAACCCGATCCGGTTCTGTTCCAGCGTCAGGGCCGCAGCGTAGTATGTCGCCCAGCCCTCGACCGTCCACCGCGTCTCCCGTGTCGTCTCGTAGGCCTGCCGGCTATGGACGTACTCGTGGAGCCAGACGTTGTTGGCGGTATCCAGCGATTGCCGGGACTGGACCCACATATCCGCGTCACCGATCTGATACCCTTCGACGCCCCAGTCGACAGCCCCGGACGGCGCGGCGACGACGAACACCTGCTCGTCACGGTCACCCACTCGGAGAGCGTTCGACGCGTTCGCCATCGAGTCGAGGACTGAAATCGGCGAGGCTGTCATCGTCGCCCGTTCCGGGACAGCCAGTGTGAACGTCTGGTTGTGTGCCGTCTCCTCGAAGGTCGCCACTTCGCCGAGATACACGATTTCCTCGCCCGCCGCACCCGGGCCTGCCGTCTGGAGCGTGCGGTTGTACCTGACGGGGTCCTGGCCAGTGTAGCGCCAGCGCGTCGGCGTTCGCGACCGCGTGAGCAGCGCCCACTCGCCCGTATCGACGCTGAGATATCGGCCCTCGGATCCCTCTGGACCGCTCTTTTTGATGGTCTGATTCGGGTTAATGTGGTAGCTGATCGTCGCCGTATCTGTCGTTTCTTCCCACTCGTACACGGACTCGTTGAGGCGCTCGAATCCGCTCGTTTCGGTCACTGTCGCCTCTGCTGGGACGTGCGTTTCGAGGCTGACGACCCGGTCTGGGACCTCGTAGGCCACGGTCACCGCGACTTCACCCGGCTCTTCGGTCACACGTGCGTAGGTCTGTGTCTGCTGAATCACGTCACCGTCGCTGGTCTGTGTCGTCCCCGACGTGGCCGTCCCCGTCTCTATGTTGGCCTCTGCTGGGGCTGCCATTCCGGTTGTGTCTCCACCCTGTCCGCGCGGCTGCCGTCGATACGTCTCGGCCCTTCCCGTCCGGAGTATCGAGCCATTCGACTCGCTGGCGGCTGTCGACGACTGCACCGCCTCAACTGCCTGTCCACGCTGAGCCGATGTCGTCTCGGTTTTGTACGTACAGTTTTCGTCGGCTCCAGCCGCCGCTCCGTCGGTAGCCCCGGCCACCGTCCCGTGGTCAGCGGTCGCCGCCGCCGGGAGCGACGCGATCCCCCCACCAAGGAGAAGCACCACGAGTCCGACGGCCACCACCCGCCGGGGTACACCGAACATTGCAAACAGTTACCGCCCCGTGGTTGAAATACTTGACCGCCGATTTTGGGTGTCGGTATCATGCACCAACACTTGGGTTGACCGACCGCTGCCGGGAGCTCCCACGATGGCAAAAAACAGTCAGGCCTGAACCACTCGTAGCCGATCGCAGCGACCACTCGCGAGCAGACCGGGCTGAAAAGCTGGCGAGCAGGACACAGCAGCGGCTTGCCACGGCGCTCTCACGAGAACCGTTGGCAGTCAGGAGTTCAGGCGACGTTGAAACCTTTGTCGCGGAGGAAATCCTCGACGCGGCCCGTGTGATTGCCCTGGAGCTCTATCTGCCCGTCCTCAACAGTGCCACCGCAGGCGAACTTTGATTTGAGGTCTGAGGACAGTGAGTCCATGTCGACGTCTTTCGGGTCGAATCCCTCGATAATCGTTACCTCCTTCCCGTAACGGCGCTCGTCGATGCGGATGTTAATCTCCTGGGACTCCTTAGCGACGTCCTCACAGACGCAGAGCTCCTCAGGCAGCCCGCACGTCGAGCAGACTTCCGACATTACAATCGCGCCTACGAACACGACCTATTAAACACTGTCGGGGACTATCGCTCGGAGACGATCCCGTCGGCGATTTCGACGGCTTCGTCGGCAATCGCTTCGTCGATCTCACCGCCGTACCGGAGTCGCTCCCGTAACGTCGCCAGCCGCCGGACCCGGTCGCCGGCCCCTATTGCGTCGAGATATGCCCGTACCGTCTCTCCGCCCTTGCGGCTTCGGTGTTCTTTCGCAAGGACATACATAGCCCGCTGGAACGCCAGCTCGACGTCGGTCTCGGGGTCCACACGGCGCTGGTAGCGCAGCCACACCGCCCGGTAGGCTCGCTCGCTGAGGCCGGACCGGCGCGCGCCCGCCGCGATGCCGAGCAACGCGACGACCCCGAGGGTCATCTCCTCGCGCGACGGGAGCTCCGGCAGGCGCAGCTCCCTTCTCTCGTCCGTGTCTGACTCCCCTGCTGTGCCGGTGGGTGTGTCGGATTCCGTGGCCGTTGGTGTCTCCGTCGGCTCGGTCTCGGTCCCGTTGGTCTCAGTCAGCGGGGCGGGCGTCGACGTGTCGGATGGCGTGTACTGCTCTACCGGGTTCCCGTCGCCGACGGTGGGCGACGATTCGTCCGAACTCGCGTCTTCGATACGTTGCTGTCTGACCGCCTCACGCGGCCCGGATGGCGTCGGGTCAAACTGTACCCAGCCCTGTTCGGGGAAGTACACCTCGACCCAGGCATGAGAGTTGAGCCCGCGCACGACCCACTGGTTCTCGTCGATTCGCTGGCCGGCGGTGTACCCGACGGTCATGCGTGCCGGGATGCCCTGGGTCCGGAGCATCGTCACCATCGTCGTCGCGAAGTAGACGCAGTACCCCTCGTCCATCTCAAAGAGGAAGGCGTCCGCGACGTTGAAATCGGGGCGGTCGACGTCAAGTGAGTAGTTCTTGCTGTCCTGCAGCCACCGCTCGACGACAAGCGCCGTCTCGTAGGGGTTCTCGGCGTTCGCGGTGAGAATCGCTGTCCGTTCCGCGACCCGGTCCGGCGTGCTGTCGGGGAGCTGAGTGTACAGCTCCGCAGTCGTATCGTCGTAGTCAGTGCCGGCCTCGCGCAGCCCGTCCGGGGCCGCCACGAGTAGTTCGCTCCTGACCTCGTAGCTGTCGCCCGTCGACAGCGTGCCGTCGGGCTGGAACCCGCCCTCGCTGGAGACCGATACCGACGGCTCCCCCGAGTAGCGGACGGGCTTCCAAGCAGCCGGAACGGTCCCGATGGTCGACTCTGCCCGGAACTCCTGTCGAAGCGTCCGGGTTTCTCCCTCAGGAGAGTCGAGGCGCTGGTCGTCGTACGGGATCGGGTTCTCCGTCCGTACCCACCCGTTGCCGGTGTAGCGGTCGTAAGAGGCGACCCGCCAGTAGCGCGGTTCCTCGCTTTCGACCGTGTACCGGATCTCCGGCGTCAACGAGATGCTCCCGCGTACTGAAAGGGACTCTCCGGCGTCGAAGAGGCTCCCCTCGACAGTCTGGCCCTCTGATCCGTCGTCGTACGACAGCAAACTGTCTCGGGTGATCGGCACCTGTGACAGCGCCGTCGGGATCACGATTATCGCCGCCAACTGTTCGAGGACAGCGCGCCGCCCGGCGTCGATGCCGTCGCCGTCATCGTCCGCGTGCTCCGTTCCGTCACTGCCAGTCAGCGCGTCGGGCCGCTTCGTCAGGTCTGCCGACTCGTCCGCCGACAGCGTATCGAGCGTCCCGAAGCCGATCGTCGCTGCGATGCCGACCACACCCAGCAGCGTCGTTACCACACCGGCGTCGGTCGTCAGAGCGAAGAACGCGAGCGCTGTGCCGGCCGCCACTGTCGCCGTCACGTACCAGCGCCGCAGCGCGAAGTACCACGTCAGAAACACCGGTGCCGGCGCGAACGACAGCACCCACAGCCTAACTTTGGCGATCTGGAGCAGCGACCGCCCGGTCAGCAGGGCGGCGGTGTCGCCCAGAAGCTCCGCTATCGCCGGATTCGTCGAGAGGTTCAGTATGTATGCGATGAGTCCCCCGGCGAACAGTACTGCGCCGACACCGACCGCGAGGGGCGGTCTGAGTACACGGGCCAGCAGCGTCGCGCCGACAAGCGAGAGCGCGGTGAGCGCCAGAAACAGGGTCGGGTCGCCGACCACGTCGCTGAGATAGTACATCGTCCGCAGCGGCGCGCCGATTGCCAGCGCCGCCGCAAGCAATGCCAGTATTCGTGACCCACTCCACGGGACTTGGCGGCGGACTCGTTCCGCGACGCCGGCGCTCATCCGTTCACCTCGCCTGCAATGGGGTTGTCCTGACTGGCGGTCACAGCAGCGAAGGATTGGCGGCGGCCGTCGACCGACACCGTGACCCCGTCGCCGTTGGCCGTGACGACCACGTCAGCGTCATCCACCCGGCCGGTCTGGCCCGCGTCAGCCCGGGCCAGCAGTTCGAGCAGTCGCGTCCGGTGGGTGTCGCCGTACCCCTGCTCGACCGTGCCGTTCGGGACGGCGAGTTCGACCGCGAGACCGCTCTCCAGCGCGGCCATCGTGATCGTTGCTGCGGCGGCGGCCATTTCGTCGGCATGGCCTTCGCGGGCCTCCGCAGCGACGAGCAGGGTCCGGTCGCTCCGGTCATCAGCGAACTCCTTGACTAACAGATCCTCGCGCTTGGCGCTGGATTTCCAGTGAACATCCCGTAGCGAGTCGCCGCTGACGTACTCGCGTAGCCGGTCGAACGACTGCCGGTCCTCGCTCTCCGGCGTGAACGTTCGTGCGAACGCGTCTGTGCCACCCAGTCGGTAGACGGGCGGATACACGAGTACGTCGCTATCGCTCTCGATGGTGTAGCTCTCGCCGATAAGTCCCAGCGCGTCCGTCACCGTCGCCTCGATGGGGCCAACCCGTTGCTCACCCCGGGCTGTGTAAGTGACCCGGTACGCCACCGTCGCCGGCAGTGACCTTGTGACCGTCGTTTCCCCAGCAAGCCCCTCGGAGAGCCGAGCGGTGACTGTCGCAATGCCGCTGCCGTCGACGTGGAACTCCACGGACTTCGTCTCGCCGGGAAACCCACGGCGGAGATGGCCTAGTTCGACAGTCGGCGCACCGCTCCAGTGAACCTGCACGGCGGCGGCGAACACGCCGACGAACAGCGGGCCAGCGACAGCAGTGAGTCCGGACTGACCGAATCTGGCACTGACTAGAAGGGCGGCAACGGCGACAGCGAGGACGGCGAAGCCGCGTCGTGTCGGTCTCATTCGACGTAGACGGTATCGAGTGCCTCCGCGACGAGTGCCCGAGCGTCCTGCTCGCTACTCTCGGTCCGGATTCGGTGTGGGAGGACAACCGGCGCTTCCGTCTGGATGTCGTCGGGGATGACGTAGCTGCGACCATCGAGCACGGCGCGGGCCTGTGCAGCCCGGAGCAGCGAGATGCTCCCCCGTGGGCTAACGCCCAGTTGTGCGTTCTCCCGCGTGTACCGTGCCAGCCGGGTCGCGTACGAGCGGATGGGCTCCTCAACAACCACGTCGGCCACCGTTTCCCGGGCGGCGGACAACGCATCGAGGGTAGCGACTGAGGTGAGATCCTCGATGGGATGGTGGCCCACCACATCACCCAGCATCTCCGTCTCCGCCGCCTCGTTCGGATAGCCGAGATGCAGTTTCGTCATGAACCGGTCGAGTTCGGCCATCGGCAGGTCGTAGGCCCGGTTCTGTTCAACCGTGTTCTGCGTGGCGATGACGGTAAACGGCTGTGGAACGGGATGTGTGGTCCCATCGACGGACACCTGCTGTTCCTCCATGGCCTCCAGCAGCGCCGACTGCGTCTTCGGCGGCGCGCGGTTGATCTCGTCGCCGAGAACGACGTTGGCGAAAATCGGACCCGGCCGGAACTCGAACTCCTGTGTCTTCTGGTTGTAGATGTTGACGCCGGTCACGTCGGTCGGGAGGAGGTCCGGGGTGAACTGGACGCGCTTGAACTCGCCGTCGAAGGACGCGGCAACAGAGCGAGCAAGCATCGTCTTGCCGACGCCGGGGACGTCCTCAAGCAGGACGTGACCGCGGCCGAGCAGCGCGATGACAATGTGTTCGATGGCGGCGTGTTGCCCGACGATGACCTGCTCGACGTTTTCGATCACCTGATTGGCGACGCGTGTGGCGTCGCGGAGGGGACTGTCCGACTGTTGACTGTGTGGGGTATCAGTGTCTGTCATAGTCGCGGTCTCGTGGGACGACGCCTCGGCACGGGGACTAGTGGGATACTCTGCCCTGTCGACCAGTAAGTGTCTTGTGTGGGTGCCACATCCTCCGGGCCGTTCAATTGTAGCTACAATTACGGCGTGAGCGTATGTAACTCTGTGGATGGGTGAGAACAACACACATCCGTTTGACGGCCGGTAGCGCTGTTCACCAGGACTTACAGGCCCCACAGACGAGGTGTCCGTCCTGTGTCCACCGCCGCTCGACGACCTCGCCACACTCGGCACAGGCCGCTCCGTCGGGCGACCACGCGTAGGTCGTCACGGCCGGGTCGACCGCGTCGGTCGAAGCTTCAGAGCCGGAGGCTTCGCTTTCTGGCTCTGTAGTATCGTCTCCCGCAGACGCACCACTCTCTCCTTCGGCCTCGCTCTCGTCGCCAGCGTCGAGAAAGTCCTCCAGCGAGGTGTCCTCGGCCATACACAGTGGTTTTGCCTGCGGCCACAAAATACCCTGTCGGTCGTTCCACTCGTAGTCCGCGTTTTGACACGCCGTCCGGGCCGTTATTCGGTGGCGACGCCGACGGTCAGCAACGTCCCCAGTTCGCGGTAGCGCTCGACCATTGCCTCGCGCGTCTCGAACTCATCTGTGGGGAACGTGTCTGCCGGCGGAATCTCCACCTCGCGGTCGGGGATCGTGTCCTGTGCAGCCACGGCCAGACCCGCTTCGCGGAACGCCTCGCGGTACTCGTCGGCGCTCCAGCGGGTCATCTCGATGTCGATGAACTCCTGCCACTCGTGGGAGTGGACGTTCTCCTCGTAGTAGTTCACCGCGATGTTGGCGGTCCCGCCGGGTCGCAGCACCCGCGCGATCTCTTCGAGGGTGTGTGGCGGGTCACTGGCGTAGTAGAACGCCTCCATCGAGAACACGTGGTCGATGCTGTCGGTCGCAAACGGCAGGGCGTCGAAGTCCCCACGCAGGAACCCGATGCCGTCGTCGTCCGTGTACTCGCGGGCGTTCCGGAGCATCTCCGGCGATCCGTCGAGGCCATAACAGGGACCGGCGTCGTTGGTGTCTCGGAGCGCACGGAGCGCGTAGCCCGAGCCCGTCCCGAGGTCGAGTACCGTGTCGCCCGGCTCGACCGGCATCCGGGCGAGGACGTGCTTGGCGGTGTGCCAGTGCCGGTCCTCCATGCCTCTGTCTTTGCCTTCGGCCGCCCACGCGTCGAATTCCTCGCGGACACTCATACGTTCCCCCAGCAGTTGCGGCCTCAAAATGCCCGCTATTTCTGCCTCCTAGCAACACGTGTCCACCGATAGCCGTACCCGTCTGGTGATGGACATCTCAGCCCACTTCCGTACACAAAATATCAGGCGGAAGATAAGTCGGTCGGCGTACTGCGACACAGCATGCGCTCGTACAAGGCCAAATCGGTGACCTCGATACAGCTTCCGCCCCGTGAGCGACGTGAGACCGCGCTCACCGAGGCCGGACACAACGTCTTCAACCTCGCTGCGGATGACGTCTTTATCGACTTACTGACTGATTCGGGAACTGGCGCGATGAGTGACGACCAGTGGGCGGACGTGGTTCGAGGTGACGAGGCGTACGCCGGGTCGCGCTCGTTCAAACGCTTCCGTGAGACGGTCGCCGACGTGATGGGGTTCGACCGCGTGGTCCCGACACACCAGGGCCGCGGCGCGGAGAACGTCCTGTTCGGGGCGCTGCTGGACGACGGTGACGTCGTTCTCAACAACACGCATTTTGACACCACCCGCGCACACGTGACGAATCAGGGTGCAGTCGCGGTTGACTGCCCGGCAGAGACGGACCTGACCACTGATAGCGTCGGGACGTTTGCCGGAAACTTCTCCACAGACCGGGGATGGGACGCCGTCGAGGAGCACGGGCAGGACGCTGTTTCGGCCGTCGTTCTGACGATCACGAACAACTCCGCCGCCGGCCAGCCGGTGTCGATGGCGAACATCCGCGAGACAGCCGCCTTCGCCACGGAAATCGATGCAACGTTCGTCATCGACGCCTGTCGGTTCGCTGAAAACGCACAGTTCATCAAGCAACGGGACCCCGAATACGCCGATACGCCCCTCAGCGAGATTGCTCGCGAGCAGTTACGTCCCGCGGACGCAATCACGATGAGTGGCAAAAAGGACGCACTGGCAAACATCGGCGGGTTCACGGCTGTCCGAGACGCTGCCCTGTTTGAACAGTGCAAACAGCGCGCGATCCTGTATGAAGGATTCCCGACCTACGGTGGCCTCGCAGGTCGTGATCTTGAAGCGATGGCGACCGGCCTGCGGGAAGCGGTTCAACCGCCGTACGTCGCCGAGCGAATCGAACAGGTCGCGACCCTCGGGGACCTCCTGCGCGATCGAGATATCCCGATAGTCACGCCGACCGGCGGTCACGCCGTCTACATTGATGCGGCCGCCCTGTTCCCGGATATTCCCGCCGACCAGTACCCCGGGCAGCGACTCGTCTGCGAACTCTACCGCGAGGGCGGCGTCCGGACAGTCGAACTCGGCTCGTTTGCCTTCCCCGGGACTAACCGTCCGGAACTCGTCCGTCTCGCCCTTCCTCGCCGGACGTACTGGCACGAACACCTCGAACACATCGCGGAGACCGCTGCACGAGTTCGTGACCGCCGCGACGAGTACTCCGGCCTGGAAATCGTCTGGGAGCCCCCAATGGAAGAACTCAGACACTTTTCAGCGGAACTTGAGCCTGTTGCGTAGGGTCATTCGCCCGTGGCGCTGCGCGACAGCAGCTCCCGGGAGTCCACGTGGTAGCCGGGAACGCAAACGCAAAGTAGGGCCACGCTAACGTTCAGGTAATGCAAGGACTGCTGTCGGAACTGCTCCAGAGCATCATCGACATGCCCGGCTGGTTCCTCGACGTGGCACTGAACGACCCGCTGGCGGCACTTATGCTCGCCGTCGGTGCCGTCATCACGACCGTCTCTGTTGTCTTCTTCGGGTACCTGTCGCTGGGGGCCGTGCTCTCGCTGTTCAGCGGCTCTGGCGGTCGAGGACCGCCCCAAGCAAATCAATAGCTGTCTCGACATCCGGCCCGAGTGGCGACGCGAACACCACGCTATCAGCGTGTTCTTCTAACGCCGCTGTGCGCTCAGCCACCGCCTCTGGCGTCCCGGCGATACAGAACGCGTCCAGCATCGCCTCGGTCACGCCCTCGAATGCGGCCGTGAAATCGCCGGCCGAAATCGCCTGCCCGATGTCGTCGGCGGCCTCGTGGTTGATGCCGTGGCGGTCGAGCACCGGCGGTGGCGACCCCGCGGCGACGAACGCGACCGGTGGCCGAGCGGCCTCCCGCGCTTCGGCCTCGTCCTCGGCGACCGAGACGCTGGCGTAGGCCGCGAGGTCGAACTCACCGTACTCCTCGGGTCGCTCGTCGGCCATGTCTTCTACCTGCTCGCGTGCCCACGCGAGGTCCTTTGGATGCGCTCCGTTGTACAGCGCCCCGTCGGCGTGTTTCGCCGACATCCGGGTCATGTGGGGCCCCTGTGCACCGACGTACACCGGGATATCGTCGACCTCGTAGTTCAGCCCGGCGTCAACGGCCTCGAAGGTTCCATCGTTGTCGACTCGCTCGCCGTCCCAGAGTTTCCGCGCGGTCGTGAACGTCTCAAGCACGCGCCGCAGGGCGTCGTCGTGGTCGAAGCCGAGGTTGCTGAGCGTCGATTTATCCCCCGGCCCGATACCGAAGAGGGCTCGCCCGTCGCTCAGTTCGTCGAGCGTTGCGACCCGCGAGGCCAGTGTCACCGGATGCGTCTCGTAGGGGTTGGCGATGCCGGGACCGAGCAGTACCTCATCGGTCCGCTCGGCCATCGCGGTCAGCGACATGAACTGGTCGCGGTTGTTGTAGTGATGGCTGACGTACACGGCGTCGAGCGCGTTCGATTCGGCCTGTTCGGCAAATGAGGCGAGCTGTGCGACCGGGTGTTCCGGGGTAATTTCAATCGCGTACATGAGACCACTCTCTGAGTGCTTGTCTGACTACGTCTTTCTCCGGGTCGCGGAACAGTTGCTCGCTGCCCGCGTGGTCGCCGAAGTCGAAACCGCGGACGACTGCGGCGGGTGTGCCGCCGTCGCCTTCGCCGGTGACGAGGTTGGCCGCCGCGGCGAGTTCGTCGACGACGGCCTGAACGGTGGCTTCGAGTTCGCGGCCGTCGCGGTCGTGTTCGCCCCGCCAGTCCCGCGAGGCGGAGAGCCCGGCCCAGCCCAGCGCGACGCCGCGCTGGCCGAGGCGGAACGGCCGCCCCGACGTGTCAGTGACGATGACGCTGGGTTCGACGCCCGTCCGCTCGCGGATACCGTCGCGGATCGCTTCGGCCTCCGCCGTTGGATCTTCGGGGAGCAAGAGGAGGTCCGCGCCGGGCACGTTCGAGCGGTCGATGCCCGCGTTGACCGTGATGTGCCCGAATTTCGTCACGCCGAGGATGAAGGGGGCTTCGACCAGCACTTCCTCACACTCGTCGAGAATCGCCTGTGCCATCCGCGGGTCCTTCTCCTCGTCGGCGATGTCCTCGATGGTCGCTGCGATGCGCTCCGCACGCCCGCTTGGCTCGTACGATGACAGCGACTGCCCGCGTCCGTTGGCCTTGGAAACGATAGTGCTGGCGACACAGACCACGTCGTCGTCCCGTAGGTCGGCCTGTCTGACGAGTAGCTCGGCCACGTCGTCGCCAGGGCGGACCTCGGGCAGCCCCTCGACCGCGAAGACTTCCATACCACTTGTGGGGTCTCTGCCGGAAAAAGACCCCCGTTCGCTGCAAAGCCGGCCAACAGTGGCAACAGCTGCCGGTACATCCCGGGCGCGACGGCGCTCACCCACCCGCGCTACAGTTCGTGTTGGGCCACGTCGAGCGAGCCGTCCTCAACGGTCGCGGTCAGCATCGTCGGGCGGTCTGCCGGCGATGCGCCCGTGACGCTGCCGGGGTTCAGGAGCCGGACGCCCTCGTAGATCATGTCTGTCTGTTCGTGGGTGTGGCCGGCGACGCCAACGGCGCTGCTGTCGGCTCCCTCGCGGACCGCAGCGGCGACACGGTCCGCCCAGCCCCGCGGCGACCCGGTGCCGTGTGTCACGACAAACGTGACGCCGCCAAGCTCGACTGTCGCCCGTTTCGGCAACCCGATCTGTGGGTCGATGTTACCGGAGATGGCGGTCAGTTCCGTCGCCATGTGGCGAATGTCAGCGAGAGCCCCTTTGCTGTCGAAATCACCGGCGTGGATGACGTGGTCGGCGACCTCGATGCGTTCCCGGAACGACGGCGGAATCTCGTGTTCCCGGGACGGGATGTGCGAATCGCTGATAAGAGCGACATCCATACCGATGCATTACCTTGGCGTTCGAAAAGGGTTACTGCCACGGAAACAGATACCGACCACTCGTCCCGGCGGCGCTACTCTGTGGACGAAAACACGTCTCGCAGCCCGTCCAGTTGTTCGACCAGCCGGTCGATGCCGCCGTTGATCGTTGCGACCCGCTCGTCGATATTGTCCACCGGAATCGCTCCCTGCGGCGTCGGCTCGATGAGTTCATCGTCTTCCAGCATCCGTAGCGAGTACCGCACCTTGTGTTTCGGGACATCTGTCTCCTCGGCGAGCCGAACGATACCGATCGGCCCGTTCTCGATGACGGCTTCGAGGATCGACAGGTCCCGCCCCTCCTTCTCGACCTGATCTTCTAGTCGGTCCATTCCCATAGCAAATCGTATCTGTGCATTTACGGTCGTGACACATAAACGCCCCAGTTGCGGCACTGTGATTCGGGTTTGCTCTCTGTACTGCTCTATGACTCTGCGTCCGAACTGTCAGTCGCTACTCGTCCGAGACTGGCGTCCGTCGAAGCTCGTCGAGCTGGTCCCGGAGCTTGCTCAGCTCTGTCTCTAGTTCTTCGCGGCGATCGATAAGCGCGCTCAGTTCCTCCGTGTTGACCGAGTAGTCGTTGTCCATCGCTACGTCCAGCGCGTCGGTCGTTGCGCTCGTGAGGTCGGACGCGACCCGCAACACCTCGCTTGGCGTCCCGCGAGATTCGTACAGCTCCTGTTCGCCCGACAGCGGGCTGTATGTCACCATCGGCGACTCGATGCCACGGTGGTAGCTCACTGCGTAGCTCGTATCCGTTACCGGGTTGAGGCGGTCGTCCGCCCGCTCCGTCCGGACGATATTGAACGGCTCGGCTAACGCGGGAAACGTGTCGGCGAGATCCCGGAGCCGGTCCGCGGCGGTCACGTCCAGTTGCGCCTCCACGTCGCCAAAGAACTGCCGCGAGTTGGTGAGGCTAAACGCCACGGTATAAAACACTGACTCGTCGCTATCGGCCAGATTGCGAACTCGGTCGCGGACCTCCTCATGACGGCCCTCGATAGTGAGCTTCTCCAGTTCTTCAAGCAGCGCCCGGACGCCCTCCTCGCGTTCGAGGAACGCCTCGACAATCGCGCCAGGCATTTCCTCGCCATCCACGTCCTCCATGGCCCCTCTTTTGCGGGGCCTCGTAAACAGTTTGTCGCTGATAGCCGCTACCCGGCACGCCGTACAACCAACACAAAACATATGCCACCCCGCGTGAAGTGATAGCACGTCCGGCCCCGGTGGACGGACACTATGACAGGCCAAGGGGGCACTCCCCCGGACGTCTGCTGTTGTCCTGTTCGTCTGCTATCAGTACATGCCGTTTTCTCGGCCAGTAAACGGTGTGTACTGCCTGTTGGATGTTACTAAAGCGCGTACTGGGCTGATATGTAGAATGGGCGCGACTCACTAAACCGCGTGGCTTGTCGAGTTGAATGCAGAGAAACGCCCGGAGCGGGATTTGAACCGACGGAAGACGGTCGCCTCACTCCGTTCGGCGCTACCACTTCCAGGGTTCAAATTCGCCCATTACGGATTTACGGCTCACGAGTTTGTTCGCCGCAAAAGTACGCCCGGAGCGGGATTTGAACCCGCGTCACGACCGTGACAGGGTCGTATGATGGGCCACTACACCATCCGGGCAGCAGACAAGCACACACTGCATGGTGCTCGCCAGTTTGATTGCAATAGGAACGCCCGGAGCGGGATTTGAACCCGCGTCACGACCGTGACAGGGTCGTATGATGGGCCACTACACCATCCGGGCCTTCGTTGCATTCCTTCGTACCTTGGTGTTGGTATTAAGACTTTCCAAAGAGACCCGCCCCGGGATGAGTGCACATGACGAGACCCAAAGTTCTATGTCCGGTCTGCTGCATGTGATTGGTAGGAGCAAACACGCCCGCAGTCCGTGAGGGTGTGCGGGTCCAATAGCCACGGCAGAGCGACTTGGCAAGTGTTATATGAACCCCGACAGTATGACCCTGTAGTATCTCGTGACAGCCACCTTCTCCAGCAGCAGGCCAAACGCACACGCACACACATGGTAGATGTAAGTCAACACGACCTCGTCCCAGACCACAGTGTCGTCGACGAGGACGACCTCGAAGCAGTACTCACCGAGTATGAAATCAAGAAGACGGACCTTCCGAAGATCAAGCGCACCGACAAGGCGCTGCCCGATGATGCCGAAGTCGGTGACGTGGTTCGGATCGTCCGCGACTCCAGAACGACGGATGAAGCCGTCGTGTACCGACTGGTGGTAGAATAATGGACACACAAGATCGCCGCGCTATATCGCGTGAATATTTCGCCAAGGAACGGCTCGCCGAACACCACTTCCGCTCGTTTAATGCGTTCCTCGACCGGGGAATGCAGCAGGTCGTCGACGAGAAAGAGACCATCGAGACTGACATCGGTGACAAGGAAGGGCAGGAACCGGTGTGGGTCGAACTGGGCGACGTCCGCGTCGTCACCCCACGGGTCCGCGAAGCTGACGGCAGCGAGGAACTGCTGTACCCGCAGGAAGCCCGTCTCCGCAACATCACCTACTCCGCGCCGGTGTTCATGGAGATGGCCATCGTCCGCGGTGGCGAGGAAGAACCGGAAGAAGTCGTCGACCGGACGGAGACCAAGATCGGGCGGATGCCCATCATGGTCGGGTCGAACAAGTGTAACATCGCAGGCTTCAACGACGAGGAGCTCATCGACATCGGCGAGGACCCTGCAGATCCCGGTGGCTACTTCTGTGTCAACGGCTCCGAGCGGGTGCTGATGACCAGTGAGGACCTCGCCCCGAACAAGATTCTGGCCGAGTACGACACCAAGTACGGCGACGAGGTGCAGGTCGCCAAGACGTTCTCCCAGCGCCGTGGCTACCGCGCGCTGGTGCTGTGTGAACGGACGCGGGACGGACTGCTGGAAGTCTCGTTCCCATCCGTCTCGGGCAGTATCGACTTCGTCACGCTGGTCCGCGCGCTCGGGCTGGAGTCGGACGAGGAGATCGTCCACCGCGTCAGCGAGGACCCGGAAATCGTGAAGTTCATGCTGGAGAACTTGGAGGAGGCCGAAGTCCAGACGACCGAGGAAGCCATCGAGACGCTGGGCAAGCGTGTCGCCTCCGGGCAGGGCAAGAACTACCAGCTCAAGCGAGCTAACTACGTTATCGACCGCTATCTCCTCCCACATCTACACGAGGAAGGCGTCGAGGAAGAAGAGGTCCGCATCAACAAAGCATTCTACCTCTGTCGGATGGCCGAGGCGTGTTTCGAACTCGCACTCGAACGCCGCGAATCCGACGACAAGGACCACTACGCCAACAAGCGCCTGAAGGTCAGCGGCGACCTGATGACCGACCTGTTCCGGACGGCGCTGAACAAGCTTGCCCGGGACGTGAAATACCAGCTGGAACGGGCCAACATGCGAAACCGCCAGCTGTCCGTCTCGACGGTCGTTCGCTCGGATGTGCTGACTGAGCGACTCGAGCACCCGATCGCGACGGGGAACTGGGTCGGTGGCCGCTCTGGTGTGAGCCAGCTGGTCGACCGGACCGACTTCATGGGGGTGCTGTCACACCTCCGCCGACTGCGCTCGCCGCTCAGTCGTTCCCAGCCACACTTCGAGGCACGGGATCTGCACGCGACCCAATGGGGTCGCATCTGTCCCTCTGAGACGCCGGAGGGCCCCAACTGTGGGCTGGTGAAGAACTTTGCCCAGGCGATGGAGCTGTCACAGGACGTATCGGACCCACAGGGTCTCAAACAGGAGCTTGCCGAGATGGGGGTTCAGGGCATCCCCGGTATCGAGTCGATCGAACAGCAGCCCGCGGACGATTAACATGAGTCAGGGACGCGAAGCCAAAGTATACGTAAACGGTAGTCTGGTTGGGACACATCCCGACCCGGAACAGCTCGCAGAACAGGTACGACAGGCGCGACGACGGGGTGATGTCTCCCAGATGGTCAACGTCTCGGTCAAGAACCGGACCGGGGAAGTCATCATCAACGCCGACGCCGGCCGTGCCCGACGCCCGCTGCTGGTCGTCGAGGACGGCGAGCCGCTGATGACCGACGAGGAGGTCGAGCAGGTCAAAAACGGCGAACTCGAATTCGAAGAGCTCGTCGAACGCGGCCTCGTTGAGTTCATCGACGCTGAAGAGGAAGAGGACATCCTCGTCGGTGTCGACGAGGGCGAACTCACCGAGAACCACACGCACCTGGAAGTCGACCCGCAGCTGATGTTCGGTATCGGTGCCGGGATGATTCCCTACCCCGAACACAACGCCTCACCCCGGATTACGATGGGGTCGGGGATGATCAAGCAGTCGCTTGGCCTGCCGTCGGCGAACTACCGTATTCGCCCGGACACGCGCCAGCACCTGCTACATTACCCGCAGCTGTCGATGGTCAAGACCCAGACCACCGAACAGATCGGCTACGACGACCGCCCCGCGGCACAGAACTTCGTCGTCGCCGTGATGAGCTACGAGGGGTTCAATATCGAGGACGCACTCGTCATGAACCAGGGGTCGGTCGACCGTGCGCTCGCCCGCTCGCACTTCTTCCGTACGTACGAGGGCGAGGAACGGCGCTACCCCGGTGGTCAGGAGGACCGCTTCGAGATTCCCGACGACGAGGTCCGCGGCGCACGCGGTGAGGAAGCGTACACGCACCTTGACGACGACGGCCTCGTCAACCCCGAGACGAAGGTCGGCGAGAACGCTGTCCTGCTCGGCAAGACCAGTCCGCCCCGGTTCCTCGAAGAGCCGGACGACATGGGCGGTCTCTCACCACAGAAGCGCCGGGAGACGAGCGTAACGATGCGCTCGGGCGAATCCGGTGTCGTGGACACGGTTACGCTGATGGAAGGCGAAGACGGCTCGAAGCTCTCGAAGGTCTCTGTGCGTGACGAACGCATCCCCGAACTCGGGGACAAGTTCGCCTCACGGCACGGCCAGAAGGGTGTCGTCGGCCACATCGCCCCGCAGGAGGACATGCCCTTCACCGAGGAGGGTGTCGTCCCGGACCTCATCATCAATCCGCACGCGCTGCCGTCGCGGATGACCGTCGGCCACATTCTGGAGATGATCGGCGGGAAGGTTGGAGCGCTCGAAGGCCGCCGTGTCGACGGCACCGCCTTCACCGGCGAGGACGAGGAGGAACTCCGTGGCTCGCTCGAAGAGCACGGCTTCGACTCCAGCGGCAAGGAGACGATGTACTCCGGTATCACCGGCGAGAAGATCGACGCGGAGATCTTCGTCGGCGACATTTTCTACCAGAAGCTGTACCACATGGTCTCGAACAAGCTGCACGCCCGCTCGCGCGGGCCGGTGCAGGTGCTCACCCGCCAGCCGACCGAGGGGCGCGCCCGCGAAGGTGGCCTCCGTGTGGGTGAGATGGAACGGGACGTGCTCATCGGGCACGGTGCGGCGATGGCGCTCAAGGAGCGCCTGCTCGATGAGTCCGACCGCGAGTGGATCAACGTCTGCGGGCAGTGTGGGATGACCGCCGTCGAGAACGTCGAACAGCGGCGTATCTACTGTCCGAACTGTGAGGAGGAGACCGACATCCACGAGGTCGAGATGTCCTACGCGTTCAAGCTCCTGCTCGACGAAATGAAGGCGCTCGGAATCGCCCCGCGGATCGAACTGGAGGACGCAGTATGAGCTCACAACAGACACCCCAGGAAATCGGTCAGCTCAGTTTCGGGCTGATGGACCCAGAGGAGTACCGGGAAATGTCGGCCACGAAAGTGATCACGGCCGACACGTACGACGACGACGGCTTCCCAATCGACATGGGGCTGATGGACCCGCGACTCGGGGTCATCGACCCCGGGCTGGAGTGCAAGACCTGCGGGAAACACAGCGGGTCGTGTAACGGCCACTTCGGCCACATCGAACTCGCCGCCCCCGTCATCCACGTCGGCTTCGCGAAGCTCATCCGCCGACTCCTGCGCGGGACCTGCCGGGAGTGCTCCCGGCTCTGTCTCGACGAGCACGAGCGCGATGAGTTCGCTGACCGACTGACACGGACCCAGGACCTCGGTCGCGACCTCAACGACGTGACAAAGGCCGCAATCCGGCAGGCCCGAAAGAAGGACCGCTGTCCGTTCTGTGGCGAGAAGCAGTACGACATCAAACACGAGAAGCCGACTACCTACTACGAGGTTCAGGACGTGCTGGCCTCAGACTACCCCGAGCGGATCGCCGCCGCGATGGAGGAGTCCGAAGAGCCGATCTCACCGATCGACCTCTCCGAGGAAACCGGCATCGACAGCAGCCGCGTTCAGGAGATCCTCAGCGGCGAGTTCCGACCCCGGCAGGAAGACCGAAAGGCCCTAGAGAAGGCGCTGTCGGTCGACCTGACCGAGGAGGACATGAACAAGCTGATGCCCAGCGACATCCGGGACTGGTTCGAAGACATCCCGGACGGTGACATCGAAGTACTAGGCATGAAGCCGGCTCGCTCCCGGCCGGAGTGGATGATTCTGACGGTGCTGCCGGTGCCGCCGGTGACCGCTCGCCCCTCGATTACGCTGGACAACGGCCAGCGCTCCGAGGACGACCTCACCCACAAGCTCGTGGATATCATCCGCATCAACCAGCGGTTCATGGAGAACCGCGAGGCGGGTGCACCACAGCTGATTATCGAGGACCTCTGGGAACTGCTGCAGTACCACGTCACTACGTTCATGGACAACGAGATCTCGGGCACGCCGCCGGCGCGACACCGCTCCGGCCGGCCGCTGAAGACGCTCTCCCAGCGCCTGAAAGGCAAGGAGGGCCGATTCCGTGGCTCGCTGTCCGGGAAACGCGTGAACTTCTCCGCTCGTACCGTCATCTCGCCGGACCCGACGCTCTCGCTGAACGAGGTCGGTGTGCCGGACCGGGTCGCCAAGGAGATGACCCAGACGATGAACGTCACCGAGCGCAACCTGGAGGAAGCGCGACGGTACGTCTCCAACGGGCCTGAAGCACACCCCGGCGCGAACTACGTTAAGCGGCCGGATGGCCGCCGGCTGAAGGTGACCGAGAAGAACTGCGAGGAACTCGCAGAGAAGGTCGAAGCGGAGTGGGAAGTGTCCCGCCATCTGGTTGACGGCGACATCATCATCTTCAACCGCCAGCCGTCGCTGCACCGGATGTCCATCATGGCCCACGAGGTCGTCGTGATGCCGTACAAGACGTTCCGGCTGAACACGACGGTCTGTCCGCCGTACAACGCTGACTTCGACGGGGACGAGATGAATATGCACGCGCTGCAAAACGAGGAGGCCCGGGCTGAGGCCCGCGTCCTCATGCGTGTGCAGGAACAGATGCTCTCCCCGCGCTTTGGCGAGAACATCATCGGCGCGATTCAGGACCACATCAGCGGGACCTACCTGCTGACTCACACCAATCCGAAGTTCAACGAGACGCAGGCGCTTGACCTGCTCCGGGCGACCCGCATCGACGAACTGCCCGAGGCCGACGGCGTCGACGAGGGCGGCGAGGAGTACTGGACCGGCCGCTCGCTGTTCTCGGAGCTGCTGCCCGACGACCTGAATCTAGAGTTCACGTCCTCCGCTGGCGACACTGTCGTCGTCGAGGACGGCCAGATGACCGGCGGTACTATCGACGAGGACGCCGTCGGTGCCTTCGGTGGCGAAATTGTCGACACCATCGCCAAGGACTACTCGCGGACCCGTGCCCGGATTCTCGTCAACGAGGTCTCGGCGCTGGCGATGCGGTCGATCATGCACTTCGGGTTCTCCATCAGCATCGACGACGAGTCGATTCCGCGGGAAGCAGAAGAGCAGATCAACGACGCCATCGACAGCGCGTACGACCGCGTCGAGGAGCTCATCGAGACCTACGACCGCGGCGAGCTCGAATCGCTGCCCGGCCGGACCGTCGACGAGACGCTCGAAATGAAGATCATGCAGACGCTGGGCAAGGCACGTGACTCCGCCGGTGACATCGCCGAGGACCACTTCGGCGAGGACAACCCGGCCGTGATCATGGCCGAATCCGGTGCGCGTGGGTCGATGCTGAACCTGACCCAGATGGCCGGCTGTGTCGGCCAGCAGGCAGTCCGTGGCGAGCGGATCAACCGCGGCTACGAGAACCGCACCCTCTCACATTTCGAGGAGAACGACCTGTCGGCGGACGCCCACGGCTTCGTGGAGGCCTCCTACCGCTCCGGGCTCGGCCCGAAGGAGTTCTTCTTCCACGCGATGGGTGGCCGCGAGGGGCTTGTCGATACGGCTGTCCGGACGTCGAAATCCGGGTACCTGCAGCGCCGCCTCATCAACGCCCTCTCGGAACTCGAAACGCAGTACGATGGGACTGTCCGGGACACCTCGGACACCATCGTCCAGTTCGAGTTCGGCGAGGACGGCACGTCGCCGGTCGACGTGTCCTCGAACCAGGACGGCGATATCGTGGATGTCGATCAGATCGCCGACAGCGTCCTCGACGAGGAGTTCGAGAGCGAGAAACAGAAAGAGAGCTTCCTCGGGACCCGCACCGAGCGGACCAACCTCTCGGAGCACGCCGACGACTGGTGGATGGCCGAGGGTGACGACTAACAATGACAGCACACGACGTATCAGCAGACATCGAGGCCGTCGTCGAGGACACTGAGTTGCCCCGACGGCTGAAAGACGAAGTGTACAGCACTATCGACGAACGCGGCGTCGGCGTCGACGACGCTGACCGCATCGCCAAGGCTGTCGAGACCCGTTACCTCGACACGCGCGTCGACCCACTTGACCCGGTCGGGACCGTCTCGGCCCAGTCCATCGGTGAACCGGGAACGCAGATGACGATGAACACGTTCCACTACGCGGGGGTCGCCGAGATCGACGTGACGCAGGGCCTGCCACGGCTCATCGAGCTGGTGGACGCCCGGAAGACGCCGGACACGCCGATGATGACGGTCCACCTCGACGAGGAGTACGCCACGGACCGCGAGCGTGCCCACGAGGTCGTCTGGAAGATCGAAGCGACGCGCATCCTCGCGCTCGGTGACATCTCGACGAACGTCGCAGACATGCTCGTCGAGATCGACCTCAACGAGGACACGCTGCTGGAGCGGTGGCCGACGGTCAACGACACGGACGCCATCGCCGAGGAGATCGCTGAGACCATCGAGTCGAACCTCGGTGTCTCGACCCGGCAGGCCGGCACGGTCATCGAGTTCGGCCCGGAGGAACCAAGCTACCGCGACCTGCTGCAACTGGTCGAGGAGCTGCGGGAGATCGTCTTCAAGGGGATTGAGGAAATCACCCGTGTCGTTATCCGCAAGGAGGAGACCGACAACGGCGAGGAGTTTGTCCTCTACACCGAGGGCTCGGACTTCGGCGAAGTGCTGGACATCGAAGGCGTCGACGCCTCCCGGACAACGTGTAACAACATCCACGAGATCTACCGGGAACTCGGCGTCGAAGCGGCCCGCGAGACGCTTATCAACGAGACGATGAACACGCTCGAAGAGCAGGGGCTCGACGACGTGAACGTCCGGCACCTGATGCTCGTGGCCGACATCATGACCAACGAGGGGACCATCGAGTCCATCGGCCGCCACGGCATCTCGGGGTCGAAAGACTCCGTGCTCGCCCGTGCAGCGTTCGAGGTGACGGTCAATCACCTGCTCGACGCCGCCATCCACGGCGAGGTCGACGAACTCGACGGCGTCACGGAGAATGTCATCGTCGGGAAGCCGATCAAACTTGGCACCGGTGACGTCAACCTCCGGATGGGTACGACCCAGGACTGATGCGGGTCGAACTCTCGGACGAAGCACGTCGACTGGTCGCCCTCTTCGAGGACGAGGCAGCCGTCACCGTCCGGGATTGCGTCGTCGACGAAGACCACGACCAGGTGGTGTATCTGATCAAACGCGGGGAGATGGCTGACGCCATCGGCCCGGGCGGCCAGACGGTTGAGCGTGTTGAAGAGCGTCTGGGACGCGAGGTCAAACTCGTCGAAGCCGCCGAGACGGCCGAGGACTTCGTGGCTAACGCGCTCGCGCCGGCCGCGGTGTACAACGTCACCGTCTCGGAGAACGACGACACCGTCGCCTACGTCGAAGTGGCACAGGAAGACCGCGGGGCCGCTATCGGCCGTGAAGGCCGAAACATCGATGCCGCCCGGCAACTGGCCAAGCGGCATTTCGAAATCGACGGCATCGAACTGACCTGAGCGGGGCGGTCCCGCTCGTATCGTCTTTTTCTAAAGCTTACCGGAAAGCGACTGCGTTCAGTCGTCGCCCACTGAGACGTCCGACGCGTCGTGCTCGTACACGTCGGTATCGCTGTGCGAGGGTCCGCTATCGACATCGAACGTCTGCAGGAGTTCGCTGAGGTCGCCGGCCTGATCGGACAGGGATTCGATACCGCTGGTGACCTCGTTGATAGTCGCGGTTTGTTCCTCCGCCGCGGCGGCAACGTTCTCGGCGCTAGAAGCGGTTTCCTCGCTGATCGTCCCGACCTCGTCGGTCATCGCCACGACCTCTTCCGTCGTCGCGGCCTGTTCGTCGGTGGCGTCGCTGATGGACTGAATGCCGTCGTTGACCTCCTCGACGCGGTCGACAATGGCCTCAAGCGACTCGATGGCGTCGTCGACGGTATCGATGCCGTCCGTGACGGAGTCGCCCATCTGTCTGATGTCGGTCACGGCGTTGCCGGTGGTGTCCTGCACATCCTCGATAACCGTCGAGACTTCTTCGGTGGCTTCGGTCGTCTCCTGTGCGAGGCCTTTGATCTCGTCGGCGACGACGGCGAACCCTTCACCCGCTTCACCGGCCCGCGCGGCCTCGATGGAGGCGTTCAGAGCAAGCATATTGGTCTGTTCAGCGATGTCGTCGATGAGGTCGACGATGTCGCCGATCTGCTCCATCTCCTCGTCGAGGGACTCGACGCGGTCGATTGTTTCGTCTGCTCGCGTCTCGATGTCGTTCATCACTTCGATGGCCTCCGATGCGCGCTCGCTGCCGGTTTCGCCGATCTCGGCAGCTTCGTCCGATGTGGTCGCGACTTCGTTGGCCTGTGCTGCGACCTCTTCGACCGTCGCGGAGAGGCCCGACATCTCGTCGACCGTTTCTTCGATGTTCTCGTACTGCGTTTCCGCCCCGTCGGCGATCTCCTGCACGGATTCGCTGACTTCCTCGCTGGCGCCACGGACCTCAGTAGCGCTCGCGGTGATCTGGTCGGCGGAGCCGTCGACGTCGTCGGCGAACTCCCGGATACGCATGACTGTCTGGCCGAGCTGGGCGAGCATATCGTTGAACGCGGCGGCGATATCGGCCATCGCATCGTTGTCAGTGTCAGTATCGAGGCGCTGGGTGAGGTCGCCGTCGGCTGCTTTCCGCATTACGGCCGAGAATTCCTCGGCCTGCTGTTCGAGTGTTCCCGCTATCTCTTCTGCTTCCGCTTTGGACTCCTCGGCCTCCTGCTGGGCCTGTTCGAGGTCGCTGATGAACGATTCGAGATTACCGTGCATACTCGATAGCGACGCTCCAAGCTGGCCGGGGACGTCCTCATCGAGCGCCGGGTCGTCGAACGCCTGTCTGGAGAGCGCGTCTGCCTGTGCGGCGACGGTGTCGAGATACGTCTTCATCTCGTAGAAGGCGTTCTGGACGTCGCCGACCTCGTCGAGGCGATCTGATTGTTGGATATCGGTGTCGAAGTTCCCCACCGCGAGCGCTTCTGCCTGCGTTGAGAGCCGTCTGAGTGACTGCATAATGCCGCGACCAACGAGAACACCGATAAGCACGAACCCGGCCAGCGAGACGCCGATGATGGCGACGAAGCTCCCCTGAATACTGTCACGGAGCGCGAAGGCGGTCGATTTCGGGGCCTGCTTGACGACGATCCACGGCGTGTCATCGACAGACTCCGCGGCGATCAGGTATGACCCACTCCGGGCCACGCCGCTGTTTTCCGCTGTGAGTGCGGTCAGGTTGGTGGAGACGTTGTACTGCGTGCCGATGGTCGAGGCGTCCTCGGCGAACTGGACCGTCCCATCTTGTCGGACGATCCGCGTTTCACCGCCGTCGATGGAGTTGCGGAACTGGGCCGTCCGTGCGGTCACGTTATGCACCACGACCACGAGTTTGTCGCTTCGAGCGACCGGGCTCGCGAAGGCGATGTACTTCCCCCCATCGTAGGTGTACACTTTCGACATATCGACCGAGTTCGACCCGGTGACCGAGAGGCTCTCGCCCTCCCATGCGAAGTCATCCGTCCGGAGCGATGTCTCGCGTCGGTCGCTCAGCGACGACTCCCTGATTTCTAGAGTCTCTTCATTGACGTAATGGATGGCGTACACCGAGTCCGGCTGGTAGAACGCTTGCCGCTGTAACGCGCCACGGATCATCGTCGGACTCCCCTCCTGAACGTCGGACAGCGTCGAGAGGGTTCGCGCGGCGTTGCGCTGGCTCCGAACCCAGTCCGCTGTCGTGGCCGCTGTCTGGACGGTGCCGGTCTGCAGTTCGTTCTCGCGCTGTTCTGTCAGTTCGTCTGCAACCGTCCGCTCCGCGGTGACGCTAACACCTGCAACGAGCAGGGCAATACAGAGAATGATAAGCGCCAGCTTCCGGAGATACGTTTGCCGGACGACATCTGGGAGACGTTGTTCAAGTTTCATAGCTACTACGGCGGGTCTGTCTGAATAACCCAAGCGCCGGTACTAGAAACCACCTACCCAGTTATCACACCTGATTCCAAGAACGTGCGTTATCTCCCCGTTGACGGGCTGTGGCACGGGACCTGTAGCCGCTGACGTGCATACTGTCGGCTGCACGGCTGTGAAGGGGCCTGTCAATTCAGGCTGTCGGCCCCATCGAAACGGTTGCCGCCGATAGTGTTAGTCGACTCCTGTGCGGGGTCGACGTCGCAGAGCGCGGATTCTCGACAGATGGTAGCGTGTTGCGTTGAGCGTCATACCCCGACGGAAACATCGTGTTGACCGCTTCTTTCCCGTTGTCGTGTCCCTTCCCTCGCGCTATCTACCGCACTTTTGACCCGTCTATGGCACAGAACGCCACACACGCCAACGCTACCGGCTGAGTCCGAAAGAGGAGTCTTAAGTACCTCCGAAAGGTACCAGTGCCTACTATGGCGAACGGCAAGTACGCCGCGCGCAAGCTCAAGAAGGACCGCCAGCAGCACCGGTGGTCCGACACTGACTACGCGCGTCGCGAACGCGGCCTGGGCAAGAAGTCCGACCCGCTCGAGGGTGCGCCCCAGGGACGAGGTATTGTACTGGAAAAAGTCGGAATCGAGGCTAAGCAGCCGAACTCCGCTATCCGGAAGTGTGTCCGCGTCCAGCTCATCAAGAACGGTAAGCAGGTCACCGCGTTCTGTCCCGGTGACGGCGCTATCTCTTTCATTGACGAGCACGACGAGGTCACGATCGCGGGTATCGGCGGGGCGAAGGGCCGCGCGATGGGCGACCTCTCCGGTGTTAACTACAAGGTCGAGAAGGTCAACGGTGTCTCCCTTATTGAACTCGTTCGCGGGAACGCGGAGAAACCGGTCCGATAACCATGAGTGCAGAAGACACACCCGAAGCTGACGCTGACGCGGCTGAGGAAAGCGAGTCGGAGACGGCCCGCGCGAAGCTGTTCGGCGAGTGGGAAATCACGGACATCGAGTACTCCGACCCCTCGACCGAGCGCTACATCACTGTCACGCCGATCGCCCACACGATGGGGCGACACGCGGACAAGCAGTTCAAGAAAAGCGAGATCAGCATCGTCGAGCGGCTGGTCAACCGCCTGATGCAGACTGACGAGAACACGGGCAAGAAACAGCTTGCGACCTCCATCGTCACCGAGGCGTTCGAAATCGTTCACGAGCGCACCGACGAGAACCCGATTCAGGTGCTCGTCAGTGCTGTCGAGAACAGCGCCCCCCGAGAGGAGACCGTCCGCCTGAAATACGGTGGTATCTCGGTCCCGAAGGCCGTCGACGTCGCGCCACAGCGCCGCGTCGACCAGGCCCTGAAGTTCCTCGCTGAGGGCGTCTACGGTGGCTCGTTCAAGACCACCACGAGTGCCGCCGAATCGCTCGCACAGCAGCTCATCGGTGCTGCTAACGACGACGTCCAGACCTACGCCGTCAACCAGAAAGAAGAGAAAGAACGCGTCGCGGCTGCCGCTCGCTAACTCGGCTGTCTCCGACATCTTTATTCTTCCATACTCGGCAGAGAAATCTATGCGAAACCCCTGCCGTGACGCCCGCTCCCGCCGCCAGTATCTCGCCGCGCTTGGCGGTATCGGAGCGACTGTACTGGCCGGCTGTCGCGGTGAGTCCGGGACACAGACGGAGCCCCCGGACCCGACGACTACAACGGCGGCAGGCCCGACCCGGGCGCTGGAGCGCTACGACGTATCCCTCAGCCACGAGCGTACCCAGTCTCCCGACACCGACTGGACGGCTCCGACCACGTCGCCGGCTGACACGCCGCTCGCCACCGAACCACTCATAGAAGACCTCGAAATCCCGTGGGACCTCTCGTTTGCCGCGGACGGAACGCTGTTTCTCACCGAACGGGTCGGACGCGTCCTCTCGTTCGTGGACGGCAGCGTTCGAACAGTCACTGAACCGGCCGAGGTCATCGACGCGGAATCAAGCGACGACAGCTGGTGGGTCACCGGCGGTGAGGGCGGCACGCTCGGCGTCGCCGCACACCCAACCTATCCCGATCCGCCGGTGGTGTACGTCTACTACACGACAATGACCGCCGACGACGTACGGGTCAATCGGGTCGTCGCGATGGACGTGTCGGCCGAGGACCCGGCTGCCACGGAGTCAGTCCTCATCGGCGACATTCCCGGGAGCAAGATACACAACGGCGGGCGGCTCACGTTCGGCCCCGAGAACTATCTCTGGATTACGACGGGGGACGCGGGCGACGGCGAACTGTCTGCCGACACCGACTCGCTCGGCGGGAAGGTCCTCCGCGTGACGCCTGCGGGCAACCCTGCGCCCGGGAACCCAAATCTGGGCGGAGACCCGCGGGTGTTCACCTACGGCCACCGGAACCCACAGGGACTGGCCTGGCTCCCCGACGGGACGCTCGTCGCCTCCGAGCACGGCCCGACCGGACGGGACGAACTCAACCGTCTCGAAGCTGGGGGCTACTACGGCTGGCCCGACACTCGCAAGCACGCGGAGTACCTCGATGCTGACCCCGAGGTCCGGCGGCCGCTCGCCAACACGGGCAACACTGGCGGGTGGGCACCCGCCGGCTCGCTGTTTTACACCGGCGATGCTGTGCCCTTGCTCCGGAACCGACTGCTCACCGGTGGCCTGAAGGGTCAGAAACTCCTCATGACGACGCTAACACCGGCCGGTGCGGACCTGCCACCGGGTGCCGACGCCGAGGTGTACGACGCGGACTGGACCGACGACGCCTACACCGCGACGACCCACTCTCTGCTGGCCGACGAACTCGGTCGGATTCGCCACGTTGAGCAGGGCCCAGACGGCGGGCTGTACCTCGTCACGTCGAACCGCGACGGGCGGGCTGGCGACGGATTCCCGCGAGAGCGTGACGACGTACTCGTGCGCGTCACGCCCGCCGAGTGAACGACGCGGGCGGCCAGCGGAAACGCGCTCCGTGAACCACTGGCTATATTTCAGTTGACGAGAGAGGGAGACCCATGGCAACAGAGCAATCTGTCGACCTCGTTGATGACGACACTGTGGGCTTGTTCACGAAGGCGGTGCTGCTCGCGGCGCTGACCGCGGCGCTCGCACAGATATCTATCCCGCTCCCGGGGACGCTACCGCCGTTCTCGCTACAGCCCTTCGGGATGTTCTTCGCCGGCCTGCTGTTGGGGCCGCTGTGGGGCGGCGTCGCCCTGCTGTTGTACGTGCTTGTCGGTATTGCCGGCGCTCCGGTATTCTCGAACGCGAACGCGGGTCTGGGCTACGTCATTGCCGGGCAGGGGACCGGCGGCTTCCTTGTTGGCTTCCTCGTCGGTGCGGTCGTTGCCGGCGCCATCGCGCACCGGAGCATAGCGCCGAAACCGGTCGTGAACCTCTCTGTCCCGGTGCAGGTCGTCGCGCTCACCGCGGCGGTTGCCGTCGTGTATGCTATCGGCATCCCGTGGATGTCATTCGTAACTGGCCTACCACTCACTCGCGCCGCCGCTGTGATGGCTCCGTATATCCCGCTTGACCTCCTGAAGCTCGGTATCGCGATCGCCATCGTGCAGGGTGGGTACCTCGGCGATTGATGATCGAGGTCAGCAACCTGCGCTATCGGTACGGCGATGTCGATGTCCTCGACGGGGTGACGCTGTCGATACCTGCTGGCCAGTACTGTCTGCTCGCCGGGCCCAATGGGAGCGGTAAGACGACGCTTGTCCGGCATTTCAACGCCTTACTGGCCCCCGACGCCGGAACGGTCACTGTCGACGGAACAGACGTGACGGACGACCCCGTCGTCGCCCGGACGCGCATCGGGATGGTGTTCCAGCACCCACGCGACCAGTTCGTCGCTGCGACCGTAGCGGCTGACGTGGCCTTCGGCCCGGAGAACCTCGGGCTCGACAGGACAGAGATCGACCGCCGGGTCGAGACGGCGCTCGACGCTGTCGACCTCGGTGGTGCCGCCGAGAGCCGTATCGACGCTCTCTCCGGCGGTGAGCAGGCCCGCGTCGCCATCGCCGGCGCACTCGCTATGGAGCCGGATTACCTCGTGCTCGACGAACCGCTCGTCGGACTCGACTGGCCGGCGAGGAAGTCAGTGCTTGACCACCTCGACGCGCTGGTCGCTGATGGCACGGGTGTCATCATCGTCACGCACGATCTCCGGGACCTCCACGAGCGGGCCGACCGCGTCGTCGCGCTGCACGAGGGGCAGGTCGTTCTCGATGCGTCGCCAGCCGAAGCGCTCGACACCCTCCCGGACCTCGGCATCCGAGACCCGCGATGTTGAGCTACCGACCCGGCACGACGTTTGCGCATCGGCTGGACCCACGGTCGAAGCTGCTGGTCCAGTTCGGGCTCGCTATTGCCGCGGTCGCTCACCCCACGCTCCCATGGCTTCTCGGGACGCTCGCATTCGCACTGGGTACCCTCGCGGCGGCGCGGCTCTCGCCACTGGCCGTTTTGCACTCGTATCGGGTCGTCCTCGCAGTGCTGGCGCTGGCCCCGTTCGTCGCCGGCGTGGCGCTTGGCCCACCGTGGTTTCGGATCGACCCGGCGCTCCGCTCTGCCTTGCACGTCGGGCGTGTCCTCCCGGTGTTGCTCGTCAGCGCCGCCTACCTCACGTCGACGCCGGTCCGGGACACGCGGGCGGCGGTCCAGCGTCTGATACCCGGGAAGCCCGGCCAGATTCTCGGCATCGGGATGGCGCTTGTCGTCCGGTTATTCCCGCTGGTGCTCGCTGACGTTCGAGAGGTGCGCGACGCGATCCACGCCCGTGGCGGCGAGGCCCGCCCGCTCCGGGACCGCGTTCGGCTGCTTGCCGTCCGGTCACTGGAACGGACGCTCGACCGCTCAGACCGGCTCTCGGTCGCCCTGCGGGCCCGCTGTTTCGCCTGGAACCCGACGCTTCCGCCGCTCACATTCGACCGTCGTGACTACCCGGTACTGGCCCTCGGCATCGCGCTGGCGGTGTCGCCGCTTGTCCCGGTCTAGCCAGTCGCTTGCGTACGACTGAGTACAACTGATGGCTTCGCTACGCTATTACTCCACGATATCGACACCGGTAATCTCGAACCGTGCGCCGCCCTCGCTACTCTCGTCGATAGTCACCGTCCAGTCGTGGGCATCGGCGATCTCCGCGACGATCCAGAGCCCAAATCCGGTTCCAGCGTCCGATGTCGAGTAGCCTGTTTCGAACACGCGTGACCGGTTTTCCTCGTCGATACCCTCGCCGTCGTCCTCGACATAGAAGCCATCGTCAAGTTCTCCGATGGTGACTGCCACGTCGTCGCTGCCGTGCTCCACGCTGTTACTGAACAGGTTCTCAAGCAGTTGTTCCAATCGACTCCTGTCGGCACGAACAACGGCGTCCGTCTCGACAGTGAGGTTGGCGTCGCTGGTTTCGACGTTGTGCCAGCACTGTTCGGCCGCGTCCGTGAGCGCCACTACGCCGCCGTCAACCGGCGACTGCTCATCGCGTGCGGTCGCGAGCAGGTCGTCGATGAGCGTTCGCATCCGTTCGAGCGCGTCACTGGCGCTGTCGAGGTGTTCGCTATCGTACTCCTGCTGGGCCAGTTCGATGCGCCCCTCGGCGACTGACAGCGGATTCCTGAGGTCGTGGCTGACGATGCTAGTGAACTCTTCGAGGCGTTCGTTCGTCTCTTCCAGTTCCTGCTCGCGGCGCTTACGCTCAGTGATGTCCCGGTCAATACCGATTGCTCGGACCGGTGTCCCGTCGCTGTCGGATTCGACGCGCCCCTTCGCCTCTATCCAGCGGACCTCGCCGTCACAGATGATCCGGAATTCGGCTTCATACGTCCCGCTTTCGGCTGCCGACTCAATGCGGGCCGCCACGTCTGCCTGGTCCTCTGGATGGACCAGCGGTAAAAACTCGTCCAGCGACTCGATGTCAGTGTCGTACAGTGTCTCGGACCCGGGGTAGTACGATAGGTCGCCGGACTCGAACTCGCGGTCCCAGACGACCGCATTGGTGGTCTCCAGCGCGATCTCCATCCGTTCGCGTGCACCCTCAAGTTCACGCTCCCGGAGCTTTCGGTCAGTGATATCCTGAACCGAGCCCCGGAGCTTGACAACGTCGCCGTTCTCGGTGACCGGTTCACACAGTGTTCGGACCCACCGGTACGTGTCGTCGTCCTCGATGCGCACCTCCATGTCGTACCCTTCGGTCGTTTCTATTGCTCGATGGAACTCAGCCATGATCGTTTCTCTGTCGTCGGGATGGTACAGATCGACGAGAGATTCGATGCTCATCTCCGCCTCCGGTGTCAAGCCGTGTAGTCGGTAGAACTCGCCTGTCGCCGTCAACTCCGGTGGGTCAGTCGTCACGTCTATCTCCCAGCCGCCGACACTCGCGATCCGCTGGGCCTGATCGAGAAGCTCCTTCGTCCGCGTAAGCTCCTGTTCACGTGCCTTCCGTTCGGTGATATCTCGGCCGATGCCGGCCAGCATCGGATTCCCGTCAGGGTCCTCGACACGGGTCGCCGTGAACTCGTGGGGAATCCGGTCCCCGGATTTCGCAACAAACGGTATCTCCACGCGGGTGGTTCCGCCCTCGAACACCGATTCGATAGCGGCCGCAACGAGGTCTCGATACTCCTCCGGGAAGAACTCGGTTCCGTGGGTCCCAGCTACTTCCGCGGCCGAGTAGCCGGTCACGTTCAGCAGACTCTCGTTCCAGCGCCGGAAGCGGCCGTCGCTGTCGAGGACGTAGAACACGTCGTCGATGGCATCCAGCATATCGTCCGTGTACTCTTTGTACCGCTCGAGGCGCTGCTCGCGCTGTTGGCGTTCGAGTTCATAGCTCACCCACTGCGTTGCGAGATGGACAAACGTCTTTTCTTCCTCCGTGAACGGTGTCTCGCGGTGCGCCCGGTCAACGAAACAGAGCGTCCCTGAATGTGCGTCACGGACACGGACCTCGCCGCTGATGTACGTCTCGTATTCCCAGCGTTCGTATGCCGGGTCCGAGGCCCACCCCTCTTCGGGTGCCTCCGCGATTGCCATGATGCTCCCTGTATCGATCATCTTCCGGCAGTACGACTGTGACAGTGGCGTGACAGTTCCCGGCTTGAGTCGGTCATCGCTTCCGCTCGCATAGCGGATGGTGAACTCATCGCGGTCAATATCATTCGAGGACAGGAACGCGCTAGCGGTCCCAAGACGCTCCCGGCCTAGGTCCAGGACTGCCTGTATCTTCTCTTCGAACGAGGCGTCGGCGTCGGCGCTGATCTCGTAGAGTGTCCGGAGCGTCTGGTTGTGCTCCGCGAGCTGGTTCTTTGTGGCTTCGAGCTCGCGCTCGCGGTTCCGCCGCTCGGTGATGTCACGAGCGAATCCGGCCACACGAACTATCTCACCGGCGTCGTTCGTGATCGGCTCGCCCTGTATCCAGACCCAGCGCTGATATTCTTCTGCTGCGTTGACACGGCATTCGACATCGGCCGACTCGCCATCCATGAGGCTCTGCATCGTGTCTTTCATCAGTTCACGGTCCTCGGGGTGGATCCCGTTCAGGAAGTCGTGGGGGTTCTCCCGGAGCTTGGCAACTGACCGGCCCCAGATATCCTCGTAGGCGGAGTTGATCACGAGCAGTTCACTCAGGTCGGCGGTGAACTCCCAGAGGATATCATGAGTCGCCTCAGTGAGTTCACGGACGCGGCGTTCTGACTCGGCGGCCTGTCGCTTCGCGCGGTACTCAGAGACCGCGTTTTCGATGCGGTTGGCCAGCAGTTCGTACACCTCGACACCGAACGACTTCTGTAGATAGTCGGTTACACCCATCGAGATGGCTTCGCTGGCTACCTCTTCACTCCCTTTGCCGGTGAACAGAATGAACGGTAGATCCGGGTTTGTCTCCCGAATCGAATCGAGCAGTTCGACGCCGTTCATCTTCGGCATATCGTAGTCGGAGACGACAGCGTCGAATCCCTTCTGGGCGAGCCGGTCAAGCCCGTCTCGTGCGCTGGTCGCGGTTTCGACGGAGATTCGATCGTCCGCGGCCTCTAGGGAATCCGCTGCGACGGCCACGAAGTCGGGATCGTCGTCGATGTGTAATACCCGGATCCGTTCGCCGACGACATCGGTTTCGCCGTCGAGATGCCGGCCGCGAAGCGCCTCAGTCATGGTCAACTAGTTCACAAGTCCACGCAAAAACAGTTCTGCCGGCTAATCTACATTCGCGCATGAGCGAAGCCTGCAGTCGACGGCAACGAGGCCATCGCCTGCGTGTGACAACACCGATCGTCAGTGAATCAGACAGCACTAGCGCATTCGGCTTCAGTCTGCTGCGCGGCCGCCGCCGCCAGCGTACGCGCGAGTCACGTCGACGAGCGCCTTCCGAAACTCGGACTCGTCCGGCTCGGGCGCGAGTGCTGCGAAGTGGTGCTTGAACTCCGCGAGGTCGATCGATTCGGCGTCTTGGGCCGCGGCGTGGGCGAGGTCGTACAGCCGGTGGTCCGTCTCGACTAGGTCGTGGCGCTCACACAGCGCAAGGGCGAACGCCGCGTTGACGGCTGTGATATCCGGGTCTGCAGCTGGTGTCAGCCGTGCGGCCGGTTCGCCTAGATGTCGCACTCGAGTCGGCGATGCCGAGCGGTCCCATGTCGGTGGGTCGTCGGGCCGGTCCGCGACGGCAGCCGCGAGGCTGGCTTCCAGAAACGGCACCAGTTTGTCGCCGGGCACCACCGGCATCCAGATGTCGTCGGCGTAGACGTCTTTCATGTGGTTGGCGATCTGGTAACAGTGCGTGAGCTTTCGCTGTTCGACCGAGCGCCCCGCCAATGCGAGGTAGATGGCTTCCCGCGTCGATTGTGTGTGTGACGGATGTCCGCGTTCGTGGTGGTGCATGTGCGCGTATTCGTGTAACGCCAGTTCGCGGGCCATCGCGCTCGTCGCGGCTTGACGGGAGATTGTCAGCCTGTGAGCGTCATCGCTGTGGCTGACGCGGGTACGCTCGTCAGGGTCCTCCCGGACCCGGACAGTCACTGGTCGTTTCAGGTCGTGTTCCGTCGAGAAGAGGTCCCTCGCTCCGAGAAACGGTTCGGCCGGCCCACCCTGCACGTGCACATCCATGTGTCACATTCTCATGGGCCACAGAGCTATTAATCCACGGGTGGGGGCAGGGTTCGCACGCAGTGCTCAGGACTCAAGCGCCGCGAAACCGCGCTCCAGGTCGGCCCGGAGGTCCTCGACGTCCTCGATCCCCACCGAAAGGCGGATGAGCGTATCAGAGATGCCGAGATCGTTCCGTGCCGCCGGTGAGAGCGGTTCGTGCGTCATCGCCGCCGGAAGCTCCGCCAGACTTTCGACGCCGCCAAGGCTGACTGCCAGCGTCACCGTCTCTAACGCTTCGAGGAAGCGCTTTGCGTCGGCCATGTCTCCGGTCAGTTCGAACGAGAGCACGCCGCCAAAGCCCTGCATCTGCTCGCGAGCGAGGTCGTGCTGCGGGTGGATCTCTAACCCCGGGTAGTGGACTGTCTCGACGCGTTCGTGGTCCTCGAGGTACTGCGCGAGGGCCATGGCGTTGTTCTCGTGGCGAGTCATCCGGACGCCCAGCGTTTTGATGCCCCGCGAGATGAGATAGCTGTCGAACGGGGCGAGCATATTCCCGAGCGCGATCTGCTGGCGGAACTCGACCCGCTCGGCGACCTCGGGGTCGTCGGTAATCAGCGCGCCGCCGACAGCATCGCTGTGGCCGTTGAGGTACTTCGTTGTGCTGTGGACCACGAGGTCTGCACCGAGTGACAGTGGCTGTTGGAAGTACGGACTTGCGAAAGTGTTGTCGACGCCGACCGTCGCGTCGTAGTCGGCAGCGACGGCCGCAATCGCGTCGATGTCACACAGTCTGATACCCGGGTTCGTCGGAGTCTCGACCCAGACTAGTTCTGTTGCCGGTGTCATCGCGGCCGCTACAGCGTCGACATCGGTCGCATCGACGAACTCCACGTCGACCCCAAGCTGATCCCGGAACAGCGTTTCGAACATTCGCCGCGTGCCCGCGTACAGGTCATCAAACGCAACGACGTGGTCACCCGGCTCGACCAGTGAGAACACTGCTGTCGCAACGGCTGCCGTCCCCGAGCTGAACGCATAGGCCCGATCTCCGCCCTCGAGCGCGGCTAACTCCTGTTCGAGGCCGTGTCGGGTCGGGTTCGACAGTCGCGAGTAGAGGAACTCTCCTTCCCCCGGGTCGATGTCCTCTAGAGAAAGGTCCGTGTCGAGCCCGGCCAGTTCGTAGGTCGAGGAGAGGTGTATCGGGAGCGTGACATCCCCTACTGCTGACGCCGTCTCAGTATCGACTGCGACCGTGTCTATGTGTGGCTGTCGAGTCATACGCTCCCGTCCGCTGGCTGGCGCTAATACCTTTGCAATCATTACTCATCTGCCTGCAAATAATTATAATCGCTGAGCATACGCCTTTAGCTATCGACGGGTCGGAATGCCAGACCATGCCACGCGAACGGCCGAATTTCGAGCGGTCACGGCCGTAGTGAAACACTATCCTTTTGACCCTGCTGTTGATAGAAAGCTGTATAATGGGCCGACGTAAGAAAATCGTCCAAGAATGTGAGACACTGATGGACGATCCGGAGCACATCCGGAACATCGCCATCGCTGCTCACGTCGATCACGGAAAGACGACACTGACAGACAATCTGCTGGCTGGTGCCGGCATGATTTCCGACGACACCGCCGGCGAACAGCTGGCGATGGACACCGAAGAAGACGAACAGGAACGTGGGATCACCATCGACGCGGCTAACGTTTCGATGACCCACGAGTACGAGGACCAGAACCACCTCATCAATCTTATCGACACCCCCGGCCACGTCGACTTCGGTGGCGACGTGACCCGTGCGATGCGTGCCGTCGACGGCGCGCTGGTGGTCGTCGACGCCGTCGAGGGCGCGATGCCCCAGACCGAGACGGTGCTCCGGCAGGCGCTCCGTGAGGGCGTCAAGCCGACGCTGTTCATCAACAAGGTCGACCGCCTGATCTCCGAACTTCAGGAAGGCCCCGAAGAGATGCAGAAGCGCCTGCTCGCGGTCATCCAGGACGTTAACGACCTTATCCGCGGCATGACCGAGGAGATGGACGACATCGAGGACTGGACGGTCTCTGTCGAGGAAGGGACTGTCGGCTTCGGCTCCGCGCTGTACAAGTGGGGTGTCTCGATGCCGTCGATGCAGCGCACCGGCATGGACTTCGGCGAAATCATGGAGCTTGAGCGCAACGACAACCGCCAAGAACTCCACGAGCGTACGCCGCTGTCCGACGTGGTGCTCGACATGGTGTGTGAGCACTTCCCCAACCCTGTCGACGCCCAGCCGATGCGCGTTCCGCGTATCTGGCGTGGCGACGCCGAATCCCAGCTCGCCGAGGACATGGCGATGGTCAACGAGGACGGCGAAGTCGTCCTGATGGTTACTGACATCGGTGTCGACCCTCACGCCGGCGAGATCGCCGCCGGTCGTGTCTTCTCCGGCACGCTGGAGAAGGGTCAGGAGCTGTACGTCTCCGGAACCGCGGGCAAGAACCGGATCCAGAGCGTCGGTATCTACATGGGTGGCGAGCGCGAGGAAGTCGAGCACGTTCCCGCCGGGAATATCGCCGCCGTCACGGGCCTCAAGGACGCCATCGCTGGCTCCACTGTCTCAAGCGAAGAGATGACGCCGTTCGAGTCCATCGAGCACATCTCGGAGCCGGTCATCACGAAGTCCGTCGAGGCACAGAACATGGACGACCTGCCGAAGCTCATCGAGACGCTCCAACAGGTCGCGAAGGAAGACCCGACCATCCAGGTCGAAATTAACGAGGACACCGGCGAGCACCTCATCTCCGGCCAGGGTGAGCTTCACCTGGAAGTCATCGGTCAGCGTATCGAGCGCAACCAGGGCATCCCGATCAACACCGGTGAGCCGATTGTTGTCTACCGCGAGGCCCCGCAGGAAGACAGCCGCGAAGTCGAAGGTCGGTCGCCGAACAACCACAACCGCTTCTACATCAGCATCGAGCCGCTCGGCGAGGACATCGTCGAGACAATCAAGATGGGCGAAGCGTCGATGGACATGCCAGAACTGGAGCGCCGTGAAGCGCTGCAGGAGGCCGGCATGGACAAGGACGACTCCCAGAATATCGAGCACATCCACGGGACCAACATCCTGCTCGACGAGACGAAGGGTATCCAGCACCTCAACGAGACGATGGAGCTCGTCATCGAAGGTCTCGAAGAAGCCCTCGACGACGGGCCGCTCGCGTCCGAGCCGGTACAGGGGTCGCTCATCCGTCTCCACGACGCTCGCCTCCACGAGGACGCCATCCACCGCGGTCCGGCCCAGGTTATCCCGGCTGTCCGCGAGGCCGTGCACAACTCCCTCATTGACGCCAGTATCAAGCTGCTGGAGCCGATTCAGCAGGTCCGCATCGACGTGCCCAACGACCACATGGGCGCTGCGAGCGGCGAGATTCAGGGCCGCCGTGGCCGCGTCGACGACATGTACCAGGAAGGCGACCTGATGGTCGTCGAAGGCGTCGCCCCAGTTGACGAGATGATCGGCTTCTCCTCGGACATCCGCTCCGCCACTGAGGGCCGTGCCTCCTGGAACACCGAGAACGCTGGCTTCCAGGTCCTTGCCGACAACCTTCAGCCTGACAAGATCAGCGAGATCCGCGAGCGCAAGGGGATGAAGCAGGAACTGAACCCGGCCATCGACTACTTCTAAGTACCTTTTTACGTCACCCCCTCTCCTCGCGCGCTCATAGAGCGCGCTGCGGGGAGCGGGTTCGTAAAAATCCACGCTAAAAACGACCTCCGAGTCGCGTTCTACGAACGCGCTCGGAGTGAAACCGCGCTCCCTCCGCTCGCGCGGTATGCGTGTCACCTCCGCTCCGTCTGATTTTGTTGCGTTCGAACTTGTCTTCCGCTACTGTGCTTCTGTCTGCGCCCGCAATCGGTCTATTCGGTTCCCTAGCGGCGGCGATTTCGAGAGCGGGTTCGCGAGTCGCCGTCGGGGCGGCTCCATGTCGTGGATGTCGGCGTACCGTTCGAGGGCATCTGCGACGGTATCCGGGCCAACGCGCTCGGCCGCGTAGTCGTCGGCTGTCCGGACACCGCGGCGAGTGACCCATTGACTGACGACGATGAGTCCGAGACTCACACCGACGAGGGGCCACAGCGGGCCGATGTCGGCCAGTGCCACGAACACCGGGACCAGCGCGATGAGCAGGCCGCCGATGAGTCGAGCACGCACACGGGCCTCCTGACGGCCAGCCTGAACTGCGAGCAGGGCCGTTGCCATCTCGTTGTCAAACGCGTCGAGGAACGTGCTCGTCACGAACAGGCGACGGTAGCCTGGGGCTCCGCGGACAATCACGTTCGCGGTTCCTTCCTGCTCTGTATCCAACACCCGAACGTCGCGGACGGTCAGTCCCGCGCGCTCTCTGAGTCGGTCTAGTGTTTCCGCTGTCTGGTCGTCCGGATCATCTACCGACCGCACTAGCGGGATGAACCACGGGGAAATGATCTGTACGCCGACACCGAAAGCGGCAACGAGAGCCAACAGTGCAACTGACGACAGTCCGGACTCAAGCGGTGCGACGACGACAGTCACCAGCAGAGTGATTCCAAGGATGTACCGACCCATCCGGATGACCGCCTGACTGGTCGAGAGTTTGATATCCCGAACGCTGCGGATGCCCGGGACAGCCGGCGCGTAGGCAGCCAGCCCGACGATGCCAGCGGCGAGCAGTTCGGCGAACGTCGCCAGCACCGCTCCAACGACTCCGGTCTGTCCGCCGGCAATCAAATGGCCGAGTCCGAATAACAGAAAGATGACGTACGACAGCAGCGTGAACGGGAGAACGATGCCGAGGAACAACTGCCGGTATCTAGCGACGGGATTCGAGAGTCGTTGTGCGACTGCACTCCCGAGTGCACCGATGCCCGCTCCGATGACGGCGAAAAGCCCGAAGACGAGCAACGCTCCGCCTATCGACACTGATGCAGTTTGGAGGGCGTACACATGCGAATCGCTCTGTCCTTAGGCAAAAAAACGTAGCGTTCAGGTGTCTGTGTCCGTCACGAGTACCGGCTGTGCCCCACGTTTAGGTCTACTGGCGTTGAACGGCTTGACATGAGTGACCGCTTGCATCAGATTGTGGACCTTCTCGTGGCTGCTGTCATCGCCGGTACGTCGACGCTCATCTGGAGTTTCGTCCTCCCGACGGGGCTGGCGTTGACACTTGCGGGAATGTTCGCAGCGATGTACTACTTCTCACGTAACCCCTGGGGATCGACTCGCGGCGAGGCGTACAACGAGTGGATCGACGACCTGTACGACCGCTTTCTGCCCTGAGACCAAACGAACGGTTTCTTATACGTGCCCCTGCTGAGTCATCCACAATGAGCCGAGATACTCAGGAGGTGAGCGGGCGATGAGCGACTCGACCGACGAGGTACGGTCCTACACAGTTCGGCTGGAACTGGTCGACGAACCGGGCGAACTGCTGCGGGCGCTCGAGCCCATCGCCAACAACGGCGGGAACCTCCTCTCTATCTTCCACGAGCGGGGGAACGTGACCCCGCGGGGACACATCCCCGTGGAGGTCGACCTGGAGGCGTCCCCCGATCGGTTCGACGGAATCGTCGATGCACTCCGGGACGCGGGCATCAACGTCATTCAGGCCGGGGCCGAGCAGTACAGCGAGGCGCTGACGATCATTCTTACCGGCCACCTCGTCAACACCGACCTCTCTGATACGCTCTCGCGGATTCACAAATCGACGGACGCGACCGTAACCGATCTCTCGCTGTCGGCACCCGAGGGCACGGACGATGCCTCCAGCGCGCGCATCCGACTGGCGACGGAGGAAGGGGCGGTCGATGAGACGATGGCCGCCATTCGTGCTGTTGCTGACGAGAAGGGACTCCACGTCATCGAACCGCTCGCCGCGGGAGGTGAGGCATGAGACTCGCCGTTATCGGAGCCGGCGCCGTCGGCTCCTCTGTCGCCGAACTGGCGAGCGATCACGGCCACTCGGTCACCGCGTTCGCTGACTCCAGTAGCGCCGTCGTCGATAGCGCCGGTATCGACACTGCTGCAGTGCTTGACCGGAAGCGAACCGACGGCGTGGTCGGGAACGATGCACCCGAGGACGCGCTTTCGGCCGAGTACGACGTGCTTGTCGAGGCGACGCCGACGACGCTCGGTGACGCCGAACCCGGCTTCGGCCATATCCAAGCCGCGCTCGAGCGGGACCGCCACGCTGTGCTGGCGAACAAAGGTCCGGTCGCCGAGCGGTACGCCGACGTTCGTGCGCTGGAACGCGAAAGCGAGGGGAACGTGCTGTTCGAGGCGACTGTCGGTGGTGCGATGCCGGTCCTCTCGACCATCGATGACTTTGACCCGAGCCATATCACTGCCGTCCGCGGGGTGCTCAACGGCACGGCGAACTTCATCCTCTCGCGGATGGCGACCGAGGGCCTCGATTACGAGCACGTCCTCGCGGAAGCGCAGGATCTGGGCGTCGCCGAGGCCGACCCGACCTTCGATGTGGATGGGACTGACGCAGCGCTGAAAGGCGTCATCATCGCGAACGTCCTGTCAGACGATGAAACGGAGTACACGCTCGACGACGCTGAAGTGACTGGGATTCAGGAAATCTCCGGCAGCGCGCTCGAACTCGCGCGGGCGGACGGTCGGACCGTCCGGCTTATCGCCGAGGTCGTTCAGGGGTCCGTCCGTGTCGGCCCGCGGCTCGTTCCGGACAACGCGCCGCTTGCCGTCTCCGGGACCCGGAATATTGCCCAGCTAGAGACTGAACACGCCGGCCAGCTCAACATCTCCGGCCGCGGTGCTGGCGGGCCGGAGACGGCGAGCGCGGTACTCGCTGATATCGGTCGACTGTAACGGGATAGCAGAATTTCCAGCGCGACCACATTGCCCTCTGCATTCGCAGTCTTTCACAGCTACTAGTCTGCTTGCCACTCCAAAAGACAGTAATTCGGCTGTGACTGCTGGTATCGGTTGTTTCTCTGCCCAAGCTATCAGGTGCCATACTACCATGCCATGGAGTGCCGAATCGCAAGAAAGCGACGGCCTGACGCTTACACGCTTTCGAAATCGTTTTATGAACCACCAGCTAATAAACCCGATACAGCGCCTCTGCGCGTGAGAGATAACAATGAGCGACGAACAACACCAGAACCTGGCCATTATCGGCCACGTCGACCACGGGAAGAGCACGCTCGTCGGCCGACTCCTGTACGAGACAGGATCGGTACCGGAGCACGTCATCGAACAGCACAAGGAAGAAGCCGAGGAGAAGGGCAAGGGCGGCTTCGAGTTCGCCTACGTCATGGATAACCTCGCCGAAGAGCGTGAGCGTGGTGTCACCATCGACATCGCCCACCAGGAATTCAGCACTGACGCCTACGATTTCACCATCGTGGACTGTCCTGGTCACCGCGACTTCGTGAAGAACATGATTACCGGCGCGTCCCAGGCAGACAACGCTGTCCTGGTCGTCGCCGCCGACGACGGTGTCCAGCCGCAGACTCAGGAGCACGTGTTCCTGGCCCGCACCCTGGGCATCGGCGAACTCGTCGTCGGTGTCAACAAGATGGACCTCGTCGACTACGGCGAGTCTGAGTACAAGCAGGTCGTCGAAGAGGTCAAGGATCTCCTCACGCAGGTCCGCTTCGACCCTGACAACGCCAAGTTCATTCCGCTCTCGGCGTTCGAAGGCGACAATGTCGCCGAGGAATCCGAGAACACGGACTGGTACGACGGCGAAATCCTGCTGGAAGCACTCAACAACCTGCCGGCTCCGGAGCCGCCGACGGACGCGCCGCTCCGACTGCCGATTCAGGACGTCTACACCATCTCCGGTATCGGGACGGTCCCGGTTGGCCGTGTCGAGACGGGTATCCTGAACACCGGCGACAACGTCAGCTTCCAGCCGTCTGATGTCTCCGGTGAAGTGAAGACCGTCGAGATGCACCACGAGGAAGTCCCGAAGGCCGAGCCCGGTGACAACGTCGGGTTCAACGTCCGTGGCGTCGGCAAGGACGACATCCGACGCGGTGACGTCTGTGGTCCGGCTGACGACCCGCCATCGGTCGCCGAGACCTTCCAGGCCCAGATCGTCGTGATGCAGCACCCGTCCGTCATCACCGAGGGTTACACGCCGGTCTTCCACGCTCACACGGCACAGGTCGCCTGTACCGTCGAGTCCATCGACAAGAAGATCGACCCGTCCTCCGGTGAGGTCGCCGAGGAGAACCCCGACTTCATCCAGAACGGGGACGCCGCCGTCGTGACGGTCCGCCCACAGAAGCCACTCAGCATCGAGCCGTCCTCCGAGATCCCGGAGCTCGGATCGTTCGCTATCCGCGACATGGGTCAGACCATCGCCGCCGGCAAAGTCCTCAGCGTCAACGAGCGATAACGTATGTCCCAGCAGGCACGCGTTCGGCTCGCGGGCACAAGCCCCGAGGACCTTGACGACATCTGCGCGGACGTGCGGGAGATAGCGAACAAGACCGGTGTCGAACTCTCCGGTCCGGTTCCGCTCCCAACCAAGACGCTGGAGGTTCCCAGCCGCAAATCCCCCGACGGTGAGGGGACTGCGACGTGGGAACACTGGGAGATGCGCGTCCACAAGCGGCTCATCGATATCGACGCCGACGAACGGGCACTGCGCCAACTGATGCGCATCCAGGTTCCCAACGACGTCTCCATCGAGATCGTCCTCGAGGACTGATCCCCGAGGGCTGTCGCTTCGCGACAGCGTCGGTGTGCCACCCGTCCGAACCGCTGGCCGGGACAGTGTGAATCGCTATCGAAGGCCGCTCTCACGCGCAGGGTTTTTATAACTCCGCGTTCGAGTGGCAGACCACGCGGGCTCGTAGATCAGTGGCAGATCGCTTCCTTCGCAAGGAAGAGGCCCCGGGTTCAAATCCCGGCGAGTCCATACCAGATTTTCGTCATGTAGAATTCGATGGAGCAGCGACAGCGTCACACTTGGCGTACTGCGAACTTCGAGCTGATCACATATCGTTGCTGTTGCGGGTACGCGGCCCTCTCACCCTATCTGCATGGTCGTCTGGTATTTTCTCGTAGGAATGTTCTCCGCAAAAACCGGCTGTCGTAACACCCGCTTCCGGGCTGAGCTTTTCACCGTGTAGACTGTGGTCGAAACGACTGGCTATCTGTAGCCGTGGCGGCCGTCGTGAGTCACTGCTTCCCGTCCCGTCGATGGCCGAGCCAGCCAAGCAATAGCGATAGCGAGACGACAACGGCGGTGAGACTGAAGCCGGGGCCAGAGCCGTCCGTTGTTGCCGTCTGCGTATCCGAAACGGGCGTTGTCGTGCTGGTCCCGGTGTCCGAGGCTGTCGTCTGTGCAGCAGTCTGCGATGCGGTGGCCGTCTCGGTGTCGGTTACAGTGGCCGACGCTGTCGAACCTGGCGTCGATGATACGGTCCTAGCTGCTGTCTCAGTCATGGTCTCGTTTCCGGCTGAATTCGTCGTCCCATTCGTAGTACTGTTTGCCGCTCGAACGGTTACGTTACCCACACTGGTTGTGTTGAGTTTCACGGCGTGGACACCAGATGTATTGAACCGGACTGTGAGGTTCACCTGCCGCTGTTCTCCGTCCGGGACCTCAACGCTCGCATTCCTCCCAGTCACTGTTCCGTTATCATAGATACGCGCTTCGAACGTCCCGTCCCTGTCACCGGCATTCTCGATGGTTCCGGACACCATGACCGACTGTTCAGGCGCGACCGATGTTCTGTTGAGCGACGTGTTTATGACTGAGAACGATGGTTCAGGTGGGGAGACAGCACCGCCTCCGCCCCCACTGTCGTTGTCATCATCATCGTCGCTATCGCTGCTACCGCCGTCGTTGCTGCTATCAGACCCGTCAGTACCGTTTCCATCTTCGCCGCCATCAGTGTCGGTCACTGCTTCCGTAGCCGTTGCCGTGTCCGTTTCTGACGGTGTCGCGGTGTCTGTCGGAGTCGCCGAACCATTGTCGACACGTAGCTCAATACTGTTGAACGCTTCAGGTGCGACAGTCTCGCCGTCGCTGTTCGACAGTTTCGTGTCCGCTTCGACGAAGGCGAGCTGTGTAGTCCCGGTCGCATCCGCCGGGACTGTGAGGGTGATTTCGGCGAGAACTGGGTCGTCTGTCTCCTCGGACCGAAGCTGGTTGAACGCGACCCAGCCGGCCTCGTTGTTCACGTTCGTGACGGGGCTGTCAAAGTCGTCGCTGCCGGCAACGCTGTCAATCTCCGCGATGGTGGGGTCAAACGTGACGTTGGTCTGGTAGCCACGCACTGCTGTTGTGTTGGCCCAGACCCGCACGGTGACTGTTTCACCGGGCGCAACGGAGATCGCGTCGTCGGGCGCTCCCGAAACTGTGTCACCGAGCGAAATCGCGCTTGCAGATCCCGGTGCCAGTGTGGCGACCGCCACCGGGAGCGTTCCGACTACGACCGTCAGGGCAACGGCGATAACAAGCGTTCGGCTGGCTCTCATTGGTCCCCTCCCGCCAAGTTCTGGGCGGCAACGGCATCGCCGATGTCGACATCACCGTCGCCGTCGATGTCTGCCGCATCCCGGTCGATATCACTGTCCTCGCCGGCGACCGACCGCTGGATCCGGTCTACGTCGCCAGTGTCAACGTCACCGTCGCCGTCGGCATCGCCGGCCACGGTTTCTCCGGGGGTGTAGCTGACGGTCAGCGTTGGTGGTCTGTCGCTGTCGGCGCTCTGGATATCCCAGCCGTCGCTTCCGAGCGGACGAAACACCCATCCTGCGTTCTGTGCACCGTTTGCCCATGCCTCCACACTCGCTGTCACATCAATCGAAGTCTCACCTGTCTCTACCGCATCGGTTCGTGTGACCGCATCGGCGACGGCCTGGGACCCGTCCGCCTGGATGCCGCCGTCCAGCGACGCCCACGTTGAATCGGCGCTCCAGTCTGTTCGCAGTCGGTGGACGGCTGCGCCATCACCCTTGTCCGATGTTTCCAGCGCTACAGTGGCCTGTTTCACGTCCGATCCGGGCGGTATCTGCCCGCCGTCTGTACCGATGATACCATCGAACCGGAGGAGTGCCTGCGTGCTACTGCCCGAGCCCTCCGGGCCGCCGCCGCTGATAGACAGCGTCTCAGCAGTGCTGTAGCTCGCCTCTGGATCGGCAGCGCGTATCACCGTGTCAGTCGTCCCGCTGTAGCCATCGGTCCGTTGCTGGAATGTCGCCGTCGGTCCGTCTGGCGTCTCGGGTGTTGCCGTTGGTTCCGGTGTCTTGGACGACGAACCGAACCGGGCGTCAAAGTCGAGGTCGAACCCGAACTGCGAGTCGTCGTCGGTCTGTTCCTCGTCTGTGCTCGGCGAGGATGTCCGGACCTGGATCCGGTCCGGGGCGTCAGAACCGTCCCCCGGACGGAACTCGATGCGGCGAAGCAGACCATGCCCGCCGTCGTTTCGGAACTGGTAGTTCGCAAGCAGCTCGTACACTGCTGTGCCGTCGCCGTTTGTCGACACCTGATGGGCCTCCCCGCCGCTCTTGCCCGCCCCATCGTGCCAGTGGCCACAGAGAATCATGAATATCTGACCGTTTGGGGAGACGAGGTCTTCCCAGACGGTCTGACCCGTATTGCCGACCTCGCTCGCTTCCTGCAACTCTCGGGTCCGTCGCTGTGGCTCGTCGCGGAGATACGAGTGCGTCGTAAGTATCGTTGCCCGGTTCGGATACTGGTCGAGGACGCTCTGAGCCCAGCCCAGCGTTGTCGACGGGTCGCCCACCGTTCCCGGCGGCTCCCACTCTAAGGCGAGATGGAGGAAGTCGTAGCCGCCGGCAGAAAACAGTTGGTAGGTGCTGAGGTTGTCTCGATCTTCGTCGCCGTTGGTCGGGCCTGCCCCGCCGAACCAGTCCCGGCCATCGTACCGCGACGGGCCGAAATACTCCCGATACTTGGCAATAGAGGAATTCCGGTCCCACAGTGTCGCGTAGTCGTGATTACCCGTCACGGTAGCGTATGGGACCACTCCATCGAGCGTGGACATGGCCGCATCCATGTACTGCCACTCCGCGTCGTCGTCGCCGTGGTCGACCACATCGCCTTCGTGGCTGACGAACGCGATGTTCTCCGCGTCCGCGTTGTCGGCGATCCACTGCGTCTGATCCTTGGCGTAGGGCGTCCCCTCTTTGGCGTACACCTGCGTGTCCGGCAGTGCGACAACCGTCCAGTAGTCTGACTGCTGGCCGGTGCTGACAGTGGTTCCCAGCGCGGTGAGACTCACGCCAGCACCGATGCCTTTGAGCACCCTTCGTCTGGTCGTCGTGGCCGACCGTTCGAACCTGTCGCTATTGTCCATACGCACACCCGGCACAGATCCTGCGGTGAGTCAGGGTGCAACCCGACTGCTTCCTTATGATCCATCCGTTGTCTCGCCCGCCACGATGGGACTCTCGCGTCTGCCATCGGTCGGCCGTCTCGGCATATAATCGATACATTGCTAGGCTCTCGAACACAGACCCGTTCGCTGAACGGCGATTAGTTATTGCTCGGTTACTGCGAGTATGCCGTTGCTTTTCGGTGCTATCACAACGGGAACGCTTTGTCGCAACTATCCATCTACTCATAGCCGGGGGGTTCAATGTCACTCTCAGGTTATGTCGCGGTTTCATTCCGTTTTCACGACGCATATACGATACTCGGCTCAATCCATGGCCTGTATCACACGCGGGGAGTCAAGCGACTCGACGGCCTCAACGATGGCGGTGTCGAGATTGTGGTCGCCCCAGTCCCGTTTCCGGGGGATGTATGCGCGGTAGGTCGCGACGTCGTCGAACAGTTCCCGGAACGTCGCTCGCTCCTGTTTGACGACCGCATCGAGGGCGGCGACCATCGAACCGTCATCAACGAGTGAATCGTAGGCGTGGAAGTATTCCCTGAGTCGTCCATCCCATTCGAAGTTACAGATAGACGATGTGGCCGACATCGCGGTGTCGGTCGAGATGCCTTCCACAGTGATTGTGTCAGCGTTTGGTGCGGCCTGGAGGAACACGACGTTGTCGACCGTCGATTGCTCAACGTGCTCCGAACGGGGATACAGGTCTGAGATATTCGTGAAATCCCGGCTGTCGTCGCCGAGAAACGTCTCGTTCAGGAAGTTGAGTACCGTTTCCGGGAACGAACCGGCTCTATCGACTCGTTCGTCGATAAACCCGTGGAGTTCACTGCGTAGTCGGTCCCGCTCTGTGTCGTGCTGTCGTTTTATTTCGGGGAACGACTCGATATTGAACGGCTGGAGGTTCACACCGAGCGGGTAGCCGACAGCCGTGCCGTCCGCGCCGACCCAGAGCCGGTCATCGGAGAGGAAGTCCGCACCCTCGCGCAACAGCGACAGCAACGTGTTGGTCTTGCCGGCTCCGCGCCAGGCCGGGAATAGCGTCGTCTGGCCGTTGAGTCGTACGCCTGACGCGTGTATCAGTGCCTGCTGTCGCGCAGCCCGCTGCTGTCGGATACGGAACTCGACCGGATAGATGGAGTAAAACGGCTCAAAACCGCGTGTCACTCGAATGTGTTGCCAGCCCGGCGTGACCGCGATGAAGTCCGCCCCGTTTCGGATGACGAACTCATCGCCAGTCCAAGCGTAATGGTCGTCGGGGTCACCGAGAACGACCTCCGCGTGGACCTCGTCTGTCGTCTCCTCAATGACGATGTCGGGGTCGTTCGCGGGCGTGTCGGTCTCGAACTGATCGTACATCTTCCGATACTGCCGGCTCGTCCGCCCACCGTCCCCGAGAACAGTCACGACAACGTCGCCAAAGAAGTCATACGAGCGTTGGTTCATAGCCACCTCGATAGATGCTGGCCCGGCGTCGGACCGAGATAGACAATCATCTGACTCATCGTGCTCGTCTGTACGCGACTACTGCATATTGTTATATATACGACAAGATGCCATGGTTCACTTCTAATGAATAATTAGTGCTTGAAAGTCGCACATATGTTCTGGGACAAAGCATGATGGCAAACGCCGGTGTCCTGCTGTCACGCGGTGGATTTTCGGGTAAGGCTGGGTTATGAACGGTTTAGCCGCTTAAAAGAACTGAAACAGGTCGTCCCGCTGGGCCTCATGGAGGTGGTGTCGGACGGTCTCGTTCAGCGGCTCGGTGGTGCCGCGCTTTGCGCTGATCGGTGCGATAGTTTCCTGCCACTGCTGCCACGGCGGGTGCAATCCGAGCCGATCACAGAGTTCATTCAACCGCTCATCCTTCTCGTCGACCTTGTCCATCTTGTTGACGGCGACGACCGGTTCGACGCCAACCTCCCGGAGGAAATGGAACATCTCCACGTCGTGTGGAATCTCGTCGGGGCCGGAGTGGCGGTCGATGATGTCGATGACCGACTTGCCGTCCACGACGAGAATACCGACGAGAATATGCTCGGCATTTCGCTCGACGTACTGAACCACGTCGGTCTTGATTTCCTCACGGACATCTTCGGGGACGCCTTTCATGTACCCGAAGCCGGGGAGGTCACTGATAACGAAGTCGGCGCTGGCCCAGTCGAAGTGGTTTGGCGAACGCGTGACGCCGGGCCGCTGGCCCGTGTCGAACGTGTGGCCCGTTATCTCGCGCATCAACGTCGATTTCCCGACGTTTGACCGACCAATGAGCACCACCTCGGCGTCCCGGTCTGGTCGTGATTCGAACATACCCCGTATACTCCGCCAGCGGGGAAAAGCGCGTCCGTTTTGCAGAGACCGACAGTGTCCGGATTCACGACCGCGTTTCCCGCTTGCTCTGTACCTGCGACCCACCGACTAGCCGCCTTTTTATTGTCGGCGGTCCCAGCCGGAGCCGTGCGGCTGGTACAGCTACTGATTCCGACCGGGAAGCGCGATGCCGTCTTGGGCGTGCTGACCGAGGAGGGCATCGACTACGTGCTTACCGACGAGACGAGCGGTCGGGAGTTCACCGCTGTCGTCACCTTCCCAGTCCCGACCAACGCGCTTGAACCAGTCCTCGAAGAGCTGCGGGATGTCGGTATCAGCGACGACGGCTATACTGTCATCGTGGACGCGAACACTGTCATCTCTAGCCAGTTCGAGGAGCTAGAGGAGACGTACGCTGAGGAGGAAGACGAGGACCGTATCGCCCGGGAAGAGCTCACATCGAAAGCGAAGGACCTCGCCCCCTCACTGTCGAACTACGCGCTCATGACCATCATCAGCGCGATTATCGCGACTGCCGGGCTCCTGCTCGATTCCCCGGCTGTCGTCGTCGGTTCGATGGTGATCGCGCCGCTCATCGGGCCGGCGATGACTGCCAACGTCGGGACCGTCGTCGACGACAACGAGATGTTCGCCCGTGGCGTCAAACTCCAGGCTATCGGGCTCGGACTTGCCGTCGCAAGCGCGACTGCCTTCGCCCTGCTCGTCCGGTACGCCAACGTCATTCCGCCGCTCGCCGACGTGACCTCGGTCGGCCAGATACGCGAGCGGGTCGCGCCCGACTTCCTCTCGCTTATCGTCGCACTCGGTGCTGGTGCGGCCGGCGTTGTCAGCCTCACCAGCGGCGTCTCGACGGCACTCGTCGGCGTCATGATTGCCGTCGCACTCATCCCGCCGGCGGCTACGGTCGGCATCGGCATAGCCTGGGGCCAGCCGCTCGTCAGTCTCGGGTCTGCCGTGCTTTTGCTGGTGAACGTCCTCTCGATCAACCTCGCAGTGCTCGTCGGACTCTGGTATCAGGGCTACCGCCCGGAACACTGGTTTCAGGAGAGCAACGCGCGGTCGGCGACCGTCAAACGCATCGGCGTTCTCGCCGTCTCGATACTCGTCCTGTCGGCGTTTCTGGGCGGCGTGACGCTGGACTCCTACCAGCGAGCGACGACGGAGTCGGACATCCGCGAGGGCATTGAGGGGAGCGTCGACCCGCCGGCGAGTGTCCTGTCGGTCGAAGTCGAGTCGACGAACACTGCCATTTTCCAGCGGCCGCGCCGCGTCGTTGTCACCGTCGGTCTGCCGCCGGATGCGGAGCAACCACTGCTTGCCGACCAGATCGATATCGCGGCTGACGACGCGGCCGGTCGAGACGTTGCGACGGAAGTTCACTATGTCACTGTTGAACGGAACGGCTGACGCTCAAAACCGACTTTGAGCGTTCGACGACATAAATACCACTGGGTGTGTCGGAGATGATATGGTATCACGACCACTCGCAATCGCTGGTGTGCTGACATTGCTCGTCGCCGGTGGCGTTGGATTCGCACTCGCGGATACTGGAACCGTCGCACCGTCAACGAATTCGACCGTGAGCGTCAACGCCGATGCGACCGTCGAACGCGCGCCCGACCGTGCAACTGTCACCGTCGCCGCCGTGGGCCGCGGTGAGACCGCCGAAGCGGCGCGCAACAACCTCAGCGGCGACGCTGACGCCATCACGTCGGCGCTGGAAGCCGAGGGCGCAGACGTGACCTCCTCTCGGTTCCAGATCCGCCCCGAGTACGAGGAGAGTCGAGAGGGTCGCGAACAGGTGGGCTACGTGGCGATCCACACCGTCGAGGCCGAAACGAGCAACGTTTCGACTGCCGGGACACTCATCGATGCCGCAGTCGACGCCGGCGCGGATCGTGTCGAGGGCGTGCGCTACTCACTGAGCGAGGAGACGCGACAGGACGCCCGTGAAGAAGCCCTGACGACCGCTATGGACAACGCTCGGACGGACGCCGAAGTCGTCGCCGCTGCGGAGGATCGATCCGTCGGTGACGCTGTCACGGTCCAGACCAGCGACCACGGCCGCCCCGTCGTGTACGCGGAAGCGATGGCTGCCAGTGATGCCGGCGGACGCACGAACATCCAGCCCGGCGATGTCACTGTCGACGCCTCCGTTAGTGTCACGTACGAACTAGAATAAGCCGTTCTTACTCACCACTGCGGCTTCTGCTTGGCCGTTTTTACACGTCATCTTCCGATGACGACAGCCTCGCGACGGCAACCGTACCCTCGTGGGTCGCTGCGCTCCCCGCTCGGCGTTTTCGAGACGCCTCCCGATGGTCGGCGTCTCGCTACTCGTCAAACGGCAGTTCGAGTTCGTAGTCCACCGCGTCGATAGCGGCCTGCAACACGCCGTCGACGTTGTCGTCTTCGGTGACGCTCATGTAGTGGTCGGCCTCCACGTCCGTCGAGAGGTCGCTCTTGTTTGCGATGGTCAGCACCGGCACGTCGAAGCGCGCTTCGATGGCGTTTCGCAGTTCCAGCTGGTCCGCGAGCGGATAGCCACACTCGCCACTCGGGTCGATGAATACAAGGACTGCGTCGGCGAGGTGTTCAAGCGCGCTCACAGCCTGTGACTCGATCTCGTTGCGGTCCTCCGGTGGCCGGTCGAGCAGGCCGGGTGTGTCGACGAGCTGGTAGCGGATGCGCTGGTCCTCGAAGTGACCGACGCGGATCTGCGTCGTGGTAAACGGATACGAAGCGATCTCGTTGTCGGCCCGCGTAACGCGGTTGACGAACGACGACTTGCCGACGTTGGGGTAGCCGGCGACGACGATAGCTGGCTCGTCCGGGCGGATGTCGGGGATGTCTTTGAGGGCGTTGTGTGCGGTCGAGACGGCGGCGAGGTCGTCTTCGACTTCCTCGACGACGTCGGCGATACGGGCGAAGGCCTGCTTGCGGAGCTTCCGGGCGGTGTCGATATCGCCGCGGGCGACGCGGCTCTCGTACTCCTGGCGGATCTCGACGACCTTGTCGGCGGCCCACGAGATCTCCGAAAGGTGCTGTTTCAGCGCGTCGATACCGGGGTCGTCGTCCGCGGGGTAGGCCTCGCCGACAACGGCGTCGGCGAGTTCGACGTAGAAGGGGTCGAGGTCGTCAATCGTCGGCCACGCGGTCACCACGTTCTCCATGTTGTCGGAGGCGATGTTCGACGCCGTCATCAGCATCGACTGCTGGGCTTCGTTCCCGTCCTTGGCCCCGCCGGCGCGTGACGCCCGCGAGAAGGCTTTGTCCACGAGCTCCTCGGCAGTGGGCGTCGTCGGCAGACCCTCGAAGGGATGGCTCATAGGTTCCGTTGACGGCCGGAGCGTAAAAGCGCGTTCAATCGCGCCCCAAACTGTTGCGAGTCATGTTTTTGAGCGTCCCGGACACAGTTTCGGTATGGCACAGATTGACGCCGGCGAGATTCTGCCCAACGACCACGTCCAGCAGATGGCCGCTGAGGGGCGGGTCACTCAGATGCACCGTGGTCACCAGTACGCTGATGAGGGCGACACGTTCGATATCGACGGCACCGAGTTTGAGGTGACAGACGTAACACACCGGACGCTTGGCGACATGACTGACGAGGACGCACAGCGAGAGGGGTCAGAGGACCTCGCTGCGTACAAGAACCGAATGAAGAAAGTCCACGGCAGCTTCGAGTGGGACGACGACAGCGATGTCGTCCGCCACCGGTTTGCGCCCGTCGACGAGTAGCGCCCCGAAAGCTAAGCGCCCTATTCTTCCGACACCACGTCGACACCAGTAAACTCGAAGCATGCGCCGCCGGTGTCACTTTCAGTGAGGGTGACTGTCCAGCCATGCGCAGCGGCGATCTGTGAGACAATTGAGAGCCCGAATCCGGTCCCGTCAGTCGTCGTCGAGTAGCCGCTTTCGAACACCGTCTCCCGGTCGGCTTCGGGGATGCCCGGGCCGTCATCCGAGACGGTGAATCCACCTGGAATCGCACTCATCGTTATTGTCACGCCCGGACCGTCGTAGTCGCTGGCACCGCCAGACTGCATCTGCTCGTCCGTGGCGCTGTGCTCGATGGCGTTTCGGATAAGGTTTTCAAGCAACTGCTTGAGCCGCGTTGCGTCTGCCTGTATCTTGCGGTCGGTGTCGACCACCAGCGCCGCGTCGCCGGTATCGACGACCTCCCAGCAGTCCTCGACTGCCGTTCCCAGTGCTATCGTTTCCATCTCGGTGATGCTGTCGCCGGTCCGGGCCAGCAACAGCAGGTCGTCTATCAACGCCTGCATCCGCTCGAGTGCCTGCTCTATCGCAGTGATGTTGTCGTCGTCACATTCCTCTTTCAATGCACCCAGCCGACCGATAGCGACGTTCAATGGGTTTCGAAGGTCGTGGCTGACGACTGTCGCGAACTGTTCCAGACGGTCGTTTTGCGTCGACAGTTCCTGCTCACGGTCACGGAGCTGTTTATCACGCTCGACGGCGGCAAGGGCCGCTTCCATGTTCGCCGCGAGAACCCGTCCAGCGACGATGTCTGCTTCGTCGAAGGCGTCGATGGTGGTTGATGCGGCGATTAGAATGCCGTACTCGCCCAGTGGCAGAAACAGTTCACTGCGTATCGGTGTCTCGGGGTTCTGCACGTCTGCTTCCAGCCGCACGTCGGGAACCGCAGTCGCCTCGCCACGTTCGTACACCCGCCAGGCGATGCTGTCGCCCGACTCGAACGTCGGGAGATCACCGACCAACTCCCGGGCCGATGCGGTCGCAGCGACGGGCTCTAACTGTCCGTCATCATTGACGAGGTGGACGGCGTTCACGTCGAGTCCAATGATCTCTGCGGCGGCGTTGACGCCGATACCGGCGACTTCGTTGTGGACTTCGGCGGCCATCAACTGCCGGGTGGCCTCGTGTAGCGCTTCGAGTCGCTGCTCGCGCTTGTCTGTATCGCTCCGGTCGCTGATGACGGACACTGTGCCGTCGTTGCCGTCCCAGGTCACGTCACACGCTGTGATGCTGGCCTGAACGCTGTTGCCGGCTAGCGTCCGTATCATCCGTCTGACCTGGCCGGCCGTTTGGTCGTCTTCGACGACGCTTTCGACGGTCTCGACTCCGCCGTCCGCCGTTGGCTCGACGAGTTCAGTCAGCGCTCGGTCGCGGAGTTCGTCGCTGTCGGCGGCACCGAACAGATCAACTGCCGCCGGGTTCGCGTACACGACGCTGTCGGCGACGCTGACGAGGACCGCATCGCTCGTCGCGTCGAGAATCCGTTTCGTCCGTGCCTGTGCGGCGTTGGCTGTTGCTTTGGCTCTGACTCGCTCAACTGCGCTTCGGACTCGCTTCGCGAGCACGGCGTACTGCTGGGTCCCGTGCGCTTTTTGAATGTAATCGGTGACACCGGCCGAGACTGCCTCGCTCGCGAGCGCCTCGCTCCCTTGGCTTGTAAACAGCAGAAACGGCATGTCCGGGTCTCTGGCGCGGACCGTTTCTAGAAACTCCAGTCCGTCGGTACCGGGCATATCGTAGTCGCTGACGATGCAGTCCACGTCGTGCTCGTCCAGATACGACAGTCCGTCTGTAGCGCTCATGACCCCGGTGGCGTTGACCGCCTCGTCGCTGCGTTCGAGATGTGTCGCGATGAGGTCGGCGTACGACGGTTCGTCATCGACACAGAGGACTGTAACACCCGACGCCACATGGCCCATACACCCTGATATGCACCGTGTTAGTGTCAATCTGTCGTACGCTGAACCTGACGAGAGGTGGTCTTACCGTCGCTTGGCCAGTTCCGTCCGCAAATCGTCGACGTCCATCTCCTTCATCGACAACAGGACGAGCAGATGATAGACGATGTCGGCTGACTCGTGGGCCAGTTCCTCGGTGTCGTCGTCTTTGGCCGCCAGAATCAGTTCCGTGGTCTCTTCGCCGAGCTTCTCCAGCACGGCGTTTTCGCCCTTCTCGTGGGTGAACAGCGACGCCGTATAGGAGTCTTCGGGAAGGTTCGCCTTGCGGTCCTCGATGACAGCGAACAGTTCGTCGATAACGTCGTCGGTGTCGTCGTTCATAGCCGCCGTTCGGTTAGCGGGGCCTTCAGGCCGTCGCTACGACTCCACGGAGTCGAAAAAGGCCAGATCGTGGATGCGTGGGTCCTCGGTCAGTTCGGGATGGAATGACGTGCCGACGACCGGCCCGTCACGGACCGCGACCGGGCGGTCGTCCCACGTCGCCAGCACTTCAATGTCCTCGCCCACGTAGTCGATGACCGGTGCACGGATGAACACTGCCGGGAACGACTCACCGAGCCCGGTCACGTCAAGTGGGGCCTCGAAGCTGTCCTTCTGTCGGCCGAAGGCGTTGCGTTCGACGGAGACATCGATGACGTTCAGCGTGTCGACGCGGTCGTCCTGTGCGTCGGTCGCGCTGACGATGAGCCCAGCACACGTCGCCAGCACCGGCTTGCCGGCCTCGACGTGGGACTCGATCTCTTCTGCGATACCTTCCCGGTGGATAAGCCGCGAAATCGTGGTCGATTCCCCGCCTGGTAGCAACAGGACATCGCAGTCCGGGACCAGCCCTGCCTCGCGTATCTCGACGACCTCCGCAGTCCGGTCGTGGGCCGCTGCTGCCCGCTCGATTGCGTCCCCGTGTTCAGAGACATCGCCCTGAACCGCGAGTACACCCGCGCGTAGCGTCATACACCCCTGTTTGTGGCCCCGTGCGAAAAGCTTCTCGTCTCCTGCAAGTGTCCGTCTCGGCGGGGCTGCCCTGACTGTGCCCAGTATCGTCCATACCGCCGCCCAGGGCTCGCTCAGGTATAGCCGAACCAAACGGTTAGGTGAGACGGGATGCAGACGTGAGACATGGGAAAGCGACGGCAGGACCCGGTCGAGGCAAACGCTGACGGGTCTGCTGATCTCTACGAGATATCGACTTGGGAGCCCCGGTCGACACTGGACCGGTTCGCCCACTGGCTCTACCACATCGGAATACGGATGCTGCGGTATCTGGTCATCCTTGCGGCCGTTCTGATCCTCCTCCTGCAGCTCGCGTTCGGGAGCCTCGGCGCACTCAGCGACCAGCCACTGTTTGCCGGGATGGCGATTCTCTCCGCCGTGCCGGCGCTCGGACTCGCGGCCTACATCTACTACGCCGACGTGACTACGCCGGAGCCGCTGACACTGCTCGTGGGGACGTTCCTGCTGGGCGTGCTGTTTGCCGGCTTTGCCGGTATTCTCAACGGCCGCTTGGGCGATCCGGTGCAGGCAATCGGCTCCGGGTTCGGTCTGGTCCCGTTTCTCGGCCAGGTGTTTGTTTTCTTCCTCATCGTTGGCCCTGTCGAAGAGACAGTGAAGCAACTCGCGGTGCGTCTGTACGCCTTCCGCGATGACCGCTTCGATACCGTTGTCGACGGCGCGGTGTACGGTGCTGCCGCGGGTCTTGGCTTTGCGACCATTGAAAACGCGTTGTATATCACCCAAAACGCCGAGATGGCTACCGGGACAGTTGAGTTACTCGCCGCCAGCAGCGACATCACTGCGGTCAGAGCGCTCGCGGGGCCGGGCCACGTCATCTACTCGGCCTTCGCCGGCTACTACCTCGGTCTGGCCAAATTCAATCCGGACGACGCCGGCCCGATTGTCCTGAAAGGGTTGCTCATCGCCTCTGTCATCCACGCCGTCTACAACACGCTGGCCGGCCCAGTTACGGCTATTGCGGCCACGATATACAATGTTGACTTCCTCGTGGCGTTCTTCGGCTTCGTCATCGTGTACGACTCGTTCTTCGGGCTTCTGTTGCTGAAGAAGATTCGCGCCTATCGGCAGGCGTACAATCGTGCACATGAAGACCCTGACGAGACCGATATTCGTCCGGAACAGACCGAGTTCGACCCTTAAGCAAGCTGTTCGACGTACTTCGCAACCACGTCGACCTCTAAGTGTACCGGATCGCCGACCGACTTCTCCGACAGCGTCGTCTCAGCGTACGTCGTTGGGATGATCGCCACGTCGAACGCCTCGGAGCGGCGGTCGGCGACGGTGAGACTGATGCCGTCGACCGTTATCGACCCTTTCTGGACCAGATAGTCCCGATGGGCCTCGGGCAGGGAGAACGTGAACGTCCAGTCGTCGCCTTCCTGCTCGATACCGACGATTTCGGCTGTCGTATCGACGTGGCCTTGCACGATGTGGCCGTCGAACCGGCCGTCGGCGGGCATCGCCCGCTCAAGATTCACCTGGTCACCACCGTCGAGATCATCGAAGAACGTCCGGGCGAGGGTTTCCTGGGCGAGAAACACCTCGAACCACTCGCCGTCGGCCGCCTTCTCGACGGTGAGACAGACGCCGCTGACGCTGATCGACTGACCGTGGTCGAGTCCCTCGAACGGCGCGCCGATCCGCATCCGACGCCCGCCCTCGTCGTCAATAACCGCCTGCACCTCGCCGGTCGTCTCGACGATTCCGGTGAACATATGCCAGATACGGCGCGGCTGGCGGAAAGCACTTCGCTTCCCGGAGACGTAATATAGACTCGGAATCGAGTAATTATTTGCACCACTCTTGCAGAAGGAATTTACACTCGCCGCTGGTAACGCGGTGTATGGCAGCCACGCCCAATGCTGACCACGACTGGACTGCCCGTCACGCACGGACGGAGCCGACCGAAACCGGTCGAATCGTCGAGGTGCCCGAGGAACTAATTGAGGACTGGGACCTGCGACACGCCGAGACGAAAGGCCGCAGTTAGCGCTGGAGCGCTTCGACGCCGACCAGTTCCGCCCCGGTCAGTGCCCGGATGTAGGCCCCGCCCGCGATAGAGACGTGGCCAAACTCGTTCTCTTCCATTCCGTACATCTCGATAGCTCGTGAGGTGTCGCCGCCGCCGATGACGGAGAAGCAGTCGGTGTCGGCGATGGCTTCAAGCACGCCAGCAGTGCCGACCGAGAACCGCTCGTCCTCGAACATCCCCAGCGCGCCCTTCACGAAGACGGCCTCGGAGTCCCGGATGATCGGCGAGTACTCCATGACGGTCTCGCTCCCGACGTCGAGGTAGGAGACGCTCTTCTCCTCGATGTCGTCGACGGCCTGCTCAGCGCGGTCACCGTCGTCTTCGTAGGCCAGGTCGACCGCGAGCGTGATCTGGTCGCGGTGGTCTTCGAGCATCGTCTCGATCTTCTCGCTGTTTTGCTCCCACTGCTCGTCGTAGAGGTTCGCGTCGTCGATGTCGTAGCCGACCGGGTAACCAGCGGCCCGCAGGAAGAGTTCGCCCGCGATACCGCCAAGCAGGAAGTCGTCGACCGTCTCGTCGAGGTGGGTCATCACGTCAATGACGTCGGTGGCCTTCGTCCCGCCGACGACCATCGTCACCTGCCCGTCGAACTCCTTCTCGGCGATGGCGGTGTTGGCCTCGTACTCGGTTTCCATCACGCGGCCGGCGTAGGCGTCCATGACCAGCGGGAAGCCCACCAGCGAGGCGTGCGAGCGGTGGGCTGCGGAGTAGGCGTCGTTGATGTAGGCATCGAACTCGCCTTTGAGCGTCTGGACGAACTCCGTCTGTGACTTGACTTCCGGGTCTTCCTCGGGCAGTTCGTCGTCGCACATCCGCGTGTTCTCCAGCACGAGTACGTCGCCGCCGTCGAGGTCAGCGATGTCGTGAATCGCCTGTGGCCCGTAAGTCTCGTCGACGAAGTCCACGTCGTGGCCGATGTGGTCGGCGAGGATGTCGGCGTGTTGCGCAAGCGAGACGAAGTCGTCGCGGCCCGGGCGGCCCTGGTGGGCCAGCACCGCGACCTCGAACCCACGGTCGACAAGTTCGCTGATCGTCTCCGCGTGGCGATCGAACCGTCGGTTGTCCTGTACCGTGCCGTCCTCCACCGGTGAGTTGAGGTCGAGTCGGACGAGAACGCGCTGTCCGTCGTCGAGGTCATCGAGCGTCTGGAAGGTCATCACTCGAGAGGAAACCTGCCGACCGCTTAACGGTTTCCGAGTCCGAGCAGCGAGTGGCCTGCTGAGGGAGTAGCACCGCTATCTGCTCTGGTTGCCACGGTAAAAATGGGGGTGGGAAGTCGGTGGAGACACCTGCGCCGTGCACAGCCGACACCGGGTCACAGCGTGTCGATTGCGGGCACGGTTGTCTGTGCTGACACACAGAGATGGCCAGTGGTCAGGCACTGGCTCGGGCTCTCTGTGTATCGAAACCTAGTGAACAATAATTATAAATCTTCCTGCCGTTGCCAATCGGGCCTCCCCGAAGCAGTCGGCCAGCGATTACTCCGTGATATACTCGGCCACGTCGAGCATCCGGTTCGAGAAGCCGTACTCGTTGTCGTACCAGGTGAGGATCTTCGTCATCCCGGAGACGACGTTCGTCGACTGCAGGTCGACCTGTGTGGAGTACGGGTCTCCGAGGATGTCGGAGGAGACGACATCGTCGCTCGTGACGCCCAGCACGCCTTCGAGTTCGCCGGCGGCGGCCTCCTCGAAGGCGGCGTTAACGTCGCTTTCCGTCACGTCGTCGTCAAGGTCGACGACGAACTCGGTAATGGAGCCGTTCGGCACCGGGACGCGGATGGCCATCCCGTCGAGCTTGCCCTCAAGCTCGGGCAGGACCTCAGTGGCCGCCTGCGCGGCACCGGTCGAGGTCGGGATGATGTTCTCGGCGGCCGCGCGGCGACGGCGGGGCTTGCCGTTCGGGCCGTCCATCAGGTTCTGCGAGCCGGTGTAGGCGTGGACCGTCGTTAGCTGGCCGGCGTTGATGCCGAATTCCTCGTCGAGGACCTTCGCGACCGGGGTGATGGAGTTGGTCGTACAGGAGGCGTTCGAGACGACGTCTTCGCCGTCGTACTCGTCGTGGTTGACACCGTAGACGAGCTGTTTGACCGGTTCGTCGCCCTTCGGCGGTGCGGAGATGAGGACCTTGTCAGCCCCGGCGTCGAGATGCTGGCTCGCGTCCTCCTTGGTGCGGAAGATGCCGGTTGCCTCGAAGGCGACATCCACATCGAGGTCCTCCCACGGGAGCTGTGTGGGGTCGGTCTCGTGGAAGATGCCCGCCTCGAAGTCGGTCCCCTCGACTGTGAGGACGCCGTCGTCGACGCTGGCTCCTTCGAGTTCACCCATGACAGTGTCGTACTGGGCGAAGTAATCGATCTCAGAATCATCCATGACGTCGTTGATGCCGACGATTTCGACGTCGTCGTTGTGTAACGATGCGCGGAGTACGTTGCGGCCGATACGGCCGAAGCCGTTGAGGCCGACACGGACTGGCTTACTCATTGGTGTCTAGAATGGCAGTCGGTCAGTGTAAAATGTTTTCGGATTTGTTGTAAATTTGTGTTTGTTTATGCGTGTTCGGGCACGAATGATTAATAGTGAGGGTGCCAGCTCAGATGAGAGCGCCCGCTGGACGGTATTTGTTGGCAGGTACTAGGTTCGTCCGAAGGCTTTTGAAACGGACGGACGTACTGACCTATAGGAATGAGACGCGATGACAGTGACGACCCGTTCGACGAGTTCTTCCGGGAAATAGAGCGGATGATGGACGAGATGATGGGGGCCGAAGGCGACGTCCACATCGACCGGGACACCGGTGGCGGTGGGGCCGACCTCCACGTCGACGTTCACGAAACCGACGAAGAGATCCGTGTCGTCGCCGACGTTCCGGGTGTCGACAAGGACGCAATCGACCTCAAGTGCGACGGCACTGTCCTCACGATCAACGCCGAAAGTCCGGAGCGCGAGTACCATGAACGACTGACCCTGCCGACCCGCGTCGACGAACACTCGGCCGCCGCGACGTACAACAACGGCATCCTCGAAGTCACCTTCGACCCCGAAGAGGACTCCGCAGACATCGAACTGTAGCGCGCAGCACACGTTCTACTTTTTAAAAGGCGAGAACAGCGCACTCGCATCGCTACCGCTCCGCTGTTTGCCGTATCAACGCCGCCAGGTCATCCCAGAAGCCGTCCTCGTACTTCGTCGCCGAGTCGATCGTCGGCCGGGCGTTCGTCTCGTTGACCACTGCGCGGTCCTCGGTCACCAGCAGGTCGACGCCGAGGTACGGAATCGCCAGTTCGTCGGCCGCGCTTTCGGCCAGTTCCCGGAGCGCCGCTGGCAGTTCCTGCCCTTCGGCCTCGGCCCCGCGGTGGACGTTGTGCTTCCACCGACCCTGTTCGCGGCTCGCTTCGGGGAGGCGGCGCTCGACCGCGCCGACGTACTCACCGTCGACGATCATCACGCGGTAGTCGGCGGCGTCGGCGATGTACTCCTGCACGAGAAACGACTGGTCGCCGACCGCGCGGTAGTCGTGAACCAGATCGAGGTAGTCGACAATCCCGAGAAACGAGTCCAGATCGTGGGCTTTCGCGACGCCGACGCCGCGTGTCGTCGAGTTTGGCTTCACGACCACAGGCGAGTCGAACCGCTCGAACGCCGCCGTTAGTTCGGCCTCGCTCGCCGGGTTCGATACGACGACGGTCTCGGGAACCGGAACGTCCGCACGGCCGAGACGCGCCAGCACGTCGGCCTTGTTCCGCGAGCGGAGAATGGCCTCGCGGTCGTTGACCCACGGCACGTCCAGCATGGCGTCGGCGACCGCTCCCTCCATGATTCGAGAGGGATAGACGAACCCCACGTCGTACTCGTCGAAAGGACTCTCATCGAGTGGCAGCGTCCGCTCGGCCGTCTCGACGTGGCCCACCTCGATATCTCGGGCCGCCAGCGGGGCCTGCATCCGATCGAAAGTCTCGGCGTTCGTGGCGACGGCCAGCCTGTGCATGGATTCTCGTTGTCGTGGAGGAATAAAACACACTCGCAGCCACCCAGTCGAGGCCCTAACGCACGCCCCGTTCCGGCCGCTACAATCCACAGAATAGCGGGTAGAGTGGATGAATACGCAACTATCTTCAAAATTGTCAGACAAATACTAAGTATATTGGGGAGAATAGGCCACGCGTGTACGACGATATTCTGTTTCCGACCGACGGGAGTGACGGTGCAGACGAGGCGCTCGCACATGCGCTCGAACTGGCAGCGACGCACGACGCGACGATTCACGTGCTCTCTGTCGTTGATTCGACGTATCTCGGGAGCGCCGCGGCCGAAGCAACGACTATCGAATCGCTGCAGAAACAGACCGAACAGGTCATTGACGAGACTGTCGACGATATCGCCGACCACGGTGCGGCCGTTGTCGCCGAGCACCGAATGGGCGACCCCTACGAGGAGATTATCGACTATGCCGAGACTGCAGGTATCGATATGATCGTCATGGGAACCCACGGCCGGAGCGGTCTGGACCGGTTTCTACTGGGGAGCGTCACTGAGAAAGTCGTCCGGACAGCGGACGCACCGGTGTTAACGGTCCGGTTATCCGGCGGTAAGTAGCGGGTACCCGCTAGCAGCGCCGGTCATCCGTGTGGTTTGGCGGGCCGTTTCTCAGCCGCTGTACCGAGTTACTCGCTGCTGCGCCGCTGGAGCGCCCACAGCACGAGGAGCGCGCCCTCGACGCGGGCGGCACTGTACACCCATGGGCGCAGGTCTACCTCATCACCGTTTGTCGCTGCAAGCCCCATCCAGAAGTCGACGACTTTCCGGGGCCGGAGCAGTTCGAGGACACCGAGAGCCATGAGTGCGAGTCGGAACGCCATACGAGATGGTACGCGGGACGTGTGCAAGAGTATTGTGGGTACTGATAACATACAATAAAACAGCGGCTACGACTGCGATGTCCAGCGACTGGGATGGTTCTCTTCGGAGTGACGCTGAAAAACGAGGTCGGGAGCGGCTGTCCCGCCTGTGAACGGCGAGAGAACGCCGCTGTCCGACTTACACGACAACCAGTTCTCCGCCGCGTTCTGCGAACGGTGAGCGGACGTTGCTGATTGACTTACGCAATCAGCAGCTCTTCGCCGCGCTCAACTTTGATGCGGCAAGAGGGCGTGATCTTGTTGTAGGCACGGCGGAACGCTTCCTTGACGTGCTCTGCGTCCTCGACGTTGCAGTAGGCGGTGAACAGCTGTTCGCCGGCCTGAACGCGGGCGGCGGTGCCAACGATCTTCCCGAAGGCGGCACGCATCCCGTCGGAGACACGGTCAGCTCCGGCACCGGTCGCCTGCTTGTTCTCGCGCAGGACCTGGTGGGGGAACTTCCGCAGCGTCATCTTGTAGTCACCCTCTTCGCCGATTTCCTTGATCAGGTGGCGGTTGGCCGACAGGCGGGAGGCCTCCAGCGAGCCGTGACGGAGCTGGACGGTCTCCTCGACGATGAGGCTGATCTGGACGGGGTAATCCTCGGCGTCCTTCTGTTTGCGGCCCATCTTGTGCTGTGCGATCTTCGACCCGGGAATGCCTGTAATGTATTCGCGTCGGGTGTACGCGGGCTTGTCGATGTCCCGGTACATTGAGGCGGGTTTGTCCGACATAGGTACTCTTGGAGAATACGTCGCCGAGCGGCCCAATAAGGGCTTCGAACCCGCCCGGCGGCGTGTCGTAGTGTCTCACACAACCGCGAGCGGGCCCAAACTGACCATGGCTGTGGTTGCTGAGGCACCTGTTCTCAGTTGTCTGGAGAATATCGGTACTGGCCCAGTAACACCGCTGTCACCGCGTTCTTTTAGGCTTTGCGCACATATCAGAGATACCATGAATATGCTCGTTGACGGCGAATGGCGCACCGACGCATACGAAACAACGAACGAGGACGGGGCCTTCGACCGGCAGGACACTACTTTCCGCGACCGAATCGAGGACGACCCCGACGCGCGGTTCCAGCCCGAAGCTGGCCGGTATCACCTGTACGCCTGCCGCGCCTGTCCGTGGGCCCACCGGATTCTAGTCGCCCGGAAGCTACTGGGACTCGAAGACGCCATCACCGTCGACTACGTTGACCCCTTCCGCGGTGAGGACGGCTGGCAGTTCACGCCCGAGAAGGCGGGCTGTACGCCGGATACGGTCAACGGGTCGGAGTACCTCCGCGAGGTCTATGCCGAAGCTGACCCCGACGCGACCTGCCGCGTGACAGTGCCGGTGCTGTGGGACAAGCAGGAAGGAACCATCGTCAACAACGAATCCGAGGAGATCCTCCGGATGCTCGATACCGAGTTCGACGACGTATCGGACAACGATGTTGACCTCTACCCAGAGGGCTATCAGGACGAGGTCGACCGCATCATCGACGACATCTACGAGCCGATCAACAACGGGGTCTATCGGTCTGGCTTCGCCGACAGCCAGTCGGCCTACGACGAGGCCGTCGAGGAACTGTTCGACGCGCTGGACCACTGGGACGCTGTCCTCGACGATCAGCGCTTCCTTGCCGGCGACCGCCTGACCGAGGCGGACATCTGCATGTTTACGACGCTCGTTCGCTTCGACGAGGTGTATCACACCCACTTCATGTGCAACCACAAGCTCATTCGCGAGTACGACAACCTCTGGCCGTACCTCCGTGACCTCTACCAGCTCCCCGGCGTTGCCGAGACGGTGAACATGGACCACATCACGGAGCACTACTACACCACCCACCCCGACGTGAGCCCGAAACGCATCGTCCCGATGGGTCCCGACCCCGACTTCGAGGCTGCCCACAACCGCGATGAACTGCCGGGCGACCTTCCCGAGACGTTGTTCCCAACAGCGTAACCGGGTGGTATCGCCGTCGGATATCGAACGCTGAGTCGACGCTGTTCCTTTTATATACCCAGTTCTCACCTCTGTTCAATGAGTCGGGTAGATGAGCGAAGGCGGGCTGTGAGCCCGGTCATTGGTGTTGTTATCCTCGTCGGCATTGTTGCAATTCTCGCCGCCACTGTCGGCGTGTTTGCCCTCGGCTTCAGCGAGCAGCAGCCGACACAGGCTCCACAGGTCGCTATCGTGGCCGACTACAACGAACGGACCACCGGCAATGGAGAGTATCTAAATCTCAGCTTCAGCAGCGGTGACACTGTCTACAGGGACAACCTCTCTGTCGTCGTCTCCGATGCCAAGCGAGCTGACGGCAGCGACGTGACGCTCGACACTAATCCAATACAGGCGCAGGCCTCAACCCGGATTACGTCGGGGACAGAAATTACGATACATCAGGGGCAGTTCACTGGTAGCGGAGCACCGCTGGACCTGCATGACGCGACGCTTCGACTCGTCTGGAACCCCGCTGACGAACCGGAGTCGGAAACGTACGTTATCTATCGCTGGCCGGACCCGAGCCAGCGCAACTGAGTCGCCCGAATTTCAGGCGGGACGAAGTCCATCACTCGGCCAGCGAGAGTGTGACTGCGTCGGTTTCGTAGTCTTCGAGGAACGACCCGGAGCCCCCAAGCGAGACAGTCCGGTCGCCGATGTCGACGACCAGCGTGTGTTCGATGGGGTAGGAGTTGGTCTGTGGCTCGGCGACGCCCTGTTTCGTCTCGACGACGGTCCCCTCGATGGTGGCGGTGTCGTCGTCGGCCTGTACGGCCCGCACTTCTGCAGAGACGTGGATATCGTGGCCGGCGCGCAGGTGGAGCGTCGCCTGGAGGACGGCGTGGCGGAAGTCGTGGTAGGTGGCCGGAAGCGGAGCCGGGTCAGTGACGGTCTCCTCGGTAGCCATCAGCCAGTAGTTCCCGAGGAACGACCCCGACAGCACCGGAACGAGCTGTTGCTGGACAAAGGCGATGGCGCGCTGGTCGGAGTTCGTGCGTGTCACCATCTCGGTCGGGGAGACCAGGCCGAACTGGGCGTCGACGGTGAGCATTATCGGCATCGGCTGGTCCCAGGACCGGACCACAGAGGCCAGCCCACTCGTGTCGTCCAAGCGCAGACCGTCAGCGCCGCTGACGACCAGCATCACGAGGACGCCGCGGTCGACGGCCGCACCCAGTTCCTCCGAAATCTCCGGGAGGTACTGCTGTGGAACCGACAGCATGATCTCACGCTCCGCGTTTCTGATGTACTCCGTGAGCCGTTTGATGACTGTCACCCGTGACTTGATGACATCGAACTGCTGGGGTTCCCGTGCGCTCGCGGAGTATCGTGAATCGAGCGCGCCGCTCATCTCTTCGAGCCGGTCGGTCAGGGCATCAATGACCTCCTCGGGCGGTCGGGCGCGGATCGTCGTGGGCACGACATGGTCGTTGACCTCGACGAATCCGCGGTCTTCGAGCGATTCACTGATGCTGTAGACGTACCGTTTGGAAACGCCGGTGTCGTCGGCGATTTCGCTGGCTGTGGCCTCGCCGCTGCCGAGAATCGACAGGTACGTGTCGACTTCCTTCTCCGACAGGCCCAGTTGTTCCAGCCTGTCCCTGAGAGTCGAATCGTCCATCTGTTCACATCTGGTAACGGCGGCGGATAACTGTGTTTCGGTGCTGTGTACCCTGAAAAGTCCTCAAAGCCACCAGCGAGGGGACGCGCCCTCGGCTGTCCCGACACCACGACTCACAAGAATGAAAAACTATTACACCATATTTTATATCCCCTGCAGTGGTGTCTCTCTCCAATGACGCTCCGGACGGCACTCAACGACTTCAAGCGGACCCGGGACCGCCGGCAGCAGTTCCCGGGCGAACTCCGCTCTACGACGGGCAGTTTCTCCGGACTCGACAGCCGGTTAGTGCACGTCGACAGCGACGGCTCGTTGCGGGACTACTCCTATCCGCTGTGTGGGCTCACAGGGATCGACCGCTCGCGGTTCGGCATCGAAACAGGTTCAACGACGTGGTTCAGCGCCGATGCTGACCAGCGGTATCGCGGCGACACCGGCGTCGTCGAGACCATTCACGACCGCGGCGACTGGGCTGTCGTCCAGACGGACTGCACCATCGAACAGGCCCACGTCACCCGGTTCGAACTTCGCGGTGACGCGCCCGCTGACGTGTCGCTGCGGGCGTTCGTCGATTTCGCACCGGATGGGCGGACCGGCCAGCAGAGCCTGCTGATGCACGGAGACACGGTTGAGGCCTACCACCGCTCCGAACACGACTTCATCGGCGTCTCTACCGAACTCGACACTGCTGCGGGCCAGATTCCCGAGCGGTTCTCCGAACTCGTCGACGACGACCCGGTCTCGTTCCCCCGAGACACCGGAGCGCGCCGGTACGAGGATACGACGCTAACCGGCGGAGTTCTGCTGTCCGCGCCGTTCGTCGACGGCGGCGTCACGCTGACGACGCTGCTGACGGATACGGACGAAACCGGTCGTGACGCGGCGCTGTCGACCATTGACCGGCTGGTGAGCGACCACTACACCGCTGAGACGCTGCTCGAAGCAGGCCAGGCACAGCGGCGATGGCGCGTCCCCGCGGACACGCCGAGCCGTGAAAGCGTCGTGGCCGACCTCCGGGTCCTCTCGCTGCTTTCAGCTACGAACGGGGCCAGAATCGCTGCACCCGACTTCGACCCGTACTACGTCACCTCCGGCGGCTACGGCTACACGTGGTTCCGCGACGACGCCGAGATATCGGCGTTCCTGCTCGAAGCCGACGGGATGTTCGACCTCGGACTCGATGCGTGGCATCAGCGCTCCGCTGAATTCTACTGTCGCACGCAGCAACCGGACGGAAGCTGGCCCCACCGTGTCTGGCCCGGCGACGAGACGCTCGCGCCGGGCTGGGCAAATGCTCGGCTCGAAAGCGGCTCGGACGCGGACTATCAGGCCGACCAAACCGCGAGTGTGACCACCTTCCTCGCGACGTACCTCCGGACCGGCGAGCCGGCTGACCCGGAGTGCATCGAAGCCACGCTTGGGCGCGCCGTCGAGAGCATCGATGACACGTTGGCTGACGACGGCCTCCCCATTGCCTGCCAGAACGCCTGGGAGAACATGCAGGGCCGGTTCACGCACACCGCTGCAACCTTCTTGCACGCTTACGCGGCCGTCGCCCGCGCGCCCGTCTGTGCCACGCTCCGAGACCACGCCCGGTCACAGGCCGAAACGGTGCTTTCGTCGCTGGACGCGCTGTGGACCGGCGACCGCTACGCCCTTCGTGAACACGACGGGGCCATCGACGACCGACTGGACTCCGCGACGCTGGCCCTCCCCGCCGCCTGTCGCGTCGCTGCCAAGGCTATCGACCTGCCGGCGGCGACCCGCGACCGGCTCTACACCCACGTCGAGACGACACTCGACGGGCTAGAGCGGGACACCGGCGACATCCGCGGCCTCATCCGCTTCGAGGGCGACGACTGGCGATGTGGCTCACAGGACCGCGAGAAAATCTGGAGCGTCTCGACGGCGTGGGGCGCAAACAGTGCCGCCCAGCTGGGTGCCCTCCTGCGTGATGCCGACGACAGCCGAGCAACGGGGGCCTACGCCCGATCACGGGACTTGCTGGAGGAGATTCTCCCCGGCGGCTCGCTCGTTCAGCCCAGCGGCTACCTCCCCGAGCAACTGTTTGACGACGGGACGCCAGACTGTGGCACGCCGCTTGGCTGGCCCCACGCGCTCCGGCTGGCAACGGTGGCCCACCTCACTGACGCCGAGGAACTCACTGCCGAGCCGCTGAGCGTCCGCGAATAACTCTTTCTACGCGGCCCATTCACTTCGGAAAATCCCGAAGGTGGGAGTCGATGGCCGAAAACAGCAACTACGGTCGAGAACAGCGGCGACGACCGAAAACAGGTACCGATGCCCTACTGCGGTGCTGCGACAGGCGCGTCCTCGCCGGCTGTGACTGCCTCGCCAGTCTCCGAATCGAACAGATGGACAGCGGATTCGTCGAACGACACCTGTACTTGATCGCCGATGGCCGGCTCCACGTCGGTGCTCACCCTGGCGATGAAATCCGGCGCGCCGTCGCCCTCGAACCCGGTCTTCGATTCACCCAAGTCGAGATAGAGGTAGTTGTCGCTGCCGATGGGTTCGAGCACGTCGACCGTTGCCGGGACGGCGTTCTGGTCGCCCCCGTCGCTGACCGAAACGTGTTCCGGTCGGATCCCCAGCACGTACGACCCACGCTGGCTGTCGCCGAATGCATTGGCACGGCCGCCCGTGAGGTCATAGGAGAAGTCGTCGTTAGCGCCGGTGAGCCGCACGCCGCTGCTGAGCGGCTCCGTGGTCACGTCGAGGAAATTCATCGAGGGCGAGCCGACGAAGCCGCCGACGAACTGGTTGGTTGGGTTCTCGTACACCGTCTTTGGCTGGCCGGCCTGCTGGAGTTCCCCGTCGTTGAGGATGACGATGCGGTCGCCCATCGTCATTGCTTCCTCCTGATCGTGCGTGACGTAGACGGCCGTAATTCCGAGTTCCTCTTGCAGGCGCTGGATTTCCGTCCGCATCGTCGTCCGAAGCTTCGCATCGAGGTTGCTGAGTGGCTCGTCGAAGAGGAACACATCCGGCTCCCGGACGATGGCACGCCCGAGGGCGACTCGCTGTTTCTGCCCGCCGGAAAGCTGGTCCGGCGTGTCATCGAGCAGGTCCCCGATACCCATCATTTCTGCCGTCTCGGTGACTCGCTCTTGCCGTTCCTCCTTCGAGAGGTCCGTGCTCATCCGGAGACCGAACGCCATGTTCTGCCGGATGGACTTGTGCGGGTACAGCGCGTAGTTCTGGAACACCATCGCCACGTCGCGCTTGCGGGCATGAACGTCCGTCACGTCCTCGTCACCAATGCGGATCCGGCCGCTTGTCGGTCGCTCAAGCCCGGCAATCATCCGCAGTGTCGTCGATTTCCCACACCCCGACGGGCCGACGACCGTTACGAACTCCCCATCGTCGATGGACAGGTCGATGTCGTCGACCGCCACGATGGAGCCACCGTCGAACTCCTTGCGGAGACCGTCTAGTTCGAGACTCGCCATTACACAGAGTCTCACACCCATCGCTAATAAGTTTGATGGGATTTTTCATAGAAGTTCTAGCAGAGTCAGTACGGTTGTGGAACCGAGTGCTGTCAGCGCTCTCTCGCCACCGGTACCACGACAATATCGCTGACCTCGACTGTCCCGTCGCTATTGACAGAGTCACCGCTGAGAAGGTCGGTGTCCCCGGCTGGGGTGTCGAGCGAGACTGTCGCTGTTCCCTCACCGAAGTGCAGAACGACCACCAGCGTCTCATCGCCGTCGGTGCGCTCGTACGCGATAACGCTGTCCGAATCGCCCGTTTCGACGGTATGGGCAACCGGGCGCACCCCGGGCGCGCTCAGTGCCGCGTGGTCCGCTCGTAACGCCACCAGTCGCCGGTGGAAGTCGGTCAAGGCGTTGTCGCCGTCGTGCCAGCGCATCGTCCCGCGTTGCTGTTCGACGCCGCGCTCCTGCCCGGCGTATATCATCGGCGTCCCGGGGAGCGTGAACGTGGCCCCCACAGCCGCCCGCAGTGACGCGGCCCCGCATTCGTCGATGTAGCGGTCCTCGTCGTGGTTATCGACGTATCGCATGTGGCCGGCGCGGTCGGGATAGCCGTGCCCGGCCGTCGCGTCGAGCGCTTCGAACAGCGCCGACGCCGGTTCCTCGCCGGTCCCGATATCTCGGAGCGTGTCGAACAGGTCCGTGTCGTAGTGGAGGTCGAACTCGTTCTCGGCGAAGGCAGCGTCACGCGGGACCGTCTCGTCGAGCAGCAGGAACTCCGGGTCGTCGGCTTTCACCCGCTCGCGGACCTCCTTCCAGAAGCCGTGTGGCACGCCCCAGGCCACGTCACAGCGGAACCCATCGACCACGTCGCGCCACTCGTCGACCACGTCGAGCATCCAGCGCCGGACGTCGAGCGAGTCGTAGTTGAGGTTCGGAATCCGCGTCCAGTTGAAGTAGTGCCCCGGCGCGTCTTCGCCCGCCCAGTCGACGTCGGAGACATCCTGCGATGCCGGGATTCGCTCGTAGTAGTCGGCGTACTCGGGGACGCCGGCTCGGTGGAGCTGGAACGCCGGGTGGTCCCGCGAGCTGTGGTTGAGGACCAGGTCGAAGACAACCCGAATTCCGGCGTCGTGGAGCTGGTCGACCAGCGACTCGAACGCCGCGCGCGTCCCTAGGTCCGTGGCGGTGTCGAAGAAATCGGTGATATGGTAGCCGTGCCGGGTCGGACTCGCCTGGACGGGGGTGAGCCACACCACGTCGACGCCCAGCGACTCGATGTAGGGGACCCGCCGCTCGATGGCCTCGAAGGTCGTGTCGACGGTCTCGCCGGCGAACGACCGGACGAATATCTCGTAGATGGTGGCGTCGCCGGCCCAGGCCGGCGGGTCGGCCGGCCGCGAGACAGATATCGTCTCGCCCGCGCCTGTGTCCTCGCTTTTCTTGCCACATTCCACGACTAGCGTGTCCGCGACACTGTGGCGCTCTGCGACGGCGACCGCGTGAATCCGGGCCGTTTCAGGCAGTGTTTCGCGTGGGACCCGAAGTTTGTCGCCGTCGACGGTCACGGCCGACTCCGCCAGTGCATCTCGGCCGTCAAGATAGAATTCGACTTCCGGTTCGCTCCCCGACGGGGCCGCGCGGGCGTCCGCCGAGACGACGAGGTCCGCATCCACCGTTTCACTGGTGAGTTCGACCCGGGGACGACCGGGACCTTCGATAGTGACCTCGTCGGTCGCGGTCGACTTGAAGGAGCCGTCGAAACTGAAAATCGCGTGGTGGGTCCCCGGCGGGAGTTCGGTCTCGATGACCCACTCGTCGCCGTCGCGTTCGGCCCAGTGGGTTCCCATCGTGAAGTCGTTGAACTTTCCGATGACGATGGCGCGGTCGGCAACGGGGAGATCGCTGCCGTCGTCGAAGTCGTCCGCCGTGACGCTGAACCGAGCCGTCTCGGTGACGTCCGGGAACGCTCGGATGACCTGCTCGTGTGTACCGTCTGCGACGGTTAGCTCGGCTCGATAGACACCCGGGGCGTCTGGTTCGAAGTGACAGACTGGGACGTCGCCAAGCGTTGCTGTACTCGCCGCTGGCCGCTCGACTACCCGCCACTCGGCAACCATGTCGGGATCGGGCTGGCGCGGGGCCAGTTCCACCGATTCGCCGACGGTGGCGAACCGCGGCGGTCCTGGATAGTGCATACGCCTACGGTGCGGGGTCGGTAGTGTGAGTGTTACGCTTCTGGTTAGATTTTAGAAAAAATATTACTTCGCCTATTCTACTATCTCCGATTTGCTGAAACCGATACATTGCGAGGCGATGTCACGTCGATCTCCGGAATCTATCATCATTGTCTTCTTCTATTTCCGAATGATTTAAGTTATGAAGGACTATTTCATCCCATATCTATCCATGACAATGGAACGACGGACGGTGCTCAAACGGATCGGCGGTGTCGGGGCGGCTACAGCCCTTGCTGGCTGTAGTGTGCAAGAGCAGGGCAGTGGCGGCTCGGAGGGGGAAACGGCTTCCGGTGACGGCTCGGGCGATGGGGCAAGCGGCGGAAGTCAGCAGGCAGGCGGGACTGCGACGGCGTGGTATCAGTTGCAGGATTCGGAGATCCCTGCACGCGAGGACGCGATGGAGACGTTCGCGAGCAAGACGGAGTTCGGTGTCGAGGGGTCGGACATCTCCAACATGGAAAAGAAGACCACGAGCGCGATTCCGGCCGGGCAGGGGCCGGAGGTCTTTGAGTGGGCACACGACTGGGTGGGCGACTACTACCAGCGGGAGTTCGTCGTCGACCAGTCCGACGAACTCTCCGTGAGCTTAGACCAGTTCACGGACGCTGCCGCCTCCGCCGTCCAGTTCGACGATGCCGTTGTTGGCCTCCCTCACTCGGCGGAGACAGTGACGCTCATCTACAACACGGACATCGTCGACGAAGCGCCCGAGACTGCCGACGACATGGTGGCGACAATGGAGGAGTACCACGATCCGAGCAGCAGCCAGTACGGCCTCGCCATGCCGTTTGACCCGTACTTCACGAGCGGGTGGATACAGGCCTTTGGCGGCTACTACTTTGACCCGGAGCAGGACCCGGCGCTCGGCTTGGATGCCGACGAGGCCATCGAGGGACTCCAGTTCGCTCTCGATACCCTCCGTCCGTATATGCCCGACGACCCGAACTACGAACCGCAGGCTGCGACGTTCTCCGAGGGGAACGCCGCCTTCGCAGTTAACGGGCCGTGGTACCTGGCGACGCTGAACCAGAGCGACGTGAACTACGAAGTGGCGACGTTCCCTGCCATCGACGGCGGCGAGGTGACGCCGTACACCGGCATTTCGATGTGGTACTTCGCGGACGCGATGAACGAGGGTGGAGCCGACGCCACGGCCGCCCGGAACTTCGTCGAGTGGTTCGCTACCAACGAGGACCACGCCACGCGACTCGCCGAGGAGCAGGGTGCGATTCCGGTGCTCGACAGCCTCGTCGGCAGCGACGAACTCCCCGACCACGTCCAGACGTACTCCCAGACCGTCAGCCAGGGGGTCCCGATGCCGACTGACCCGCGCATGAACAAGGTGTGGTCGCCGCTTGAGAACGCCCTCATCGAAGTGTTCAACGGCGATTCAAGCGCCGAAGACGCACTGACGACCGCCGCCGAGGAAATCCGCAGCAACTGGGAGTAAGAAACGCCCATGAGTACCGTTTCACGAGCGGCGGACCGCATTGAGTCGGTCCCGTTTCTGACGCGGGACGACGCGTCGTTACTGCTAGTGCTCCCGGGGCTGTTTGTCTTCTCGGCGTTCATGCTGTTCCCGGTCCTCTACCTGCTAGGAATCTCCTTTACAAACGCCCAGCCGGCGAATCTGTTCGCCGGCGAGGGCGTCGTCGCCGTGCTCACGTTCGGTGACGCACTGTTTGTCGGATTAGAGAACTACGCTGATGTGCTGACCGACGGCCAGTTCTGGAACTCCTTTGGCGTCACTTGGCTGTTTGTCGCCACGAGCGTCACGCTCAAAATCGGGGCGAGCCTGGCTATCGCGCTCGTCGTGACCAGCGACCTCGTCCGCGGTAAGCGCGTCCTGCGCTCGCTCATCATCTTCCCGATGGGGCTGCCGCCGATTTTCACCATCACCGTGTGGCGCGGCATCTTCAGCTCCGCCGAATTCGGGCTGATGAACCAGCTGCTGACCGCATTCGGGGCGAGTTCGGTCGCGTGGCTCTCGGGCCGCTGGACTGCCTTCATCGCGTACAACGTCACGGAGGCGTGGCTGGCGTACCCGTTCATGGTCATCATCACCGTCAGCGCGCTACAGGACGTACCCCAGGAACTCCACGAGGCGGCCGTCGTCGACGGCGCGGGGTTTCTGGCACGCTTTGCGCACATCACGCTGCCGTCGATCAAACGTCCCGTGCTGTTCGCATCGATTCTGACCTCTGCGGCGTCGTTCCAGCAGTTCCTCATTCCGTTCGTGTTCAATCAGGGCGGCCCGGCGCGGGCGAACGAACTCATCGTCGTCTACGGCTATCGTGAGGCACTGTCGTTCCAGCAGTACGGCCGCGGTGCGGCTATCAGTATCATCGCGCTCGTGTTCATCGGCGCGTTCATGTGGCTCAATGTCAAGAAAGGAAAGCTCGCCGACGGGGTGAACGACTGATGTTGCTTGGTGCAATCGCCAGAAAGCTCGGCGACGACATCAAGACGTTCGCCACGATGCCCGCCCGAACAGTTCGAAAGTGGTCCTACACCATGCAGGCGGTCCGTCGGGGCGAGCTACCCGCGTCGGAGGTTCTGAAGGTCATCCTCTCGACGATTGGCGCGACACTGGTCGTGCTGGCACTGCTCTTCCCGATCTACTGGATTCTGATGGCGGCCCTTTCCGGCTCCGGAAGCTCGCTGTACACCTCAGAGAGCTTCTCACTGCTGCCCGCTGATCCGACGGTCAAACCGTTCATCTGGGTGATCGGTGATCTCATCGTGCCGTCGTACTCGATTACCGCGGCCATCCCGTTCACAGACCTCGCCTTCGTGTTCCAGACGCCGGGGATCGAAATTCTGGATGCCTCCGACTACGGCGTCAACCGCCCGTCGGAGTTCAAGCGCTTCCTCTGGAACAGCCTCATGGTGGCGATTCCAACAGTCCTGATCGCGATGTCGCTCATCATTCCGGCGGCGTATGCCCTCTCGCGCCGGGAGTTCCTCTTCCGCCGAAAGGTCCTGTTCCTCTACGTACTGATGACACAGGTCGGGGGCGGCCTCGGCGTTGCCCTGCTCATCGGGATGTATGCGCTGTACGTCCAGTTCGGAATCAACGACAGCAAGCTGGCGCTTGCGGTGTACTACGCGGCGACCGCCGTGCCGTTCAACACGTGGCTGCTGAAGACCTACATGGACGGTATTCCGGTCTCCTACGAGGAGGCCGCCGTCGTCGACGGCGCGCCGCCGTGGCGGGTCGTCACCGAGGTCATCATTCCGATGTCGACTGCTGGGCTGGCGACGGTGTTCATCTTCGTCTTCCTCACCGGCTGGACGGAGTTCGTCGTCGCCCAGACGCTGCTGGGGACGGAGAACTACACGCTGCCGGTCGGCCTGTACGCGATGGTCGACGAGTACTCCATCCCGTGGGCGCGCTTCTCCGCGTTCGCGCTCACCTTCGCCTCGCCGATCATGCTGGCGTACCTGTTCGCCCAGCGCTACATCGAGGGCGGCCTCTCCTTTAGCGGGATGGAAGGTTAGGCCGGCGCGACGCCAGCCGTCATCCAGCAGCCTTCATATGGCGTTTCGGTCTGCTTTTCGACCGTCCACCGGTAGCTCGTCGTCGTTCCGTTTCTGTTGGCCACGGTCACCGGCTGTGACGCGGTGTCGCCGTCGCGGTCCAGCGGTCCGTACCGCACGCCCGTCGCGTTCAGGAGCGGTTCGAACCCGCTCTGGATTGTCCGGACGAAGTTCGCGTACGGTCCCGTCAGGTCCCGGTTCGACGGGGACGCGAACTGCCACGTGGTGTTGATGCCCTCGTTCGTTGCCGGGTCGTTGTTCCGCAGCGCCAGCACCTGAATATGGACGACCAGTCCCGGTGGCCGCTTGCAGTTCGGTCGTAGTTCGAGGACTCGCGGCTGCGTCACTGCCGACCGGTTGGCGTCGACGGAGACGTTCCCCCAGTAGCTCCCCTCGTCCGTCGCTTCCACCGCCTGTGGTTCATCTGTCGGCACGGCGGCAGGCGTTATCGTCGGTTCCGGCCCTGTTTCGCCAGTTCCGAAAAACGTGCCACAGCCCGCCAGTGAGACCAGAACGGCGAGTGCAACGAGCACGAGTGGCCGAGCGGCTGTCATACCCCTGTATTGGGGTAGACATGCTTCCGTGTTCTGCCGCTACGTACAGCGCGTCGGCGCGCTCGTCAGCGGTCGACGCTCTCGCCGAGTCGCTGTTCGACGGTATCGATGTCGCCCGGCTCGTTGACGTTGTGACACCATCCCTCCAGTTCGACTGCCTCAACGCGGTGGCCAGCGCTCAACAGCAGGTCGATTGCGTCGGGGAGTTCGTACTCGCCGCGCTCGGAGGGTCGCGTCAGCGCGCAGGCGTGGCCGATGGCCGGTTCGAAGACAAAGAAGCCTCGCGTGACCAGCGTCGACGGCGGGTCCGACGGCTTCTCGACGAGGCCCGTCACCTCGCCTTCGCCGTCCGTCGTGACGACACCGGTCGTTCTGGCCTCGGCCCGCGACACGTCTTCGACGAGCAGCGTCGCGCTGGCGTCGGTCTCGCGGTGTCGGTCAAGCACGTCGTCAAGGTTCGCCCGGCAGACGTTGTCGCCGTTCAGCATGACAAAGGTCCCGTCAACGGCGGAACTGGGCTGTTCGAGCGCGTGCGCCAGTCCCAACTGCTCGTCCTGCCGGACGTACTCCACTGGCGCGTCCCGATACTGGTCGCCGTAGTGGGACACGATGTCGTCACCGCGGTAGCCGACGACGACCACCAATCGGTCGACGCCGACTGACAGCAGCGTATCGAAGCAATGTGTCAGCAGCGGCTTTCCGGCTACCTCGACCAGTCCCTTCGGTCTGTCCGCAGTGAGTGGCCGCATCCGCGTCCCTTCGCCGGCAGCGAGTACGACGCCGTCCATATCCGGCCCCACGCTCGGGCCGGCTAAATGCCTGTGGGCGAGCGGATTTTGTCTGTGGCCCGCCAACCTCGACGCATGGTCGAGGAGTGTGACATCTGCGGCCGGCCAGTCACCGCCGAGGTAGCCATTCGCCGGGAGACGTTCGGTGACCTCGACACCAACCGCTGGCAGACGCTGTGCTGTCCGGACTGTGGTGCGCGGCTCCGGACTGTCTTCGTCGGGCCGGACGCCTGACGGGGAAAGAGACAGGTGGCAGCAGCATGTGACTCAGACACATGGAAGACGAAGCGTGGCGCTCGGTCGACATCATCCGGGACAACGACGGCGTACCGCACGTCCTCCAGCAGAAGATGCTGGTGTTCACCAGCGGCGTCTCCGAGGAGTCGGCTGGCTACACCAAGCCGGCGATGGAACACCGGCTCGTGCCGCTCAAGGACCTCACGAAATTCGGGCGGTCGTGACCCGTCGTCGGGACAGTCAGCGCGTCGACCGATAGCCTGGAACCGGACCGGTTGGTCAAGAAACACCTCGGGATACACTTTTGCGCCCGTCGAAACGAGTATCAGTAATGGCGGAACCGCTGTACGTCGGCGTCGATCGGAGCGATGAGTCCTGGGTCGCTGTCGCGTTCACTGGCGACGGCTTCGACCACGCGTCGGTGTTCGACAGTATCGGTGCGTGCTGGGCAGCCTACGAGGAGCGCGCCCGCCGGATTCTGGTCGGCGTGCCGATCGGACTTGTCGAATCCGGCGAGCCGGACCGCCGGTGTGACGAACTCGCCCGGTCAGTCCTCGGCGAGCGCAGCACGACGGTCCGCACACCGCCGGTGCGAGAAGCGACCCGAAAACAGCGCTACTCGACGGCCAATCGCGTCCACAAGCGCAAGACTGACCACACCCTCTCTGAACGGGCGTTCGCACAGAGCGACAGCCTCGCCCGGGTCGACGAACTCTTGCAGGAACTGCCCGAGGCCGCCGCCGCTATCCGAGAATCCCACCCGGAAGTCTGTTTCCGCGCTTTCGGCGGCGAGCCGCTTAGCTACGCAAAACATACTGCTGGGGGATACGCCGAGCGGATGCGGATTCTCGCACAACACGACCGCGACGCCGCCCCAACAGTCCAGAAAGCCGCCGAAGCAACCGGTGGGACGGCGGTGGCTGTCGACGACGTACTGGACGCCGTTGTGCTCGCGTACACGGCTGCCCCGAGTGACGGGGACCTGTACACGCTCCCGCCCGAACCACCGCGAGATGCGACGGGGCTGCCGATGGAAATCGTCTATCGGGCTGCGTCGCCACTACTCACGTAGAATTGTCTATCGAGCGATGTCACGACTACTCACGTAGTGACGTGTCCCGATGAGCGCTGTTGCTCGTCGTGAGTTATGTACGTGCCAGCGCCACTGCCGTGTACGCTATGGTACACCGCGACCGCTGACAAGTGATTATAGTGCTAGACTGTAGACAGAAGCCGTCTTACAGTCGCGTGAGGTTGGTCGCACGCGGACCCTTGTCCGCCTGCTCGATGTCGAACTCGACGTCCTGCCCCTCTTCGAGGTCAGGGCCGCCAACGTCTTCCATGTGGAAGAAGACGTCTTCGTCCGCATCGTCGGTTTCGATGAAGCCGTAGCCACCAGTGTCGTTGAAGAAGTCGACAGTGCCTTCCGCCATTGTTAGAGCCTCGTGACGTTGTTGGCTCGCGGACCCTTGTCCGCCTGCTCGATGTCAAATTCGAGCTCCTGTCCTTCCTCGAGGTCCGGGCCGCCGATATCTTCCATGTGGAAGAAGACGTCCTCGTCCGCGTCCTCAGTGTCGATGAAACCGTAACCGCCAGTGTCGTTGAAGAAATCAACCGTTCCTTTCGCCATTGCAACCAAAGAGATGCCAGCACCACGGATAACAGTGTCGGTACGATGCTCTGGTGGGAAACAGAGAGATCCGACCGCAGTCTGGCGGTTATGCAGTGGGTAATACTGTCATGGCACATACGTCGCCGGATCTCCCGGCTGGCTATAGACGCCACAGTGTCGCGTTCGGTCTTACCGGCTCACTAACCAAATGGAATTAGCCATTCGAGCCCAAGTTGTAATCATGTCCCGTGGTGCCCGGGCCCACCTTGCGCCGTGGCTGCTTGCTGGCTTCGGCCTCGCGTTCACAGGTGCGGCTGTCGTCTGGCACCTCGGTGTTGAGACACAGCGCATCGGACAGCTTGGCGGCCCCGCCCTCGCGTTGGCTCTCGACGGGCTACTACCGCTGGTGCTGGTGTATGGCAGCTATCGCCTCGTCTCGTCGTCAACACCGGGTGAGCAGATCTGGACTGTGTTCGTCTGGAGCGTTGTTGGCAGCCTCGCAGTCGGGACTGTCATCGGTCTGAGCGTCTTCATCCGCATGATCGAGGGTCGAACAATCGCCGAACCGGTGTTTGTCACTCTGTTGGCGATGGAGACTGGCGCTGTCACGGGACTCATCGCGGGCACGCTCGCGGTCCGGGCCCGTCAGGATGCCAGTCGTGCGACTCGAACCGCGAGCACGCTGTCGTTTGTCAACGACCTGCTTCGACACGATATCTCGAACGGGCTGGTCGTTATCGACGGCCGGACGACGATCATCCGGCGTAACGCCGACTCGGAGACGGTTCAAACGGCGGCGGACGCGATCCACGAGCAGGTAACCGAACTCGACAGTCTGGTCGACAACGCTGGGGCTGTCGCCGAGACCCTCGGTTCCGACCCGGCCTTCGAACCGACCGACATCGTCGGGATCGCCGAGGCGGTGATACGGCGAATCGAGCAGACACATTCCATCGCCATCGAGCACCGAGCCCCGGACAGCGCGATGGTATACACCAACGAGGCCGCTCGCCCGGTTCTCCGGAACCTCATAGAGAACGCTATCGAGCACGGGACGCCAGCGGCCGAACTCTCAGCCGAGGGGACCGCGACGGACGGGGCAGTACTGCAGGACGAGGCACAGCGAGCGGAGACGGCCCAGTCGGCGGGAGACGGGCACGATCACCCGTCAGTATTTGTCGCGATCCGCGAGACCGATGCTGTCGTCGAGATTCACGTGGTTGACGACGGCCCGGGGATTCCCGAGGGCCAGCGCGACAGGATTTTCGACCCACGGGCGGGCGACACGCACGGTGGCGGACTCCATCTCGTCGAAACACTCGTTACGAGCTTTGGCGGTGATATCTACCTCGCCGACGCCGGTGAGAACACCGACCTTAGATTGACTAATACCGACCTTGACGGCGCGCACTTCGTCGTCGAACTCCCGCGAGCGTGACACGGCATGGCACGACCGACGTTTCTTGATTGTGGGGGGCACAGTGAGGCGTATGTTCCCTCGCTTGCGTGCACAGGGTCCGACCGTACTCATCCCGCTGGCGTGGCTGCTCGTGGGGCTGGCTCATCTCGATGTGGTCACTGACCGGACCGTGCTGATCTTCCACGTCGTCGCTGCCGTTCTCATCGCCGCTTTTGCCGTCCTTTCGTGGGACGAGATGGAGACGGGCGTCCTCCGGATCTGGCGCGACATTCTCCTCGTCGGACTCTTGCTCACTCTCGGAGGCATCGTCGGTCTCCTCTACTCTCCGCTTCGGGTTCCGTTCCTGACGACGACCATACTGGGGTGGCTGGCTGTTCCTGGTGTCGGCCTCTACTACACTGGGAAGCACGTTCCGACAGGCCAGCGGGCGTACACGGCCGGCGCAGTGCTGAGCGTTCTCGGTGCGGCGGTGTACGCTGGCGCGCTGTTCCCACCGGCGGAAATCGCGCTGCTCGCCGGCATCGGGCTCGCGCTGGTCGGCCAGACGGTCGGCATCGTTCAGGCGGTCCGCCAGCCCGACGAACTCTCAGGCTAGGGCCGCATCGAGCTTCTCCACCGGATGCGGTGGCTCGCCATCGCTTTCGTCCCAGTCGTCCAGTTGCGTGCGGCAGGACGCGCCGGGCGCGACGACTGTGTCGCCGCGGCTCGCTCCGATCTGGTCAAACAGGATGGAGCCGATGGCCTTGCTCATCGAGAAGTGCTCGGTCTCGTAGCCGAAGGACCCGGCCATGCCACAACAGCCAGAATCCAGCGGGTCCACCTCGTAGCCGGCCCGCCGGAGGACGCCGACGGCGTGGTGGTCCTTCTTCGTCGCCTTCTGGTGGCAGTGGCCGTGGTAGGTCAGCGTCTCGGGCGGCACGTCCCAGTCAGCCGCCTCGTCTAGCCGGAAGGTGTCGAGGTACTCACAGACGCCGTAGGCGTTGGCCGCGAGCGTTTCCACGTCCTTGCCTGACAGCAGGTCCAGATAGTCCGACTGGAACATCACGGCGTCGCTTGGCTCGACCAGCACCACGTCCCAGCCTTCCTCGACTGCGGGGACGAGCGCGTTGACATTGTCCCGCGCAGTCGCTCGGGACTGGTCGAGAAAGCCCTTCGAGTGGGCCGGCCGCCCGCTGTCGGTTCGGTTGGCCAACTGGACATGGACGCCCGTGGCTTCGAGCACGCGGACGGCGGCTTTCCCGACTTCAGGATGGCTGTAGTTCGTGTACGTGTCGGGGAACAGCAGCGCCCGTCGCTCGGCCTCGTCGGCCGGGACCTGCGGACCGCGCTCGTCGAACCAGTCCTGTAGCGTCGTCCGCTGGAAGCTCGGCAGCGTGCGGTCCGGGGCGATACCGACTGCCTTCTCCAGCACGGTTCGAGCGCCCGGCACCTTCGTCGCGAGGTTCGATAGCGGTGCGAACGCGCTTCCGAGCCCGGCAAGCGCGTCGACGTTCGTGAACAGCTTGTCCCGGACGCTGGAGCCGTGTTCCTGGTGGTGGGCGTGGGTCACCTCCGCTTTGAGCTTCGCCATATCGACCTCGCTCGGGCAGTCCTTCGCACACCCCTTGCAGCCGATACAGAGGTCGAGCACCTCGTGCATGAACTCCTCGTCCGTAGGGTCGTCCGGCAGGTCGCCGCTCATCGCTTGCCGGAGCATATTCGCCCGCCCTCGGGTCGTCGTCATCTCCTCCTCAGACGCGCGGTAGGTCGGACACATCACGCCACCGGTCGTCTCCTGTGGGCCGCGACAGCCCCCACAGCCGTGACAGAGTTCGACCATCCCCTGCATTCCATTGTCGTTGTCCCACTCCAGCGCGGGGTCGAAGCCAGTGTCGAACTCGTACTCCGGATCAAAGCGGAGGTTCTCGGTCATGTCGACTGTGCGTGCTCGCTCGGGCATCGCGCCGGACTTGACCTCGCCCGCGTCGACGCCAACGACCTGTCCGGGGTTGAGCAGCCAGTCAGGGTCGAACGTCGATTTGAGTTCCTGGAACGTCTCCCAGAGGTCCGCGCCGTAGAGCTTCTCGTTCCACTGCGTGCGGGCGCGGCCGTCGCCGTGCTCGCCCGAGACGCTTCCGCCGTATTTCACCACGAGGTCGGTTACTGCGTCGGCGATGGATTCCATGGTTTCGACGCCTTCGACCGACTTCGTGTTGATGAGCGGGCGGATGTGGAGCACGCCGGGGCCGGCGTGGGCGTAGAAGGAGGCGAAGGTGTCGTGTTCCTCCAGAATCTCTTGGAAGTCGGCGACGTACTCCGGGAGGTTTGCCGGCGGGATGGCGGTGTCCTCGATGAACGAGCCGTGTTTCTCGTCGGTCGTCCGCGAGAGCAGTATCGGAAGGCCGGACTTGCGCATCTTCCAGAACTTCTCCCGCTTCGCCTCGTCGTGGGCCTCCATAGCGTCGAACGCCCGTATCGGTGCGTTAACGACCGTCCGGTCTGCGGTCGGGTCGGCGGCAGGGTTGACGCCGTTTGTTCGGTCTGCCAGCAGATCGGCGACCTTCTGTCGCCCGCTCTCCTCGTCGGCGGCGTAGAACTCAACAATGAGGACCGCCCGTGTCCCGTCAGGCAGCATACCGACCACGTCTTCGAACTCGGCGGTGTCCCGGGCCAGGTCGATGAGCACGTCGTCGAGCACCTCGACGGCTGCCGGGTCGTGCTCGAGGATGTCCGCAACGTCTTCCATGGCCTCGATGAGCCCCTCGTAGGCGAGCAGGCCCATCGACTTGGTTTCTGGAATCGGCTCCAGCGACACCTCGGCTTCGGTGACGATGGCGAGGGTCCCTTCGCTGCCGGCCAGCAGCGAGGCGACGTTGATGGTTCCATCCTGTGCGTCTTCGAGCACCCAGTCGAGGTTGTACCCTGAGACGTTGCGCTTCAGGTCCGGATAGTGGCTCTCGATTGCCTCGCCTTCTTCGGTGAGTATCCGTTCGATTTCGGCGTAAATCTGCGCTTCGAGGTCTCCGTCGGGGGCCGCCCGGTCGCGCAGTTCCTCGCGGGTGACTTCGCCGAACGTGGTGACAGTGCCGTCCGCAAGAACGACCTCGCACTCCTCGATGTAGGCGTCGGTCTTGCCGTACTGCAGGGAGTGAGCCCCAGTGGAGTTGTTGCCGATAGCGCCGCCAAGGACACTCTTGTCGCCCCATGCCGGGTCCGGTGCAAACTTCAGCCCGTGGTCGGCCAGTTCTCCGTTCAGGTCGCCGAGCTTGATGCCCGGCTGGGCCCGCGCTCGTCGGTCATCGGGCCGGGCCTCGAGGAGGTCGTTCATGTACCGCGAGAAATCTAGCACGACGGCTTCGTTGACGGTCTGACCGGCGAGGCTTGTCCCCCCGCCCCGTGGCAGCACCGGAATCTCACGCTGCTCACAGTAGGACATGACCGCGGCCACGTCATCGGTCGACCGTGGATAGACGACGCCGATGGGCAGCACCTCGTAGAGGCTGGCGTCGGTCGCGTACAACTGTCGCGAGTACTCGTCGAACCGGACCTCGCCGTCGACGCGCGCCTGTAGGTCATCGACGAGGCCAGACCGGGCAACAGTGTCGTTCTGGTAGTCGTAGTTCGATACCTCGTCAGCCGAAGGGTCTATCCGGGTGCCGGAATCGGTTGCCATGGTGTGTGTCGTGTCCAGTCGCCCGGCCACCGATGGACCGGGTACTCGGCGGTTATCTGTGGCTGTTCTAGCTGTACGCCTGACAAAACAGTTCCGCTACGGTATCTCATCACGCATTCTTGGGCCGGTCGAACGCAGGCTACGGACGGCGCTTCCGCCCCCCCTGTGATAGCACGTGTTACGCAACTGCTAATATCAACAGAGTCGTATGTATGTTGATTATGACACACAGCAACGATCCCTTCGAGACGATGCTCCGACTCTTCGCACAGACGCAACGGGAGATGATGGACGATAGTCTAGGCCGGCGGATGGATGACGATTCGAGACGCCGAATGCCTGTCAGCCCCGGATACCGCGCCGACCGATCAACCGCCAGCACGCGCTCGGGCGACCACCGACGGCACGGCATCGACACGAACCTCCACGTCGACGAGACCGACGACGGGTACGCCGTGATGGCTGACCTCCCGGGCTTCGAGCGCGACGACCTTGCCGTTCGCTTCGAAGACGGCGTCCTCAGCATCCAGGGCGAGACCACGGTCGCTGCGGAAACGAGCGATGGCGCCCGCCGACACAGCCGACGAGTCGCCGAACGAGTCGCTGTTCCCGAACCGGTGGTGGACGACGACATCACTGCCACCTACCACAACGGGGTTCTCGAAATAACGCTGCCGCGCGCGGACGACGCCAACGACTCGAACCGAATCGAAATCGAATAGACGTCTTTTTTCCACTGTTGCTTGCCGATGCTAAACGACCGCCTCAACAAGGACGATCTTAGCAACCTGCTATCCCGATCTTAGTCAGCTACTGCTGATCTCTTATCTCCTCTATAGTCTCGTGCAGGCACCGTCGACCGCAAACTGTGAGGCCGTAACATGTCCGAAGCGACTTGGGATGTTCAGGACGGCGCAATCGTCGAGCGGCCACGGAACATCCGAAAACACCCGCTGTTGCACCGAATATACGAACGACACGACGAGCTCATAGCCGCACAGCTCCCGCCCGGTCGGACGCTCGAGCTCGCGTTCGGCCAGCATATGCATCCCCGCGCCGATATCGGACTGGAAGGCTGGCCGTCGAACGCTGAAACCGTCAGCAAGCCGGCGCTGGCCGGCGACGCCCGCGCCTTGCCGTTCGATGATGATTCTTTCGACGCCGTTATCGGCCGCCGGTTTCTCCATCACGTTCCGCCCGCGGACCGCCCTGAAATCCTTCGCGAGGCTGCCCGCGTACTCCGCCCTGAGGGCCGTATCGCCCTGCTCGAAGGAACACCGGGGCTGTACCGCAAGCTCACCAAGGGTGCCGCGTTCCGGCTAGGACTGCTTGAACAGGACACCGACATTTATCGCCACCTATCGGAGACTGCTGTCACTGACCTCGTCTCCGACTTGTTCGAGATCATAGAAAAACAGACGCTCGGGTCGCCGTTGATGCTCGCGAGCATCTCCGAGTCGAATGTGTCTGCGCGGCTTCTCGGTCTCTATGAACGGACGCAGCTGATCAAGTGGTGGACGTTCGTAGTGGGCGAGCGTCCCGAGTCTGTCGCGTGACTACAGGTCGACAGTCACACGCAGTTCGCTGTCAGTTATTGTCCCAATGGCGTCGGCAGCGACCTCGATGTCGTCTTCGTCGGCGTCACCGAACCCGAGCCCCTGCACCCAGGCCTCGGCGAGGTCCGGGTCCGGTTCGACGTACGCGACCTGTTCCTTCGAGGCAACCTCGGTCACAATGCCGATCTGTTCTCCCTGTGCGTCCATGAGGAACTTCCCCTCGTTTTCTGTCGATAGTACTGCCATTTCGTCTGACACCACAGACTGGACCAAGTAATAAACGTCGGTCACGTCACTCCGTCCACGTGTCCCTTTCCGCCTGCTGTCGGCTGATATCCGCCCTCGATCGCTAATATCGCGAGAAGTTCTTGTCGGGGTAGACCCCTTCGTCAGTGATATCCACCACGTCCAGCGTCGCCAGCCGACTGAGGCGGTCTGCCGCGTCTCCCTCGTCGATACCCAGTTCAACCGCCCGCGCCAGCACGCGGTCACGGCTGGGGACGGATTCGATGAAGCCGTCGCTATCCGTCGCTGTTTCCTCTGCGATGATCGCTTTCAGGATGGCCCCGTGTTCCCGCTTCGACGGTGTGGTGCTGTCGCCGGTCCAGTCCACACTCAGTGTTCCGTCCTCGTTGACATGGGAGACGACAAACCCATCCGGCAGCGCTTCCGTTACCGCCGCCACCAGCGCCGCTCGATCAAGCCGCGCCTCGAACCGAAACCGCTTGCCGTCTTTGGACTGCCCCAGACTCCCGACGTTCGTCCCCGCTTTTGCTATCGCCTCTGAAACCGCGTCAGTAAGCCGGTCCTGTACTGACGCCGCGACGGCATCCCGCTCCGCACTGAGCTCCGCGAGTTCATCGGTCAGGGTCGCATGGCGCTCCATCTGCTCGTGTGCTGGCTCCTCTGTCATACCCATGCTACTCGTCGCCACGGAAGTACCTGTTCCGGCGACTGTGGTGAGTCAACGGGGCAGCGCGGTGGTCGCTACTTAGTTACATCGTTCAAATCCGCTGGAGAGCGTTTTCACTGTTCACTTTGTCCGTAAGAAATGCCGCCTCCCGGACCTCAACTGGTGGTTTACATGCCTATATGACAACCCCCCATGTAGATGACGAGAAACGCAGATCGTCGAATCGAGAATCTGCAGGAGCGCATCGAGCGCGCCGAAGAGATGAGTGGAGACGACCAGAACGTGTTGCAGGCCTTCGACAACAGACTCGCCCTGCTCGGGAGTCAGTACGGCAAGGAGCGCCGTGAAAAGCTCCTCAGGCACTGTGTGCGTATCGCCGAGGAAGTCGGCGGACTGGCTGACTCTCTTGACGACAAGCGAGCTGCCGAGGATATCGTCCGCTGGATTCACGACACCTACGACAACGAGGAGTCCAACCGGGACTACCGGGTTGCCTTCAGGATGTTCGGGAAGCACGTCACCGACGGCGACGAGATTCCCGATAGCATCTCGTGGGTCTCGGCAACTACGTCGAAGGACTACAATCCGATGCCGAACCCGGCGAAGATGCTCTGGTGGGAGGAACACATCTTGCCCATGCTTGACGAGTGCCGCCACGCCCGCGACAAGGCGCTCATCGCCGTCGCATGGGACTCCGGGGCCCGGAGCGGGGAACTCCGTAACCTCACCGTCGGAGACGTTTCTGACCACAAATACGGCCTGCGTATCTCCGTCGACGGGAAGAAGGGCGAGCGGTCGATTACGCTCGTCCCATCCGTCCCTCATCTCCGACAGTGGCTGAACGTCCACCCGGGAAAGGACCAGCCGGATGCGCCCCTCTGGTCGAAACTGAGTAAACCCGAGGATATCAGCTACCAGATGAAGCTGAAGATTCTCAAGAAGCACGCTCGGAAGGCCGGAATCGACCACACCGAGGTAACGTTCACGCAGATGCGGAAGTCGTCGGCGTCGTATCTGGCTTCGGACGGTGTCAATCAAGCCCACCTCGAAGACCACCACGGCTGGGACCGGGGTTCGGACGTGGCTTCCCGGTACGTCGCCGTCTTCGGTGACGCCAACGACCGCGCTATCGCGCAGGCCCACGGAGTCGACGTGGAGGAAGACGAGTCCGACCCGATTGCGCCGGCCACTTGCCCGCGATGCCGGAACGAGACGCCCCGCGACGAACCCACCTGCGTCTGGTGCAGTCAGGCGATGGACGCGGCGGCGGTTGAGGAGATCGAACGAGAACAGAAGGAGATTCGATCGGAGCTGTTGCAGATTGCTCACGACGATCCCGACTTCCTCGACAACCTCGACCGTGTCGAGCGGTTCATTGAGCTCGGTGATGAGAACCCCGAAATCCTCCGCGAGGCACGGGCGTTCGCTGACGCCACCGAGAGCTGAAGCTGACACCGTCTACACCTCCTCCTTTGCGCGCTCTATCTCGCTTTGCACGTCGTGAAGGGTGGGTTCGTTGCCGTACCGGATCAGCGCCTGCAGCGCCATCGCGCGGACGAACTCGTCGTCACCGTGCTTGATGATGCGGACGAGCGTGTCCTTGTTCTCCTGAACGAATTGGTCCCCGGCTGCGCTCTTCGCCGTCATTGAATCACCCCCTGCGGCGACAGTCCGAACTCACTCGGTCGATGTGATGCGACGTGGTGGGAGACTCGCTTGTCCCGAAGGTCGATGCCACAGACTGGACACTCGACGAGTCGAATCTTGTCGTGGCCGAACCGCTCAATCATCCCACTCACCCCCAGACTGGCGACTGTTCGGGTGGCATGCGATACTTCGCTGGGTCGACGTTAGCTCATCGTGTCTGAATTCCATCGTCCGATGAAGGCCGGTTAGGCCGGCGACACCGGACCGGGAGCGTGTCGTCCCCAAGTGCTAAGTATCTAGCTCTAGTAATTAAGAGTGGGAAGACATCTTCCCGGTCCAATCGATTCAAAACGTATGGCCCAAGCCTGGTGAGCTTGTCAGGGCCATGCGTTTGCACTTTACCACTTTTGAGAGTCATCTGTCTGAATCCTGTGAGTTGTTTGTTGGTTGTATTCCGCGTATTGAGTCCATATTCGGTGAGTCTACTTAGTAACTGTTGATTAGTTAATAAGTTAATTACTTAGTTAATTACTAAGCAATTCATCTCTGTTCTTGGGTGTTTTTGTGCTGCATGTGTATCACATAGTAACTGGCTCTACTTAGTATATGTCAATGAGTGAATAATTGATTGAATGAATGAGTGAATGGGTTAGTTACGCCTCCCATCGGGGTGTTGCTCGGTCTCTTTCCGGAGTTGAGAAAGGGCGTCTTCGAGCTTTGGGATAGCTTCTGTGCGGTCGTAGTCTGTCCGTGTCAGAGTCCGAAGGGCCGGTTCAACGTGTTCGGTGGCGACGTGTGCGGCGAAACCGTCCGAGATAGTGGGCTGTGGCTCCGCTGGTGGGTCGACCGGGAGCGCGGCGACCGCGGCCGCAGCACCGAGAAACTGCCGTCGGCTTGAGTCGTTCGTCGAGGCGATGCTTTCATTTCTGCGTGTATCATCGGTTGACATGGGTTCTTGGCTTGTGTTGAGAACCCGCGGTCGGTGTCCTTGCACCGGCCATTTCCAAATGGCGTAGCCGCGGTGTTCTTATTCCCACTTGTGGCAACATGGGACTTAGTCTTTTGCCATATGTGGGAAGTTGCCGCAAATGGGAACCTTACGGGCCTACGAAGGGCACAGTATAATGAGATGCCCCCCAAACAGGCTTCGCAAATGGGACGCCGCCGCGCACTACTCACAGACACCGAGCGGGAACTCCTCGAAGCCGAGGAGAAGTCCGACCGTTACTACCAGGCAGTCTCCCGTATCCGGCGGAAGATCGACGAGGAACTGTCCGAAGATCTCGCTATTCTTCACGAACACCACCCCGAGCTGCTTGACGAACTTCTTGAGGTCGTAGAGGAAAAGAGTTGAACGGCCATGCTTGTGTCCACTCTGGTTCTCTTTCACTGCTGAGTTAGTTGCCCAGGATTAGCGGCCTTCATAGAGACGTTCCGCGAGCCGTCTCGGTAAATATTCCTCTGTCTCTTCCGCAACCCAGTCAATCTCATATTCAACGCGACGAATCTCCGCCTCAAGCGACTCAGTGTCTATAACGCCAAATGATGCGCGTGGATCACCATCACGCGGCTGCCCAACACTACCCGGATTCATGCACAATGTGTCCCCCACTACTTTTACATAGGGACGATGGGTATGACCGAGAATCACGACATCTGGCGGTGACTCAAAGAACACATCAAGGAAGTGCTCGTCAATGTCTTCCTCCCAAATATATTCGTTTATTGGTCGGGCTGGTGAGCCATGTGCAAGGAAAATATCCAGACCGTCCAGTGTCAATCGACGTGTCTCTGGTAGTTCCTCTAAGTAGACGAGGTTCTCTTCGGAGAGGTTCCGGCGGTTCCAGTCCAGTGCTCGTTTCGCTAGCCGGTTGAAATCTCTCGGTGTCTCGGTGACAAGGGCAAAGTCGTGATTGCCGAGCACACACAGTGCATTCAAATCTCGAACGCGTGAGACGGTTTCATTCGGGAACGGGTAATACCCTACCAGATCGCCTGCACAGAGTATATTCTCGATGTTTTCTGTTTCGAGGTCTCGGAGGACTGCATCAAGTGCAACCATATTTGAGTGGAGATCCGAGACTACGCCAATTTCCATTTCTATAAATCTGATTTCATGGTGGATAGCGCTGCTTTCCAATCATCGAAGACACTGCCTTCTGGCTCATTCATCATCCCAAATTCTGCTTGTACATCTGCAAATAGGTCTTCAGCATCTTCTATTTTTGTCATTGTAGTTTCAAATCGCTCAGGCAAGGACTTCCCACGGTACTGGCGGGAAATCTGGTAACAGGCCCAAATATAGTGATCCCAAGCACCTTCGCGGAAGTTCCACCCGACCGTCGATGGTGGATCGGTACTGTTGAACAGGGGTGCGTCGTAGGGCGAATTCATTCGGATTCGATCCATGTCAAACCCGCCTTTTTGATACATGAGATCCAGATCTGGGTCAAGACGCAACTCGTTCAATAGTTTGTCTGAATAATATTTTGTGACGAGTCGTCCACCTCCTTGGCCGTCGTCTGGCTTCCATCGACGTTGATCAAACGCACGAAGGTTGTTGTAATGACCGGATGCGAAAGCATTGATGCCGATACCCATGAATAGATGCGCAACGTGGTGGGTGTGCCCGACAATGATATCGTACTGGTTCTTTCGTAGAGTGTTCAGAAGTTCGAGATACGAATAAATATTCGACACACCAGTCAGTGGATATCGGTCTGCTTTGTCGAACTCAACGGACACATAGAACCCGTCAGGGTCAAGTCCAGTAATTCGGTTAAGGAGGGTGTCTCGTTGATCCTTATCGTTGAGAGGCACTCCTTCGAGAGGCAGAGATGCCAGAACTGGAATATCTCGTCCCTGATCGTCAACGACCTCGATGAAAGCTTCAGTATAATCAAGCCACTCGTCAACCTTCGTAGAGGAGAACGTGTCGAGAGTTCTTGCTGGTGACACGTATGCGTCAACATCTAAATCATCCTGAACAGCCAGGATTTGTGTACAGACTTCGTTCAGGTTTCCACCAACTTCAGCAGTATCGAAGTCGTGCCCTCCGTGATCACCGAAGTAATCATATGAGCTGAGACTGGGCCGGTCTGCTCGCGGGATATAGAACTGTGGGTCGAACAAGACGGTACCACCAGCCCGGTGGAATTCTCGGGATAGCTCTACGTTCCGGTCTTTATCGAAGTCTGCGGGACTGAGAATGGCACCGTCTGCAAAGCCTTTCTCCATTATTTCCGGGCCGAGTTTCCCGGCATTGTAACCCATTTGAATGAAGAAGCTTGGTTCGTCAAACATCAGATTTCACCCTCAATTGCATCGTTTAGTTCCTCAAGTGCATGCTGCGGCTGTCGGTATCGTTGGAAGGGTTGTGGTTTCGTCATCTTGTCGTAGATGGGGTATAGTTTTTGTTCTAAGCTCTGGTCGTCTAAGTAACCCTCTAATGGTCTCTTGTCGTTTTGAAGGATAGCATCGGGGATTGGAAGTCCGAGATCGTCGGACGCGAACGGATGCGCTCCAGTAAGTGATTCGAACATCACAATTCCTGAGGAGAACAAGTCACTGCGGATATCTTGGAGATCTTTGTTGTTGTTGAGTTGCTCCGGAGATGCATAGGTGGGTGTTCCCGGGCCATGGGAGGCACGTGTTGGAGTGATACTGGTGCGTGTGAGCATTCGAGCGATACCAACGTCGAGTAACCGAACTCGGTCATCTGGGGCAATGATGATATTTGATGGTTTAATATCCCGATGAACAATATCGACTTCATCAAACTTCTGCAAGGCTTCTAGTAGGGTCTGAGCGACATTGATGCCGAGTTCAGCGCTTACATTTCCGTTATCAATGACTTCGTGGAGTGTTGGCCCAGGGATGTACTCTTCGACCATAACGAGCACAGAGGTGTCGTTGATGGCGTCTGTAAAGTAGTCGATGAGATTCACGAGTGCGTCAGCAGCGACGGTTTCCATGGTCTCAACTTCGCGTTTTGCGCGTCGAGCTGATCTTCGGCGTTCGGTTGGAATCAGCTTGATAACAACTTGTTCTCCGTCGTATTCTCCAAGATAAACTTTCTTTTGGCCACCGTCCGCGATGTGGTTCTCTATCTTGAATTCAGGGAAATGATTTTGAATATCATCAATCCCCAGCTGCTCCAACATATTGATGAGTGTTAGATTTTGACGCCTCCACTATAATTCTTTCATTAAGCCGCCACTTGTTTATCAACGAATAGGGGTTGCTACGTTCCGGCTTCAAATGGATTTCATAGTGCCCGTCTTCGGTCAGTGACATAAGACCGATACCATGCTCTTCGAACCGGTGTTTGTTGTTGAGTGCTCGATCAACGTATTCGGCGTCCATGACTACGCATTGGTATTCGGAGAATCCCTTGCCACGGAACGCTTGTCTGAGCGCTTCTTTCCATTTACTAAGTTTCAATTCGATTGAGTATGCAGTGGTGACGTGACGTCGAAGGTTTGGGGTTGAACGTATGTATGACTCCCCGATTTCTTTGGCGAAGCCATGTTCGGTAAGCCAGTTGAGTGCCTCTTTCTTTGATGACTGGTCTAGAGCACCCATCTCGTAGTAGTAGTCTTTTGAGATGGTTTCGCGGTTGTGAAGGAGGAGAAACGCTTGTAGAATGCGATCGTTGTCAATCGCGGTTTTAATATTTAAGTCATCGAGTCTGCGTGAGAGGTACGCTTCAGACACACGGGCAAGGACATAGTCTGCGCGTCCCGATCCGTACGAGAATTCTTCGAATAGTTTTGCTTCGGGTTCGTTGAATGCATTCCGAAGAGCCCCCTGGGCTACTTCGCGCATGTCGGCTTCTGTATCAAATCCCATATGTGTCACTCTGCGGCCGTGCTATGTACTATATCCAAGGACGGCAGGGGTACTAGGCTTTTCGATTTCGCTAAACTGGCGCCGTCAGTGGTTATTGTGCGTACTAGTGATTGGTGCATGGTTTAACCATATTTTCTTTCAAGAAATAATTACGGGGTAAATATCGGGTTTTTAGTAAGGAATTAATCTGAAGGCAAGCATGGAGATATTTATTTGAAGGGTATGACTGTGTCCTAGCGAAAAATTCGTTCGTTGAGATAGTAGCCGGAGAAGAGATTCGAATTGCGGCAAGGTGTTGATCCGAGAATAGCCTGACTCATAATGAAGTGGCAATTAGACAAGGTATATTGTAATCAACTTAGTGGTATCTGCTGGTCTCTACCCCCTCGATTCAACTCGACCACCGAAGGCCACCCCTGAAGGGCCCCTTCACCCCTGCTCTTACCGCCTGATTTGTGCTGCTTCAGGCCCCTCTAACCCCTCGTTTCGCTGGTCGCAGACTCCGTACTTGGGAAGCAGGCAGAATTGCTGCTTCTCGCCGCTGCTCGCAAGCGAAGATTTTCTCTGCTTGAGGGAACTGAAGCGCCCTTTCTCGCTGGTCGTGACAGCCGGTGCATGGAAGCAAGGGGTTAAAGGGCCCCTTCGTGGTGGGTCGTCCCCTTGCTCTTCCAGCTCGTACCAGCACGACCACTGCTTGAGAGGTCCTCGACCACCGCTAGCTTCTGTACTTGAGCGCTGCTTGAGTGCCCTCTACCCTAAATCTGGGTCGTGATTAGACGACCACCAGCTACCACCCCCTCAAAGGGCCCTTCCTGCCTGCTCTTTCTACCGCTTGAGTACAGCTTCTGACCCCTCTACTGCTGCTTTTCGCTTCTCAGCTTAGCCGGGTTCCGGAGAGCGACCGCTCAGCACTCCTGAGCACCCCCTTTCCACCTGCTTTGCCCCCTTATCTGCTGGGGAAAGCATATCCGTTATCACTCGCCATCGATGTGTATGCAGACCCCCTCGGTAGTTCTCCAACGAGTTGCCCGTGATTTTGCAGATGTGATCCCGCGAGTCGATGCCGAAGCACGTCATGAAGAGTGGAAAGCCGGTATCGGTCCCTTTGAGGAGGAGAACCAAATCCAGATGATCCTCGACGGGCTGGCCGACAGTGACGATACGGGCGTGGAGATTCGGACCGAGATGTCCTATCCAGGCAGTCAACGGCGGTGTGACCTGTTGGTCCAGAGTGGCGATGTTTGTCTCCCGGTTGAAGCGAAGCTGCTCCGCTTCAGGCGGGATAATGGAAACGTCGACCCGAATATGTACAAGAGCGTCTTCAGCCCCTTCCCGGAACGTAGCTCGTCGTCTATGCTTACCGACGCGAAGAAGTTAATCGGATCTGACTTCGACCAGCCCACGGGACTACTCGGTCTCTACTACGAGAAAGAGGATGAGGAGTACGAACAACTACGTGCGGAGACGATAGCCGAGAAGTTCGAGCAGGATGTTTCCTACTGGTACGACATCGATATCGAGATTGCCACGCTCGAAACTTTCGACGGACTACAGCACCCCCATCACCAACACGGCGCCGTCATCACCTGGCTTCTCTCAGAGTGAACTGGAACTGTAGCAGCTAACTCGATCAACTGAACGCCACGTCATCGAACTCCCGGTTCACTACCTCCGCGGTGGGAGCGTTCAGGTACGGTTCGACCGCGGAGAACGACGACCACCCACCGACTTCCATCACCACTCTGGGGTTCATCCGCTCACGCACTAGGAGCGTCTGCGCGTAGTACCGTCGGAGATCGTGACTCGAAAGCTTCTGCCAGTCGGCGTCGCCGGTCTCCTCTGCAACCCGCTCGGCGGTGGCTTTGATCCGCCGCTGTACCGACCGCTCACTCAGGTCGATGATTGGCTCGTCGCGGTCGATGTCCTCGACGTTGGCGTAGCGGAGCAGCTCGCTTTCGACTTGCTCCGGGAGGTAGGCGTCGCGAGGCTTCCCGCCGCTCCCCTCAGTGTCCTTCCCTTGGGGAACGCGGAGCCGAGCGTGCCCGTCGACGTGCTTGATGTGCTCCGGATGAATCTGGGGTATCTCGAAGGACCGAAGCCCGACTTCGCCGCCGAGCTGGATGATGAGGGAGTCCTGGTAGCTACCTGCGCTCTGTTTGAGGGTCTTGTACTCGTCCGGCGTCAGCCAGCAGCGGTACGAGTGATGGTTCTGATTTCGCTCGATTCGCATGGATACTTCTCAATGAAAAGTCCGACACCATAAACCACAGTTTGACCCGGAGTCGTCGGCTATGGCTCGATATCGCGGGTTCCGTGTCGTAGTTCTTCAACAACTTTGACTTGTTAATAAAATGTATTTTGACTGTCTGTTAGTCAGAATCCACTCATGTGGCGAAGAAGATATACATTGACTTTACATGGACATTGATTGTGCCAATCGATTTAGGCCTATGGCGTATTAGAGACGATGATGAGTTTGAACGAGTATCTTCGAATCGTCTTGATAAGGAAGACCGTTTGGAAAAGTTCCTTCTACAAGACCCAAACGTACTCGGTCAGCCACTGCTGGTAATCGACCGGCAGATAACCACTCTAGATGGAAAGCGTCTCGATATCCTTGCTATAGACAGCGACGGGGATCTTCACGTAATCGAATTAAAACGCGATCAAACCCCGCGAGAAGTTACGGCTCAGACAATGGACTATGCGTCTTGGGCTAGTAACCTTGGATACGAAGATATTAAACGACATTATGAAGACTCTGCAGAAAATACCGACTCGTTTGAAGCAGGATTTGATGCTAAATTCCGTCCGAGTAACGACGACACACCAAAGGGTCCTGACGAAATTAACAATCAGCATTATTTAACGATTGTCGCATCGGAACTTGACGGATCCACTCAACGGATTATTGAGTACCTTTCTGAAGAATTTGAGGTACCAATCAATGCAGTCCGTTTCAATTATTATCAGGAAGATGGTCGAGAGTATATCGCTCGGTCTTGGCTTAATGATCCACATGAGATTGAAGATGAGGAGACGGAACAGGAGCAAGAATCATGGAACGGCCATGACTTCTATGGTAACTTTGGGGCGAACTCTTACCGAAAATGGAGTGATGCCCGAGAATACGGGTTTATTACAGGCGGAGGCGGAGAGTGGTACCATCGGACAATGGACAAAGCGACAGAGGGCTCCAGAATATTTGTTTACCACCCTGGGGATGGATACATCGGGGTCGGAACAGTTACCCAAGAAAAGACGCCTGCTGATGAGTTCATGATTGAGGATGGTAACAAGCCAATTACAGAGGCACAACTTGAAGGTGACCTCAGTCAGAATAAAGATGACCCTGACCTTCGAGAATATTTAATCGGGGTTGATTGGATTGAAACTGTTGATATGAATGACGCTATCTGGGAGAAGGGCATGTATGCAAACCAAAATACCGTAACTCGATTGAAAGACCAGCAGACACTAGATCGACTCTATGATGAGTTCGGTGTCTCTGCTCTTTAACCAGCATTTTCTCTGGCTAGGTCTACTCTGACAGCCTTTTTAACGACTTTGACGCCAAATTTATCAATCAGATATATGCAAAATGGCAACTTCCCACGAGTAGATTTATTTGGTCAATAGATATTGGTACCAATATCTGGATGTCTGACGATTGTGGCTCTGACAAGTGTGACGAGAACAAAAACAATGAGCAACCGCCAACAAGAGATTCGTTGGAAACAATCCTTGACCAAACAAACCGAACACTGGATTATCAGATTGACACTCTATCTGACATAGATGATAAGGCTATCCGGATATACCGAGCTAATATTCTTTTTTTAAGTATAGTTATTGGCTTGGCATCAGTAGCAGTCGGGAACTCCAGTCCAGATATAGATGTACTAATAAATATTAATTCCGTCATTGGTGTTACTCTACTGATTGGATCCTTAGCAGCCGGGGCTATAACTTACAGAGCCTCGGCCCTACAGGGCGGAATTGATCCACGTGAAGTCGACCGGGCATATTATGAAAAGCAAAGAAAGCGCGACTCCGTGTCTATGATTGTAAACAAAAACAAGGAATATATTTCACACAACGACTCAGTCCTGCAAGATAACGGGAGATTTATAACTTATACGACAATAATAACAATCAACGCATTAGCATATATTGCTGCTGGCGTATTTATCACGGGGACGGTTAATAATGGCACCAGTGATGTAATCGCAGTCTTACCACTATTGGTGTCTCTCCCTGCTGTAATTATATATTCAAACGTTCTCTCTTTCCCCGAATTAGCCGGAGGACGCCACTTACTCTATACCGGAATTTCGATATTACCAACAATCATAGTAACTGGCGCATGGGTATGTTTTATTGAAGCACATATAACATACATCTGGGTTGCAGTTCCATTCTACTTCTTAATGTTCACTGTATCAAATGTGATTTACGGATATCCAAAACAAGTCTGGTTCTTTTCCATGATATTCATTCTTAACCTCGCTACGGCGGTCTTATTACTCAGTCCAAGTGCTCTTCGCTTGTCCCCCTCACACCCAGCCATTTTGGCCATGCTACTTCCTGACTCAATATTTGAACTACTACTACTGGTTCATCCTGTGGATTTTTCTCTATTTGTACTAGTAGGCGCCTTGCTATTGATAATTGACGATAGAATATACTGAAATCAAGTATAGCAGATTGAGGACAAGCTTTTTGAATTCAGACTCTCAATATTTGATTGAGATGAAATTCAACAAGGGTCCACGACGTAACCGTGATAAGTCTGTTTGGACTCGGTTCTGGGGGTCAGACAGTGACAGCAGTACCGATGCTGACGCCTAAGCAGCAGTCTTACTAAGTTTTTCTGTACTCCCCATTCATACTGTAGATCCGTCCTTCTGTTTTCAAGTTTTCAATGTCACGCTTTAGTCTCTCTTGGTCGAAGTCTACTTCGTCGTTCAGAGATTCGATGGAAACCCCATCTGATTCAGTAATCCTCGCTAAGATACGTTCACGGCGACTCCGCTGATTCTTCGATTGTCCTGTTTCAATAATATCAGCATCGAACTCGTCACTTTCTGGATCGTACCCTACCTGCTTCATCGATCTTGTCACTAATTTAATCGCCCGCTCTACGTCTTCAATCTCCACAGTATCCGAAAGACGAACCCGTGCACTGGACTCGGCAAGCCGCTGTATCGCTTCGACCTTCCGGAATGTGACGGGAATCGGTGAGTCATCGTCTTGCTCACCAGCCCCAGCTCGGAACTCGACGAAGAACTGTTTCAATCGCTCCGCAACTTCGTCATCCTCGATGATGGGTCGACAGGTCTGCTTCGCGTGAGCAACGTAGGCCCGCATCATCGACCGGTCTATCGCGGGCTCGACCCGCTGCTGTTCCTCGTCACTCAGTTCCTCACCCCGGGTGTGACGGCCTGCAGCCTGCCGACTCTGGACCATGTGCTCAACGACATCCGCATCGTCCTCCCGATCGGGTTGGTCGGATACCATGAACATCAGGTCGAACCGGGAGAGCAGCGTCGGGCTCATATCGATCTGTTCACCCTTCGGGCGGTAGCGGTCGAAGCGACCGTCTTTCGGATTCCCTGCCGCCAGCAGCGAAGTCCGGGCGTTCAGTGTTGCGTTGATACCGGCCTTGTTGACGTGGACCCGCTGGCTCTCCAGGGCGTCATGCATCGAGGACACCGCGTCGGACTGCATCTTATCAATCTCGTCGACGCAGGCGATACCGCCATCGGCCAGTACCAGCGCACCGGCTTCCAGTCCCCACTCAGTATCTCCGAAGTCATCAGCGACTGCCGCCGCGGTCATGCCCGCTGCCGTCGCGCCTTTCCCCGATGCATACGTCGACCGCGGGGCAATCTGGTCGACGTAGCGGAGGAACGTCGACTTCCCACAGCCCGGGTCACCGAGGAGAAGCATATGCCAGTCCCCGCGGTCGCGGCTCCCGTCCGGGTACTCGTGAGCCCAGCCGCCGAAGAGCTGCAGGGCGACGGCCAGCTTGACCTGTTCATCACCCCTGTGCTTCGGGTTGATCGAATCGATGAGTAGCTGGTACGGGTCGCCGCGTTCCCCGTTGGCGACGGCTTCGATTTCGTCGAGGTGCTCCTCTACGTCGACATCGTCGTAGTCGCTTTCCTCTTTCACGACTGAACGCGCGTCGAGGTTCGTGTCGAAGTCGAGCTCTTGATCGGCACCGGGCTCTTCTATATCCAGAATCCCGGTCAGAACCACCCTATCACCCGCGTCGAAGCCTTCAATCAGGTCGTCTTCGAGGTGCGCGTCGACGCTCTGTGCTTCTCCACCGTTCGTTTTCTCGGGCGGTTGCTGGACACGGGCGTACTGGTGATCGATCCAGCTACTGGCGCTGGCGTCGAGCGAGAAGGGGCCCTGCCGTTCGCATCCCTGACACTCGTGCGGTTCCTGCAGACTATCCCCGTGCTGTGGAATCTCAGTCTGGGTCCCACACCGCTGGCATTCCCAGACGGCTTCTGTGAGGCGGGGCTTCACGTCGGACACCTTCTGGACCTGTCCGCGGATGTCGAGCAGTTGGCCGATGTTCTCATGACGAGATACACCCGAAGGGTCGAAGACGTGCATCTCCGGGAGATTGTAGATTCGTACGTGGGCGTCGTTGAGCTCGACTGCTACCGGCAAGTCGTAGAGACGGAACGCTTCCTCTAGGTGTTCCTGCATCTCCTTCGGATGGTTCCGCACGTCATCGGCAATACCCGGATCAAACCGGTACAGGTCATCGTAGTCGACGTGGAGTGACTTCTGTTCTCGGGGGTAGCGTTGTGCGAGCTGTGCGATCTCTTCCGGGTAGTAGTCCCGGAAGAATTGTATCAGGTCTTCGGTGAGTTCGTGGTTTTCGGCCATCGTGGATTTCTGTGAAGTCTTCACAACAGCCGCGGAGGCTGTTGATTCGTCTTGACTGCGAGCGGTGCGAGCGGTTTGCGAGCGTACTAACAGCTAATCGACAGTTGTTTACATAACCGTCCTACCCTGCAAATTCTAAGGTTTCAGACGGTTTCGCTCAGACCGGACCTATCCGGTGGGGGCTTCCCCCATCGCATCTGTTGTGAGGACTTCACAGATTCTCGCCCTCCCGGTCAGCCGTGTACTTCCGAGGAACGCTTCCAGCGTCGAGATCGAGCCGTAGCTCTCCGTTCGTGTACCGAAGCGCGTCACTATCGATTAGCCGCGCCGCGCGCTCCATGTCGCGGTAGATCGTCGTCCGGTCGATGTTCGGGTAGTGGAGTGCTTCCTCAGCTTCGTCCCGGTCGACGGTCGCTGCAGGCGGTTCGTCTCGCCGCTCACGAGCTTTCGCCGCTCTGTGAAGGTGCTGGACCAGCGTCACCGCGCGCTGCTTGCCAGTCATCTTGTCGGCGTTCTCGACGACTTCCAGAATGTCGGTGCGCGCATCGAGGCGCGCAACCTCCGCTTCTAAGTCGTCGATACGTTCGTCACGCTCGGCCAGCTCGTCCTCTAGCTCCTGGCGTTCACTCCGTTCCTCGTGAAGCTCCTCACGGAGTCCGGAGACTTGCTTCGAAAGCGCGTCGAGCCGCGCTTCCAGCGCCTGAACGGTGGTTTCGAGACTCTCGTTCCCGGGGTTCGCGTCGGGAGAAGTGCCCTCGCCGTCGGGGTCCGAATCGGTCACGCCGACCACTCCCGGACAGACCCCCGGCTATGGGGGGTTGTCGTTTGGGCATCTAAACCGAGAAGGGTATGCCGCCTCCCGGATTTGAACCGGGGACAGCTCGATCTTCAGTCGAGTGCTCTCCCAGTCTGAGCTAAGGCGGCGCGCACTCCAATCGATGACGAGGGTAGAAAAAAGCATTTCGAAAGCGGGCGCAGGTTTTGTGGCATCCGCGGGGAGGGTCGACCGTCGATTACGGGAGAAATAGGTCGGCGCTGTCGAACGTCTCACCACAGTCGTCGCATTCGTACTCAGTGCCGTTGGTCGTTGAGACGTCCCCGCTGCAGGCCGGACACGTCGAGCCATCTATCATGCCATGCACTACCACCACTCCGGATATATGGATTACGGGCGACTATCAATCGAGATAGACGCCCTGATACCTGGGCTACGATGTTGCGCGCGACTGGCAGGAATCGAATCCACAGGGACCATCCGCTCCTCACGTCCGTTCGTCGCAGGATGGGTCCGGGCGGATTCGAACCACCGGCCTCGGCCTTGTAAAGGCCACGTCATAACCAACTAGACCACGGACCCGTACTCCACCGTTTTCCATCGGCAGGAATAACGCTTTCTCTCTCGGTCGACAGTGGGCACCGACAGTATTACCCACAGTCTGTCCCTCACATGGAGTATGCAGCGCCCTGCCGTGGTTGTGCTCGGACTCGTCGGCCTGCTCGTCGCCGCCGCCGTGGTCCTCCAGACCGGCCTCTGGATCGAGGTGCTCGGCACTGGTGAGTACGAGGAAGGCACAGTGACGGTCCGAGAAGGAGCGGAGGCAGCGGTGACGCCGACTGCAACACAGCCCTCCACGGATGCTTCGACGCCAGGGACGACTGTTGCGGTGCGTGAAGAAAACGCTGGAGAACCGCTGGGGACGGTCGAGGTTCGCATCGCACAGACGTTCAATCAGCGCTATGTCGGGCTGAGCGAGACCGAGTCACTCGGCCCCGACGAGGGCATGCTGTTCGTCCACGACGAGGCGGGCCAGCACACCTACGTCATGCGGAATATGTCGTTCCCCCTCGACATCATCTTCATTGACGCCAACGGCACTATCACAACCATCCACCACGCGCCGCTCCCGCCGGCGGGGACCAGCGAGAACGACCTGACGGGCTACGAGGGGCGGGGCAAGTACGTCCTCGAAGTGAACCGCGGGTGGACAAACCGAACCGGCGTTGCGGTCGGTGACCGGGTTGACTTGCCGCCCGAAGCCACGTAGCCCGACGGCCTTTTGCGGGTTCAGCCCCTGAATTCGACAATGGATTTCGACGCGGGTTCGGACGACGACGTGTTCGAGGACGCCAGAGAACGCGTCGACCGACCGATGCTTCGACTGTTCACCGGCTACGGACAGGGTCACTGGGGGGCGTTCGTTGTCGGCTTATTCAGTTCTATTGTCGCTCGGATGCTGGACCTGCTGCCACCGCTCCTCCTGGCGCTGGCTATCGACGCCATCTTTCTACAGGAGACCGAATACGGCCTCTTCCTGATACCCGACACATGGATTCCCGACGGACAGGGGTCACAGTTGTGGCTCACCGCCGGCATCATCGCCGCCTCGTTCGGCTTTGGGGCTGTCTTCCACTGGAGTCGGAACTGGGGCTGGAACAAGTTCGCCCAGCACGTCCAACACGCCGTTCGCACCGACACCTACGAGACGATGCAGCGGCTGAACATGGACTTCTTCGCCGATAAGCAGACCGGCGAGATGATGTCAGTGCTGTCAAACGACGTGAACCGGCTGGAGAAGTTCCTCAACGACGGGCTCAACTCCGCCTCGCGGATGATAATCATGGTCGTTGGCATCGCCACGTACCTGTTCTACATGAACTGGCAGCTGGCGCTGGTCGCCCTGCTTCCGGTCCCGATTATCGCCGTGTTCACGAAGCGGTTTATCGACGTTATTCAGCCCAAATACGCCGAGGTGCGGTCGACGGTCGGCAAGCTCAACTCCAGACTGGAAAACAACCTCAGCGGCATTCAGATAATCAAGACCGCCAACACCGAGCCCTACGAGGCTGACCGGGTGGAAGATACTTCCGAAGACTATCTCGACGCCAACTGGGACGCCATCGAGACGCGCATCACCTTCTTCCCCGGCCTTCGGCTGGTCTCGGGCATCGGCTTCGTCGTCACGTTCATCGTCGGCGGACTGATGGTCACCGGCCAGGCACCCGGGCCGCTGACGGCACCGCTCTCCCGCGGGCAGTTCGTCGCGTTCATCATCTACACGCAGCGGTTCGTCTGGCCGATGGCGCAGTTCGGGCAGATCATCAACATGTACCAGCGGGCCTACGCCTCCGCCGAGCGCGTGTTCGGGCTGATGGACACGCCCGGCCGCCTCGAAGAGGCCGAGGACGCGCCGCCGCTTGCCGTGACCGAGGGGCGAGTCGAGTACGAGGACGTGGCCTTTGGCTACGATGGCGACGACGAGCCGGTGCTTTCGGACATTTCCTTCGAGGCCGATGGCGGCGAGACGGTCGCACTCGTTGGCCCGACCGGCGCGGGGAAGTCGACCGTACTGAAGCTCCTGCTCCGGATGTACGACGTTGACTCCGGCACGGTTCGCATTGACGGCCAGAACGTGCAGGACGTACAGATACAGAGCATCCGTCGCGCCATCGGCTACGTCAGCCAGGAGACGTTCCTGTTCTACGGCACCGTCCGGGAGAACATCGCCTACGGAACCTTCGACGCGACCGAGGAGGAAATCGTCGCTGCCGCGGAGGCCGCCGAGGCCGACCAGTTCGTCCGCAACCTTCCGGACGGCTACGACACGATGGTCGGCGAGCGTGGTGTCAAGCTCTCCGGCGGCCAGCGCCAGCGAATCGCCATCGCGCGGGCGATCCTGAAAGACCCCGAGATCCTCATCCTCGACGAGGCGACCAGCGACGTGGACACGGAGACGGAGATGCTCATTCAGCGGTCGCTTGATGACCTGACCGCCGACCGGACCACGTTTGCCATCGCGCACCGCCTCTCGACGGTGAAAGACGCCGACACGATTCTGGTCGTCGAGGACGGCTGCATCGTTGAGCGTGGGAGCCACGCCGAACTGCTCGCCGCCGACGGCCTCTATGCCAACCTCTGGGCAGTTCAGGCCGGCGAAATCGACGAGCTTCCCGAGGAGTTCGTTGAGCGGGCGATTCAGCGACGGGCGCGGACGGATGCTGATGACTGAAACGGTGAGAACGCAATGTTCGAACCGTCAGTTATCAGGAGTTGCCGACGATTGAAGGGGTGAGGGTTCCATGTCCGAGCTGTTCGGCCCTGTCAACAGCCAATTCTCCAGACATAAGCCGGATTGAAACAGCCGGTCGCTGAAAGATGCATCCCTGGCAGAACCAAGTTCTCTCCTGTCACGCTGGTCTGGCGGTGTCTGGTAGTGCTAGCTAAGTCCCATCCACGGACTACACACTCTTACAGCTTAGGCAGTAGTTCCGCCGCTACCGCCGACCCCCTCGCGTGACAAACAAATACGAGACGACGAATGAGACGGCAAACAGCGGCGGGAGAGCCAGGACTTGCATCATCGGATCTGGCGGTGTGACGAGCGCGCCGGCCACGAATGCAAGGAGGACGGCCAGCGAGTAGGCAGTGACAACCCGCTCACGCCGGTCGGCTGGCTCCGAGCGCGGCTCCCAGTCGTTTCGGACGTAGCGAACCCAGACGTAGTAGACCAGCCCAAAACCCGTGGAGAGCAGCAGGAACGTTCCGATCACGGACCCGTTGCGTGCTCTGGCCTCTGCACGGGCCCAGTAGCCCAGTGCGATGAGATTCCCAATGTAGATGACGACCGAAAGCGCGAAAGCAGCACCGACAAACGGGTGTTCACCGGCGAACGGGACGAATTGCACAGGCCTCAGTCGGTTTTAGATATGTATAGGCTTTCCGTGAAAAGAGAGACGCCCCGCTAGTTCAACACTGCAATAGCCCAAGATACCGATTTCTGGTCAGCTGAGCACAAACGATTATTATGCATTGTGTTGTAATGCCATCACATGACAACCGCGTACCTCGCTAGCACGGCACTAATGGGTGTGTTAGTGATGGCGGTAGTCGCATGGATGGTCCGCGGGCGCGGCTGGTATCAGTATAGTCCGTCGACGTCCACGAGCGGCCGGTCCCCGGCGAGCGACCGCGAGAGCCGCTTCGAGACGTACGCCGACAAGCCGATGGTCTGGGTCGGCGCGTTCGCGGTGCTGGTCGTCGGCCTCCTCGTCGGCGTCGTCGCGTCTATCTCCGGCCCCGTCGAGACCCAGTCGATCGCTGGGCTGGCGGTCGCTGTCGTCGGCGGCGTGGGCCTCTGTGGCTACCTGCTGTTTGGGGTGTATCTCTCGGCGACGCGCCGGGGGCACCCCCGCTCGCTGGCGGTCGCCGAGTCCGCGACCGTCGCGGGCGTCCTCTTTCTTATCGCGGTCGGCTTCCAGCTTGTCGGGGCCTGAGCCTCACAGTATCGAGTACGCGGCGGCCCCGGTCAGCGCGAGCGCGGCGACAGTCCCGCCCAGCACGAGGTACGTGACGGCGCGGGGTTCCCAGCGGAGGTGCTGGTAGTACGCGGCGACGCCGACGGCCTTGATAATCGACAGCACCATGATGAGCGCGAAGGCGGCCCAGTAAGCGCTGTCGACGAGGCCGGCGAACTCGACGACGGCCTGTGCGGTCGCGAAGGCGAACAGTACGACGTATATGATGGTGTAGCCTTTCCAGTCCATTGTTCTAAAGGATGTAGAAGAGGGGGAACAGGAACAGCCAGACGATGTCGACGAAGTGCCAGTACAATCCGAAGTACTCTATGGCCCTATCGTCGCCTTGGTAGGCCCCGTTCCATGCCCGGACGGTCATGTACGCACAGATGATGAGCCCGATAGTGACGTGGGCTCCGTGGAGCCCGGTCGTCAGGTAGAACGTCGACGACGCGATGTTCGTCGAGAGATTCCACCCGTTCGGGAAGGTCTCTGTGCTGATGTGGAACAGGTGCTGCCACTCCAGTCCCTTGTTGATGAGGAAGCCGACCCCGAGCGCGAACGTTCCGACCAGCGCGGCAACGGTCCCGCGCTTGCTCTCCCGTTCGGCGGCGACCATCGCCAGCACGACGAGGAAACTCGACGTGAGCAACAGGTACGTGTTGATGAGGCCGGGCATGGTCACGTGCTCGGCGGGGATGAGGTCATGATGCCAGGCCGTCCAGCCGTAGGCGACCCGGACAAAGGCGTAGGAGCCGATGAACGCCCCGAACAGGACGATGTCGCTGGCGAGGAACGTCCACATCCCGAGTTTCATCTTTTCGACTTTCTCGAAGGGCCACCGTTCGGCGATGGCCATCTCCGGCGCGTGGAACGGCTCGCGGGTCATGCCGACAAGCGACCCGAACGTCGCCACCCCGCCGACGGCAACCATGGACAGGTAGAACACGCTTCCCGTCCGCACACCCGAGAGCCCGAGAAACGCGATGAAGCCGCCGAGGCTGACGAGGAACGGCCAGAAGCTGGCGTGGCTGGCGTGTTCTTCGCCGCCGACCTCGTGGGTCGACTCCACTCCAGTGGCCGTCACCGTGGCCCTCGCCGTCACCGCGCCGCCGTCCGTCGCGGTCCCGCCGTCGGTCGCCGCGTGGCCATGCGCTGCGGCTCCGGGCGTACTCTCGGTACGCTCGGCGACCGTCTCGTCCTCAAGGAACGCCAGTTTCCCGCTGGCGTAACTCGGTACGCCGGGGAAGTTCTCCAGCGGCGGCGGCGAGGAGGTCGCCCACTCGGCAGAGGTGGCGTACTCCCAGGGGTTCGGCCCGACATCTTCCCCGCGCCAGAGGCTCACGAAGAGGTTGTAGAACATGAGCAGGAAGCTCGCGCCCAAAATGAACCCGCCGACGGTAGCCATGGTGTGCCATATCTGCAGGCCGTCGGGGTAGACGAACACGCGCCGCGGCGTCTCCCAGGCGATGAACATCGGGAAGTACAGCAGATTGAACCCGAGGAAGTAGACGCCGAACTGTATCTTCCCCAGTCGTTCGTTGTACATCTTCCCCGTTATCTTCGGATACCAGTAGTACAGGCCGCCGAACAGCGCCGTCGCGCCCGCGACCATCACGTAATGGAAGTGCGCGACGACCCAGTAGGTCCCACGGAACTGGTAGTCGAGCACGATTGCGCCGAGGAAGACGCCGGTGATGCCGCCGATGATGAACAGGATGAGCGCGCCAAGCGAGAATAGGAACGGCGTCGTGAACCGGACCCGCCCCTTCGCCATCGTGTAGATGAGCGAGAATACCATCAGGTCAAAGGGGAGGGATATCCCGATGGTCGTCGCCATGAAGATGGTCTTGATGGGGAGGTTGATCCCGGTCAGGAACATGTGGTGCATCCAGACGACGAAGCTCTGGAGCGCCACCAGCACCATCGAGATGATGAACCACTTCCGGCCGACCAGCCGCCGACCGGTGAAGGTCTGGAAGCACTCGGCCATCACGCCAAGCGCGGGGAAGAAGACGATGTACACCTCTGGATGGCCGAAGAACCAGAACAGGTGCGCCCAGAGCAGCGACGCACCCGGGTTGTCTGCATCGGTCGCCATCGTCGTCCCGTCGATGGAGTACTGGAAGTATGTCGTCCCGAGGATGTGGTCGGATGCGAGTATCATCAGCGCCGCAAGCAGCGCCGCGAAGGCAAACAGCATCATCCAGACGGTGAGATTGATAGACAGCGAGAAGATAGGGATGTCCCGCATCCGCAGCCCTTCGGCTCGCATGCGGTACATCGTCGTCAGGAAGTTCACCGACCCCAGCGTCACCGCGGCGGTGAACATGATGAGCGCCAACACGACCGAGGTCGCACCCAGCCCCTCGCCCGGAATATAGGCCGGCGTGTTCAGCGGGGCGTACATCGTCCACCCGCCCGCGAAGGTGGTCCCCTGGAAGAACGAGACGCCCATCAGGATACCAGAGAACAGGTACAGCCAGTATGACAGCGCGTTCAGCCGCGGGAAAGCGAGGTCGTCCGCCCCGATCTGCAGCGGGACGACATAGTTCGCAAACCCGAAGGCGAACGGCGAGATGAACCAGAACACCATCAGGAGACCGTGGGTCGACACCGCCTGATTGTACCCCATCGAGCCCAGCAGGTCAGCGCCCGAGGAAATCAGTTCGAGGCGGAACAGCAGGGCGAGGACGCCGCCGAACACCAGGAAGAACAGCGCAGTGATGAGATACAGCACGCCGATGTCCTTGTGGTTAGTCGTGAGGAACCACCGGCTGACCGACGATTTGGGCGGCAGACCGTGTTCGTGGTCTTGGCTCATACCGGGACACCTCCCACGACGGCGGGTGCAATCCGGTGGGCAGCACCGCCGGTTTCGTTCCCGTTGGTCTCCGTTTCGTTGGTGCCCGCAGTGTCAGCGTACCACTCCTCGTACTCGTCCTGTGGCATCACAACTACGTCCGTCGTCATCAGCGAGTGGCCGCTGCCACACAGTTCGTAGCACTTGGCGGTGTAGGTCCCCGTCTCATTGGCCGTGAACCAGGCCGACGTGTACTGACCCGGGACGGCGTCGGTCTTGACTCGCAACTCCGGGATCCCGAAGTTATGGAACACGTCCGTCGAGGTCACCTGTAATCTGACCACCCGGTCCTGTGGCACCCGGAGCGTGTTCGTTGTGTGCCCGTTCGGGTACACGAAGTCCCAGCCGAAGCGGTACCCTTCCACGTCGATTTCCAGTGCCTCCTCCTGTGCCGGGTCGGGGCCCTGTTCGATGTACAGCAGTTGCGAGTACGTCCAGGCGATGAGTGAGACGACGATGACCGCGCTGATGCTGAACGAGTAGAACACCTTCCGCCCACCCGCGCCGCCGGTTGGCATCTCACCCATTTCTGGGCGCTCAACCTTGTCAGCATACGGGTCCCCGCCCCCGTCGTCGCGATACTTGAGCGCGTGGTACAGCGTGTACGCCACGACGACCACCCCGACGGCTGTTCCCAGTAGCAGGAACACCTCGAAGATCTGGTTGAACACCGCACTGGGGGCCCTGACGTCGCCGCCATGCAAGGGGAACACAAACATGGCGTATGTTATCATGGGTGCCGCCATTTTATCATGATTCTTCCCACCCTGTAATAGGTATTGCGGACAAATATCTGACATATTTGGTTTAGTAGCCTAACGTGTGCGGGAACTTTTTTATCTATTGGCATGTTACAACACACCATGGAAGACACGTCATCCGGCGTTGAGGACCCGCCTATCAACGACGACGGACTCACAGAGGTCGAGGAGTTCGATAGCCTCGCCGGGATTCTCGCCGACGGTGTCGTCGGTGCCGCTGGCGGACTGGTCGGGACAGCGATGATGACCGTCGTCTTCCTCATCGCCCAGTCACTGGGCGCGTTCAACCTCAACGACTTCGCCATCCTCACCGAGCTTGTGGGTCTGACCGGCTATGTCCCAGAGGTACTGTTCGGCTTCGTCATCTTCCTCGGCGGCGGGATGTTCCCGTGGCCGCTGCTGTTCGCCTCGCTGAAAGCATACCTCCCTGGCCAGTCTGACCCTGTCAGTGGCGCGTTCTTCGGCGGCGCGATGTGGACTGGGTTCGTGCTCGCTTTCTACACTGACCAGTCCGGACTCACACTGGTACTGTACGCGGTGCTAACGCTCGTCGCCCACGTCGTCTACGGCATCGGACTCGGCGCGGTGTTTAACTACTTCTCGACGCGCCCGGACTCTATCGTCTGAGGCTGAGGTCCAGTCGAGACTGCGGCTATTCTGTTGTCACCGTCTCCGACGCGATGAGCGTCGTCGCACGATGTGTTGCAGACGCGACTTGGAAGTGAACCGTCTGCTCGCCACTCTCGTATACATCGCCCAGTTGATCGGCAAGGTCGAGGCTCCCGCTTGTCGAGCCATCGCCGTAGTGGACGTGCCGCGAATCGCTTGGGATGACCTCGCCGGTCGGCACCGAATTGGTGTTGATGATCGTGTGTAGATGGCCCGTATTTGCCGTGATACCGTCGCTAGTCGGCCCGATAGTGTAGTTCTCGACACTGGCTTCCCAGTCGACGACGCTCCCGTCGATGTTCGTCTCGACACTGAGGCTTGCCTCGTCGCTGACGGTCACATCGATGCTGTCGGTCAGTGCCATCGCTGTGTGTGCGCCGTCCCCCAGTTGGAGGTGCAGCGTATGTTCGCCAGGGTCGAGTGCTACCACTCCGTTTCGCTGCCCGGTCCCGTAGTGGATATGGGTGTCGTCGGCCGGAATCGTCTCGCCCGGTGTCACGGGGTCGCTATCGACGATGATGTGGTAGTGCCCGGCTCCGCTGGTCACTTCCCCTGCCTCTTCGATGGTGACACCGTCGGCGACGGCCTGCCACTGTACTGATGGGCTGGTAAGGGTCGCAGCATCGTCTGGGACCGCAAAGGAGATCCTGGCATCCTGCCCGACGCCGTTCCGGTATTCTTCAGCGGCCGCTTCGGTTGCGTCAGTTTCTGTTCCGTTCGATGGCGTTGTCGCCATGCTATCAGTGCCTCCTGTCTGGGTCGGTGTCTCCGCGCCTCCGCCCGATTGTTCCTCGCTACAGCCCGCGAGTACAGTCGCTACAGCAGTCGAGACGCCACAGACGAACGTCCGGCGTGTGAGTCTGTCGACCATAGTACGTCGCGGGAACTGTTGCTCCGCGAATACTTAAGCGATTGATCGGCCGTAAATACGGCCTTGGATAGAATGTCACACCGGTTGCCGATCATCGGCTAGACCTGTGTCTGCAGTCAGTTACACCGGAACCGGTACGTTCGGGAGGAAGATTGCTGGACGACGCAAGCGACGCGCTGGCTACCGGCGGAGAATGTGGCGCGCCTGCCGTGACGTAGCTGTCCCGAACTCAGGCTTCAGCTTCTGCGTCGGCGTCGCCGTCCGCCTCCGCGTCTGCCCCGTCCTCGCCCTCGAACTCTTCAAGTGTGCTGCGAAGCTGTGGGATCGTCGCCGTGAGGTCGCCGACCTGCTCGCGGGCGTCGTCGACGTTGTCGATGAGGTCCGTGATGGTCTCGATCTTCTCGGCGAGGTCGTCGGCGTCCTCGAAGGCGTCCGCGCGTTCGCCCATCGTGTACCACTTCTTCGCGTCGCGGAGGTGCTCCTCGGCGTCGCCCACGTCGAGTGCCGTCTTGAGCGAGTTCAGCACGCCGAGCGTGTTGTCGGCTTCCACGTCCCAGACCGAATCGGCTTCAGGGAGCGTATCGCGGGCCTTCGCGAGTGACTCCTCGACATCCGTTCGCATCTCGTCTGCGGCCTCGCCGAACAGTTCGTCGTCGTCCAGACTTGACTGGCTCATACGGAATCGTTGGTACGGTGAGGGATTAAAAGCCCGCCTGAAAGTGAAAGTGAAACCGCAGGACGTGACCCGGCGGTAATCCTTGAAACCGAAAAGCCGTTGTGGCTACTCGGCCCGGATGTCCGAACGCACCTCAGGAATCGGGTCCATGTCGCCGTCAATGTCACCCAGCACGAGCATCGCGTAGTATCGCAGGAACGTCGTCAATGGGACCTGAATGAACGCACCGATGACGAACAGGACCAGCAGTCCCAACAGCCCGACAATCCCGGCCAGGACTACGCCGACGGTATTCTGGAGCGCGAGATACAGCGCAGCTGCAACGAGCCCAAACGGGATCAGCACGACGATGAATGCGATAATGCCGAGAATCGCACTAACGATACCGACACCGATCTGGAGGACAATGGAGAAAAACAGGTAGGCGAGGTACTGCTTGGGATGGCGTTTGATCGACCCCCAGAGCCGCGACCAACCGGAGAGGACGCCGTCGTTGTCCGCCGTCATCAGCGGGACAACAAACACCGTGGTGAAGCCGAAGACGATACCATAGCTTATCGCGAGCACCGCGAACACGGCAATGAACAGTCCCGATAGCGCGAGGACGCTTGACGCCCCGACGTTTGCGGCCTCACCACCGAGCGCCAGGAAGAACACGGCTGCACCGATCACGAGCGCGACGCCGAGCCAGATAATCCCGAGGACAAGCCGAAACAGGAACAGCCGTATTCCATCACCGACGTGCTCGCTGAAATACCGGCGGACGTGTATTTCGCGGTCGATGAGCGCCTGGGTCAACACGAACTCCATGAAGTTACTCAGGATACCGTACGCGAGCGCTAGCAGAATGAACAGGCCGAAAACGGCGAACACAAGCAGCCCGGCCCCGGCGAGTAGTTCGTCCGGCGCACCGGACGGGACACCGGGTTCAGAGACTTGCATAGCGAGGTCCCCTGGTAGGGACAGCGCACTTTCAAGCGGCGCGGTCAGCTGAAAGTCGCTTCCCGGGCCGCTGGGCCCGCTCGGTCCGCCGTTCCCGCCGAAATCACCGAAGTTGCTGAACGACTGGACGTTGTTCAGCCCGACACCGCCGCCACCGATGAAGAACACGACGAACGCCATCCGGAGCCATGTCCCTTTCTCAAAAGGGAATAGAAACGACTTCGTCGCGTCGATTGCGTCGTCGATATCGTCGACTGCGTGGAGGGCCATGTCGGACGTCTCACAGCCCGCTCTGGTAAAATTTTCGGGGCTATGTCAAGGATTCAGGCCGCTCTCTGGCTATTTCACTCCTGCACTTCGTTGACTTGCATCAGCGGATATCCGTCTTCCATCGCCATGCTCGTCTCGACCGTGACCCCCTCGTACTCGATTTGCATCTCGACATCAATGAGCCGCCCGGTGAGTTCTGTGTAGTCCGCTCCGCCCTCGGCGATAGCGGTTTCCAGTGCTTCTGTGCGGACGCTGACGGTGACCGCCTCACAGAACGGCTGATTCTCGATGGCCTCCTCCATCGCCGCCGCGAGCGAGTCGGCGCTCTCCGGACTGATTGGTGTCCCTGCGAACTGGTGATACAGCGACCCGAACTTGACGCCCGCTTCGAAACACGCCGCTTGCGGAGCTGTGGGTTCCATACAATCGGTCCGGCTGGGCGACACAAAAGCGAACCGCAAGCTACCTATTGCGTGCGACGTATCCTCTCATACGAATGGACGACCCGGTTCTGCTCACCGGCGCTGGCGGCGCTGTCGGGGCGGCCATCCTCGAAGGACTCGAGGACGCTTACGAGTGGAAACTCATGTTCCACAGCCCACCCGCCGAGGAGCCCGACCACGAGTACCTCGTCGGGGACGTGTCCAGCGAGGGCGACGTGGCCGCGGCGATGGACGGCGTCGGCGCCGTCATCCACCTGGCTGGCGACCCCCGGCCGGAAGCCCCCTGGGACTCCGTCCTCGAAAACAACATTGACGGCACCCAGAAGATGTACGAGGCCGCTGTCGACGAGGGCGTCGAGAAGTTCGTCTTCGCGTCCTCGAACCACGCCGTCGGCTCCTTTGAAACGGATGAGCGCACGCCCGAGATGTATCGCCCGGACGACCAGTACCGCCTCGACGGGACAGAACTCCCCCGTCCCGGTAACCTCTATGGCGTCTCGAAAGCCACCGGCGAGGTACTGGGCCGTTACTACCACGACGAGCACGGCCTCTCCGTCTGCAACATCCGTATCGGCAACCTCACTCGCGGTCACCCGCCAATCGACTATGAGCGCGGGCAGGCGATGTGGCTCTCCTACCGCGACTGTGCCCACATCCACGACTGTGCGCTGCAGGCTGACTACGAGTACGAAATCGTCTACGGCATCTCCGACAACGACCGCAAGTACTACTCCATCGAGCGCGCCAAGGACGTGCTCGGCTACGACCCACAGGACAACTCCGCGCATTTCGACGGCGAAGAACGGGTCGCCGAACCGGAACCGTAGACGACTCCCGCCGCTGTGGTCGTCCGCTATCCCGAGCCGTCGAACAGCCCACGGACGTCGTCGTCTTTCTGCTGTTCTAGTTCGACGTGATCCCGAAGCCGCTGGTAGACGACGGGCCGCTGGTCGCGCTCGCGCACGAACGAGAACAGCATCCCGGCAAACTGCGAACCGCCGTCGCCGTCGAGTTCACTCCGTGCGCGGCCAACAGCGTCAGCGACGACAGCCTCGTCGTACCGGCCAGCCTCCGCCAGCACCTCGGCGGCGATGGCCGTGGCGTCGAAATTCAGCGCGTCGTAGCCAATCGCTTCGCCCTCGTGTGTCAGCGTCGGCGGGTCCGTCGCGGCGTGGTGGGGGTCAGCCGCCGTCGCCGCGAGGAACGCCCGGACCTCGTCTACCGCCACGCCGTGATACGGGTTGGGCAGGCCGTCGAGGTACTCCGTCGCGCTCTCGGCCAACCCCTGCGCACCCGACCAGTTCTCCTCGCTGGCGTGGTGGACGACCGCGGTGAACTGGATGAGGCCGTGCAGGAATCGCTCGTCATCGCCCGAATCGAGGTCCAGCCAACGCTCTTCCCACGCGTCGTGTGCGGCGTGATAGCGACCTTCGTTGTACACTGCGATGCCGGCACGGAGATGGTCGCGCACACGGGTGGGTTCGCCTTGCGGCCGGAAAACCACATCGGCACCCGTACAACCGAACTGATTTGTCACCGACACCGCAAGTCTGCCTGTGCCACGATTCTGGCGTCGATGGCTGTTCGGCGCGGCCGGCGCGTCCGCCCTGACGATCTTCGTCTGGCAGTTCTTGGTCACTGACCCTGTGCTCCTGTCGACGTTTGCTCTGACGTTGTTCGCCGCTATTGTCGGCCTCTACACGCAACGAAATGTCCTCCCGATATTCAGCAGGGGCGGTATTTGGGGTGGGGCCTTCACCGGCGTCACCACCTACGTCGTGGTGACGCTCCAGCAGCAGCTTGCGCTCCCCGGTGATCAAGCGTTCGTGGTGTCGCTCACCGTCCTTGGCCTCGCGTCGTTTAGCCTGGCTGTCGGGAGCGCGTTGACGATAGCGTCGACCGAAAACGGGACGACTAGCCGTGACGGAAACGACCGGACAGAGATCTGAACGGTAATAGACGGTCGCTCCGGCTGTCGCTCGGTGGTTTGCGTCGGCAGAAACGTCCGGACGGAGTTCCACGCGAGCATCGCGAGCGTGGAGCACGTCTGGTCGTGAATGAAGTGAACGTCTGGACGGAGGTTTGAACTCGCCGAGAAATGCTCGCTTCGCTGCGCGTTCCTCGTCTGCTCAAACATCCGCTGTCCGTCACCTCTCTTCGCGGTGGCAAGCACACGCTATGCGTTGCTCGCCGGTCTGCTTCGTGAGAATGACGTCCGGACGGAGATTTGAACTCCGGTCCCTGGCTCCGCAAGCCAAGAGGATAGTCCACTACCCTATCCGGACTCATATCGAGAGAGGGTGGTGCACCTAAAAAGGGTGACGATTCGCGTACCGTCACGCGACTGGTAGGCACACGTCGCTGCAACACTGGTTTGAGCGACGGGAGTACCTTTCAAATGTGGTACATTAGGTCAAGTATGAAGCGCCGACAACTCCTGCAATACGGAGGTCTCGGTTGTTCGATAGCGCTTGCTGGCTGCTTTGGTGGGGCTCCCGGGAGCGGGGAAACATCCACGGAGGGTGCAAGTGAAACCTCAAGTGTGAACGAGACGACATTCAGTATTACCAAGCGACAGTCCGGGTCACAGACAAGTTCGGCAACGGTGACTTTTGACGAGCATCAGGTTGTCGTTGACGGAACTATCTGGGGGTCTGACGGGTGCAAAACGGCCGATCTGACGGACATATCGTATGATACGAGTGCCGATGAACTGAGTCTCAGCGTTGGGACGAAAGAGATGCCAGATGCTGGCGACATGTGTACGCAAGCCATTATAGAAATCGACTACCGGGCTACGGTGATGTTTGAGAACGGACTCCCCGGTACGGTGGCCGCTTCTCACGACAGTGGCAACGGCCTGTGCCCTGTGACAACAGCGACACGCTAACGGCTACCTGCGCCGCTCTCACCGTGGCGGAATGGGAGTGCCTGCTGTCGGACCAGCAGACGAGGGTTTATATCCCATCCCGTGACCACCTTCGAGTCATGGACGAGATACGACCGAAATCGACCGACAGCGGCCGCTCGCTCGCCCAACGACAACGCTTAAGCGCGCCCCAGCCCAGCGTCCCATAGATAGATGGGTGCGATAGAGGACATTTACGAGGACCTAGAGACGGACGTCCCCGAGGAGGAGTTCCGCGAGGCCGTCGAGGAGAAGGTCGAGCAGATGGGTGGGCTCGCCGACGAAGAGACGGCCGCGATGCTGTTGGCCCACGAACTCAACGAGAACGAGGTCAACGCCATCGCCGATATCGAACCCGGGATGGACGAGGTCAAATTCCTCGCCAAAGTGATGGCCATCGGCGACCTGAAGACCTTCGAACGCGACGACGAGGACGAGGACGGCCGGGTCATCAACGTCGAGGCCGCCGACGAGAGCGGGAGCCTCAGGCTCGCCTTCTGGGACGGCCAGGCCGTCGACATCGACGAGGGACAACTAGAGGTCGGCGACGTACTCCGGGTCAAAGGCCGGCCGAAAGACGGCTACAACGGGCTGGAGGTGTCCGTCGATAAGGCGGAACCGGACGACGACGCCACAATCGACGTGGAGCCGGGCGCTGGTTCGTCCATCGACGCGCTGACGATGGGCCAGTCCGACGTGACGCTGCGCGGGCTCGTGCTCGACACCGACTCGATCCGGACGTTCGACCGGGACGACGGCAGTGAGGGGCGCGTCTCGAACCTCACACTCGGCGACGAGACGGGGCGCATCCGCGTGACGCTGTGGGACGACCGGGCCGACCGCGCCGATGAACTCGACGCGGGCGCGGCTGTGGAAATAATCGACGGCTACGTTCGCGAGCGGGACGGCTCGCTTGAACTCCACGTCGGCGATCAGGGGGCTGTCGACGAAGTGGAAGACGACGTGGCTTTCGAGCCCGACGCGGACCCTATCGCGGAAGTCGAACTCGAAGAGACAGCCGATATTGCCGGCGTCGTCCGCTCGGCCGACCCCAAGCGGACGTTCGACCGGGACGACGGCAGCGAGGGGCAGGTCCGGAACGTTCGCATTCAGGACGCGACGGGCGACATCCGTGTGGCGCTGTGGGGCGACAAGGCAGACAAGGACATTGCACCGGGCGACGAGGTGCTCGCGGCCGATGTTGAGATTCAGGACGGCTGGCAGGACGACAAGGAAGCATCGGCGAGCTGGAACTCCACGATTGTCGTGCTCGACGACGGGGCAGATCTGGCGACTGGTGGCGCAGGCGGCGGAGCCGGCGCTGAGACGACCGATGCCGAACACGCCGGACTGTCCTCCTTTGGCGACGAGGGGGATGACACTGACGCTGACAGCAGCGGCAACGAGGCGGCCGCAGCCAGCGCCGGCACCGGCGACACTTCTCCGGACGGTGGCGCACAGAGTGCCGGCCAGCAGGTGGAGTTTACCGGCACCGTTGTCCAGACCGGCGACCCCGTCGTACTCGACGACGGCGAGCAGACGATGAGCGTCGAAACCGGCGAGCGCGTGCAGTTAGGGCAGGAGATAACGGTCCGTGGCGAACTCCGTGACGACCGGCTTCACGCTGAGGACGTGTTCTGAGTCGCCGAGCGACGCTACGGAAACTCTTAAGACCGCAACACTCCCGGGTTTGGGTATGAGTGTCGAGCTACCGTTCGCACCGGTGGATGCTGTCATTCGGCGGAACGCGGACGGGCTCCGGGTGAGTGCCGACGCTGCGGAGGAACTGGCTCGTCGAATACAGGACTACGGCGCGTCACTTGCCGTCACAGCAGCCACGGAGGCCACCACGGACGGGCGAAAGACGCTGATGCCGGCCGACTTCGGCATCGAGCAGGTCCCCGAAAAGGATGGCCTCGAACTCCCCGTCGCGCCGGTCGACCGCATCGCACGGCTCGACATCGACGACGACTACCGCGTCGCAATGGATGCCCGCGTCGCCCTCGCGTCGCTTCTCGAAACGTACGCCGACGAAACGGCCGCCGCGGCCGCTACGTTGGCTCGTCATGCTGACCGCCGGACGATCAAGGCAGCTGACGTTGAAACGTACTTCGAACTCGAACAGTACTACTGAATGAACTTCGGCTACCGCGAGGTCTGTCTGGACCACGACACCGGGCCGCGACATCCGGAGAGTCCCGACAGACTTCGAGCGATACGGCGCGCGCTCAAGGAGCACCACGGTGTCGAGTACGTCACCGCCGACGACGCAGACCTCGACCTCGTCCGTGCGGTCCACGACACCGACTACATCGCGGAGTTCCGCGAGTTCTGCGACGACGGCGGCGGGAACTGGGATGCTGACACCGTCGCAGTCGAGGAGACGTGGGACGCTGCACTCGCGTCAGCTGGCCTCGCCGTCTGGGCGGCGGAAGCCGCGCTTGATGGCAACACCGGCCGAGATACGCCGTTCTCTCTCGGCCGGCCGCCCGGCCATCACGCTGTGGGCGACGACGCGATGGGCTTCTGTTTCATCAACAACGCGGCCGTCGCCGCACAGGCGGCGCTTGAAGCCGACGCTGACCGCGTTGCCATCTTCGACTGGGACGTTCACCACGGGAACGGCACACAGGACATCTTCTACGACCGTTCGGACGTGTTCTATGCCTCGATACACGAAGACGGGCTCTACCCCGGGACGGGCGACATCGAAGAGACCGGCAAGGGCGACGCCGACGGCACGAATCTCAACGTGAAGTACAAGCCCGGTGCTGATACCGCCGACTACCTCGCCGCAATCGACGAGTGCATTGCGCCGGCGATTAAGGACTACGACCCCGACCTGCTGCTCATCAGTGCCGGCTTCGACGCACACGAACACGATCCCATCTCACGGATGCGTGTCTCGACCGAGGGATACGGCGCGATGACCGACCGGATGCGCTCGCTCACAGACGCCTGTGACGCTGCGCTGGGAGTCATTCTCGAAGGCGGCTACGGACTTGATACGCTCTCAGATTCGGTTACAACCGTTCACGAGGTCTTCGACGGTTACCAGCCGATGGAGCCGGACGATGATGTCAGCGACGACGCCCGCGATGTTCTCGATGAACTCGCCGATCAGGGCTTCGGATCGAAGTAGCTCGCTAGGTCGACACCGAAGCCGTCGGCAAGCACTGCGATATCTGTGCCGACCAGTACTTCGTACCCGTTCTCCAGCGCCGACTCGATCCGCCGTCCCAGCCCAACGTCGTAGACGGCATCACTCGACAGGAACCCAGTAGCTGTGGTAAACGCTCGCTGCCGTTCGACGACGTATCGGTCGCCGTCGATGAAGGGACCGGCCACCTCGGGGTCATCGTCGTACTTCTCGAAGAACCCGCTCGCGTGCTCGCGGACGTGCACCGGCGGCCCCTCATGGCGCTCGACAGCCGGCCGCTCGGCGACGGAGAATTCGAGCAGCAAAACGGCGTCCCGTTCCTGATTCTCGTTGGCCACCGGTTCCGCCTCACCGCTTCCGTCCTCGACAAACGCAGCCGATCGCAGGACCTCGAACTCACGACGGTCGAGTTCGCTACAGAGCCCGCCGAGGGACTTCCGGAGCTGTGGCCAGAGTTGGTCGTCGACGACATCCGGGGCCGCGAAGCGAAGCGCGACCGGCGTTGTCTCCCGCTGTGACACCGCGGCTTCAACCTCCGCTGCTTCGAACGGGTCCGGGTCGTCTTCAGTGAACAGCGACGCCCGCGGCTCGGCGAGAAGGTCCCGGGCGTAGTGCTGGAGCGTGGCGACGTTCGTTTCGGACAGGACCGCCGCGACGTTGCGCTCCGGGTCCGTCGGGTCGATGACGACCAGCGGGTCGTCGAACGTCTCGCTCCCGTGGTCCTCGGGGTCCAGCCGAACCGGCGGGTGCCAGTCCGCGACCGCTTCGAGGAACGCCCGGAACCCACCGAACTCAAGCACCAGCAGCTCCGTCAGATAGCCCGAGAATCCGCGCGTCCGGAGGTCGCTCCCGTAGACGCCGATCCCCTTTAGGAACTGCTTTGCCACCCGCACCTCTGCTGCGCTGGTGTCGTCCAGTCGCTCCTGCAGGTATCTGGTGTGAAACGGTGTCCGGTCGACCGCGGACTGAATTTCTGTGGCGTCCTCGACCGCATAACAGGGCACGAGGTCCACGGCGTACCCCTCGCGCTCGCCGACGACGTAGGGGTGTTCGGCGTACTCTCCGCGCCCATCGGGCAGGACGTCGTGCCCGACGGCCAGCCCGTACTCCTCCAGCGTTTCACGCTCGATAGACGGCGGAAAGCAGACGAACACGTCCACGTCTCGGTCCCCAGCGGTCCACGTTCCCCGTGCCGTCGAGCCGACCTGCACGACCTCAGCCTCGACCGGGAGGTCGGCGATGGCTGCTTCGGCGTCGGCCATCACCGCGTCGGCAACCCGCTGTAATTGCGCTCGTTCGTCGTCAGTGGGCGAGACCCGCGCTCGCACCGTATCGACGACGGCGTCGAACTCATCGCTCATACCGCCGCTTGCGCACAAGTGCGTGAAAGCGTGTCGATGCCGACTGGAAACGAAAGCCCTAATTACCAACTCTGGCAATGATTGAATGCGTTCGCGCCGCCGTAGCTCAGTTGGTAGAGCACCTGGTTGTTACCCAGGTTGTCCCAGGTTCGAGCCCTGGCGGTGGCGTCGTTCTTTCATTCATTAAATGACGAGCGCTGCGACTCCGCCGCTGTCGGCTTTTGGAGGCGCTGGATGATGACATACACAGCCGATGCCGGAGCTCTCTGTATTGGCCGATTGCATCTCCGAACCCCACCACTCCAACCCGACAGGCTAAAGATGCGGACTCATCAACACCATTCTGAAGGGCCCTTAGCTTAGTCTGGTTAAAGCGATCGGCTCATAACCGATTGAGCGCTGGTTCAAATCCGGCAGGGCCCATCCAGTTTCTGCCTGAATCGAATCCCACGCGGACCGGCAGCGATAGGTGTCCGAGCGGAGGGAGAACGGCAGAATTGGGTTGCGAAGACACCCCCGCTAAATTCTGAGTTCAACACGTCTCTTGTTGGGGGTCGCCGCCGTCCGGCGATTTTGCGATCCGGAGGTGCGGGCGATGAGTAAGGCGTCAGCGCCCACTACACTGCCTGAGAAGGGCGTGCGGAACCGTTCGCAGTACGCGGACACACTACACCGCCTCAATCCGGACGCTGATGAGCCAACACCCGCCTGTCCCGAAGCTGATTACCGAAGTGATGCAGACTTCACAGAGGTTCCCATTGCCGCGTATCGCCCTCACTACAAACTCTGTGGGAACCCGGAGTGTTTCGGAGGTGACTGGCGGTGAGCCCACAGTCATCGCTCTTCGATTACGAACCGGATCTGTCGCAGCTGACTGACGCCGAGCGAGAGGTCTACGAAGCCGTAGGCATGGGCCAGCATGGGCCGCGCGAGTACGCCCGGAAGACTGGCCGATCTCCCGGTACTGTCGGGAATCTGCTCCGCCGAGCCCGCGAGAAAGTAGAGGTGACTTCAGCATGAAGGGGTTCGTTCGTGCCTCGGAGCTGTACGACGTAGAAGCGGGCGAGCCCCTTCATTTCGACTGGACAAACTTCCAACCTCTCGCAAAGAGTCAGGCCGAAGTCGAGCAGGCCGTCGCGGAGATCGAGGACGGGAGGTAGGGATGTCGCGGCACCTCAAGTGCGCCCCTCATGAGGGCGACTTGCGCTTTACCATTGGCGTGCATCCCGATCCCGGTGTTCCGGATTACGGGCTGAAACCATACTACGCGATGGACTCGCTCATCAAGGAGTGGGGCGACCGCTGGGAGACCGAAGGCAAACCCACGCGCGATATCGAACTCGCAGGTGAGACATGGGCCACCTGTTTCGACTACTCTGAGAGCGGTCTGGATGCCTGGGACAACCCGGAGTTCCAGATCCAGAACGTCCGTGAGTTCCAGTTCTACTTTGTCTCGAAGGACTCGCCCACCTACGAGGGGAAGCGGGCAGATCGGGACAAGCGCGTGAAGGGCGGGACGATTACTGTCCGTCCACGGTGGCCGAATCTCACGGCTGACGGGGAACCTGTCTCGGTACCACAGTACGGCGAGCCCTACATCGACGTGCAGGTACAGGCGTCCAATATCCCCCACAAGCGGTACCTGTCGCTCGTGAAGCGCGTGATGGACGCCTACGGGATTGCCGCGCGGTACTTCGACCAGCCACACCCGGACAGTCACATCAACGATTTGGCCTACTACGTCCGGTTACACCGCGAAGACAGCGGGCCGCTGTACGCGCCGGATGGACCGATAGCGCGCTGTCACACACTCATTCAGGGTGACCGCTCGGGGTATCGCAAGCACGTCGAAGACAACACGAAACTGCCCGGCTACTATGTTACCGCCACGGTCGAAGACGAGAAAGCCGACCAGTTGGTCCGTGGGCATGGGCTGGGGAAGGAACTCAAACACTACTACCCGAACCACCCGGACAACTACGAACCGGATCATCCGATGTACCATCCGAAATTCGAGGTGTCCTACCAGACCAGCCGAACCGAGCAGACCGTTCGGTGGGACAACCTCGACGACGCCCGGCGTGAACTCGAAGAGACGATCTTGAACTGTCTGGACTGGTGTGGGCTGGCGACAAGTGCCGAGAGCAGTGTGTTCGTCGATTTTGATCCGTTCTGGAACATCCGGGATACGACGGAAGCCCGGAAGTTCGTCCAGTGCCCGCTGCCGAAGATCGAGAACGACCAGGAGCACCGCGTGATGCAACTCTGGGGAGACATGACCACTGCCGACCGCGACGTGACGGAACTGCTACTCACCGACGGTGGGAAGGTTTCGCCGCAGAAGGCAGCCGAGAAGACGGGCTACACGTACCGGACTATCCGGACTGTCATCCAGCGGATGGAGGGGCTGATCGAGCACACCTACGGCGAGATGGAACTGTCCTCGAAGAAGATCCAGCAGGAGCTACTGAAGCGGGTCCGCGCGGCGGGCGAGCGCTTCGAGCAGGAGATCGGGAGCGCTACGATGGAACTGGCCGACGCGGCCGAAGAACGCTCCCGGTCACGGTGGGCGCGAATTCGACGGGAGTATGCAATCACGGAAACCGACGCTGACGACTGTCGGAAAGTGCTGAAGATGGGCTACACGCCAGCCGACTTCGAGGAAGCACAGACCATCATGCGCGAAATCCAGACGGCATACACCGAGTGTGTCGAGGAGAACACCTACGGTGTTCACGTCGTCGTTGAGACTGCGGAGACCGGCCGAGAGCGGTTTCGTGACCTCTCGAAAGCCTTCGAGACAGCATACCGCTCCGGCGACTACCTGCGCGAAGCGCGGGCGGCTGAGAAGGGCCGCGAGGGCTTCGACTTTGAGGCATGGCGGGCGGCTGGCTGCCCGCCCGCCGACGAGTGGCACGGCGGGTAGCCACGCCCATTGAATAGAGGCATCACTGTCCAACACAATAGTTTTGCGGCAATACTGTGCCCTTTCCCCGAAAATCGCGTGTCGCGCGGCTGGGTTCGTTCCCGTTGGTCACGTCACCCAGCCGCGCGATCAGGGGGAACCCGGTGCGCAGGCTTCCGGGTTCCCCTTAGTCGTGTGGCTAATGCCACTTCTCCAAAATACACCGTTCACTCCTGCCGGTTACGGCTAAAACTATCGAAAACTCCCTCTGTCTCTGTGATTTCAACCCCTCTGCTGTATAGATCGTAGATTGCCCAACAAAAGAAGACTAAACTTGATATGCCGGAAATATATAGAATATAGCTTCCCGGATCTTCGATCAGGTAACCAAATGCTACGAAGACCACTGATATTATAATTCCAAGTCCTGATACACTGAATCCATATTTTTCACTAAGATGATAGGCTCCACTCCAGGCTCCAACCACGGCCGCGATCATTGCATAAATAAACGAAAGAATAAACAGGACTCCTAATAGGGTGAGTGGAAAACTATCCATGATATTATCATTACCTAATAAAAATATGAACAGTATCATTAAATAAGTGGCAAGAAAAACTTCTTTGCTACTATATCTGACAATCTCATCACCTGAGAAGTTCTTCCAAAAACGATAACATGCAATTATCGGAGGAACCAATCCTAATAATACAAGAAGTCTAGGGAGTACGCCCCCCCCTCCCGGCGTAGCATACAACAGAGTGGAAATCAACAGCGCGGAAAGAATCTTTGAGATATCAATAATATAGTGGTTTTTTGTAATGTTTTTGAATGTTTTGTGCCCATTATTTTTCAATACCCAGCGATAATGTAAGTACATTAGAAGCAAGCTTCCACATAATATTGCGACTCCATGGTTCACAACTAGCGACAGCAAGAGTAATGCGAAGAATACTGACGAATATAACATATCAACTAAAGATGAGTGGCTTATTTCCCACCGATGTTGTATATCATTCACTTTTTTAGCATTGTCTTTTATTATCTCAATATTATTCTCAATTACGTCATCTGAGATACCCTTTGAATAAGGTGAATTCTTATCTTCTAATTCTCCAAGATCAGCACCCCGCTGTATGTCAATAGGAGACATTATTTTCAGTGATTCATTGAATGATGTACCCAACTCTTGGAATAATCTATTAAAATAAAATAATAGGCCGAATATTATGAAGAATGATAGTATTGTATATTGTATCTCAGAAAATAAGCCGAAGGTCTCAACTAATTTAGACTGATTAATAGAAACATCTAATTCGTTTAGACTCACTAAATCTGATAATAAAACTGTTATAAGAGTACTTGTAATCGCTAATAATATAGTTAGTAGTGTTGCAATTATTCTAATTATTTTGGCCCCATGTACCTTTGCTGCCCTCGTTGTCTCGATTTGTTCTTGCAATTGTCGAGATGTTTCTTCATATAGTATAGAATTATCCTCATCTTGACTACTACTATCCATCTATCAAAAATATAAATTCCACCAAAATATAAATTAGTTACGTCTAGTCTACAACTATTAGTTTTATATATTTCACCTATAAATGTCGGATATACTTACTTTCGACTGTCGTGCGTTCCGATGTTCTCCACCACCATGCCAATCTAAATATGGTAACCGTGACGAATGTCGTATCTCCCAGTCGAGAACTTCTACGCCTTGACCACGAATCCGATAGGTTCCAAAGACGTACCACCCATTCGCTGCCCGCAACCTCCCGTGATACTGGTCATAGAGTTTGAACGTCCCAGGCTGGCCGTCAGCATGCCGATGCATCGCGGCCTTGATTTCCACCGGCGTTCCGTCTGGTCGCTTCGCGTCGTGCCAGCTGCACCGATCTAATTCGAGGTTGTACCGCTCGGTGGCTTTACGCTCGACGAGCGTACCGTAGTGATTTGCCTTGTGGCTGCGACTCATTCGCGCACCTCGCGTGCGTCATATATAGATACTCCTCCGGGCTGTTCGCGGCTGCTGCCCATGGCTCGCGCGTGCTCGCACCGCGAGCGCACGCCATGGGCCAACAACAGGGGTGCGCCGGGGGGTTGGTTGTTGTTGGATTGGTCGAATACTGTCGCTGTCATGCGGTTAGCTCCGTCACCTCACCAACTACATTTCGGTGCTTGCCATCGTCCTGATACTCGTTCCAGCGCTGGCGGACCCATTCGGCGCTGTACGGCACGAAATCAGCGATTTCGTGATTTGGTCTGTCCGGTTCAGACTCCTTAGCCGTGATGACCGTGTAGATCGCAAGCTTCCGAGAGAGGTCTTCCGGGTCCACTTCGTTACCGTCGTCCTCGCCGCTTGACCACGACCACGTCGTCGGTTCATTGTCATCGTAGCGCCAGTCCGTTTCGGGGATACCCGACACGGAGAAGATCGGGTTGACGCCCTTCCGGTTCCGTACGTCTTCGTAGAAGGTCGCTTCTTTCAGCCCCTCTTTGTGGACACAGACACCGAGTTCCCGAACCAGCGGATGTACGTCGCGGCCGTCGTGGCCGATGATGATGAGCGAACCGCCGTACTTGCGGATCTTGTACGTGAGTGGTCCGAGTTTCGTCTTCGTCTCGTAGCCGTCTGACCCGCTGCCGCCCGCGTTGCTGCTGGCCTCGTCGAAGATGAACAGTTTCGGGACCTGCTCGTTGTGCATGGGATCGCCGTCCTGTTTCAGCCATTCGTTCAGCTCACCGTAGTTAGCGAGCCAGCCGTCACGACGGTCGCCGTTCGAGTCGGTCCACCCATCGGTCTCTTCGAGTGTGCGGATGTTCGATGCAACGAGCGCATCCGAAGCGTGCTGTTCTTTCCAGAGCTGTCCCAGCAGACAGGCGAAGTTCGACTTGCCAGTACCGGGTTCGGCCCATTCGTAGAACATCGGTGCGGGGCCGGTCATCTGTGCCCGGAGCTGGTCGATGGCTTTGATACCGGAGATATCCGCCCGCTGGCCGGCGTCTCCGGTGAAGTGCTTCAACGACTGCATATCGCCGTTGGCCACGGCCCGCCGTGCCGTTTCGGTTCCCTCGATGCGGACTATCTCTCGAACGTGAGAGAGGTCCTTCACTTGGCCGGGCATCTTCTCCGGCCGATCACAGTGTCGGGGGTCGTAATGAGTTTCAAGAATCGAGAGGTAGCGGGATAATTTCTCATCGCGGACGATTCCGGCGTGCTGGTGTACCTCGTCTGGAGCACGCTGGCCGTAGCCGTCCTGATACTCGCGGAACTGTGCGGGCGTGTAGAGGTCGTTACCGTCGTCAGTCATCGTTTAGTCGTGGCTCTTGTGGTTGCTCACTGGTCGGTTCGTCCTGCCCATAGCCCACAGCCGCATCCGTCGTAGGGTCGGGCGCATCGGTGAGGTCGTGGATGGTCGGCGCGTCTTCGGGATCTTCGCCGTCTTCGATGAGGTCGCCGAAGGTCTCTTTCGCTGCTGTCTTTTGGATCATCTGGCCGCGCTCGTTGGCTTCAGCGTCAGCGGTGACGAGCTTCTTTTGCAGCTCGACGGACCCACGGGACCACCGACCACGGATTGCGGCGAGTTCTTCGGCGCGGTCGATAAGCCAACCGTGAATGTCTTGCGTTTGTTTCTTGCTGGTCATCAACTGCGTATCTTGGCAGCCTTCGAGCCAGACACCTTCGACGCGGAGCTGGCCGATGTCTTCGAGATACTCGTACTCGCGGACGGCCCACGCACTGCCGCCGTTGACTGGGTACGGGTCTGGCCCGTCAATCTCTTTCTCACGCCAGAGTTCCGGCGGGACGTAGTACCTCTCGGTGGTGTCTTCGACGGCGTTGACGTGATGGACTTCGACCCAGTTGCGGCGACGGAGCCAGCGGGCGATCTTCGCACCGACGAGATAGCAGGGAATCGCCAGCACGAGCCAGCCGACGGCGACGGCGGGAATCCATGTCGGCAGGGTCGGCAGCTGTGGCTGGTAGTAGGCGAACAGCACGGCCGCACCGACGAACATCCCGCCGATGAGTAGCTTGTACTCAGCCAGCAGGTAGACGAGCCGGTCGCGGTTGTTCTGGAAGGTCGGTGCGGGCTTCATGCTACCTCCGGACGGCCGTTCTCGCCGCGGATTACGTTGTAGCCGGCGACGATCATCCAGACAAACGCGACAGTTGCCCCAGCGAGCCACGCCTGCAACGACGAAAGAGCACGTAGGATATCCAGGCCACCACCGGACGGCTGTTGTACGATCTCGGCGTACAGTGGGGTGTTCTCAGTGGAAATGGCGACACCAACGTAGCCGTCCTTCTCAGTGACGGGAAGCTCGACAGTGGCGGTGTCGTCCGAGCGCATAGCGACGGTGCGGACGGGAATCTTCCCGCCTTCCTGGAAGCGGCCGGCGTCGGAGATCGTCACGGTCTGAACTGCGCTCGACCGGAGAGTGATGGGAGCGATACTCTCGTTCGGCAGGTACTCCGAGCCGATGATCTCGGTCTGTCCGTCGATACGGGTGGTGTCGGTGGCGTTGGCTGTGGGCTGTGGGCCGGGTGTTTCGGCGGGGAGGTTGCCCGCGGACTGTGCGGCGGTCGGGGCGCTGACGCAGCCGAGACTGACCACGAGCAACGCGGCGAAGAAAAGTGAGCGCATGGGTGATTAGTTCTGCAGGACAACGATAGCCAGCAGTGTGCCAATGATGGCGAGCGCGACGACAGGCGGAACGCTGCCGCCACCAAGCAAGCCACCTCCAGCGGATTGTTTCAGTGCCTTCTCACGGGCTTCAATCTGTGCGCGTTTGTAGGCAAGATCCTCATATTGCTGTTTGAGTTCGGTGACGTTGGTCGTCTCGTACGTCGTTTTCTGGATTGTGACGTTCTGGACGTTCTTTCCGTCTGTTGTGGTGATTTTGTCTACCGTGAAGTTACTTTGTAGCTCCACGATTCGGTCACTGGTAACGACGTACTGCGTGCCGCCAATCTGGTTGGGGTTGTAGGTCGTTCCGTTCTCGAATTGACCGCTGGCAGGGTTCTCCTGCGAGAACAGCACGCCCTCGTACTGCTGTCCAGATTCAGTGCTGATGTTGAAACTCCCAATCTGGTCGAAATTCTCGGGTGAGTTGGTGCCCATCAACGTGAGTTGGCTGGCTGCCCAGCCTTGGAATTCGTCGCCTGCCGACTGCTGGCTTGCCAGAACGTAAGGATCAACAAGGTCGCTATTGTTGATTTCTCCGGTTTGATAGGCGCTATACGTGTTATTTGCGAGGGTCTCCATATCGCTCAGGACAGCCTCGTTTTGTGCCTCTATCTCGGAGAATCGTTGGTAGTCAGCACCGAACTCGATATAATCCAAGTTCTGACTAACAACGTCGTTTTGCTTAATCTGGATGCTGCGAGCACCACCAGCAACACCATCCTCGGGGAATCCGAAACTCGGGGACGGGTCAGTTAGACCGACCGACGAGGAAGCAGTCGAGGAGAATGCCGCGTCAGTAAACGCATGGCCGGTAATATCGACGGTGTCAACGCTCATACTGGTTCCATTAACTAAGGTGACAGTTCTGGTCCCGGTATCGAACGCGACAGACTGGGCCTCAACGTGGCCGGTATCGTAGTTATCAACCAGATCAAGGGTAATATAGTCCGACGAGATTCCAGACTCGTTTGAGACAGTTTTTTGGAGATATTCGCCGTGCTGGACCTTCAGATTCCAGTGTCTGATGAGGTTGGCTTGTTTGACTGAGTAGTAATCGTTGACCGCCTGCTTTGCCGAGGTTTTAGCGGCTGCCTTGCTGTCTCCCTTGTTCAGTGACCGGATGTATGCGTTCTTCCCGATAATACGGGCCTGGGTTTTTGTATCGGACAAATAGTTGTCCAAAGTTGTCCGATAAAACTCCCCCTGTGCTTTGCTGTTCTGGGCAGACTGGTAGATATCGACCTTGCTCTGCTGAGCATCTGTCTCGGTCGTGTTGACGGTCGTAGAGCCTGGGATCCCAGTCCTATCGAGTTGCACGATCTGCGGCATGACCGATTCCCCGATTTGCTCACTGAGTTCGTACTGGAATCCCGGGTCTCCTCCTGTATCTCCCAAGAACTTGCCGTCGTCGCCCGGTTTCCATGCGTTCGTAACGCCTCCCTTCGACATAGACACTGGTCCATCAGCGCCTTCGACCTTCACCGTAAACGACTCATACGCGCCAGCATTTCGGAAGTGCGCGCTGTTGTGAGAGCCGCTAACGGTCTTTCTCAGAATCGCCGTGTTGTCGCCAGCGGGCGATTCGTCCGTAATCACGGTGATGGTCGTTTCTGAGGACACATCGAAGAGGTCAATCTTGACCTTGTGCGGGCCTGTCTCGAATGTTTTCGTCACCGGTCCGCTGTCGGTGGCCGTCTCTGTCGACTGTGCCAGTGCGGGCCCGGCGGCCCCGATGACGGCAGAACAGACGATGAGCGCGGCGAGCAGGACCGAGTGGGCGCGGGTCACTGTTCGCGCCCCCCGTCGGTTTCGACCTGCTCGACGTTGGCGCGCACATCTTGATCGTCAGCACCAGCTGCAGTGTCTCGTTCTTTGACCTGGTGTGCCCCGATGACGCCGGCCGCGATGATGGCTGGGACGACAACAGGGAAGGGATCACCGACGACAGCCGAGGCAATCGTGGAGGCAGAGACGCCGATAGTGCCCACAAGCCCATAGCTGAGAATACGGTCCATCGGATTCACCCCAGGTAACTGATGACGTAGTAGCCGGCGGCCTCAACGCCAACGACGACAAGACCGATAGCGGCCGAGCCAACCACGATATCCTGCGCGCCGAGGATGTTCAGCCCGGTGAATAGAACGATAACGAGCGTCCCGAGCGCGAGGTAGGTTTCGACAGTGGCCGAGCCCTTGGCGATCTCGACGAGGTCGGTGTCAATCTGGTAGTTCTTGTTCCGACTCTCGTTCACGCGGTTAGTGGCGTAGGCCATCGCCAGGGCAGCGAGCGACAGCAGAAACGCGAGGTCGATGCTCGTGCCTTGGACGGTGAACACGGACGCGCCGAGGTCGTAGCCGAGCATACTGATCGAAGCGATACCGTTGGTGACGAATGCGCTGGCGGTGAAAATCACACCAGCCAGGGCGTCTTCGATGTCTATCTTTCCGAACATAGGGTACTCGTCCGCTTCAAGCGGACGAGAGACAGGCTCGCGTGTTTCGGTAAAAGATAGGTCGTTGACTCAGAATACCGGTAGCTGTTGCTATCCAGTATGATAAAATAAAAGCGACTTTGGATTATGCTTCAGGACCAGAATCTTCCGCGAGAGTCGCGGACTGGTCACCCTCTTGCGTCTCGTAAATAACACGGAGCGAATACGTGTCTTTTGCAGCCGCTTTGATACTGTTCCCTGCACTAACTTCGCTTTCTCCGGAATGGCCGATCCATGCTTGGGAACTGTTCTCTGAGACGACGTTTACAGTGGGTGCGCCAGAATTATTCCAGTTATCGGAACTACCTGAACCAAGCCCGCTCCCGCGAATATACAAGCTATTGCCCTCTATCGTGTCACCACCGTCGTGGGTTATTGAGAGGACACCCTGATTCGATACACCAGAAGGCGCAGTTCCTTCATCGAAATCGAATGAGAAACTGGCCTGTGGGGTTGCTTGCTGAGCCTGATCACCGAGGCCGAGTACGAACGATGCGATGACAGCCGCAAGAATCACTGTAATTGCCACCATCAGGATGACGCCGATAACTGGGGAGACGGCGTCATCGTCATGGAATAGCTCTTTCAAATCCATTGCGTCTACTCTGCATCTGCATATCATATTAAAACCAATTTACTGTTAGGATAACATTTCACTGTTCAACCTTGGCTTGAAGCCGATATAGGCCGAATTGAAAGTGTGCGCCAAGGGGGGCCTGGATCTGACCCCCTGGTTTGGAAACCAGTATTACCCTTCTGATTTCAGCGGGAACCAACCCGCAAACGTAGTTTCAAGGAGTTTTCTGATATTGATTCCGTTTTCAGAATGCTACAAGGTAGCCTTGAAATCGATTCTAACGCCACAAAACTGATCTTTGACTAGGAACCACGGAGTCACAGCTCGAAGATCGCACTCGACGCGATATGCACACGAGGAGGATCTAACCGTGTGCATATTCCGGTGGGTGTCGTGAGGTGAGTGAAAGGTGTTGGCGAGCGATGGGCATGGGCTGCGGCGGTCTTTATCAGTAATCGGGCTTCGAGTTACTCGAGAATACCTCTCTTTTGACCTCGTGTTCACGAGCAGCCAGTATGCGAATCCGCGAAGACGGTAAGCACGCGCACCGTACAGACACCATCGAGCAGGCCGCCGAGTTCTGGGACTGCAACAAGACGAAAGCACTCATGCGTTCTGCTGAGTTTTCCTGGCGAATCGACGAGCGAATACAGACGGTGTTGCGTCGAGATGATTTTACCATCCAACAGAAACGGGAGATTGCTGCAACTCTGTCTATCCCTGGAACCTATGAGATTGAGGCCACACAGTCCGTAACAATCGAAAAATAGCAGATTCTGGATCTTATCAGCTATTGATTAGTGTGTTACCGATTCCGTGTCTGTATGTACATCACCAGGCCAATGATAATCCCGAACACCACGGCACCGAGATTGATGAGTAAGGATGGTTCGCCGGGAAGAGAACCGGACAATACGGTCCAGAGTGTGAACCAGAATATCGACGCGAAGACGCCGAGTAGTTGTGCTGCTGTGTCTGTCATTGTGATACACCTCTTCCGATTGGATGCATTACAGGCATCACCAGAATCAAGGGTTGAGAGGGACATTTAGGACATTGTAGATCAGGGTATTCCGAATCCAAAATCTGGTATTCGGACCCCCGAAGACCCGCGTTCGCAATCCAAAAACCATAGTCATGGAACGATTCACCAACCTCCCAGATGAGGCTAGAGAAGAGTTGAAGACCGACATTTCGAACACTCAAGTCAATGAGCTACTGACAGCAGAGGTCGCCGACTTCATACTGTCACAGGAACGGCCGATCTGGAGTAGCTCGGCGGTCATGAAAAAGTTGGACGGTGACTGGTCGCGAGCGGTCGTGAAAGACAAACTCAAAGATCTGGAAGAGCGCGGGTTCTGTAACTCGCTTGAGGCCGGGACTGGCCGCATTTATTGGTGGGACCACGACGAGACCGACTGGCCTTGTCCACCGGATGTAACTCTTGAGGCTGATCCAGGCCTATCCGTCAGCGATGCACTTGAACCACACTACGTTCAGCTCGGTATCGTCGCACTTGCCTTCCCAACGGTTGCGTCGATACCTGTGTTCCTTGGCGTTTTCTCACTCGGCGGATCACTCACCTTGCCGATCCCTGGTGAGTCACTCCTATCGTTAGGATTGTTGACAATAATTCTCTGCTATATGCTACTAGTCTATTCTGTCATAGTCGGTGCGATTGATTACGCCACACCGGAATCACTCACCACCGATGTCTATGAGCTCTTCGGGTCGTAAGACGGCTCTACGTTCCACATTGTGTCTTGGAGGTGCGTAATTCTCTCTGCTCTAATACCCTCTCAGAACCTTCTTTGCCGACGGCCTCGGCTGGTTATTGGCATCTAACCGTCCTTCCAGATACCGCAGTCCATAGCCCGTGATGTCGTAGTTCTGGAACTGTGGCGTCAAGGGTTCGATCATCTGTGCGTAGGTGAGCATCTTGCAGCGCTCACGCACGCGGCCCACAGAGGCACGGAGCGATACCTTCTGTGCAATATATCGCGGTGATGACCAGCCTTCGGCTTTCAGTATTTCGAGGATTCGTTCATCGAGCGGGACCATCCATTTGGCGGGCTTGCGTGACATGATTCAGGGCAACGTCGTCAGCTGTTGATTCCGGGACCGTCAGCTGCATCAGTACCATTTTCTCCGTCGGAAGATCCGCCACTGTTGATGTAGCGCTCTCTTTCAGCGTCGTATTCCTCTTCGAGATACGCTTCTCCTTCGTCAGTGAGGACATAAACTCCATTTCCGAGAGGGCGGAGGAGGTCGTGTTCGCCAAGTTTCTGTAGTCGGCGAGAAACCGTTGATTGGGCAATATGGATCTCATCCCGCTTTGCGAGTTCTGTTGAGGTTCCTGATTCCTCCTCGCGGATTATCTCCAGTATTCGATCATCCCAGATAGTCATCCAAGATCCTGACTGACGCATTCAATTCCCACAAGAGTATAGACTATCTTATTTCTCACTAACAATTCAAATTAAGGTCATCAATGCATTTATGCATAAATGGCCTATTTGTGGATATGCGAAGCACCTGATTCGGTTGAAGATGACTCTCCTTGGTTCGTGATGAACGGGCGGTCTGGTACACCGCCCGAAAAGGTGGCTTCGCGCTCTATTGGAAGATGAGCGAATCCACCATCACGGGGTTACAGCCCCGCACGAACAGCGAAGCATCGCAATCGAATAGTTCTGACGACGGCAGTTGCGCTACCTGTCGAGCTGACGCTGACGGGATTGATGCACGGACTCTCAAGCCGACTTGTTCAGACTGTGCGGCCCGGAGCTTTGACGATGGACGGCCAGTGCGTGGAGGTGAGAAGGCGTGAGTAACAAACTCCAACCACTGGAACCGAGCCGCGCCGTCGATATGTATCTCAAGGCTCGGCAGGACGAACTGACGGAATCTACTATCCAGTCACAGGAGTACCGACTGGAAGCCTTTGAACAGTTCTGCCGCGAAGAGGGTATTGAGAACTTGAACGACCTTTCAGGTCGGGACCTGTACGCCTATCGCGTCTGGCGGCGAGAAGGAAACGGCAAAGATCGCGAGGAGATTGAGCCCATAACCCTCCGAGGGCAGCTGGCCACGGTCCGTTCGTTCCTCCGGTTCGCTGCTGAGGTAGATGCAGTTCCCGAGGATCTTCGGACGAAGGTCCCGCTCCCGACTATCAGCAACGCTGGTGAGGTGAGCGCGTCTACGCTCGACCCCGAGCGCGCCGATGTGATTCTCGACTACCTCCAGATGTACAAGTACGCATCAAGGGTCCACGTCATCGCTCTGTTGTTGTGGCACACCGGAGCCCGCATGGGTGCGATTCGTGGACTGGATATCGATGACTGCGAGCTCGAACAGGACAATCCAGGTATCCAGTTTGTCCATCGCCCACAGTCCGATACGCCGCTGAAGAACGGGGAGAAAGGTCAACGCTGGAACGCTATCAGTGAACACGTTGCTACTGTCATACAGGACTACATCGACGGCCCGCGTGAGTCGGTTTTCGATGAGCATGGGCGTCGGCCGCTCATTACAACCTCTCAGGGTCGTGCTTCTACGTCGACGTTCCGGACGACGATGTACAGGGTTACTCGGCCATGCTGGCGGGGAGCGGAATGCCCGCATGACCGCGATCCGGAGGAGTGCGAAGCCACGTCGAATAAGAAGGCTTCAACGTGTCCGTCTGCTCGATCACCGCACGATGTTCGGAGTGGCAGGGTTACCGCGTATCGGCGTGAGGATGTTCCGTGCCGTGTAGTGTCGGACCGACTGAACGCGAGCGACCAGATTCTCGACAAGCATTACGACCGACGTGGCGAGCGTGAAAAGTCCGAACAGCGCCGCGATTACCTTCCAGAGGTGTAACAATGACTTACCGGATTACTTTCAGTAACCGCAGGACGGAACCGCGAAACCGGCAGGGCCCATTTCTGCTGTCTCAAAGCCGTCTGTAAGATGGCTATCTGCGGAACCGAACAGCCCCAGCGCTTCGGGACCACTTTCGCTCACCGCCCGCTGCTCACTCGTCCACGACGACGACCTTGACTTGCTGGACGCCGCCAATCGCCCGGAGTCGGTTGGCAAGTTCAGTAATTCTGTCGCCCGCGCCCTCGACGACCAGCGTCTCCATACAGGTGTCGTGGGAGAGATGAATATGCTGGACGGAGGTGATGATGTTGGCCATCTCGTGTTGGACCGTCTGGAGTTCGTCAGCGATGCCCGAGACGTGGTGGTCGTGGACGATAACAATGGTTCCGTGGTGGTGTTGTTCGTCACCGGATTCCCACTCGTAGGTCGCAAAGAAGTCACGGAGCGAATCTCGTATCGCCTCCGACCGGCTCGCGTATTCCCACTCGTCGACGATGCCGTCGAGTCGGTCGACCATCGACGACGGGAGTGTCAGACTGATCCGGTCGAGATCGTCACTCATGTGTGTCGATAGGGACGGGGCCGCATATGGGTATCCGGGCTTCGGTAATACTCACCCGCCGGCAGTAATACTGCCCGATGAAAAAGTATTATTACCGCGCCGGGGCCAGACCTGAGTAGTATGCACATTCCCGACGGATATATCGATCTGCCGCTTGCATTGCTGTTTGGTGCGCTTGCGGTCGTCGTTTTGAGCGTTGCTGCGAAGCGCGTCAACGGTGAAATATCCGATTCGCGCGCACCGTTGCTCGGCGTCGTCGCGGCGAGCATCTTCGCCGCACAGATGCTCGACTGGCCGATTCCGGGTGGCACCAGCGCCCACTTCGTCGGGGGCGCGTTCGCGGCGATTCTTCTTGGCCCGCATCTGGGCGCACTCTGTGTCGCGACTGTCGTCACGATTCAGGCGCTCGTCTTCGGTGACGGCGGGCTCGTGGTGCTTGGCGCGAACGTATTCAACATGGCTGTCGTCGAGGTGTATGTCGGATACGCCATCTATCGCCTGCTCGTCCCCTACGGGGAGTTCCGGGCCGCCTTCGCCGCGGGGTGGCTGGGAATCACGGCCGGCGCACTGACCGCTGCACTCCAGCTCGGCCTCTCCTCGGCGTTCCAGTACCAGTTGCTGACGACGCTATCGATAATGGGCGTCGGGCATCTCGTGCTGGGGCTGATTGAGGGGGCCATCACCGCCTCGGTGTACCGCTACCTCGCCCGCGCTCGACCTGACCTGCGACCGAACGCCGCTCCGGAGGTGAGCGCGTGATGGCCTGGAATCGCCCCGACTGGCTGCCTCGTGCGCTCGCCGCGCTACTGATCCTAACGCTGCTTGCCCCGGTATTCGGGTGGGCGGCTGGCCAGGTCGGCTACGCTGAACCGCTGGAGAATGCCGCCGAAGCGACCGGCGCGACAGAACACGCCACCGCCGTCGGTACCGCGCTGTTTCCGGACTACGGCGTCCCCGGTTTCGGCGGCGCGACTGGGACGTTCGTGTCAGCTGTCGTCGGGACGGCGCTGACGCTCCTCCTCGGGGCTGGCATCGGACGCTTGCTCGGGACGGATACCGACGGGCGACAGTAGCGTATGTCCGGCAGGGACCTGCTCGACCGGACGGTCGCAGCCATCGCGGCCAGCGCCCAGTGGTTCCTGCTTGCAGAGGACCTGCCGGATCGGGACGGGTTTCTCCAGGCCGTCACGCCGACGGTCAAGCTCGTCGGCACCACGACGCTCGTCACCCTGACTGTGACACAGCGGGCGCTGGCAGTCGTTAGTGCGCTCGCGCTGTTCGCCACGGCGCTCGCGGCCCTTTCTCGTGTCCCCGTCCGGACCTTCCTGAGTCGGTTAACCGGGCCGCCGGCCTTCGCGCTCGTCGTCGTCGCCCCGCAAGCGTTCTTGATGGGTGGCCCCTCACTGGGTGGACTACCACTCTCGGCCCCTGGCGTCGACTACGTACTCACGTTCGCTGTCCGTGTAACCGCGTGCGTCGGCTTCCTCTCCGTCCTGCTGTTGACGACTCGTTTCGCCGACCTGCTGGCGGCGTTTCGCCGGCTCCGAGCGCCGCCGATTGCCGTCTCACTGCTCGGAATCACGTATCGCTATCTGCTCCTCTTTTTCGCCGAACTCGAACGCATGGTCCGGGCTCGACGAAGCCGAACCATCGCCGAGCCGAGCCTCCGACAGAACTGGCGCGATTCAGGGCACTTCGTGGGCTCGTTTCTCGTTCGGAGCCTAGAGCGCGGCGAACGGGTCCAGCGGGCCGCTCGCGCCCGCGGCGGCACTGGACCGACGCCGGTACAGCCGAGGGAACCACTCGGACGAGCTGATCTCGCTTTCGGATTGCTCGTCACACTCGTTGTCGTGGTGGTGGTCGCGTGACCGCCATTGAGGCCACTGCCCTCCGATATGCCTACCCCGACGAGACGCTGGCCATCGACAGTGTCGACGCGTCTATCGAGCGCGGCGAGCGTGTGGCATTACTTGGCCCGAACGGGGCTGGCAAGTCGACGCTGCTAGAGTTGCTGGGTGGCCTGGTCGATCCTGACGGCGGGCAGGTGCGGTACTTCGAGGAAACAACCGACGCCGACACCGTCCGCAGTCGGCTGAGCGTCCTCACGCAGAACCCTGCCGATTACCTGTTCAATCCGACTGTCCGCGAGGACCTCGCCTACGGGCCGGCACAACTTGATTGCGACCGCGCAGAAGTCGACCGCCGCGTCGAGCGGGTCGCGGACCGGCTCGACCTCGACGGCCTCCTGCCGAAGCCGCCGTTCCGGCTTAGCGGCGGCGAACAGCGCCGAGCCGCCCTCGCCAGCGCGCTCACCGTCGAACCAGACGTGCTGTTGCTTGATGAGCCAGTGAGCAACGTCGACGCTGCGAACCGCGAAACGATTCTCGACCTGCTCGATGAACTCGCGGCCGACGGCGTCACGCTCGTCGTTTCGACGCCGGATACCGAACTCGTTCCACACGTCGCAGACCGGGTGCTGCTGCTTGACGATACCGGTACGATTGCTGCGAGAGGGCCGACCCGACGTATCCTGACAGACACTGACCTGCTGCGGGACTGTGACCTGCGCCCGCCACAGGTCGTTAGACTGTTCGAGGGTCGAACAGCGGACGTGCCGCTGACTGTCGATAGTGCCGCCGAACAGCTGGATGCGGCTGGTTTAGATACCATAGAATGACGGCATAGCGCGTGGAGACACTGGAGCCTATCAGCTGGATCTCATTCTGACGCGTCGAGCAGGCGGCCATGCACGTCAATTTCGCCGTTCCGAATCCGGGTGCTGCTGATTCGCTTGCCGTCTTCGGCGACGACGAACGGCGGCGTGTGGATTTCCAACGGATGAAGTCCCGTGTCCCGCCGCTGTTGATTGAGTTCGTAGGCGCGTCGCTGCGCCTTCGCCTCCGGCGAAGCGACGAGTGCATCCACGTCTGCCCGTGTCGCGGCCGGTCCCTGCGTGTCGTCCAATCGGACAATCTCATATGTGGCGGTGTACGGCTCACCCAACTGGTCCAGCTCGGAAGCAAGCGCGCTTCGACGGTCATCGTACGCACCCAACTGTTTGACGTGTGTCGGGTCGCTACGCGTCTCTGTAGCCAGTTCGGGGCTAGTCAGACCGACGACGACGTGGCCGTCGCCACTCCCGTCGTGGCTTGCGGTCTGAAACGCTTTGTGGAGGAGCGCCCGGTGGCCGTTGTGAATCGGTGTGAAGGTCCCGCCGAGAATCGCTGTCCGGTCCGCGTCTGCCATACACGAATGTCCCACCAGTGTCATATATAGCTGCTGTCCGTCGCATGACTCGTCAGCACCAACTGCTTCCATCGACTGTAACCCGGTAACACTCGCGTCAGCAGTCACTCAAGTAGTTCCGGCACGTATTGATACCAATGACCGAAGTCTCCCCAACACCGGGTATCCACCACGTCACGTGCATCGCAAGCGATCCCCAGCAGAACATGGATTTCTGGGTCGAAACGCTTGGGCTCAGGCTCGTCAAGCGCTCGATCAACCAGGACGACCCCAGTACGTATCACTTCTTCTTTGCCGACGCTGGGGGGAACCCGGGAACGAGCATGACGTTTTTTCCGTGGGAGGACCACGCACAGGGGAAGGTCGGCTCCGGACAGGTCTCACGCACCGCGTTCCGCGTTCCCGAAGGGAGTCTCGATTACTGGGAGGGCCGCTTTGACGAGTACGGCGTCGACTACGACGACCGCGTCGAGCGGTTCGGCGAGACTGTCCTCCCGTTCCGCGACCCGGACGGGCTGCCGGTCGAACTGGTCGAAGTCGAGATTCCCGACGACGACCCGACCGAGCCGTGGACGGAGTTCGTTCCCGAAGACGTCGCCATCCGTGGCTTCCACTCCGTGACGCTCTGGCTCGCTGACCCCGAACCCACGGCGGACCTGCTCCAGACGATGGGTCTGGAGGAAGCCGGGACGGAGCAGGCACAGGGGGATACACCCGGCGACGAGCGGACCCGCTTCGCTGCGACGGGGACCATCGGGAAGTACGTCGACATCCTGCCCACTATCGAGGGCGGTCGGCAGGGTCACGGCACGGTTCACCACGTCGCCTTCCAGACGCCGACCGACGAGGACCAACAGTCAATGCGTGAGGCCGTCCGCGGCGCGGGGCTGCGTCCCACGTCACAGATCGACCGCCACTGGTTCCGGTCGGTCTACTTCCGGGAGTTCGGCGGTGTGCTGTTCGAACTCGCTACGAGCGGCCCCGGCTATGACAGCGACGAACCGCTTGATGACCTCGGCGGCCAGCTGGTGCTGCCCGGGAAGTTCGAGGGTCGGCGTGAGGAAATTGAAGCTGGGCTCACGGATGTGACGATTCCCCGGCCAGAGACAGCCGAAGCCGACGACTAACGCCACCGGACTGACCGGTATCCGCTTTATTCTTCCTGGTAGCCTGTGAGTAAATATGAGTGGCTGGGGTGTCCTGTGTCATATGTCCACAGAAGGACAGGAGTACGTTATCGCGCCGTGGGGGGAGAGTGAGTGTGAGACGACCGATGTCACGGTCGACCTGCCGTCGCGGGAGCTTGCGGCCCAACTGGAAGTACCAACAAGCGTGTTAGACCGTATGGCACAGCTCAGCGACGAGCACGACATCCCAGTGACGCAGGCGCTCGGGGAGCGACTGGAAATCAACCGGGCACGAGTGTCGCTCTATGCCGCAAAGTCAGTCGATGACGTGGCCACCGTCCAGCAGCATCTCACTGACGCCCGCGAATACCTGTCGGGTGTCGAGGTGCTTGATACGGCTGACCTCGAAGCCGATATCGAACATCTCTGGACCAACGAACTCGGTAGCGCGTAACCTCACCGGTGAGGTGGATACCGGACGAGAGCAGCTATTTGTCCTCATAAAGGCTTAGAAAGCGGTTTATTCACACTCTGGACTAGTTGGTAATGAATTGGCGGGTAGGGCGCGGTACACTACATGAGGTAGAATCACGTCCCCATAGTACTGGTCAAAATGCCCGTCTCAGGGTCTCCTCTCAATTCTTTACCGTTGGCTTGGAGTTTACAGTAACTTTAATTCCCTGAGTGTCTCACCTGTGCTCGTGGAATTATAATGAACGATGATAGACGACTATGGATCGTAGCTGCAGTGTCGTTGCTCCTGATATTCAGCGGGAGCGGGCTCGCATGGACAGTACAAACAGACGCCGGTTCCGTGGAGGTTCGCGACGTGACGTTCTCCGGAACCAACGGGACAATGATGAGCGGAACGCTGTATATCCCTGAGGAGGCAAGCAGCGCTTCCCCACAACCGGGGGTGTTGGCCGTCCATGGGTACATTAACTCGAAAGAGACGCAATCGCCGTTCGCTATCGAGTACGCGAGACGGGGCTTCGTCGTGCTCGCTATCGACCAGACCGGCCATGGCTATTCAGACCCGCCAGCGTTCAAGAACGGCTACGGTGGCCCCGACAGCCTCGAATATCTCCGCTCGCTAGACTACGTCGATAACGAAAACATCGGCCTCGAAGGGCACTCGATGGGCGGTTGGACCGTCGTCACGGCGGCCGCAGCCCACCCGGACGGGTACGAATCGATGGTCATCGAAGGCTCCTCGACGGGGTCGAACCGCGCCCCCAAAGGCACTGACTCATTCCCGCGGAACTTCGCCGTCGTGTTCAGCGAATACGACGAGTTCTCTCCGCTGATGTGGGGGACCGCGAGTGCTTCCGACGTTGAGCAGAGCAAAAAACTCCAGACGGTGTTCGGTACAGACAGTGCCGTTGAGGAGGGACGTACCTACGGCAGCGTCGACGATGGGACCGCACGCCGGCTGTACACACCGGCAACGACCCATCCCGGCGACCACCTCTCAACCACAGCTATCGGCGCGTCCATCGAATGGCTCCAGCTCACGCTCGAAGGTGAAGACGAGATGGACCCTGGCAATCAGGTCTGGTACTGGAAATCGCTGGGGACCTTTATCGCCCTCATCGGCGGTGTGTTATCACTGTTCCCGGTCGGTGGGCTACTCGTCGAGCGGGCATCGACTGACAGGCTTCGACGGGAGTATCCTGATGGGAAGGGGATGACCGGCGCCAAGCGGTACGCGGCGTCGCTCCTCGCAGCGGCCATCCCGATTGTGACGTACTTCCCGTTGCAGGACATCGCACCGTCGATCATCGGGCTCAGTTGGCTGTTCCCACAGCAGATCAACAACGGCGTGATCGTCTGGGCGCTGGGGAACACGGTCATAACGGCGGTGTTGTTTGCGGTGTGGCATTACACGAGCAACGCCGACGACCCGTCGGTGTCGCTGGCGAACTACGGCCTCGATACGGGCGACGGTGCACGAACGCTCGGCGTCTCGGTCTTAGCCGGCGTCGCTACCGTCGGCGTGCTGTACCTGTTTGAAGCCGTTGTGGCGTTCCTGTTCCAGACGGACTTCCGTATCTGGGTGTTCGCCATCAAACTCCTCTCTCCGGCTCAGTTCCGGATTAGCTTCTCGTATCTCCTGCCGTTGTTCGCATTCTTTGTCGTCCTCGGTGCGCTCCTGCACGGCCAGCTCCGTCCCGAGGGCGAGTCCCGGTCGCTTCGCCGTGCGATGGCGACGAACTGGCTCATAGTCGTCGGTGGGTTCGTCGTGCTACTGGCGATTCAGTACATTCCGTTGCTGACCGGCCAGCCCCTGCCGCTTGGCCACCCACTGTTGACCATTCTGGCGCTGCAGTTCGTCGCCCTGCTCAGCATCGTGGCCTTCGTTAGTACCTACTTCTTCAGAAAGACGGGGCGGGTCTGGGTCGGCGCGACAATCAACGCCGTTCTCGTGACGTGGGTCATCGTCGCCGGAACGGCGACGCAGTTCCCCGTCTAGACCCGGCATTCACTTTTCTATTCGCTCTTGGTGATGATCGTGTTCCGGCTGTGACGACGCACAGCCGAAACCCAGCGGTGACTCAGTCGTCGCTCATCACGCCCTCTGCGACGGCCATGTCCTCAACCGTGGGGTCATCCTCGGATCTCCGGAGGACGAACCGCTTGCGGATCAGGTCGGCTGCGTAGATAGCCGTCCCGAGGATGATGAGCGTGTCACCGGGGAGCCGTGCCCAGAACAGCGTCTGGACGAGCGGCTGGTTGTAGAACGCCACGCTCCGGGCTGCGGCGTAGCTGCCGGTGAACGCCGCCTCCAGCTGGAGGAAGCCCACGGGCAGGACGGAGACGAACACCATCAGTGCGAGGCCGACGTTCCAACACCAGAACGCCGCCCGGAGCCAGGACCCGTCCCAGCGACCGGGTTTGATAGCGAGCTGGAGCATGTAGGTGACCATCCCCAGCGCGAGGAAGCCGAACGCTCCGAACATCGCAGCGTGGGCGTGGCCGACCGTGAGGTAGGTGCCGTGCTCGTAGTAGTTGATCAGCGGGAGGTTGATGAAGAACCCGAGCACGCCGGCCCCGACGAAGTTCCAGATCCCGCTGGCGATGATGAACATGAACGGGAGTTTGTAGGGGAATCCGCCAGTCTCGGACATCGCCCGGTACTGGCCCAGCGCCTCGTAGAGGATGAACACCAGCGGGAGCAGTTCCAGCGTCGAGAACACGCTCCCGATGGGGACCCACATATCGGGCATCCCGACCCACCAGTAGTGGTGGGAGACGCCAATGACGCCCGTACTCATGACCAACAAGGCCTGAAGCATGACTGCCTTCTCGGCACTGCGACGGCTAAGCAGGTTCATCGACACCAGCGTCAGCCCGATGATGGCGACGATGAAGAACTCGAAGGCTCCTTCGACCCACATGTGGACGACCCACCAGCGCCAGAACTCCGTGACGGCGATGTTGGTCTCGGGGGTGAAGAAGAACCCGGCGGTAAACAGCAGGGCGATGGAGCCGCCGGCGTACAGGATCATATGCGCAAGACCGAACACCGGCTCGCGGTCCAGCAGCGGCTTCAGGCCTCGAATCGAGAGGACGGCCCACAGGCCGAAGCCGACGAACAGCCCGACCTGCCAGAGCTTCCCGACTTCGAGGTACTCCAGCCCCTCGTTGCCGACGATCCACCAGAGATCACCGAAGTAACCGTGCGAGCCGAGCCAGATACCGCCGAGGCCGCCGACGGTGACGACGACGATAGCTCCGAGTAGGATGTTGATGTACGTCGACTGGCGCTTGGGCTCGTGGCCGGTCAGCAGCGGCGGGAGGAACAGTCCTGCGCCGAGCCACGTCGCGGCAATCCAGAGAATGCCCAGGTCGATGTGCCAGGTCTTCGCTATGGCAAAAGGCAGTAGCTGGAGGATCGGGACGCCGAATATTTCCTCGACGCCGAAGAAGCCGGCTCGTTCAATGTAGAAGTGAGCGAGTAACCCACCGAGCAACACCTGTGCGAGGAACAATCCGGCGGCAACCGGGATGAACCGCAAGGCTGCCCGCTGGCTGGGGAAGATGCTCACGTCGCCCGGCTCGGGAACCGAGAGGTCGCCGGCGGACGGTTCCGGGAGACTGACAGACTGGTACAGCCAGATGCCGCCACCGGCGGCGGCGACGAGGAGGACCATCGCGATGACGCTCCAGGTCATTGCCGCGCCGGTCGCGTCGTTACCGGCGGCGGGTTCGTACGGCCAGTCGTTCGTGTAGGAGTGGTCGCCGCCCGGGCGGTCGGTGTGGGAGAACCACGCCGTCCACATGGCGAAGTCAGCGAACTGTCGGGCGTCGGCTTCGGAGTCGATCATCCCCTCGGGAACGCCCCGTTCGTGGCTTCCTTCGTGATATCGTTCGACGTATTCCTGACGGACCTGCTGGTGGGCGTACAGCTCTGCGGCGGAGTACTCGATGTTTCCGCCCTCATACTCCCCACTGAGGTCCTGCTTCACGTCGTCATTGACGGCGGCCTGTTCGGCCGTCGAGAGCGATTCGTACTCAGTCCCGTAGCGTTCCTCGGCGTAGTACGTCCGCATATGCTGGGTTTTCAACTCCAGCGAGTCAGCGGTGTAGTCCGCGCCGTAGTACGCGCCGTTCCCGAGAATCGAACCGTGGTTCATCAGCCCGTCCTTCTGAAACGCCTTCTTGCCGTCACGGATGTCCTCACCCGTGACGAACGTCTCGCCGTCGGGTCCGACAACCTGTTCTGGGATGGGTGGCGCTTCCTGATATGCGATCCACGCGCCGGCCCCCATGACGATGAGGTTGAAGACGAACGCGGCGGCGATCACCTTCGCGATCGTTTTGCGTTTGAGTTTCATGTGGTTAGAACTCCAGTACCCCAAAATAAGAAGGGGGTAAGACGTTCTCAGTCGCTGGTGACGGGAGGGAACATGTTCGCCCTGATAGGGACCAGTGGTGTCCCGTCCCCGGATTCGGCGTGATACGTGGCGAGGTATCACAAGGCAGATTACTACCTGTCCCTCCCATTCTGATATGCGCCGTCGCCACTTCGTCCAGACACTCGGGGTGTCAGCACTGGTCGGGAGCGCGGGCTGTACCGGGCAGTCGGACGACACAACGTCGGCCTTCGAAGTGTCGAGCCCCGCGTTCAGTTCCGGAGACGAGCTTCCGGCCCGGTTTACCTGCGACGGCGACGGCGTTTCGCCGCCCTTTGTCATTGAGCGCGTCCCGGAACCGACGGCAGCGCTTGCCGTCACAGCCGAGTACGACGGTGGCGTGTTCAGCCAGCCGGTGTTCTGGACGCTGTGGAACGTCCCGCCAGAGATGGAGCGGATTCCAGCCGGACTCCCTCGCGAGCCGACCCTCGATACGCTCGACGGCGCTCGACAGGGAACACAGCCCCCCAACGAGCCGGGGTATGAACCACCGTGTCCACCAGCCGGACAGCCCTACGAACACCGGTTTCAGGTGTACGCACTCGGCGAGAAACTATCTATCGAGGGCGGAACTGAGCAGGAAGAAGCGTCAGAGACCATCGCGAACGCGCTCATCGCAAGCACCCGTCTCACCGTTGACTACACCCACCCGGCTGCGACCGAAAGCTAACGAGTGGCACCCGGACACAGGTTCCAACATACGGTTTGAACGACCGCTTATTTGCTGCTGTCTACTGGTTATGCAGCTTCTACGTAGCACAGCCCGCGGTAAAACCGTCTCGTCGTTCGTGGTGCGTCGTTACTTATGGCAATGTTTCACAATACCATTAAACCTATATACTGATGTGCTATACCATATCATGTATGGCGTCCGCACCGAGTAGTGACGATATGTTCGACGAGTTCCTCTCCCAGCGTGGCCACGACGTGGACCAGAGTGGTTGGGAAGAGAGCTATAACAAGAAGCAGTGCCCTGATTGCGGCGGTCTTCACGAGTCGACAGCGGCACAGTGCTCGGTGTGTGGCTGGACACCGGTACGGTAAGGATACTCCGCTTTTCGGTCTTCCACGTTTCATCCAGTAGCGACAGTACCAACCTGCAGAACCGGCAGTTCTCTCTCTGCCGAACTGCGCCTCACGCCGTCGCTTGGTGGGACAGCAACGGTACAGATAGTCGGAACTGCATTACGGTGCGCAGAAAGGAAGTGGGGAGTCTTTGCGTGGCCAGCCGACGGTTGGGGGGTCGTGTGCCGGCGGGCCGACCGGTTCGTAGCCGACGATTGGGGGGTCGTGTGTCGGCGAGATAACCGGCTCGTGGTGGTTACAGCGCATCGAGCGACGCATGGAGGAACAGCCCGAGTGCGAGATGTTGGTACGCGGACGTTGCGATCTGCTCCTTCGCAGCTGCATCGTCCGCGATTCCGTACTGTTTCGTCTGGACGAGTTCGTGCATCTGGAGCGTGCCATCCGCTTCTAACTCGTGCAGCCGGGGATACACTGTCCCCGGACTCAGTTCGGCACCGAACTGGGTTTCCAGTTCCTCCATCAGTCCGGTTCCGTGGGTGCCACCATCGGCGACTGCGATCATCGCCAGTAGGATCTCTTCCAGACTCTGTGTGACTAGACCGTCATCGACGGCGGTCTCGCCGTCGACGACGTCGTCAATGACCGGATCTAACAGCGACTCCGTAATGGCGTCACGACTGGGTGGGTCATGCGATTCCGGGCGCTCTGTATCGCCGAGAGGGGTCACTCGCTCATCGGCATTCTGGCCCTGCATCTTGCCCGTCGTCACGCGACGGAGGTTGTCTCCGGACATCGTCTCACCTGAACGCAATCCGCACTGAGTGCTACAGGGGCTATCATCATATAAACGGGGCAGTGTTTTCTGAACGTGAAACCACCACAGTGCTCGAAAACGCTTATATAATATGACGCGAATCTTGGTGTAGTGGCTGAGGAACAGAGCATCGAGGAGATTCTCGATACGATCGGCGACCAGCACGCGCGCCGTGTACTCGCCGCAATTAGTCGAGAACCGCAGTCGGCGAAGGAACTCGCAGAGGAGTGTGACCTCTCGCTGCCGACGGTGTATCGACGTATCGAACTGCTCGACGAGTACGACCTCATTACCGACCGGACGCTCGTCGCCGAGGACGGAAACCACTACAAGGTGTACGAGTCCAACTTCGAGTCGACGGTCATCTCGCTTGAGGACGAGGAGTACAAAGTACGCATCTATCGGGAGGAGAACCTCCCGGACCGGTTCAGTCAGCTCTGGGACGAGCTGAACCCGGAATGAGTTTGCCGACTAATGAACGGGTGACCGCATGACGACTGGCGTGGCCATCGCACGTAGCGTGCTCATCCTGATGCGGATGGTGGTGTTCGGGCTGACACTCGGTATCACCCTGATTAGCTTTCAGGCCTACCGGAAGCGCCCGTCAGAACGGCTCCAGTACGCGTTTGTCGGTTTTGCGTTCATCAGTATGGGCGTCGCTATCTCCAGTGTCATCACGCAACTGAGCGCCGGCGAAACCGGTGCTATCGTTCGCGTGTTCTTCCAGATGTCAGAGACCATTCCGTTCATCATCGGGTTCGCGATGCTGTACGTGTCGCTGTACCGGTGAGAAATCCGTTTGGGTTCGCCTGTCAGTTATCGTCCCCGTAAAGCACGTTGTTTATCTGGCCGCGGTCCCACTACATGTTCAATGACTGATTCGACCACCGAGGTTGTCCGCCTGTTCGGTGGGCCCGGTAGCGGGAAGACGACGGCGCTGCTTGACCGCGTCGACGAACTGCTGGAAGACGACGACGTCGATTTCCGTGACGTACTTGTTGTCTCGTACACACGTGCGGCGGCGGCCGAGATTCGTGAACGGCTCGCAGACCGACTCGGACTGTCCCCTCGCGCTCTCCGCGGGAACGTCTGTACGATGCACGCGAAGGCATACGAACTGCTGAACCTCTCCCGCGGTGACGTTGTCGGTGAGGACGACAAGGAGGCCTTCTGTGAAGAGTTCGGTATCGACTACGAGGACGAGTACGAAGGGTCCCGGCGTCGGTCGGCTCGTTCGACCACCATCGGGAACAAGATCATCGCGACGAGCCAGTGGCTTCAGCGGACCCGACGTGACGTGGCCGACTGGTACGACGTCCCGTTCAAGTGGGACGACGAAGAGGTCCGACTGCCGCCGGAAATCGACGACAACGCACAGACCGGCAACAAGTACACGCCGACCTGGCCGACCGACGACGACCGCATCGATGTGCCAAGCGCCATTCGCGGCTGGCGCACGTACAAAGGCGAGAACGACCTGACTGGCTTCGCCGACATGCTCGAACGGGTCGCCCAGCGCTCGCTGCTCCCCAACGTCGATTACCTCATCATCGACGAGTTTCAGGACATCACGACGCTGCAGTACGACGTGTACGACGAGTGGAAACCCCACATGGAGCGGGTGCTTATCGCCGGCGACGACGATCAGGTCGTCTACGCCTGGCAGGGCGCTGACCCCGACCTCCTGCTCGAGGAAGTCGTCACCCAGGACGAGGTCCTGCCGAACTCCTACCGGCTCCCCTCGCGTATTCTGAACGTCGTCAACCGCGAGGTTCGCCACATCGAGAAACGTCAGGAGAAGGACCTCAATCCCCGCAAGGAGGGTGGCCGCGTCGAGGCGGTCCAGAACCCCTCGATGTTTGATCTCTCCCGGAACGTCACGCGGACCATCGAGCAGTCCGATGAGACGGTGATGGTGCTGTTCCGGGCCCGCTACCAGATGTTCCAGTTCATCGACGAGTTTATCGACAACGGGATTCCGTTCTCCTGTCTCACCGACCAACGGATGTGGACCGACCGGCTCACCCAGTACGTCAACGGGCTCGAAGCCGTCGAAGCCGAGGAACCGCTCACGGTGCTCGAAGCGCGCCGGCTCGCGGATATGCTCGTCGACTCTGCCTTCGGCACGGGCGAACGCGATGAACTCTTCGATGCGCTCGAAGAGATCGACGAGTCCCACGAGGACGAAGACATCGCCGATATCGAAATCGAACCCGACGTGGTTCAGGAGCACGTCCCGTTCCTCCCTGACGCGGCCTCTGCGGGCGACATGCTCCGGAAGGTGACTAACTTCCAAGAGCGGACTGTCGACGCGTACTTCACCGGCGACTACACCGGAATGGACGCCGACCGTGTTCGCGTGGGGACTATCCACTCCGCGAAAGGTCGTGAGGCCGACCACGTGTTTGTCGCGACCGACCTCACGGAGAAGGTTGTTGAGCAGATGGCCGCGACTGTCGACCAGCAGGGTATCGAAGTGCCCGGCATGGAAGAATTCACGAAACACACCAGTCCCATCCCGACGCTGACCGACAATGAACGGCGCGTGTTCTACGTCGGGATGTCCCGCGCCCGTGAACGGCTCGTCCTGCTTGAGAACCTCGTCGACGGCGCGCCGACGCTGCCAATCGACGTGTTGCTGGAGAACGAGCCAAGTGACCGCTCCATCGAGCAACTGCTTGACGACGCCAGCGAAACCCTCGCGGCCGACTGAAGCGGCCGCTTCTCTCACTCGTCGATTGTCCCTCCTTCCAGGTAGTACCTCGTCTTGTCACGCGTCGACTGGGCGACCTTGGTAAACGTGACAACACGCTGCCCGCCCACTGTCTCGTCGTGCTCGACGTGGAGTTCCAGCCCCTGCTCGCGGAAGTACGACAGCAGATCGTCGATGATCTTCGGGTCGCCACGAACGGTGTGCGTTTCGCCGACCGGGTCACCCCTGTCTACTGTCCGTATCGTTTCGACTGCGGGCTGGAGGATCGCCTCGCCTAACTCTCGTGCCCGCTCACGGACGGCCGCCGCCGATTCGCCGCGCTCGACGGCCTGAAAGGCCTCCCGCATGACGCGCGTGAAGACGAAGTCTCGCCCGTAGTCGAAGGGGAGTTCGAACGCGTGTTCGAGGTCGGCCCGGTGGATAGCGCTCGTCGTGTACTTCAGTGCCGTCTCTCCGTCGGCCGATTTCAGGACCACCCCCTCCCGCCCGCGAGCGTCCAGATCGTCGATTCGCTCGCGGGCGGCGTCGACGGCCGCTGCCGGGGTGAACGTCCCGTAGTGGTCGACGCTGTCGAGGCCGTAGGTCGCACACTGGTCGAGTCGCCGTTCCACACCCATCGGCGTCCCGCTCTCGCGGTGGTGAATCCCGAACACGTAGAACCCGACCTCATCGATCTCACTGTAGTCGTGGTCTGTGTAGGGGTTTTCCGGTCCGACGAGCTCACCACACAACATATACTCTGGGTGGTCGTCGAAAAACGCCTCAGCATCGAGCAACGCTTCGACCTTTCGCGTAGTGTACGGACAGACGAACCCGCTCCGGGTGAGTGCCAGGAGGTCGCCGTCGACCCGCGCGACCCTGACGTTGTAGCCGTTGAGCTTCTCCTCGATGGCGACGGGGCCGTCGAACGTTTCCTGGATCGCCGGTTCGAGGACGAGCGCACGCGGCATCGACGGATAGCCGCGAACAACCACGTCGCCGACGAGCGCCGTCCCGCGTTCGATGCCGTGGCGCTCGTCGCTGAGATGTCGGTACCGCTGTCCGCGAAACCACTCGGTGTCGAAGTGTTCCAGCAGGTCCTCGGGGTCGGTGTCGACATCGAACAGCGACCCCCAGTCTCTTGACATACGTGGGTCTTGTTGACATGCCACTAAAATACTGCTGGCGCGTGTCACTACCGTATCTGTCAGAGAGCATTAGTGGCAGGCTATTGTAGAATCAGTATGGTCGACCGCCCGCTCAAACAACGGTTCGTCCTCGATACGTCGCTATTTCTCACCCCCGAAATCAGAGGCGATGACGAGGACTTGGAGGTGGCCTGTCTGGACTTGCTCGATCTCATCTCGGAGGCGAAGCTGGTCCACAACATCTCCTGTTACATGCCGCCGTCGATTCAGGCGGAGCTGACGACAATGCTCGAAGACCGAGCTATCAGCGACGAGGTGCTGATGAAGCTGGACACGTGGGTCATCACGAAGTCGCCGGCCCACCATGAGGTGCGGATTCCAGCGGACCTGGTGTACGAGTTCATCGACGAGATGTCCGAGCGAGTTGACCGTGGCCTGCGCGTCTCGGAGAAGGCCGTCCGGAAAGCCGAGGAGTCGCGGGCCGAAACGGTCGAAGAACACGACCACATGACCGAGGTGGACAAGGTCATCTCGGACCTGCGCGACGAGTACCGGGACACGCTCCGGCAGGGCGTGCTCGACTCCCGCGAGGACTTCGACCTCCTGATACTCGCGCAGGAACTGGACGCCGGCGTCGTCACGGAAGACCAGGGCATCATCAACTGGGCGGAGGACTTCGGACTGCGGTATCTCAAGGGCCGGAACTTTCCGCCGCTGCTCAGGGAGTATCTCGCCGCCGGCAATCCGGACCGCTGGCGCGACGAGAGTTAGTCCTCGTCACTGTCCGGTGGCTTCCCACCGGGGAGCGCGCTACGTGCCCGGCCGGCGATTGCGCCGGGGATGTCCGTTGGGGAGGGAGCGACCCACTCGATGACCAGTAAGGCGACAGCTAACCCGAGAAAGACCGCACCGATCACTGTCTGGCCACGAGCGAGGTTGTCGACGCCGAGGAGGGTGACCCGCGCGGCGAGTACGACCGCGATCATCAGCTCTATTGTCCCGATGAGTCCCCGTGCCATCGGCCATCGTAGGCGGTGACTAAACAAAAACATCGCGCCTGCGTGACGACTACGTCCGCACCAGCACCGAGGGACATACGTTCAAGTCGCTGCCGGCTGAACGTCGCTGGTATGCAAATCGGCATCGTCTCGGACACACACGACAACGCGTCGCAGGTCGAAGCCGCAGTTGAGACGTTCGCTGACGCGGGCTGTGAGACCGTCGTCCACTGCGGCGACTTCGTCGCTCCGTTCTCCGTGACACCGTTTGACGGTGACTGGTCGTTTTACGCCGTACGTGGCAACAACGACGGTGAGTGGGCGGTCCAGTCCACTGTCGAAGAGTTCGGCACGTACTTCGGCGAGATGGGCGAGGTAACAATCGACGAGCACGCCGTCGCGGTGTATCACGGGACTAGCGGAGAGATCGTTGATGCACTGGTTGAATGCGGAAACTACGATTACGTTTTCCACGGACACACGCACGAACGTGGGCACGAGGAGCGTGGGGACACAGTACGACTCAACCCCGGTGGCATCTCGATTCCACCGGCGCCCGAGCCGTTTTCGGTCGCGACGCTCTCGACGGACACTGGCGAGGTCGAATTCCACGAACTGGGGTAAGAATCAGTCGTCGGCGTGACTGTCGACGCGCTGTGGGCTGCCGTCGTGTTCGACAAGGCCGCGGCCGACACCGAGGGCTTCGTCAGTCCGGCGGATGCTCTTCTCGGCGCTTGCGGTCCGCTCGGAGAGCGCGCGAACGGCGTCAATGTTCTCCGGTACGACGTCGGCTTCCTGGTGAATCGCTTGGAACAGGTAGAGGTCCCGCCCCTCAACCGTGATGGATTCGGCCCAGATGCAGTTCTCCCACACGTCACCACGCGGGCGACCGGCGTCCCGGGTGTACTCCTTGAGCTTCCCTGCGCCGTCGATACCAAGCGTCTCCGGGATGAGGAACAGCCGCGATTCGTCGGCGAGCAGCGACGTGACCTCCTCTGTCGTCGGCTCGCTTTCCAGCGTGACATTGACGCTGTGGGTGTGCATCTGCGTCGTTGGAACCTTCATACCCATCGTATCGATGTCGAGGTCGGGAAAAATCGTCTGGACGTCAGGACCGTGGTGGGAGGGGATTTCGACGGGGTCGGGGAGTGTGTCGTTGATCGGGCCACGGCCGGTCTGGCCCGGGTCAGCACCGCGCCGGACCAGTGTCACACGTGATTTTTCAACCCCGTATGATTCCCTGAGCGGTGCGAGCAGGCGTGAAAGACCCGTTGTATTGCATGACACGACGCGGGCCGTGTCGGCCCCGACTGCCTTCTCGTAGTTGGCGCGGGCGTTGAAGCTCACGTCTGCCACATCGGCGTCCTCTCCGCCTTGGAAGATGGCCGGCGTGTCATGTTCGGCGTATAGCGACGCGTTGGCCGCGCCGACGCCACTTGGCGTGGTGTCGACGACCACATCACTCGTTGCAATGAGGTCATGGACCGTACCGGCCGTACCGAGATCGGCTTCATCGAACGGTTCGCGGCCGTCCGCGGCGTAGAGATCATAGCCGCGGTCGTCCGCGATAGTTGCCTCGAAGTTCGGCGAGCGCTTTGCGACGCCCGCAACTGTCATATCTGGCTGGACACGCACCGCGTCAGCGACGCGTTTCCCGATGGTGCCGAAGCCGTTGATGCCCACGTGGAGCATACACGTCCATCTCTTCGGGGAGAGTATATTCTTTGTGATTAATTTATGGAGAAATTAACTCAGATAGTTGTACCTCTGGATATTGTGATCTTTTAGCACGAATTACCAGAAAACACTGAGATGGAGCGTGTTTCGCCGGCATACGCCGGCAGTCTATCAAGAGTTATTCAGCCGGAGTACGCAATCAGTTGTATGGACAACTCGTCGCTTCGCGCGCCCGCAGAGACCGCCGTCAAACAGTGCCTGAACCTCCAGCCCGACGAGTCATGTGCCGTCATCACTGATGACCAGCGGAAGGCAATCGGCGAGGCGCTGTATCGCGTCGCCGCAGAGATTACCGACGACTCTGTTTTCGTGCGCTACCCGCCGGGCGAGCAACACGGTTCGGAACCGCCTGCGCCGGTCGCTGGCGCGATGGAAACCGCTGATGTCGTGCTCGCGCCGACGACCAAGAGCCTGAGCCACACCGAAGCCCGGACCGACGCCAACGAGGCCGGCGCTCGCGTTGCGACCCTGCCCGGCATCAGCGAGGGCGTGTTCCTCATGGGGTTAGACGCCGACTACCACCGTATCGAACAGCACTGCGAGGACGTGCTGGCACAGGTCGAAGACGCCGAGGAGATCCGGGTCACGTCGCCCCAAGGGACCGACATCACGTTCGGCATCGGTGCCCGCGAGTGGCATATGGACACCGGCATCGTCCACGAGGCCGGTGAGATGTCGAATCTCCCTGCCGGCGAGGTGTTCCTCGCCCCTGAGACGGCTGACGGCACATTCGTTGTCGACGGGACGATGCGCCCCCACGGCAAACTCGACGACAAGCGCCTCACTTTCGAGGTCGAAGACGGGTACGTCACGGACATCGACGATCCTGATATTCGCGCACAGGTCGAGGATGCCGCTGAAGAGGTTGGCCGGGACGCGTACAATCTCGCTGAGCTCGGTATCGGCACGAACGTCGCCGTAACCGAACTCGTCGGCTCCGTCCTTCTGGACGAAAAAGCTGGTGGCACGGTCCACATCGCTATCGGCGACGACCACGCGATGGGCGGCGATGTCCACGCGCCGATTCATCTGGACGGGATTTTGACGGAACCGACCGTGTATGCGGATGGAGAGGAAGTGGCCCTCCCGAAGCCGAACGGCGACTGAGAAGCCATGAGGACGGGGAGGAAGTGAAACCCTCTGCGTTGCGTAACCGAAGCCAAAGTGAACTTCTGAAGGGGCACAGTGGCGCGGATAGCGCATACTGGCCGCCGACGGTCCGTTATCTGTCGGCGTATTCGACCGTCACAGCGTAGCCGATAATGAGCACCGCCCAGACGAGCGACCCGACGAGGACGAGGTCGAACGGCACCGGATAGCCAAGGTTCCACGCGAGCACCAGCCCGTGTACCGCACCCATGAACGCCATCGTTGCGACGGTGATAGTGGCCGCCACCTGCGGCACGTCCGGCGGGTCGTAGCGGAACGCACCCTTCAGCACGAGGAGGGTTGCAAACATCAGCGCCGGCATGAGAACGACACCGACCGGCTTCGAAACGTAGGTATCGGGCGTGCCCGACGCGGAGAAGTGAATCGCGATTTCAGCGGGGAGGCGTGACCAGACTGTGAGACCAGCCAAGGCTGTCAGGCCGATGACGACACCGCTTGCGATGTCGGCATGGCTCTGTCGGCGCGCCATACCCGTCGTTTGGCCCGGTGGCAAAAGAAGGGCAGCGTGACTGTGCGAGTAAGAACCACGAGCAGCGCCGTGGCGACGACCATTTACGGGAGCGCAGTCAACGGCCGTATATGACAGACGCTACACCGGGCGACCGCATCGCCCTCCCGTGTCCGGCCTGTTCGCCGGATCTGGAAACGGTTCACGAGGTGCTGAAGCCGGGCGGCCACGTGACGGTTCGCTGTACGGACTGTGACCACGTCCACAAGGAACAACTCCCGGAAGAAGAGACGCTGCAGCGTAGTGTCGTCGTCTCACAGGACGGAGACTCCTTCACCGCCGAGGTCGACGTGCCGGCCGAAGAAGAACTGTCCGTTGGCGAGGAGTTCCTCCTAGAAACGGAGGAAGCTGTCGTGACCGCGCGCATCACTAGCTTGGAGACCGCGGACGGCCGCGAGGACGAGGCGGCCGCCGAGGACGTCGAGACAATCTGGTCGCGGGCCGTCGGCAACGTCTCGGTCAACGTCACGATGCACCCGAAAGACGGGACCCACGACGAGACTGAGAGCTTCAAACTCCACGTCCCCGGCGACTACGAGTTCGTCGTCGGCGAGACCGAGGAGTTCGGCGAGGAAGAGTTCACCGTCGAAGGGATTCACGTCCGCGACGACGCCCACGGCTACGACCACGAGAACATGGACCACGACGGCGACATGGGTATTGCGAAGGACATCAACCGACTGTACGTCAGGGACGAGTCAACCACGGCGTGGTCGGCTTGGTAGGATGGTCGACTGGGACCGGCAGCGGTCGCGGCTATCTGACCACCTGCGCTCGCGTGTCGACGACGAGACTGTCCTCGAAGCGATAGCATCGGTTCCACGCCATCAGTTTGTTCCGGACGACAAGCGACACGATGCCTACGCCGACCGCCCGCTCCCGATCGGGTCGGGCCAGACGATTTCTGCGCCGCATATGGTCGCAATTATGGCCGAGTTGCTCGACCTGTCCCCGGGTGACCGGGTGCTTGAGGTCGGTACGGGCTGTGGCTACCACGCCGCGGTGACCGCCGAACTGGTCGGTCCTGAGAACGTCTACAGCGTGGAGTACCACGCATCGCTGGCCGATGAGGCACGCGAGACACTGGAAGCGACCGGCTACAGCGGTGTTTCCGTTCGAGCCGGTGACGGCAAGCAGGGGTGGCCAGAACACGCGCTCTACGACCGGACGTATCTGACCTGTGCCGCACCGGATTTCCCCGCCCCGCTCGTCGAGCAGACCCGCGACGGTGGCATCCTGCTGGCTCCGGTTGGCGACGGACAACAGCGCCTCATCCGGGCGGAGAAACAAGCCGGCGGCACGCTCGAAAAAGAGGACCACGGCGGCGTCCGGTTCGTCCCGTTGCAGTAGGGTTTTCGACGGACGCGGCCGTTGTCGCGCCATTGATATAGCTTCGGCCGAATACCCTGATATGGACCCGGCGGTACTGCGAGACGACATGGTCGACAGCCTCCAACACGAGAGCAAGGGTGTTGTCCGGAGCGCGTGGCTGTCGACAGCGATGCGCGCCGTCCCCAGAGAGGCCTTCGTCGGCGAGCAACAGGCCTACTCCGACCGCCCGTTCGAACGCCTTGGCACGCGCGTTCTTTCGCCCAGTACCGCCGGCCGCGTACTCGAAACCCTGTCACCAGAAGAAGACGACAATGTGCTTGTGGTCGGTGCCGGCGTCGGCTACACGGCCGCCGTGCTGGCAGAACAGGTCGGCGCAGCGAACGTTCATGCGATAGACATCACGCGTCGCCTCGTCATCGAAGCACGCCAGAACCTGGCAGAAGCAGGCTATGACGCCGTCCTCGTGGACCGCCGTGACGGGGCTGACGGACTCCCGGAGTACGCACCGTACGACCGCATTCTTCTCGAAGCCGCCGCGATTGACCCACCCAGGGCGCTCCTCCAGCAACTGACCGATGACGGCCGACTGGTGATGCCGCTTGGCACCGGCGAGCAGTCACTGGCTGTCGTGGAGGCCGACGGCTCGGTCAAGCGACACGGCACTGTCGCGTTCCAGCCGATGCTCGTCGAGGGTGAACAGGCCGACACTGTCGAGCGCAACCGGACCCACCGTGAAGACCGCGAGCGTGCCCGCCAGGCGGCTCAGTCCCGCGCGGGATGGGAGCAGGAGTGGATTGACTGGGACGGCTAGGGCGACTCGACGACAAGCAGGTCGGTGTTCGAGCGAGCGTCTTCGTAGTTGCTCCCAGCCGGTGGTTTCACTTCGAAAGTGACGGTGCCGTCCTGTTGATTCGGTCCGAGCGACGGCGACAGTGAGAGGGTCACGTTCCCTGCGCTACCCGTCTCGCCGGTTGTAACCGACGAGAGCGTTGCTGTCCCACTTTTCGCGACCACTGTTGCACCGGACACCGGCGACCCTTTTGAGTCGACGACGGTGACAACTACGTCTTGCGTCCCCGGATTCGTCACCTCCGGGTGGGGCTCCACATCGACCTCGGTTACCTGCAGCGTCTCGATTCCGGAGATGGTACTCATCATCACGGAGAGGCAGGCGACACCGACCACCAGCGCGATAACGAGACGAATCGGTAGCCCCTCGATGGCACGTTCGTCGCGCCACAGCGAATCTGACATGGACAGGTGTGGCTCCAAACTCGTATTTGAACCCTCGTACGAACCTTCAAGTACCGAAACGGGACAACCGCCGGCATGGTGGTTATCGGACGCGAGGAAGCGACGGGGGCAACGACGCGGCTGGGTCACTATCGGGCCCGCGATGGGAGCCGCGGTGCTGCGGTCAGCCTCGATGTTGACCGGCCACACGTCGGTCTTGTCGTCGGCAAACGCGGGTCGGGGAAGACCTACACGCTTGGCGTTCTCGCCGAGGGGCTGATTGCTACTGAAGGAGTTGCCCCGGTCGTTGTCGACCCGATGGGGGCGTTCACGCCGCTCGGAACTGCGGACGTGTCTGCAAAGGTCGTGCATCCCAGCGTTCGTGCGGACACGCTCGACCCGCGCCAGTGGTGTACAGTGCTTGGCCTCGACCCGGAACAGGGCGCGGGAGCGCTTGTGTGGCGAGCGGCGGCCGAGTGCACAACTCTTGACGGGATGCGCTCGTGGGTGGCCGATACGGATGCGGCGGCGAGCACCGCCCGTGCAGCGGCGAACCATCTCGCGCTCGCCGAGTCCTGGGGCATCTTCGAGCCTTCGGGTATCGAGACGGGAACGCTGTGCAGCGATAGCCTGACTGCGCTCGATATGTCGGGACTCGCTTCCCGACCAGCCGGTGCGGTTCTCGCAGCTGTCGCGACTGCGCTGTACGACGCTCGGATGGCCGAACAGACGAGTCGGTTGCCGTGGCTGCTGGTCGACGAGGCCCACGCGTTCACCGATGGCGTCGCCCGGCGTCCGCTCCGCCGTCTCGTCACCCGAGGCCGCCAGCCCGGCGTAAGTTGTATGCTGGCGACACAGCGACCCAGCGTGGTGCCAGCGACAACCGTCTCCCAGACCGACCTGCTCGTTGCCCACCGATTGACGAGCACGGCTGACATTGAGGCACTACAGGCCACCCAGCCGACGTATCTCGACGGTGATTTCGCGGCTCGGCTACCGGAGACGACCGGTGACGCGCTCGTCGTCGACGACGGCACCGAATCAGTCCATCACGTGACCGTCCGTGAGCGGCGGACGCCCCACGGCGGCGAGACCCCGCGGGCAAGCGACCCCGGAGCAGACAGAGAGTGCGAAGCTCGTGCGGGGGGTTCTGAAAATAACGACGTTGTATGAGTCAAACAACCTGTACGACGCCCCAGGCCAACCCGATCCCAGCCAGCGCACAGACGAGATTCCCGACAGCGTTGAGAGTGGCCAAGGCCACGTAGCCGTCCTCCCACAGTCGGACTGTCTCGACTGAAAAGGAGGAGAACGTCGTGAACGAACCGCACGCACCAACACCGACAAGCAGTGCCGCGTCACCGGTCACACCAGCGAAGGTCAACAGTCCCAGAGCGAAGCTTCCGATAGCGTTCACTGTGAGCGTCCCGAGTGGAAACGTCTCTCGCTGGACCGCATCCGCCAGATAGTGGCGACAGAGAGCGCCAAGCGCCCCACCAGTCCCGACCAGATGCGCCGATTCGAGAGCAACCATTACCGCTCACCTCCAGCGAACAGTCGGACGGCTTCACGACCGACAAGGACGCCGGCAAAACCCAGAGCGTAGCTGCCGACGATGTTTGCGACCGCCCACTCGGGTGTCAGAACCGTCTCCACTGCGAACGTACTGTAGGTGGTAAACGACGAAATGAAGCCGGTTGACGCGGCCAGCTTCGTTTCGCTGGCTAGTGCGCCGACCTGCAGCCCCTCGTACACCAAGACGCCGAGTGCGAAACTGCCGCAGACATTGACCAGCAGCGTCCCCTGTAACCCCGGGAAAAAGAGGCCGACGAAGTACCGAAGGTTCGAGCCGGCAAATCCTCCCAGACCCACGAGGACGATAGTTTCGACCGTTACCAGCGGGTGGGTGTCTGTCATCCTTACTCCCCGAGTATCTCCGCCAGCCGTGCTTCGCCAAGGGTGTCGACGAGTTGTGCGAGTTCGATAACCCGCTCTTCGCCGAGCGTATCCACGAGTTCACGGATCTCTGCTGGGTCGAAGGTCCGGGCAACGTAGCCGAGGTTCTCCACCATCCGCGTCGTTCGGTCTAGTGTTTCTTCGTCGGGGCGTAGCGTTAGCGGCCGGTTCGTGAATTTGCCGTTTTCATTGAAGTAACAGAACCGTAGCTCGGCAGTGTCGCTGTCATCTGGATCAACGATCTGCAAGACACCATACCCACTGTCCCACTCGTCAAGTTCGACCTCAAGCAGCGTTTCATACCGGGTCATACAATCAGCTTCCAATCACGCCGACTTATAGATTGGCATATCAAAACCCGTCACAAGCGAGAAATATTGCTATACACAACAAAATAGCAGCATTGAAGAAAAAGCCTATCTGTCTTCGCCAATAGCTCCAGCTCGGAATAATATTGGTACAGGTGTTATTCCAGAGCCAACTGTCGGTCCGTTCACTGTCTGCTGTATAATACTGCACCGTCTGATGTATCGGCCGGTAGTGTGGCTGGTAATCTGTAATTTGGTTTTCGGCAATGAAATTATTTTTATATCCTCTCCGACTACGGCAGAGCAATGCCAGAATCAAAGCAAGGATCTAGTGTCGCCCATTTCGATGTAACCAATATCGGTGGGATCGATGAGACGTCAGTCGATATTCCACCGGGCGTGACGGTACTGACGGGGAAAAACGCCACAAACCGGACGTCGTTTCTGCAGTCTATTATGGCGGCGATGGGGAGTACGCAGGCCACGCTGAAAGGCGACGCCGACGAGGGGAGCGTTGCCCTCACTTACGGGGATGCAGTGTACGAGCGGACGCTCACGCGAGCGGGGGACGCTGTGCAGTTTGACGGCGACGGATATCTTGATGACCCTGCGGTTGCCGACCTGTTCGCATTCCTCCTCGAAACCAACGAGGCGCGCCGGTCTGTGGCTCGCGGCGACGACCTCCGCGAAATTATCATGCGGCCGGTCGACATCGACGCGATCCGCTCGGAAGTCGAACAGCTGGAAGCGGAGAAAGGCGAGATCAACGACGAACTCGCCACGGTCGAGTCCCGCCAGCGCGACCTCCCGGACCTCGAACAGCGCCGGACCGAACTCCGCGAACAGATCGAGGAGAAACGCGAAGAACTGGCCGAGCGGGAAGAGGAGATCGACAACAGCAGCCGAGATATCGAGGAGAGCCGTCAGGAACAGGATGTTCTCGAAGAGAAGCTCGATGAACTCCGCTCGACGCGGTCGGACCTCGAATCTGTCCGGCGCGATATCGAGGCACAGGAAGAAAGCATCACCTCGCTAAAACGCGAGCGGTCCGACCTCGAAGACGAACTGGATGATCTGCCGGAGACGCCGATGGGCGACCAGCAGCACCTCGAAGACGAGATCGCAAGCCTGCGCGACCAGCGCCAGCGGCTGAACAGCGAGATATCCGACCTCCAGAGCCTCATCCAGTACAACGAGGAACGGCTCGAAGAGGAAGACTACGATGTCATCCAGTCGCTCGAAGACGCGCCCGAGGGCTCCGACGGTGCGGTGACAGAGCAACTTCTCGATGGCGAAGACGAGGAATCCGTCGTGTGCTGGACGTGTGGCTCGACGGTCAACCGCGAGCAGATCGAAGACACCGTTGACCGCCTGCAGGACCTCCGCCGGCAGAAGGTCGAGGACCTCAACGACATCAAGTCGGAGCTCGACGATCTCAAGACCGACCAGCGCGAGGCCGAAAAAAAGCAGCGCCGCCGTGAGAACGTCGAGCGGAAGATTCAGGAGACGGACACGGAGATCGAACGCCGCGAAGAGCAGATCACTTCGCTGAAAGACCGACGCGAGGAACTGACGGAGGACGTCGAGTCGCTGGAAGACGAGGTTGATAACCTCGAATCCGAGGACTTCGACGAGATCCTCTCGCTTCACCGGGAGGCAAATCAGCTTGAGTTCGAGATCGACAGCCTGGAATCCGACCTCGACGACGTGTCTGCCGAAATAGAGGAAATTGAGGAACTGGTCAACCGGGCCGACGACCTCCGCGACGAACGCGACGATCTTGTCGAGGAACTCACCGACAAGCGGACGAAAATCGACCAGATCGAGGCTAACGCTGTCGACGAGTTCAACGAGCACATGGACGCCATCCTCGGGATCCTCGAGTACGAGAACCTCGAACGCATCTGGATCGAGCGCGTCGAGCAGACCGTCCGTGAGGGGCGTCAGAAGGTCGACCGAACGGTGTTCGAACTCCACATTGTCCGGACCACCGAGAACGGCGCGGCGTACGAGGACACCATTGAGCACCTCAGCGAGAGCGAGCGCGAGGTAACCGGCCTCATTTTCGCCCTTGCAGGCTATCTGGTGCATGACCTCCACGAGAGCGTTCCGTTCATGCTGCTTGACTCGCTGGAAGCCATCGACTCGGCACGAATCGCCGAGCTCGTCGAGTACTTCGCCGACTACGCCGAACATCTCGTTGTCGCCCTCTTGCCGGAGGACGCGCAGGCGCTGGACGACGACTTCAACCGCATCACTTCGATCTAACCCCGTAGTCTTTTACTTCCGGTTACCGTACGTGGGAATAACAGATGGCGAATACGACAGACGGCCGGCCGTCGAGCAAAGTCGCTCGACTCATCGACGAATACGAACTTGATGGACTCGGTGCGGAGATGGAGGCTCGCTGGACGGGTGATGGTGAAGAGCGGATGAGTCTCCGTGACCTTGCCGAGTTTTTCAACAAGCGCCTCCTCGAACGCGAACTGGTCGATGCGGGCCTGAGCGCCCTCGAAAGCGACGTGGAATCGACTTACGAGAACCTCACCGGTGACGACATCAGCACAGGTGTTCGGACTGATACCGTCAACCGACTCGAACGTAACGGCGTCGACGTAGACAGTCTCGAAACCGATTTCATCACCTATCAGGCCATTCGGTCGTATCTGAAGGAATGGCGCGGCGCGGAGTACCAGGGGCTATCCGACGATGAGAAGATCGAGAAGGACCTTGAAAGCATTCAGCGGCTCCTGACCCGAACGCTGTCGGTCACCGACCAGCGCATTGAGAAACTGCGCGATACGGACCGTATCGATATCGATGACTTCGAGATATTTCTGGACGCGCAGGTGCTGTGCCAGTCGTGTGGCAGCCAGTATGCCGTTGCGGAGTTCTTCGAGCAGGGCGGCTGCGAGTGTCAGCAGGACTGAGCTGTCACTCTAGGCTCCGTCTGACTATCCCGAGACACTGCAATCATTCAAAAGTATCGAAGCAATCGATAAAAGTTGTGAAACACAACAAAACAAGAAAATCAGTAATGATGGCCGGCCGTAGAAATAGAACTGTACTGCCGTGTTGGGAATCCGCTGTCGAAGCTGCCTACTGGGTCACACAGGGCTGAAGGCGTCGGGGACCATCGGAACGGACATGGACCCAGCCGAGATCCGAGCGTCAATCCCGGCACTCGAACGGTGTACGTACTTCAACACGGGGGCAAGCGGGCCGACGCCGCGCCCAGTGGTCGACGCTGCGACGGCGTTTCTCGAACGACACGCCTTCGACGCACCTGCCAATGAGGGACCCTATACGGTTGCGTGGGACGCTCTCTCGGCAGCTCGAGAGGTTGTCGCCAGCCATATCGGGACTGACGCCGCCAACGTCGCCTTGACTCGCAGTACCGCCGACGGGGTCAATATGGTCGCTGGGGCTATCGACTGGCAGCCCGGCGATGTGGTGGTCCGGACTGATCTCGAACACCCCGCCGGCACACTACCCTGGGACCGCCTGGTCGACACCCACGACATCGAGGCCCGAGTACTGGAAACAGATGCCGGTCGGCTTGACATGGCTGATGTGAAAGACGCTGTGGCTGACGCCAGACTGGTGGCGTTGAGTTCGCTCTCCTGGACCCACGGAACCAGACTCCCGGTTGCGGATGTCGTCGAGGTCGCCCATGACGCCGGCGCACAGGTACTCGTCGACGCTGTCCAGTCCGTCGGCCAGCACCCCGTTGACGTGACCGAATGGGGCGCGGACTTCGTGGCCGCGGCGGGGCACAAGTGGCTGCTGGGCGTCTGGGGTGGCGGATTCTTGTATGTCGACCCCGACGCGTATGACCGGTTGCGCCAGACCCGCATTGGCTACCGGAGCGTCGAAGACCCCGGTGCTGACGGATACACATACTACGAAGGCGCGCGCCGCTTCGAGGTCGGCACTACCTCACCGGTCCCCTACGTTGCGCTCGCGAACGCCATTGAGACGGTTGAGGCTGTCGGGTTCGATACAATTCAGCCCCGTGTTGAGCGGCTGACTGACCGGCTCAAGGACAGCCTCGGCGACCGACTGCTGAGCCCCCGCGACTACGAGTCGGGGCTCGTGACGTTCACCGCCGACGACCCCGAGGCGACCGTCAAGCGACTCGCGGCTGACGGTATCATCATCAGGTCACTCCCCCACCCCGAGGCGCTCCGGGCTTCGGTCCACGTGTTCAATACAGCCAACGACATCGACCGCCTGCTTGACGCGCTGTAGCGTTCACAGCGTCCCGCTGTGACTGGCGTCACAGGCCCGGACTTTCTTGCCCCGGCCGGTCGTTCCGCCTCGTATGGAGACACGCCCCGTCGTGACGTGCTTCCTGCGCAGCGAAGGCGAGGTATTACTGTTGCGCCGGAGCGACGCGGTTGGTTCGTACCAGGGCCAGTGGAGCGGGGTCGCGGGACACGTCGCCGACGATGCTGGGCGGGACCGGGATCCCGAGACGGCCGCGCGGGCCGAAATCGACGAAGAAACTGGGCTGGCCGACGCGGTGACGCTCGTCCGGCAGGGCGATTCATTTCAGGTCGCAGACACCGATCACGGGGTTCGCTGGCGGGTCCATCCGTTCCTGTTCGATTGTGAGGCCCGCACGGTCGCGACGAACGAGGAGACAATCGAGACTGCGTGGGTCCACCCGCCGGAAATACTGACTCGTGAGACGGTCCCGCGACTGTGGACCTCCTGGGATCGTGTTCGCCCGCGACTGGCGACCGTTCGCGAGGACCGGACCCACGGCTCGGCGTGGCTGTCGCTCCGGGCACTGGAGGTGCTACGCGACGAAGCCGCCTCGGCTGACGCCGGACGGAGTGTCGATCTGGAGACTGCCGAACGGGACGGTGACGACTGGGACGCGCTTGCCGCCCTCGCCGCTGAAATCCGAGAGGCGCGCCCATCAATGGTCGTCGTCGCGAACCGTCTCAATCGGGCGATGGCCGCCGTTACCGACGAATCGCCGGCGGCCGTCGAGCGGGCCGCGACCGAGACGCTGAACCACGCGGTGACCGCCGACTGGGTCGCCGCGGCCGTCGCCGCTGAGCGCGTCGGTGACCGCATCGCGACGCTTTCTCGGTCCGGAACAGTTCGTGCAGTGGTCGAGGCCGCTGCTCCCGAGGTAGTGCTCGTCGCCGAGTCACGGCCCGGCGGTGAAGGCATTGGCGTCGCCGAGACGCTTGCCGAGAGCACCACGGTGACGCTGACCACCGACGCGGCCTTCGGCCATGAACTGGACGTGTGGAGCGCCGACACGCTCGTTGTCGGGGCCGACCGCGTCTTTCCGGACGGCCGCGTTGTCAACAAGGTTGGTACCCGTTCGGCGGCCCTTTCGGCGGCCGCCGCGGACGTGGACTGCTACGCAGTGTGTGCGACGGACAAGATTGCGCCACGCGCTACGTGGGACAGAGAGGAGCGGGAGCCACAGGAAATGTACGCCGGTGACGCCGATATCGCCGTATCGAACCCCACCTTCGACGTGACGCCGGCGTCGGCAGTGACGGTCGTCACCGAGCGCGGCGTTCTGGAGACGACTGATATCGAGGAGATCGCTGACGCCCACCGGGACCGGGGCGAATGGTCTGAGCGCCGGTGATATCAGAGACCGGCGGGCGCTCTCATTGCTCGTCTAACACGACCGGGACGCCGGCTTCGGCCACGTCGGCGGCGAACTCGCGGGAGTCGGCTTCGAGGTTAGAGAAGGTGTTGTAGTGGACTGGCATCACGAGGTCCGGGTCGATGGTCGCGGCCAGGGCGGCGGCCTCGTGGCGGTCCATCGTCGCCCGCGGGCCGATGGGCGGACACAGTAGCGATACCTCAAGCGTCCGGTGGCCAGGTAGGACATCCGAATCGCCGGGGTAGAACGCTCTGGTCCCCTCGACGGCGATCATGAAGCCACAGCCGAATCCCTCCGGGTGATACGGCGTGCCATCGGGCAGCGTATGCCGGCCGTCCGGCTCGTTGTACGCCGGTGTCGACCAGATCGGCACGTCCTTGACCGTGGTCTGTGATTTCATTCCGACCTCGACAACGTCGTAGGGGAGCGAGGATAGCGGCGGGAGGTCCCGATCGCCGACGCGCTCATCGATACCCTCATAGGCGACGATGGTCGCGTCATCGCTCGCGACGCGCTCGATACCATCCGGGTCGTAGTGGTGGACGTGTGTCACACAGACAATGTCGCCGTCTTCCGCGCGGTAGTCGCTGCTTGGCGGATGGCCGATGCCGTCCGTGTGGGGCTCCCACTCGCCGGTGAGCACGCCGTACCGGCCCGGGTCGACGTACACCACCGTGTCGTCGCCCGCGAACCGGAGCGTCGCGTACCCCAGCCAGTCGACGGTCAGCCCGTCGTGTCGAACTGTCATTAGATATCCGTACACGCTACACCCTGAATAAGGCCGCTACTCGTCGGCGTCGTCTCCGTGCAGAAGCTATACCCGGCCACTGTTCGTTGGGTGTCACGTGCGAAACTTCCACATCACGACGGTCTGGGGGATTCCGATACGGGTCAACGTCTCGCTGTTGATTTTCCTGCCGGTGCTGGCCTGGATTATCGGCAGCGGGGCCCAGATCTCGGTGTACGCGGGTATCGTGAGCGTCCTCTCCGGCGTGGAGCTTGACCTCACGGTACTGACTGCGGGCCAGACGCCGTGGGTTATCGGGACCGCCGCGGCCGTGGGCCTGTTCGCCAGCGTTGCCCTCCACGAACTGGGCCATGCCTGGGCGGCGATGCGCTACGGGCTCCGGGTGGAGTCAATCACGCTCTGGATTCTCGGCGGCCTCGCCAGCCTCGAAGCCATGCCAAAGGAGTGGAACCGGGAGCTCGTCATTGCGCTTGCCGGCCCTGCCGTGAGTATTCTGACCGGGGTCGCCTGCTACGCCGCGCTGTTTGCCCTGCCGGCGAGCGCGCAGGTGACGCTGTTCGTTGTCGGCTGGCTGGCCGTCACGAACCTCTTTCTCGCCGTGTTCAACATGCTGCCGGCGTTCCCAATGGACGGCGGCCGCGTGCTCCGGGCGCTGCTGGCGCGAACGCGTCCCTACGCGACGGCGACCCGCATCGCCGCCCGTATCGGGACCGGGTTTGCTGTGCTGTTCGCCGTCGTCGGCGTCATGTCGTTTAGCCCGATGTTGCTGCTACTCGCTCTGTTCGTCTACGGTGCTGCGTCGAGTGAATCCCGTACCGTCGCGTTGGCAGCGCTACTTGAGGGACTGACTGTCGATGACGTGGCCAGTCCACTCGATGCGACTATCGAGGCCGACGCCAGCGTTGAGGACCTAGTCGACCGGATGTTTGCCGACCGGCGGACGGAGTTCGCGGTCACGCGCGGTGCCGACGTAGTCGGCGTCGTCACCGTCGGTGATTTCAGGGAACTCTCCAAGGCCGAACGCGAAGCGGACACCGTCGCCGACCTGATGGAGGCAGATATGCCGCGATTCCCTTCGGGGATGGCTGCTTTCGATGCGCTTGTCGAACTCGACACTGCCCGGGCTTCCGCCGCCTTCGTCGACGGGCCTGAGGGAACCCGCGTGGTCTCCCGGGAAGACTTCGCCAGCGCGATGGAGATGCGTCGGGTCGTCGGCTCGCCGGAACCGTTCTAACACAGCGTTTAATGGCTCGAATACAGCCCCCTATCAGCTAGAAGACCCTACCTGAATCTGGCTGGATGACATGTGCGAACCATGAGTTTCCGATTCGTTGCGGGGATTCCGCTGAAACAGAGACGACCGCTCCTGACTGTCGGTACACCCAAGAGGGGGCGACGTACACTACTGGACAATGCAATCCGGGCTCGTCGAACTGTTTGTCGACCTCGTCGGCACCGACCCGCTGATAAACGGCCTCGTCGGCGGAGTCATCATCGCGGCGATGAACCTCTTTGGTGCGTCGCTCGTGCTTGTCTGGCGTGACCCCTCGGAGCGGGCGCTGGACACGGCACTGGGCTTCGCCGCCGGCGTGATGCTGGCCGCCGCGTTCACGAGCCTCATCATTCCCGGTATCGAGGAGTACTCGGGCGGAAATCCGATTCCGACGCTTATCGGCGTCGGACTGGGCGCGCTGTTCCTCGACCGCGCGGACGGTCTCGTCCCCCACGCCCACTACTTACTGACAGGCAACCGGCGGTCGGACGCGGCCAACCCCAGTCAGGACCTCTCGGTCGACGAATCCAAACTGGCGGGCGTCATCCTGTTCATCCTCGCGATCACGCTGCACAACATCCCTGAGGGGCTGGCCGTCGGCGTCGGCTTCGGTGCGGCCGCCGGCGACCCGCTCCAGATCGGCGGCGCGCTCTCGCTGATGCTCGCTATCGGTATCCAGAACATCCCCGAGGGGCTGGCCGTCTCCGTTGCAGCAATCAATGCAGGTCTGGACCGTCGGCTCTATGCTGTCTTCGCCGGGATTCGCTCCGGCGTCGTGGAAATCCCGCTGGCGGTGCTCGGCGCTGTTGCCGTCGTGACCATCGAACCGCTCCTGCCCTATGCGATGGGCTTTGCGGCGGGTGCGATGCTGTTCGTGATTTCCGACGAGATAATCCCCGAGACACACCAGCGCGGCTACGAGCGCGTCGCGACGCTCGGCCTGATGGCCGGCGTCATCATCATGCTGTATCTGGATATCGCGCTTGCAGCCTGAGTCTTGTCTTCGTGTCCACTATTCTTCGTAGGGCCAGTTCGGGTCGCGGTCGAGGTCCGTCGGCTCCTCGCAATCTCCGGCCTCGTCGGGCGAACATGCCCCGTGTTCGCGGAAGTTCTCACGCGCTTCTGTCAGTGACACGTGGTTCGTATCGCTGACGAACTCTACATCGCCGAACTGAATCGGGTCGTCGAGCCAGTGACACACCGGGCACATCTCGTATGACCCGGGTCGGCCCTCCGGGAGTGTCTGGTAGCCACAGCACGGGCAATAGCCCAGTTCCCGTGCGGCTGGATTGCCGGGCGTCTCGGTTGACATATTTCGTGGTATGCGTCTTCACACCATAGAATTATCGACCCGGAGCGATGCATGACTATCGCTGAGACGGACAGATTACTCCGACTGTGTGTCTTCGACTTTCTCCGCGTACTCCTCCAGCTCAGCGGCCAGTTCGCGGGCCTGGACTGCCGAGAGCGTTACCGAGTCAGCGTGTGGCTTCACCGCGTCGAGGTCGGTGTTGTCCATCTCTAGCTGGAGTTCGACGTGGTCCGGGTTCTTTCGCGGCGCGGTCACGTTCAGGACGGCCAGGGCCTCCTCCTCGAAGCCGTGGCCCTCTACCTCACCGTCGAGCAGGTCGAAGGTCGTGTACGCGTTGACCTTCATGATGCGGTCGACCATATCGCGTGTTCGCGGGCCGGAGACTTAACGCCCGTTACTCAGCCGCGGTCACGCCCTCGTAGCCGACTCGCTCGGCGTCCGACTCCGCGCGGTCGATAGCCGCATCGAGGTCGAACTCCCTGACGATTTCCCCGTCCCGAATCAGTGGCTCCAGTAGCGACTCGGCGTCCGCCGGCCCCTCGCGGTCGGCCAGGCCGATGTGATGGCCGCCATCGGCGGTTCGGTACACTGACTTCGTCCCGGTGAGCTTCCCTCGCTTGGCGGCCGGCTCGCCGTCCAGTTCGACGATATCTAGCGCGAAATCCAGTGGGTCGGCGTTGGCGACGTACCCTCCGACGCCGAAGCCGTCGGCCACGTCTCGTAGTTCTCGCAGGGCTGCCGGGGTGATACCGCCTGAGAGGAACAGGTCCACGTCCTCGTGCCCGTAGGCGTCCAGCGTCCAGCGTACCTCTCGAACGATGTGGCGGAAGTCCCCGCGGCGGGAGCCGGTCGTGTCCAGCCGAACGCCCGTGAGGTCATCGACAGCTTCCGCCGCGCGGAGCGCTTCGTCGGTCTCGTCACTGTAGGTGTCGGTCAGCGCGATACGTGGTGTCTCCTCCGGGACAGCGGCGTCGAACGCCTGCCACGCCTGCTCCTGATTGCCCCGGCCGAAGCAAATCATGAGTGCGTGGGGCATCGTCCCACCGGCGTCCCGGCCGATAACCTCACCCGCAGCGACGTTCGAGATACCGTCGAGACCACCCAGCAGCGCGGACCGCTCGACCATCGCACCGATCGACGGGTGGACGTGGCGCGAACCAAAGGAGAGCACCGTCGACTCCGGTGCGGCGTGGCGGACCTCTAGTGCTCGCGTCGCGACACCGGTCGAATGTGAAAGAAAGCCAAGGAGCGCCGTCTCTAGACGACAGAATTCCCGGTACGTCCCCTCGATTCGCATCACCGGGCCACCGTCGAACAGTTGTCCTTCGGGGAGCGCGTCGACATCGATGTCCCGCCCTTCGAGCAACTCGGCGGCGTCTTTCAGCCCCGACAGTAGCTTCCACCGGCCCGTCGCGAACTGATTCGCCGTCACCTCGGCGACCACGTCCGGGTTCTTGCCCGCGTGTTCTAGCGCCTCCATCGTCCGGTCGAAGTAGGCGTCGGTCGCCCGCCCCTCGCGAATCGCCTCTGGTGAGACGATGTCGAACTCCTCGCTCATGGTACGGTGTTTTCAGTGTGGCGAAAAAAGCGGTCCGGTCGGCGACTGCCCCTCAGGACTCTGCTTGCTGGTGAATCTCGTCGAGGTCGCTCACTGTCGGTCCGTTGACGATGCGGACGGTCTTCCCCGACCGGACCACGCGGAAGGCGTCGTTGAACTGGTCGTCTGCTGGGACGACGTAGACGTTACTGCGGGGCTGGCTAGCGTCGTGTTCCTCGGTCAGCGCCGCTCGGTAGGCCTGTGCGAACTCGCTAGCATCCGCCTCGGTGTCCCAGCGGGTCTCCCAGACGTACCCGTACCCGCCGGAGCCGTTGCGGTAGGGCACGACAAGGTCACCACCCCAACCTGCCGAGACCTCGCTCTCGTAGCTGTAGCGGTCGCCCTCTGTCTGCCTGTTGTGGTACATCATCGCGTAAATCGAGGTCTCCCCAACTGTGTCGCCGACCGGGTCGTGGTCGAAGCGGCTCCATTCGTCGGTCGAACGGTCAGCAACAGTGACGTTCACGGGCTTTTCGTCCGGATATTTCGAAGAGTGGAGCACCTGTTCGGTGCTGTCGGGGAAGTTGTCGTGGAGGGCGTCAACGGCGTCCCAGCCACCGTCAGAGCGAACCTGATCAATGAACCGCGGTCCGGTAACGTAGGGCTGGTAGAGAACCGTGAACAGCCCCTCGTTGTAGCTCGGTTCCTGGCTTTCGGTATCGCCGTCGTTGCTGCCTCCGTCACTGGTCCGGTCCGGGAGCGCGATACAGCCCCAGCCGTCACTGCACTGACGTTCGTAGAGGGCACGGACGTAGTTGGCCTCGCCCTCGGTAACGCCCTGTCGTGATAGTTGTGTGTCCTGCGTCTTCGCGGAGCCGTTCAGCCCGAAGTGCTGGTCCTGCAGGGCGTGAACGAGTTCGTGTGAGAGGGTTCGTCGGTCGATCTGTGGCGTCTCCGTCGGGCTGACGATGACGATTTCGTCCTCGCTCGGCGAATAGTAGCCCTGCACTGTCGTCGAAAGTGTGTCATCGATTTCGTCGCTGCTGCCGGAGTCTTCACCGATTATCAGGAGCGCTTCCCACACCTGGTCGTTCCAGGGGTCCTGTGGACGACTGCTGTCGCCGCTGTCGTTGCCCCCGGACCGGTTCTGGTACTCTGCCCGGGAGATGACCGAAACCGGGACCGATTCTTTGAATTCCAAATCGCGGACCTGCTCGACGCGGGCCATCGTCCGGGCGACGACAGCCTCCCGCTCCGTCTCATTCAGTCCGTCGTCGGTCGTCACTGACACCGAGTCGTCGTACCAGTAGCCGTTCTCGTAGCCGATGGCGTCTTCGCCGGTCGGCGTCGCAGGGTGGTCGCTGCCGCCGAAGGACGGAACCGCACAGCCCGCGAGGACGACCGCCAGCGCGACGAGCAGTTCCTTACGCATCGTGGACCTCGCTCAGTTCGTCGGCTGTCGGTGCGTTCACCACAGTGACGGTCTGTCCGTCGACCCTGACCGAAACAGCGTCGGTGTAGGGACTGTCCTCCGCTATTACCCAGTGGCCGTCCGTGGTTCGAGTGCCGCCCCAGTGAGCGATGACCGCTGTCCAGGCGTCGACGAATTCGCGGGCGTCGGCCTCGCTGGCCCACGTCGTTTTCCAGACGTATGCCGTTTCGTCGCCGCTGGCGTAGACGTGCATCCGGCCACCGGTCCAGCCGTCGGTCGCGGGCAAGTCGTAGTTGTACGGGTCGTCGCTGTCCAACGCCCCATCCTTGTAGTTGATGACGTCCCGCGTCCGGACAACGCTCGACTCGTTGTAGTCATCGGCGATGGTGTACGCCATCGACCCGGCGATGGCGGAGGGGCCGACAACGGCGTAGTCGGGTCGGTCGCGGTCGGTCGAGGGTCTGACCCGCTCCCAGTCGTCGCTGGACCGGTCTGCAAGCGAGACTGACTCGGGTTCCCACTCGGGGTAGCGCTCGGGATAGGTCACTTCGGCGGCCCCGTCGGGATAGTCGTCGTAAGCGTCATTGACGGCGCTCCAGCCGCCACGTTCTCGAAGATTTCCGATCAGGCCGGGCCCGTCGCTGTAGGGGAAATACTGCATGAAGTTGATACCGAAGTGGCGGTCACCGCCACCACCGCCGCTCTGGGCAGGCCTGTCGATACAGCGCCATGCCTCGCCACAGCGGTCGGTGTAGGTCTGGGTGACAGCAACGGCATCGCCTTCGACCATGCCGTTCCGACCCTGTACCTGATCCCGCGTCTGCGCGTCACTTTCGAGGCCGAAGTGCTGGTCCTGCAGCGCGTGGACGAGTTCGTGGGCCAGCGTCCCCCGGCTAATCGTCGGTGTCGCCGATTCACTGACGATGACGATTTCACTTCGCTGGCTGCTGTAGTACCCCAGCACGCTTTCTCCGCGGTTGCTGTTCTGGACCGCAATAGAGTCGCGGTCCTCACCGATGAAAAACAGCGCCTCGAACTTCACGTTGTCAAACCGGCGCAGCGAATCGCCGGTCTCGCCGCCACCCGTGTTGTTGCGGTACTCGGCCCGCGAGACGACGGAGACCGGAACCGTCTCTTCGAACTCCAGCCCGCGAATCCGTTCGACGCGGGCCATTGTTCGGGCAACGACGGTTTCCCGCTCTGTCTCGTTCAGTCCGTCTTCGGTTGTTACCGATAGCGACTCGTTGTACCAGTAGCCGTTCTCGTAGCCCAACCGGTCCGTCGCAGGCGCTGCCGGGGCGGAGTCGTTGCTCCCGTAGTCGGTCGCGGGTTCGCTTGGCGTCAGATCCACGTTGCTTGACTCCGTCTGGTCGGGCGACACACTGGGTGCCTGACAGCCTGCAAGTAACAGCGCAACGGCACAGAGAACGACGAGGGCGAAAGGGCGGCGCATCTACTTTCACGGTAGGTTACCACAGTGAAAAGTCACACGCTCATCGTGACCACATTCGTCGGCCAGAAGGACTTTGTGCGTCTGTTTGGGCCGTCCGAACCCCACCGTGAGAGTAACTTTCGTAGTCGCGCCCTGCCAAGGTTCTCGTATGGAACTCGACCCAGCGCAGACCGCCATAATTGTCGTTGATATGCAGAACGGCTTCTGTCACCCCGACGGGAGCCTCTACGCACCGGACAGCGAAGCAGCAATCGAGCCCTGTGCCGAACTCATCGACCGTGCCCGTGAAGCTGGCGCGAAGGTCGTATTCACCCGCGACGTGCATCCGCCCGACCAGTTCGAGGACACCCACTACTACGATGAGTTCGACCGATGGGGCGAACACGTCGTTGAAGATTCCTGGGAGACCGAACTCGTCGACGAGCTTGACCCACAGGACGAGGACTTGATCGTCGTCAAGCACACCTACGATGCCTTCTACCAGACGGAACTGGAGGGGTGGCTCGACGCCCACGGCGTCAAGGACTTGATCATCTGTGGCACGCTCGCGAACGTCTGCGTACTCCACACCGCGTCCAGTGCCGGCCTTCGAGACTACCGACCAGTGCTTGTTGAGGACGCCGTCGGCTACATCGAGGACGAGCACCGCGAGTACGCACTGGATCACGCGGAGTGGCTATTCGGCGAACTGACTGACCGCCACGACCTCACGTTCGCCTGACGGATGGGCGAGGGCCCAGCCTATGAACAGGTGAAGCAGACCTGCACTGAGCGCTATCGATAGTCTAGCTACGTGGCGTCGTCGACGGCCGCGGCCCGCTCGATGGTCACCCGTACCTCGTCGCCGACGGTGAGGTCGATGCCCTCGCCAACGAGTTTCGCGCCGAAGCGCTCGCGGCCACAGAACAGCGCGATACCGGTTATCGGGTTGCCGTTCGCCAGCACGGTCACGTCGTCCCATGCGACCGTTCGGCCGTCGGCTGTCCCGACGTGTTGGCCTGCAAGGGCCGCGGCCTCGACCCCATCATGACTCAGCAGACCACCACCCGAGTAGTGGGGCAAGCCGCCGTCGAGAACGCTTGAGCCGTCGCCGTCGACATCGTTGGCGATGCCAACGAAGGATTCACGGGGTTCCGGATGGGCAGGTTCGTCAAGTCGGGCCCACGTTTCGCCGCTGTCGACGACGGTCCCGGTCCCGTCCCAGGACAGCGGCGTCACGTCGACGGCCACGTCGACCGGCAGCGACCCCGACGCCCGGTAGGGGTTCGCATCAGGGTCGCGGAAGCCGAGGTGGATGTGGTTCGGGACCCACGGCGCGAAAAAGCCTGCCCGCACCAGCGCTCCGAGGTCGTCGCCGACGGCCACTGTCTCGCCGGGTTCGACAGCGGGGTCGACGTGCAGTAACCGCGCCACAGTATCGCCAGTATCGATCACGATGAGGTGATCGTGCTCGGCGGCGTAGGCCTTCGGCGGGGCCTGGACCGTCTTTGTATCGACGACCTCGCCAGCGACTGGTGACGGTGCACGTTCGCCGTCGGGGTAGAGGTCGATGGCACACCCCTCGTCGTGGGCGTCGAACGGCGAGTTGTACAGGGAGAACCGGTAGTACTGGACAAGCACGTCTCGCGGTATCGTGACGGCCATCGACGGCGATTAGGGGTGTACCGGTATGGCTCTGTCGTCCAAGACCACCTTTTTCTGCGTCGGGTGGCTCGCGATGCTCGCCACCACTCCTTGAAAAACGTGGTCTTGCTGAGCGGAGTCGTTCGAGGGGCGCAAGCGCCCCTCGTGATGACGAGAGAGCGAAGCTCTCTCGAACCACGAAGCAAGGCTTGAAAGACGAGTTCGCGAGTCTTTCGGTGGCGAAAAAGCCGCGCTCTCACAGAGTTCGAGCGCGGTACACCAAACCTGGCTTTGGATTGCTCTGTCTCATTCGCTCTCTGCTTCTGACAACTTGTGACACGGCATCACGATGGCCTGTTTCGTTACTGCGTCCTGGTTCGTCCGAGGGTTCAAGAGCCATACTGGGGCCATCGCTTCGTGTGCGCTGACGACGACCGCGGCGGGGGCAGCGGGAGCGCGACACGTCCCGCCGCGACGGTCACGTGTCGCCTGTTCGCTATCCACCGCTGTGGGGTCACCTGCTGGACCGGCGACCGATTTAATCCGAAGGGGCCGTACGGTGTGACTATGCGCCTGCTACGGGGCCGCGCCGCCGACCCCGAAACCGATTTCGAGCGGACCCGCGAGATGGCCGAGACGGTCGCCGAAGACCGCGAGCCAGCCCTGCGAGTCTGGCGACCGCACAGACAGGTCGCGTTCGGCCGCCGTGACGCGAACAGCGACGGCTACGACCGAGCGTGCCGGGCCGCTCGCGACCGGGGGTACACTGTCATCGAGCGCGCCGTTGGGGGTCGCGCTGTCGCCTACACTGGGTCGACTGTCTCGTTCTCCCTCGCTGTCCCGACCGAGGACCCGCGAGGGACTATCGATGACCGCTACGAGTGGGCCAAAGCCACTGTGCAGCGCGCGCTTGACGACTGCGGCATCACCGCTCGGACCGGGGAACCGGACGCCGCGTTCTGTCCGGGGAGCCACTCGATTCAGGCCGACGGTAAAATCGCGGGGCTCGCCCAGCGCGTCCGCCAGTCCGTCGCTGTTGTCGGCGGCATTGTCGTCGCTCGGGACCACGTGGCTATCGCCGAGGTGCTGGCCCCGATTTACGAGGCGCTTGATGTCCCCTTCGACCCCCAGAGCGTCGGGAGCATCGCCAACGCTGGGGGAACCGACGACCCCGAACGGGTCATCGCAGCGCTGGAGCGGTCACTGGCTGACGGCCGCGACGTCTCGGTGGGCACTATCCGAGAGACTTAGGGGTGCGCCCGGCCGACTGGGCGTATGCTCATCCGTAACGCGACGCTACCGGACGGTCGTCAGCGCGACGTCCGTGTGCGTGGCGAGTCAATCGTCGAAGTCGGACGCGACCTCGACGCGTCCGACCAGCATGTCATCGAAGCGACCGGCAAGCGACTGTTTCCGGGGATGATCGACGCGCACGTTCACTTCCGCCAGCCTGGCTACCCGCACAAGGAGACGTGGGAGAGTGGGTCCCGGTCGGCGGCGGCCGGCGGCGTCACGGCTGTCGTCGACCAGCCAAACACCGACCCACCGACCATCGACGGGGAGTCGTTCGACCAGAAGGCCGAGTTCGCTGCCGATTCCGTCGTCGACTGGGGTATCAACGGTGGCGTCACGGCCGACTGGATTCCGAACGTCCTCCTTCGCCGTCGGCTGTTCGCACTCGGCGAAGTGTTCCTCGCGGACTCAACCGGCGACATGGGTATCGAGGCCGACCTGTTTGCCGACGCACTGGAGGCTGCCACCGACAACGACGTGCCGGTCACCGTCCACGCCGAGGACGCTGACTACTTCAACGACGATGCCCGGGCCCGTGACGACGCCGACGCTTGGAGCGCGTTCCGGACCGCAAAGGCCGAAGCGGAGGCCGTCGAGCGGGCCTGTACAGTCGCGCAGAAACACGATGCGACGATACACATCGCCCACACGTCCACGCCAGAGGGCGTCGACATCGCCAGTGAGGCCGGGATGACGACCGAGGTGACGCCACATCACCTGTTGCTCTCGCGGCGAGATCTCTCAGATCTGGGGACGTTCGGGCGGATGAACCCGCCTCTGCGCCGCGAAAAACGCCGCCAAAAGCTCTACGAGCGCGTCGTCGACGGGACCGTCGATATGATCGCAACGGACCACGCGCCACACACCCGTGAAGAGAAAGACGCCAGTATCTGGGACGCGCCGTCGGGCGTCCCCGGTGTCGAGACGGTCCTCCCGCTCCTACTGGCTGAAGCTTGTGACCCGGACAGCGGGCTCACCTACGAGCGCGTTCGGGACCTCACTGCACGCAACCCGGCCGACGTGTTCGACATCCCACAGAAGGGGGCTATCGAAGCCGGCAAGGACGCTGACCTCGTGCTCGTCGACACGACCGAGACGAGCGCGATCAGCGGTGCGACGCTCCACTCGAAATGCGACTGGACGCCGTTCGAGGGCCATGATGCGGTGTTCCCTGAATGGACGATGGTCCGGGGCACGGTCGTCTACGAGCGCGGCGACGTGCTGGAAGCTGACGATAGCACTGCTCAAGAGGACGTGTTCTACGACCATCAGGGCGAGAATGTCCGCGGTGCGGACAGCGAGCGGCTAGAATAACGTCGCGACGACGGACGTCCCCACCATTATCCCGCCGCCACCGCCACAGAGCCGGGCCATTGCCCGCCGCGAGTCGCGCTCGGTCCAGTTGCTTCGTGTGTCCATGTGTTCCTGCATGGCTTCGATGCCGCGGCCGGCGAGTATCGACCCGGACCAGCCCAGCAGGCCAAAGCCGAACACCAGTGCGCCGAGGGCGAACACCGTCGCTTCACTCGACCGTGCATCACCGGTGTAGAGCGTCCAGCCCACCATTCCGAGGCCACCAAGCAGGAGGCCGACGACTAGCCCGCTCCCAACCAGTCGCGCCCGGACCGCGACGTACTGCCGGAGCCGCGGTGGGGAACCGCGCTGGGCCATCAGTCAACCGCGTCGCGCATCCGCGGATCGAGCGCGTCGCGCATCCCGTCACCGAGCAGATTGAACCCGAGCACGGTGATAGCGAGGAACAGCCCCGGGAAGAAGGAGAGCCACCACTCGCCGGTCAGGAGGCCGTTCTCGACACCGCGGGAAAGCATCAGTCCCCACGATGGCGACCCTGCCTGTGCACCGAACCCAAGAAACGACAGTGCAGCGAGGTCGATGATGGCGAGTCCGAAGTTCAGCGTGGACTGGACGGTAATCGGCGCGAGCGTATTCGGTAGGATATGCCGGATGAGAACTCGCGGATCAGTCGCGCCAAGCGCGACCGTGGCGTCGACGTACTCGTCTTCAAGCACTTTGAGTGCGGCTCCCCGAACGACTCGAGCGAACCGCGGCGTGTACACCAGCACGAGCGCCGCCACGGCCCGCCAGAGTCCAAGATCTCGCGGGAAAATGGCGACCAGCGCGAGTGCGAGCAACAGCGGCGGGAACGCCAGCAGCACGTCCATCGTCCGCATGATGACGTTGTCGGTCACGTCGCCGTAGTATGCTGCAATAATGCCCAGTCCGACACCCACGGTCGTTGAGGTCCCGACCGTGATCGTCCCGAATTTCAGGGCCAGCCACGCACCGTACAGACTCCGCTTGTAGATGTCACGTGCCGCCGCGTCTGTGCCGAACAACTGCTGGTTCGCGGGCGCGGGACCGAGCCAGCCGGGCGGTGCGCGGTCAGCGATTTCGGTCCCGAGCTGTGAGCTGGCAAGTGCGCCGACATCGTATGTCACGCGGGCGTAGATGGCGACGGCGGCCATACTGAGGATGATCGTCAGCCCGACGACGGCGAGGCGGTTCGTCAGCAGGTCGGCGAGGAACGGGGACGCCCGCAGGCGTCCCAGCGTCCCCCGTGTCTCGGTGTCCGTACTCATTGTTGGATCCGTGGGTCAAGATAACTGTAGGTGACATCGACGAGGAGGTTCACAAGCGTGAACAGCAGGGCGAAGGTGAGAACCGTTCCCTGAACTACCGGGTAGTCAGAGACGCCGATAGCGTTGACGATGGTCAGCCCCATCCCGTTGATACCGAACACGGTTTCGGTCAGGACTGCCCCGCCCAGCAACGTGCCGAACTGGATCCCGATGACGGTGACGACCGGAATCAGCGCGTTCCGGAAGCCGTGTTTCATCAGCGTGATCTTCGCGCCCTGCCCTTTCGCCCGCGCGGTCCGGATGTAGTCCTGACGGATGACTTCGAGCATCGAGGACCGCATCATCCGCGAGATGAGCGCTGTCGAGTAGACGCCGATGACCACCGCCGGCAGGAACAGGTGATGCGCCGCCGAGAGGAACGCCTCAGTGTTTCCAAGCAGGATCGTATCGAGCGTTATCATCCCGGTCAGGGGCAGTTCACGACCGAACAGCATCCAAGTGTCGGGCAGGAACAGCGTCGATTTGATGCGGCCACTGGTCGGGAACACATCAAGATACGTCGAGAACAGCAAGATGAGCAGCGGTCCGGACCAGAATATTGGGACCGAGATACCAGTCAGCGCTCCGATCCGAGTGACGTGGTCCGTCAGTGAGTCTTGCTTGACCGCGGAGATGATGCCCAGTGGCAGTCCAAGCAGGATGCCCGCTGCTTGGCCGTAAATCGCGAGTTCGAGCGTGATCGGGAGTCGGTCCGAGATGACCGATCGGACGCTGTTCCCGCGGCTGATGCTGTAGGACTGGCCGAAGTCGAATCGTGCCGCGTCCCACAGGAAGCTCAGGTACTGTTCCCAGAGCGGCCGCCGAAGTCCCAGCTCAACACGTATTTGTTCTAGCTGTTCGGCTGACGCTCGCTGGCCAGCGATAATGATAGCCGGGTCGCCCGGGGCCAGGTGGAGAATCGCGAAGACGACCGACGCCACGCCGAACAGCACCGGGATGAGCAACAGCAGCCGCTTGATGACGAACCGTGGCGGTACCACCGGCTCGGCCAGCTTGAAAAGAAACTGTGTCCAGTTCATTCGAAAGTTCTCTTGAAGCGCTACTGCAGCTCGACTGTGTTAAGATACGGGCCACCGACAGAGCTGATCGTGTAGGAGTCCTCGACGACAGTCTCGTTGACTGCCCGAAGCGTCTCGGCGTAGTCGAGGAACACCCACGGGGACTCGTCGTAGGCTATCTGGCTGGCTTCCTCGTACATCGTCTCGCGGTCGCCCTCCGCGTAGGTCTTCTGGGCTTCCCGGACGAGTTCCATGTAGTCCGTGTTGGCCCATCCGGAGACGTTGAGGGTGTTGTACCCGTCGGCGTCGAAACTGACCCAGTCCTGCCCGTCGGGGACGGCGTCCATCTCGACCTGCGGGTCCAGTAGGACGTACAGGAAGTTGTCCGGGTCGGCGTTATCGGTGTACCAGCCGAGGAAACAGGCGTCGTGTTTCCCGGCCGACGTGTAGTCCAGATACGGCCCGAAGTTGGAGAACTGGTTGATGTTGACCGTCAGACCGATTTCCTCTAGGTCTGACTTCACTTGGTTCGCCGTGTTGACCGGACTGGGGTTGTATCCGCGGGGGTTCGAGAACGTCGCGAGTTCGAACTCGAAGCCGTCGCCGTAACCCGCCTCTTCGAGCATCGACTGGGCCTTCTCCTTGTCCGTCGGATACGGATCGAGGTCGTCGTTGTGCCCGAGCACGTCCGGCGGGAGCGGCTGGGAGGCCTGCGTTGCAAAGCCCTGGTAGATCTGGTTGACGATGGCCTCGGTGTTGACGGCGTGGGCGATGGCCTGGCGGACCTGCTGGTTCCGGAACGGCTCGAACCGGGCCATGTTCATCGCCATGTAGCCGTGGTTGATGCCGTCCTTCCGCAACAGGGTCGCCGTTCCGCTTTCCTCGGCGCGCTGGAATCCGGAGGAATCGAGGTTGTCTGTGATGTGTGAGGCCCCGTTTATGACGTCCTGCACCCGCGTGCTGTTTTCGGTGATGGTCTTGAAAATGACCGTCCCGACGTTCGGGCCGTCACCCCAGTAGTCGTTGTTGGCCGTCAGTCGGATGCGCTCGTTCGGGTTGTCGAGCGTATCGAACTGGAAGGCCCCAGTACCTGCAGGTTCACTTCCGAGGTCGGCTTGACTGTCGCCCAGTGACTCGATCTGGGCTTTCGAGAGGACTGCCGAGGCGAACATCGCGAGGTTCCGCAGGAACGGCGCAAACTGCTGTGTAAGCTCGATCGTCAGCTCGTAGTCCTGACTCGCGTCGACGCTTTCGATCCAGTCGCCAAGCGTGAACGGACCGTACCCCGACCGGGTATCATCGCCGAGGTAGTACTCGTAGTCGCTCTGGGTGAACCGCTGCCAGGTCGCCTTGAAGTCTGACGCGGTGAACTCTTCGCCGTTGTGGAACATCACACCCTGTCGGAGCGTCAGCGTCGCGGTACTCCCCTCAAGTGTGTAGTCAGTTGCGAGCGCGTCTTCGAGTTGGCCGCCGCTTCCGGCTGCGAACTGGATGAGGGTGTCAAACACCTGGTTGGTGACTTTTGCCACCTCGCCGCTGGTTGACTGCTGTGGGTCGTAGTTCTCGGGGTGGTCACCGCGGGCGTACACGAGCGTCTGATCGCTTCCGCCGTCGCCCCCGTTTCCACCGTCGCCCCCATCGCTACCAGTCCCGTCGCCACCGTCTCCACCTTCGGTCCCGCTACCATCACCGCCGTCGCCGGAACAACCTGCAAGCGTTGCGGCTGCCGCGGCACTGCCGGCCGCGGTAAGGAAGCTCCGTCTGTCCAGAGAATCACCGGATGACATGGGACTTTCTTCAAACAGATCTATTATAATTGTACCGGATAGATCAATGATTCAGTTATATATCTCCTGAGCCTTATGTGCAGCTAAGTAATATTATTCAGTCACCGCTTCCGTCACTCTGATCGTAAAGGTGGCACGCTGCTGGATGGGAGTCCGGCTGGAGTGCAGGGTGCTGTGTCTCACAGACGCTCTCGAATCGATCCTGTAGCACCGATGCGGCAGCGTCCCAGTCCTCGTCCGCGAGATGCTCAATCGACGTCCCGACGACGCGGCGGTTCTCTCCGGTCAGGCTCGTTTCGAAGAACCGGTCGAACATCGTCTGTTTGAACGCCGACATCGACACCTGTCCCCTGCCGCTTGGCTGTTCGGTGAGATCTGCGCCGCCGTCCGTCGCCGCTGTGGCGCTGTCGGCGTTTCCGGCCTGCTCCCGGACTGCATCGATGGCGATGGCCTCGTCCTCGACCCGTTGCCGGTAGTCCATTACCTCGCGGTACGTCTCCTGCTCGATATCGATATCCGGTGGGATGACCTCGGGACAGCGAGTCCGGAAGTGACAGCCTGACGGTGGGTCAATCGGTGACGGGACATCACCTTTCAGCAGTATCCGGTCGGCTTCCACGGTCGGGTCCGGTTCCGGGATCGCCGACATGAGCGCCCGCGTGTAGGGATGTTTCGGGTCCGCGAACAGGTCCGGCGTGTCGGCGACTTCGACCACCTCGCCGAGATACATCACCGCGACACGGTCACAGATGTGGCGAACCACGCTCAGGTCGTGGGCGATGAACAGATACGTCAGGCCGAACTCGTGCTGGAGGTCCTCCAGGAGATTGATTATCTGGGCCTGTACGCTCACGTCAAGCGCTGAAACGGGTTCGTCACAGACGATGAAGTCGGGGTCGACGGCGAGCGCGCGGGCGATCCCGACTCGCTGGCGCTGTCCGCCTGACAGTTCGTGCGGGTAGCGGTCGTACTGGTCTGTGTCGAGTCCCACCGCCTCCATGAGGTCAGCCACACGGTCGACCCGTTGCTCGCGGCGTGAGCCGTCACCGGTGTCCTCCGGGAGATCGTGGATTTTCAGCGGCTCCATAATCGTCTGGCCGACGGTCATCCGCGGGTCGAGGCTGGACATCGGGTCCTGGAAGATCATCTGCAGGTCCCGGCGGACGTCACGTAGACCACTTTTATCGAGCTCCGAAAGGTCCTGTCCGGCAAAAACGACCTTCCCGTCTGTCGGTTCAAGTAGTCGGAGGATGGTCCGCCCGGTCGTCGATTTCCCACAGCCGGACTCGCCGACGAGTCCCAGCGTCTCGCCCTCGTAGATGTCCATCGAGACGCCGTCGACGGCTTTGACTGACTCCGGTTCGCGGCCGACGTACTTGTCCAGCAGGTCGTCGGCCCGCGAGAAGTGTTTTTTCAGCCCGTCAACCTCCATGAGCTGTCTGTCCGTTCGTGTCGTTTCCGTCGCGGCAACGCCGGTATCGCCGGTACCGTATTCGTCCGTATCGAACGATTCGAGGATACACTTCGAGCGATGGGTGACGTCGTCCGGGCCGTGCTGGAGGTACGGAATTTCGCCCTCGCGACACTCCGGCTCAGCCCACGGACAGCGGTCGGCGAAATGGCAGCCACTTGGCATGTCGATGAGGCTGGGGACGTTCCCCTCGATCGGCGTCAGCCGCTCTGTCCCATCGCCTGGTATCGATTCAAGCAGCGTGTACGTGTATGGATGTGATGGGTTGTTGAAGATTTCTTCGACCGGCCCCTCCTCGACGATCTCGCCGGCGTACATCACGGCGACGCGGTCGCAGGTCTCTGCGACGACGCCGAGGTCGTGCGTGATGAACAGCACCGACATCCCGAGGTCCGCCTGGAGGTCGTCGATAAGGTCGAGAATCTGTGCCTGAATGGTCACGTCGAGCGCCGTCGTCGGCTCGTCGGCGACGAGAAGCTTTGGGCGACACGCCAGCGCGATGGCGATGAGCACGCGCTGGCGCATCCCGCCGGAGAACTCGTGAGGATACTCGTTGACGCGGTCGGACGGTTCCGGGATACCAACCTCCTCCAGCAGCGAGATAACGTCCGCCCGGACCTCCTCATCCATCTCGCCGCCCCGGCTGATCGAGGGCGTGATTTCACGGACGGCGTTGAACCACGAGTCGTTTCGCTTGCTCCCGTAGCGGTGGAGGCGCAGGCTCTCCGCGACCTGCTCGCCGACCGTTATCGCGGGGTTCAGCGAGGTCATCGGGTCTTGGAAGATCATCCCCATGTCGCCGCCGCGGATGTCCCGCATCACCCGTTCCGGGGCTGCCGTCAGATCGACGTAGCCGTCGGTAATCGTGACGGGTGCGTCACCGGCCTCCGGGAGGGCCTTTTTCGGGGCTTCCCGAATGAACTGCTTGGCCAGCGTCCGGTCATCAGCCGTCGTCTCAAGCGATGCAGGGAGCCGACTCCGGTCGACCGTCGCCGCGTCGATGGTGATGAACCCACTGCCCTCGTCGGCTGTCCGTACTGCTTTCGGATACTGCCGGGACAGCCGTGTGACTGTCTCAAGTGCGCCGAACCGGATCTCTCCGCCGGCGATGTGTCCGGGCTCGTCGACGATATCCATTGCCGATAACGCTGTGACGGATTTCCCTGATCCGGACTCGCCGACCAGACCGACGGTCTCCCCCTCCCTGACGGTGAGGTCGATGCCGTCGACGGCTTTGACGGTTCCGCGGTCCGTCTCGAACTGGGTACGGAGGTCAGATAATGTTAAGAGGTCGCGCATCTGTCCCCTTCTTCTCAAAATACCAGTAAAACTGTTGTGCCACTGTCCCACCAACAATTTATCCCGGCCGCCGCCACACTCGACGTATGAACGACCCTGCCGACCCCGAATCTAACCCCTTCGACCGTGTCGTCGGTCACTGGGAGCAGGTCATCGAGGACATGACTGCGACGGCAACACAGTACCGCGACGACGGGCGCGAGGCCATCGAACTCCACCCCGGCGACGTAACAGTGCTGACCGGCGAGCCGCGGACGATGGCCGAACAGACCGGCCAGTACGAGCCCGAAACACGGCGGCTTGGCTTCGATGTCGTGGTTCCGGGCGATGAGTTCCGGCGGGTCGCCGACGCGCTCGAAGACCGCACCGTCGACCGCTCTGAGGTGTTTCGGGCGACCGACGACGGGATGGTGTTCCTGCTTGTCGCGCTGGAATGTGGCGACGACCTCGCCGTGCTCGTGCCGCTGTACTACGACAAGACTGACCGCGCGGACCTCTCGCAGGTCGCCGCCGACCACGGACTGTACTCGCATATCCGACCGCTCAGCGACGATGAGGTGGTTACCGTCACCCACGAGGACCCCGAGCCGTTCTTCCCCGACTGAACGCCAGTTCAGGACCGGGCACCAACTGCGTGACTATGACTGCTCACGCACCCGGGTCAATCGGTACGCCGGCACGTCGAAGGCGATGCCATAGAGCACCCGATTGCCGATGACACCGACGCCAAAGCCTGAGAGAACGGCTGCGAGTACAAGCGTCACCGACGCCTCGGAAAGCATCATGAGGCCGGCGACAACCCCGGAAAGCACGATGAACGACGCCAGTGCGGCGACCTCCGGATAGACGCCGGGGACCGCGTCGTGTTCGACGACAGCCACCGTGATCCCCGTCAGGAGTCCGAACCCGACGACTACCGCCAGTACGTCGACCAGTGCTGTCCCCGCCTCCGCGTAGCCAAGCACTGCTCCGCCGATACCGATAGCCAAGTCAGTCCGTAGCACTTTCTGTGTCGCTTCGTGGACCGACATCGACGGTTGTGCGTCAGGGTCGATGTCGTCCATCTCAGCCGTGGCTACTCGTCGACCTGAAATTCATTGCCACACTCCGGACAACACACCTCGTCGTGTCGCAGCGCCGCCGACTGCTCGCGGACTTCCCGCATCACCGAGGAAATCCGGTCTTCGGCCTCCATCTCGTCCTCAACGGCGAGATCGACGCCCTCGACTTCGAGGAGGAACTTCGCGACCTCGGTGGCCTCGTACATCACGTCGTCGAGGTCCTCGGCGGTGAAGAAGTCACACATTGCACCGTAGAGGAACGTTGCGCCGGCCTTCCGGACCTTGTCTTCGAAGGCAGCGCGGGCCTGATTGACCGCCTGTGGCGTGTACGTGTCCGTCATGAACGGGACGAGTTCTGGGAGGTTTTCTCCGATTTTCGTCATCTCGACGCCCGTTTCGGTCCGGAAGTCAGCACAGAGGCGGGCGATGGCCCACTCGCGGGCGGTGATGTACGTCCGGTCCCGGAGGAAATCGTTCGCGCGGTCGTAGGTCCCGCCCTCGATTTTCTTGAAGCGGTCGTACTTCTGTACGTCGGACGGGATGTCACTGGCTTCGGACACCGCCGTCTCGCTGGCTTGCTCGGCCGGTGCTGTCTGTTCAGTGGCCGAGTCAGCAGGGCCGCTCCCTGTGGTGCCGTCGTCGGCCCCGTCATCCGCGGCCGCCGGGTCGTCCGACTGGTCTCCGGCCGATCTGTCGTCTGCCGCCTCGACATCCGTCTCGTCCGGCGGTGCGCCCTCAGTCATAGCCGAGCATGCGTGCCCGCGGTGAAAAAGGGTATCGCCGCCGCCCCGCTGTCATGGTCTTCTCCCGACAGTTCAGCCGGGTGGCTTTTTTACCGCTCCCATACATGGCCCGACTATGAAAATACTGCTCGGTGTCGGGGGCAGCGAACTGTCCTACCAGGCACTGACCGAAACACTCGAACGTGTCGCCGAAACGGGCGACGAACTGACCGTCGCTGTCTTCGACAACGAAGACAATGACACCGATATCGAAGCGGTCCAGCAACGGATACAGGAGCATATCGACGAAAGCGGGCTCGAGCCGCCGCTCCGCCGTGTCGAAGGCACCTCGCCGGGAAGTGAGCTGGTGAACATTGCCGAGAGCGAGGAGTTCGATAGGATCGTCCTCGGCGGCGGCGGCCGCTCGCCGCTCGGGAAGATACAGCTCGGCCCCATCGTCGAGTTCGTCCTCCTGAACGCACAGACGCCGGTGACTCTCATCCGATGACTCGCACGTACCCAGATGAACCCGCCGAAGCGTTCCCGCAGCCACCGCGGACGATCACCGACCGCGAGGACCGGTCCATCGACGTCATCCCTGCGGACGACGCCGACACGGAGAGCCTCGTCGAGATGTATCTCGACTTCGACCCCGCCGACCGGGCGCAGGGCATCCCGCCGGTCAAAGAAGACGCCATCCGCGAGTGGCTCGACACAATCCTTGACGGCGACTGTGTCAACGTCGTCGCCAAACACGACGACACTGTCGCTGGCCACGCGACGCTGGTCCCAGACAACGAGGACGAGCACGAACTCGCTATCTTCGTGTTACAGGCCTACCAGGGTGCTGGTATCGGGACAGCGCTGGTCGAGACGCTGCTGGGGTACGGCCAGGCCGAAGGTATCGGCCACGTCTGGCTCACCGTTGAGCGGTGGAACGATCCGGCGATATCGCTGTACGAGAAGGTCGGGTTCGAGATCAGTAGCGCCGAGAGCTTCGAGATAGAGATGGGGATCCGTCTTTAGACGGTGAGGACTGGCTGGCTTGCGTACTCGATGACGTAGGTCGCTGCGCGCCCGACGGCTTTTTCGCCTTCGCTTCTTTCCTCGCGCGGGACGACGATGAAATCCGCGTCGATGTCCTCAGCCACGTCGAGGACAACGCTACCCGGCGTCTGCATCAGCCGTGTCTCGGAGAACGCGGTCGCGGACGACGTTTCGAACGCGCCGTCGTGGGCGTCGCGGAACCGTTCTCGGATACTCTCGGTGAACGCCTGGTGCTCCTCGGCGATCGCGGTCGCGCTCACGTCGCCGCTGTCGATATCCTGGTGGAGTCGTTCGTCAATGACGAACAGCAGGTGGAGGTCGGCGTCATACCGCTCCGCAACGGCGATCGCGTACTCGGCCGCTCGTTCCGACTGGTCGCTGCCGTCGACCGGCGCGAGTACGAGGTCGATATCCATCACTCGCCACTGTGACCCCGGCCGGCAAAAATCCACCGGGGTTCGAGCCGGCGGCGTCGTGTCATCCGGTGAGTCCCTCGCCGTGACCAACAGTGTATTTAGTCGCGGCTTCGATGCGTGGTGTATGTTCGATACGGTGGTCATCGCCACGGACGGCTCCGGCAGCGCAGAGCGGGCCGTCGAGGCGGCGCTGGACCTGGCAGCGCGCTTCGACGCAACTGTCCATGGGCTGTACGTCGTCGACACCGGCGAGGTTGAGACGACTCCCGAAGAGGTTCGCGAGGCGCTGGAGCGCGCGCTGGCGACCACTGGCGGCCGCGCCCTCTCGTTCATTCTGGAGGCCGCCGACGCCGAGGCAGACGAGGAACTCGTCACTGCTGTTCGGGAGGGCGACCCGGCCGACGAGATCTGTACGTACGCAGTGGAACACGACGCCGATGTCATCGTCAGCGGAACCCGCGGCCGCCACGGCGAACACGGCTACCTGCTGGGCAGCGTCGCAGAGGAACTCGTCCGGGAGGCTCCGATGCCGCTGCTGACGGTCCGCCAGCTCGAAGGCGAGCCCAACCCCGAGCGCGAGGACGTGTAACGGAACCCGACGACTTCTTGACGCCCCGCCCGCTTGCTGTGGCATGGACGATTGGCTCATCGACGACGACCGCCTCTCTATCGGCCGCAAATCTGTACTCCCCGGTGAGGGGTTCTTTATTCCGGATTCCTACGAGGAAGAGCAAGCCGAAGCCGAGGCCGCTGAGACACTGCAAGACGCTAGCGTCATCGTTATCGCCGACCCCGACGCTGACGGACTGGCCTGTACCGCGCTGATCCGCGAGGCCCATGGCGAGGGCGCGCTCCTGCCTGCGGGCCCGCACGAACTCACGGAAGCGCTCGAATGGACCGCCGAGTACGCCGGTCCCGATGCGACCGTCTTCATCTGTGACCTCTGTCCCGACCGCGAGTCCGACATCGCCCCGCTCGATTCACTAGTCGACACCACCGAACGGGTCGTCTGGTTCGACCACCACCAGTGGCCCGACGACCTTGCCGACGATGTGGACGCGGCCGGCGTCGAACGCACCGTTGGCGACTCTGAGGAAGTGTGTACCGCCGACGTGGCGCTGTCGGAACTCGACTACGACTTCGACGAGCAGTGGGCCGACCTCGCTGCCGTCACCCGCGACCACGACCTCTGGATCCGTGACGACCCCCGCAGCGACGACCTCGCAGACCTCTCGTACTGGAGCGAACCCGAGGAGTATATCGAGGCGGTCCGTGACCACGGACCCGACCTCTCGCCGGAGTTCCATGAGTTCCTTGAGGAGAAGCGCGTCGAGAAGGAGGCACTCATCGAGAAGGCTGTCGACCGGGCCGAACTCCGCGACGTAGGCGAGTGGACGGTTGGCGTCACCTACGGCCGCTGCTCGCAGAACGAGGTCGCCGAAGCCCTCCGCGAGCAGGGCGCGGACGCCGCCGTCATCGTCAAGCCCGCCGGTTCCGCCTCGATCCGCGGAACGGACAGCTTTGAGCGCGCCCACGAGGTCGCACAGCAGGTCAACGGCGGCGGCCACCCGAAAGCCGCGGGCTGCAAGCCCGACATCTACGACGACATGATGGACTACGCCCACCACTGGACGACGCAAGGGGCCGTTGCGAAACAGGCCATTGTCGATGCGTTCCGGCGGTTGCCTGAGGAAGAAGCGGAAGGCGTCGATACCGACCGATAGACCGACCCGCGAGCGACGTGGACGGTGTATTGTCGCCTGACACAACGTTGATTTATTTCTCCGTCGTCACTGTCGGGTGATGCCCGAGTCCCTCCATACTCGAATCTGGCGCGAGACAGCCGTCCGACAGCGACTCGGAAGCACCGTCGCTGTCGGCGCGACGCTGCTGGTCCTCGATGGGTCGGTACGGTACGCCGTAGCCGTGGCGGCGATGGCCTTCTGTGTCTGGCTCGCCGCCGACGCCGCTCAGGTCGCTGTCGGCGACTACGCCGACCACGTGGTGTTCGGGCTCCTCGTGTTCGGGTTCGTGGCGTACACGGTTGCGGCCGCTGGCCCAACGTGGGTCGTTGTCTTGGGGGCACTCCTCGGCTGTTGGTTCCTCCTCGACGGTATCCAGCACCTCCGCCACGGCGTCACCCGCAACGAGGTTGGGGTGCCATATTCACATGGCGGTAGTCCAGTAACAGGACTCCCGAAGGCACTGCTCGTCAGACTTGCCGAGCCGTTCCTGCTGTAAGCTACTCCCCGACGACCCACTTATCGCTGTACCGTTCCCCACAGGCACACACCGCGTAGGCGTGGACCACGTCGCCCTCAGCGTAGAGGTCGCCCACGTCCTCGTTTTGTTCTTCGGCGAAGGCGAAGACAAAGCGGGTCGTGTGGTCACTGTCCGGTTCCTCCTCGGCGACCGGACAGACCGCGTTGGTCAGGTCGTCGTCGATGTCCCCCTCCGTACCCATCGCCTCTTGGGCCAGTCCCATCGGGTCGATGCCTGTCGCCGACTGGAACGCACTCCGGCCGTCATCGCCCGGCAGGACGAGAACGTGCCCGTCCTCGACTTCGTCGGCGTACTCGGCCAGCGCACCCGGGTTCGAGACGGCGTCCTCATGGAGGAAGAACAGCACGTCTTCAGGCCGCTCGCCCGACAGAAACTCCGTGTGTTTGGTCATGCAGAGAGGGAGTCACTCGCCGGGCAAAAGTGCCGCGTTCCTCCCGCATGTCACTGTCCCGTTCTAGCCTCACTTTTACGCACACCCGCAGCATACAGTCGTACATGACCGACTTCGCCCAGTACGTCACGGACATCGTCCACGAACCGACCCAGACTGACAGCCCAGGGTTCGACCTCACCGTCGCAGCGGTGTATGAGGTCATCGAACCGGGACGGATCGACTTCGGCGGCGGCGAGCTTGATGCGGCCGAAGTGGTTCCCCATACAAGTGAAAAGCGGAACCCGGACGACGACTACGAGTGGTGGACGCTGCGGGCCGGCCAGTATCTTATCGAGTACAACGAGTCGCTGACCGGCGAGGCGACGGTGACGCTCCAGCCGCGGACGGAACTGCTCGAACGCGGGGCGACTCACCCGACACTGCACGTTGGCGCGCTCCCGCGCGTGCCACTATCTGTCGGCGGCGCGGGGTTGAAGCTCAAGGAAAACGCCAGAGTTAGTACGATTGTCGGAGCCGAGGAGTAAGACGACGAGCGGTAGCGCCCTGTTATTAGGCGTTCACGTCTTCGAGGTGGCGGCTGGCGACGACCTTGCCAGTCGGCGTGAGCGTCGGCCCGTCGGAGCCGTCTTGTACGAGGCCGTCGGCCGAGAGGTCCTGAAGAATCATCGACACCTGTGAGGAATCCTTGCCAAGAATACTCGCAAGCGGCATCCCGTCCATGTCGCCGGTCGAGTACATCGCGACCAGCACCTCCTTCTTGTCCTTCGTGAGTTCGACGTCTTTGAGCTCCTCCATGAGCTCGGCGTACTCGCGGCGGAGATAGCGCCCGAGGATAGACATCTTGCGGTTCGACGCCATCGCGGCCAGCGTCGTCATGGCTGTCCCGTCTTTCATGTGTCGGACCGTCAGTACCGGCCGGCCTTTGCCGTTAATTTCCCGCGTATTCCGGTCGAAGTCCGACACTGTCTTCAGGTCGACGTTGAACGACCCGTCGCTGCGTCGGAACTCGACGTTTCCGGGCGTGAGGAATAGCTTCGCCGTTTTGAACGACTCGTCGGTGACGCGACCACCGACGCGGGCGCGTTCCTTGACCGTCGTTTCGGTACCGTTGATGACGGCTTTGAACAGTACCGTGCCGAACTTCTCGATTTTCTCGTCGCCAGCTTCGATAGCTGCGACGAGTCGCTTTCCTTTGCGCTCGAAGGCAATGGTCACTGTCGAGTCGAAGAAATCGCCCAGATCGGGTGGGACCTGCCCGATGGCGATGTCGAAAATCGAATCCAGTGGGATGGTCAGCTTGTCGTCCTCGCTTGCAGCCAGTACCAGTCGCTTCTGCGAGAGGACGATCCGACCTCTGATAGGGTCGCCCCGACCGGCCACTTCGGAGTTGAATTTGCCGACGAAATCCGCAATCACTGATTCCGACATTCGTCCGTTACCCGATGTACATCAGCACTGATATTGAGCGTTTCGCGCGAGTATCAACAGCAAAAATCGGATTCGCTCAGGAGAATGGGGCCAACAGCGTCAGTTGTCGAGGTTCCGAGCAATATCTGACAGCGAGGAATCCGGGCCGCCAGTCGCTGTATAGACGACGCGCTTGCCCGGCGTTCGGAGGCCGTACTCGGTTCCGTCGGTGACCACGTCGAGATGTGCTGACCCGCCAAGCGAGACATCACTATCGGCAACCCACTCCGCGAGGCGGTTTGTTCCGTCTCGTTCGCGGGCCAGTCGGCGGTTGTCGGCAACGTGTGAGATCACCGGCTCGCCGTCGAGATTCGTCTCGACGACGGCGTGGTACCAGTCGCCGTCAATTGCGAGGCGAACGGTGTCTCCGTCGTCGAAATCGAGTTCGTCCGGGAGTACAACTCGCGGTCGGTCGGTTCGGCCGACCGACTCGACGGGAACGCGATGCGTCTCGACGGTTTCGTGGTCACTGGGAACGCGGTCCGGCACGTGACTTACTCGTCGTCGTCGCCGAGGAGGTCGGCCACGTCGTCGCTGCCGCGGGCCGTAATCTTCGCGTTGATCTGGCGCGTGTCGTCGCTGACCTCGCGGCCACGAACGGTGATCCGCTTGCGCTCGCCGTCGGTGGTCGGCTCGAAGCCGACGCCGCCATCGGACATGATTTCTTTCGTCGTGACGCCACGAACGTCGGGTCGCATCGGTCGGCCGGAGGTGTCCGAGCCGCCGGTCAGTTCAAGCGAGTAGCCATCAAGGCCAACAGCGCCGCCGTCGACCTCGTCGCCGAGCTCGCGGCCGATGAAGCGGTTTGCGTCCTGTCCGTCAACGTCGATCTGGTAGGTGTGGCCGTCCTCCGGGTCGGAGACAGCGACCGTGAATTCTGCCATACCTGTTCTCAATCAACCGCGCTTCAAAAACGCGTCGAACCGTCCGTCTCGGTCACACCGTCTCGGTTACTGGTCGGCCATCGCATCGCTCGCGATTGAGCGACCGCGGGCCTCAAGCTGGACCTCCCGGCGTGTCCGGACCGGCTCGAGGATATCGGACTCCATCAACCGGTCATATACGGCTTCGACTTCTTCAATCTCCATGTCGACGAACTCCGGAATCTTGAACGGCGAGATACCGGAGTACAGCGCCATCAGCACCTGCGTCTCCTTGTCGGAAAGCTCCACGTCGTCGGCGATGTTGCGCTGCTCGCCCTGCCGGACGAGCCCCTCGATGAGCGAGACGTGCCGGGGTGTCCCCGAGATGTGGGTTTCGACGCTGGTCCCTTCGATGGTGTGTTCGACCTCTAGCAGCGGTCGCTCGTCGCTGCGGATCGTCTTCTCCTTTGCCTCGACGGTCCCAACGTCGTCGATGTCCAGTTCGACGAACGTGCCGCTGGCGATGGCCAGATTGATGCAGTCGCCGTCGAGCTTGAGCCGCCCCTTCTCCCAGCCGCCGTCCTGAACAACGCCACCCTTGACTGCGGGATGGTTGACGAGGACGACGGTCTGGTCGAGTAATGTGCTGTAGAGTTTTTCCTGAAACTCCTCGGCCTTCTTTGCCGAGATGAGCGTCACGTTCCGGCCGGCCTGCACCTTGATGTAGTTGTCCACCTGTGCGAGTGGCTGGTTCATCTGGCTGGCCGTGACGCTGCTGACTTTCGATAGTGGGATGGTCCGTTTGCCCTCGCTGGTCGCGAGGACGAGCCGCTTGTTCGAGAGCAAAATTCGACCGGGTAGCCACTCGATGTCGTTTCGCTTGCGCCCGTCCGAGACGACCTGAACGAACTTCCCCTTCGTATCGACCAGTGCGTGTTCTCCGTCGCTCATCGGTTAGCCAGCTATCGCTCTGGTGTACGCACCGCCACGTCTTAATCCACTCGGCTGACTCATCCGCGGCCACCGAGCTTCGAGATGGCCGAGAAGGCCTTCTTCCTGACCACGTCGTGTTCGGTCTCGTCGATGAGTTTATCCAGCGTCTTCCGGGAGCGCTCGCTCCCAACTTTCCCAAGGGTGAAGATAGCTTGTCCCCGGATATCGGGGTCAACGCCGTCGTCCTGCACGATTTTGAGTAGCCGCCGTTCCACCATGTTGTCATCGTCGCCGAGTTCGGCGAGACTGGTGGCGGCGAACTGCCGGAGCATCTGGTCGTCGTCGCTGAGTGCGTCGACCAGTGATTCGATGACGCGGTCACGCTCTTCCTGGCTGGTGACCCGTCCGAGCATCCAAGCAGTGTTACGCCGCTGGGCGGCCTGCGTGCTCTCTTCGAGAATTTCGACCAGCGGCACGACGACGCTCCGGTCATCCGTATTCGAGAGCTTCTCGACGACGGTATCGCGTATCTGGTGGCTCTGGTCGGTCGGGACGTTCGACAGGAGTTCGATGAGCGAGTAGACGGCCGTTCGTCGGACGGCAGCCGACTCGTCTGAAAGGGCTTCGATGAGATAGTCGACCGGCCGGTCGTTGCCGAAGTTCCCGAACGCCCCAACGGCGATGCGCCGGACTCGCTCGTCGTCATCCTCGTACAGCGGCAACAACGCCTGAAGCGCCTGTCGGTTCCCGATATTCCCCAGCGCGTCCGCCGCCTCGCGCCTGACGCCAGCTTTTGGGTCCGACAAGACTGACTCCAGCGGCGTCGTTGCCCGCGAGTCGCCGATCTTCCCGGCCGACCGGGCCGCTCGCGCCCGTACTCGCGGATCAGAGTCCTCGAAGCGCTCTGCGAGCTTCGGGACCGCGTCGGCCTGGTCTAGGTTTCCGAGGCCGTTTGCCGCTGCCATCCGGAGTTCCGGGATTTCGGCGTCGAGCACCTGCATATACGCCTTCGCCTTCACCCAGTCGGCGGCGTCGTCTTCGAGGTCGACGCCGGCCATACTCCCGATAAGTTGCGTGATCGCGTCGTCACCGAGTTCATCAAGTGAGTCGATAGCCGCGCCGGTGATCGCGTCGCTGTCGCTCTGGGTCGCGTCCACGAGGGCATTGACAACGTCGCGCCGGTCGTCGTGGTCCTCGAAGTTCCCCAGTAGCTCCGCGGCACGGGTCTTGACCCGTTCGTTGTCGCTCTCTCTGAGGAGGCGGATGAGTTCCTGTGCCTTGCCGTCCCGTTCCAGTTCGTAGAGGCTCATAGGTCGCTACACACGCCGGTAGATGCGGTGTCGTTTGTCAACCGCGTCGAAGGAATCTCGGCACTCCGCGGGCAGTGTCTCGGTCATACCGATCATGAGATAGCCGTCCTCGCGGAGTGACCCGCGGATCGTTTCGAAGATCGGGACCTTGAACTCCGAATCGATGTAGATGAGGAGGTTCCGGCAGAACACGAGGTCGAAATCGCGCTTGGGGTCGCCCCGGATGAGATCGTGTTGCTCGAACGTGACCATCTCTTTGACCCGGTCCCGAACCTGAAACGTGTCGCCGTCTTGTTCGATGTACTTCGTGTAATCGTCCAGCGGTTCCAGTTCATCAGCGATGTCGGTCGTCTGGGAGGTCGCGTAGGTCCCGTCACGGGCCTCTTCGAGGATGTCGGCGTTGATGTCTGTCGCCGTGATCTCGACCCGGCGGGCGTCAATCTCGGGGTCGTCGAGTGCCAGCATCGCCGCCGAATACGGCTCGCGGCCGTCGGCACTCGGGGCCGACCAGAGCCTGACGCGACGGTTGTTCTCCGTGAGTTCTTGGAGGACTGGCCGCAACCGCTCCCACGCCTCTGGGTTCCGGAAGAAGCTGGTGACGTTGATCGACAGCGAATCGAGCAACTGCTCGCGCTCGCCGTCGTCGCGCTCCAGCAGTCGCTGGTAGGACTGGTAGTCCTCGGTGTCGGTCCGACGCATCCGCGCGGTAATGCGGCGGTCGAGGTACGAGTCGTTGTAAAAGCCCGACTCGAAGTCCATCTTTTCGCCGATGAACTCCACAAGGTCGTTGAAGGTCCGCTCGCTGCCTTTGTTCATAGCGTCACCACGTCAAGGATGTGGACGATGTTCCCGTCGCCCAGGACGGCCGTGCCCGAGAGGCCGGGTGTTCCCGAGAGGATCCCCTCTAGGGGCTTGACGACGACCTCTTCTTGGCTGTTGACCGAGTCACAGTGGAGCGCGACCTGGCGCTCGGACTCGCGTATGCGGACGAGCATCCCGTCGCCGTTGGCCGTCTCGCCCTCGATGTCGAAGGTGTCGTCGAGGTGGATGACCGGGTAGATCTCGTCGTTGTGCTTGATGACCTCCTGGCCGTTGACCTGCTTTGCCTCCTCCGTCCCGGTAATCTCGTCGACGTTCTTGATCGGGACACCGTACTCCTCGCCGCCGACCTTGACGAACAGCACCTTGACGATCGCCATCGTCACCGGCAGGCGCAGTGAGACAGTCGTTCCTTCACCCGGTTCGGAGTCAACGCTGACTGACCCATCGAGTTGGGAGACCGTGTCGTGGACGACGTCCATTCCGACGCCACGCCCGCTAGTGTCGGTCACCTCGTCGGCCGTCGAGAAGCCAGGATGGAACACGAGGTCATACACTGCGGAGTCGTCCATCGCGTCCAGTTCCTCTGGCGAGCGGACGCCCTTCTCGATTGCCTTCTCTCTGATCCCTTGCACATCAAGCCCGGCCCCGTCGTCCTCGACTTCGATGATAACGTGGTCGCGCTCCCGGGAAGCCCGGAGCGTGATGTGACCGGTACGTGGCTTGCCCGCCTGTTCGCGCTCCTCGGGTGACTCGATCCCGTGGTCGACCGAGTTCCGCAGGATGTGCATCAGCGGGTCCGAAATCTCGGTGAGGATGGTTCGGTCGAGCTCGATATCCTCGCCCTCGATTTCGAACTCGATGTCTTTGTCGAGTTCGCGCGCGAGGTCCCGGACGAGCCGCGGGAACTTCCCGACGACTTTCTTCAGCGGGATGAGCCGCATATCCATCACTGTGTTCTGGAGATTCGCCGTAATCTTGTCCAGTTCGTTCAGCGTCTCGCCGGTGGAATCGAGGTCGTCTTTCTCGACGCCACGCCGGAGCTTGATTCGGCTCGTGACCAGTTGCTCGACGAGCCCGTGGAGGTCGTCAAGCTGGTCCACGTCCACGCGGACGGACTTGATCTCGTCGACGCTGTGTTCTTCTTCTTCGGCCTCTGGGTCGGAACCCGAATCCGAATCCGAGCTCGACCCGCTATCGTCGGCAGCATTGGAGCCGGTGTCTGTGTCGCTTACCAGCTCATCGGTCACGTCGGTTACGTCGAAACTGTCGACCTTTCCAGTCGTACCGAGTTCGGCGTCAACAGTCGCCGCGTCGGGGCCGTCGAGATACAGGACGAACGTGTCCTCGAACTCACCGTCCTCGATATCGGCACGGCTCGGACTCGAATCGAGAATATCGAACCGCCCCTCGATGGATTCGACGGCCAGCATCGAGTCGACGCCGAGCATATCTGACTCCCCGACACTGATCTCGGCCTGCAGGACCCGCTCGCCGACGGCATCACCGTCAATGTCAGCATCACTGACGCCCGCATCCGTGGTGAGCGACTCGTCGCTGTCTGACGAGTCGCTGTCGTCTGTCGTTTCGGTGTCGCCCGCGGCGGCGGCCCCCTCTTCGAGGACAGCTCGGAGTTCCTCGACCATCTCGTCGGTCTCCGTCCCCGATTCGCCGTGCTCTTCGATCTCTCCGACGATGACCTCTATCTGGTCGACGCCGGCGAAGACGAGGTCCATCAGATCCGGCGTAACCTCCATCTCGCCCTGGCGCATCTCGTCGAGCAAGTCCTCCATCGCGTGCGCGAGATTCGCTGCGTTGTCAAAGCCCATCGCCCCGAAGTTGCCCTTCAGCGTGTGGGCTGTCCGGAAGATCGAATCCATTGCCTCCGTGTTGGAGGGGTCGGACTCGAGTTCGAGCAGTGAGTTGTTGAGTTCGGTAATCGCTTCTTCACTTTCACGGATGAATGCGTCTAGATACTGGTCGTCCATTGTCAGGTCACCTCAGTGGTAATCGTGTCGATAATGCCGTCCGCAATGTCGTCGATAGGCAAGACAGTGTCCACACAGCCTGTTTCGGCGGCGCGCTTTGGCATGCCGTACACCGCGGACGTGGCCTCGTCCTGTGCGATGGTCTTGCCACCGGCCTGCTTGATCCGCCGAATTCCGTCTGCGCCGTCTTCGCCCATCCCGGTGAGGATGAGGCCGACGAGCGGGTCGTCGATCGTCTCCGCGGCTGTTCGCATAGTCACGTCGACGGCCGGACGGACACTGTTGACCGGTTCGTCTTGTGTCAGCTTCGTCCGCAGTCGGCCGTTCCGGTAGTTCTTGACCTCCATGTGTCGGTCACCGGCGGCGACAAGGCCTTCGCCGCCGCCGATGCGCGCCCCGTCGGTGGCCTCCCGGACCTCGTAATCGCTTCGCGTGTTGATCCGCTCGGCGAACCGGCCGGTGAACCCCTCCGGCATGTGCTGGATGATGAGCACCCGTAGATCGGCCTCAATGGGGAGATTCTCCATTACCTGTTCCACCATCTTCGGGCCGCCGGTCGAAGAGCCGATGACGAGCGTCGGGTTCGCAACGTAGCTCGCCTGACTTGACGAGCCCCCGGTTTCCCTCCGGCCAGTAGCTGAGCCGCCGGCCGTCGTTGCTGCTCCATTGTCGCTGCTTGTCCCGCTGCGGCTGCGCGTCGCGCCGACATCGACCGCCGCGACGGAGCTGACCATCTCGACCAGCTGGTCTTTCAGGCGTGACATCTCCATCGACACCTCACCACCGGGCTTGGTGAAGAAGTCGACCGCACCCTTATCGAGTGCTTCGAACGTCACATCGGCGTTTTCGTCGGTGTGGGCCGACAGCATCAACACCGGCGTCGGAGACTCGGCCATGATTCGCTCCGTCGCCTCGATGCCGTTCATTACCGGCATCTCGACATCCATCGTCACGACGTCCGGTTTGTGTTCGATAACGGCCGACACTGCCTCCTCGCCGTCACGCGCCTGCGCGACGACGTCAATACCGCCATCACTGAGGATATCAGAGATGACACTCCGCATGAAGTGAGAGTCGTCTGCGACCACGGCGCGGACACCATCTGCCATATCACCAACGCTCCCGTCGGACAGGAGACATCGGCGAACGAGACATCCTCATACCTACTTCCAAATCCCGTCCGGCCCCGAAATAAATACTCCGCCCACGTAATCAAAGTTGATAGCCCAGCAGGCACCTTTATGCGCCACTATCCGCGACAGTTTGGATAAGAACCGCAATGGCAGCACAGTCAGCCACCACCGGCCAAGTACTCGAGTTCCAGCTCGGCTCGGAAACGTACTGCGTGAGTATCGACTACGTGACTGAGATCGTCGATATCGGCGAACTCACGTCCGTCCCGAACGCCCCGCCACACGTCCGTGGTGTCATGGACCTTCGCGGGCGCACGACATCAATCGTCGACCCCAAGGTCGTCTTCGGCATCGGAGACGAGGGTGCGGAGAAGCGAATTATCGTCTTCGACCCAGAGATCGTCGAGGAACAGGGCGCAGCCGGCTGGCTCGTCGATGAGGTGTATCAGGTCGTGCAGGTCACTCCGGAGCAGGTCGACCAGTCCCCCGCGAACGATGCCGGCTCAATTCGGGGCGTCATCAAGCGAGATGACAGTTTTGTTATCTGGGTGGACCCCGCCATCGTCCACGCTGGTGACTGATTCCGGTTTGTTTAGCGACACACCAGCAAGACTTTTTAACATTCCCGACAGAGAAGTATCTAATCAACTTCCAGTTCCTTCCGAAACTATGATTGAGCAAACCAAAACGGGGATCGAGGGCCTCGACGACATTCTGAACGGCGGCATTGTGAAGAACTCGACGACACTGGTGAGCGGCAACCCCGGTGCCGGGAAATCGATCCTCTGTCTCCAGTACATCTACAACGGCGTCGAAAAGTACGACGAGAAGGGCATCTATCTCTCCTTCGAGGAAGACGAGTCGGACCTTCAGGAGGCCGCCGAATCCATCGGCTTCGAAAACTGGCAAGAGTACGTCGATAACGGCGACATCAAAGTGTACGATAAGCAGGTCCTCCTGCGCGAGAACGACTTCACGTCCTCGCTGGATATTCTCCTGGAGGAACTCGAAGACGGTGACTACGATCGACTGGTGCTTGACTCGCTTGCCATGTTCGAATTGTTCTTCGAAAACGAGAAGGAGAAGCGGACGTATCTCCTGAAGTTCACTGACATCCTCAGCGACAGCGGTCTCACGACGCTGATGACCAACGAGCAAGGGGCCGTCTTCCCGGACACCGACATCGGACTGGAGAACTATCTAACTGACGGCAACATCTACCTCATCCAGACCCCGACTGATACCGGCGTGAACAGATACGTCTGGGTCGCCAAGATGCGAAAGCAGAATATTGAGACGGATATCTATCCGATGGAGATTGACCACGGCGGTATCGATGTCCACCAGAACGCCAGCGCCTTCTCGATGATGAGCGAGGAAGAATCACCAATTTAACGATAGAATAGAGTCATTATTACTCCGGAGAACGACGGATACAGCGACACAGAACGCCGTTTCCGTACAAACGTCCCGCGGTGCGTGTTTGTCTCTCTTTCACTCGGTATCACAGGCGATAGCTTTATTATCGACTGAATTTATTATTTGATAACGATGGATTCAGGGGAGATTCTTCAGACGCTTGGCAATAAATACAGTGCCGAAATTCTCGACGCGACGGATGAACCGGTCTCCGCACAGGAACTCAGCGACGAACTTGGAATCCCCATCGCGACGTGTTATCGACGGATCGATGAACTGACCGAACATGACCTCCTAGAACTCCACGATAATATTCTCTCTGATGACCGCCGACGTATCAAAGTATACCGGCGGAACGTGGACGAAGTCCGGGTCGACTTCGACGATGAACTGACTGTCCACATCGAAGAGCGGTCGGAAGTGACCAACAAACTCGACGAGGCGTGGCGGACCCTATCCGAGCGCTAGAGGCTCTCTTCTCAGCGTTATCACGAAAGATATTTTCGAGCATGGATTTAATAACGGGTTCGCTGTAGCACTGTACAGTGCTGATGATAGAACTTCTCTATGCCATATCGACGCTTGTGTTCGTCGTAGCCGGACTGACAATGGTCGGGATGGCCATGCGCGCGTACGTCCAGACATCCCGGGAGGCGATGCTTCACCTCTCAGTGGGATTTTCGCTTGCAATCGCGGGCGCGGCCGCGACAATGATTAGCGCGTTCATCAACGATTTCGAGGGTGTCCGCTCGTTGTTGTTAGTCAACAGTGGGCTGACGACTTTCGGCTATCTGTTCGTAATGTACAGTCTGGTCACGTACGAGTGAGTATATACCTCGACTACATCAGCTGACCTGCCTGTGAGCTGATTTCTCTGTGCTTGGTCTCTCTGTCGACACGGTTTCAATATATTCTCTTCTACAGACCGCACCATTCACCAGTTTGAACGCAACACGATACCTCCGACCACACGCCGGACGACCGGCTATTTCCACCGCTGATACCGACCTACAGAAGCAATTAAATCTGATTCTTAGGGCCGACATGGTTCAGCTATCTTCCTCAGACCAAATGATAGGCGTTCTATTGGAAAATACACTCCTCAGACGCTCAGCAACCTATTATCAAGTAGCATAATTTGGGGGGAGGTATTATTACTGGCGAAAAGAACGGTTGCATAGGGTCAGACAGACCCGGATTAACAATGCTAACGGAACTAACGAACGACGACGACCGCGGGCAGGTCGGTATCGGCACCCTGATCGTGTTCATCGCGATGGTGCTGGTGGCGGCGATCGCTGCGGGCGTCCTGATCAACACGGCTGGGTTCCTCCAGAGCAGTGCAGAGGAAACCGGACAACAGAGCAGTGACCAAGTGACGAACCGACTGCAGCTCGTCAACGCCGTCGGTGAAGACATTCGATCGTCCAGCAGCACGATCGACACGGTCAAGCTAACCGTCAAGAAGGCACCCGGTGCGGGGAACATCGATATCGGCAGTACAATCGCCCAGTGGGTCGACTCCAGTGGCTCGTACGACCTCACCTACGAAGGAACCTACGACGGTAACCCAGGCTCAAGCGAGTTCTCCGTCGCTGATATCCAGGATGATGACGGATCGATTTCAGGCAGCCAGGTCCTGAACGACCCGTCTGACCGCGCGGTGATCATCTTTAGCGCTGAACAGATCCGCGGTGGCGCTGCTGATGACGGCCTCGGTGAGGGTGAGACGGCGACGGTTCGCCTGAACACGCAGTCCGGTGGCACGACGACCGCTCGGCTAGTCGTCCCGGAGACTCTGTCTGGTAACTCCGCAGTCAGCCTCTAAGACGTCATATCTTTCAGTTTCAATTGCTGCCATACGCATAGCTTATTCTGCCTTCTGCGCACTTTTCACCGGATAGCCTGCGACGCAATACTGACTCCGGCACACACAGTCATCTGCGACTTACGATACTCATTGTTCGTTGACTACTGCTCTCAGAGATAGAATTCAGCGCTGCGTCTATTTTCGGATAGATACTGTCCTCGATCTCTGAGGCTGTTGTTTACAACCACTAGATATTCGGTTATCAAATCGCATAATTTGAGAGGAGGTATTATTACCAGTGAAAAGAGTCAACTGATAGGGTCAGACAGACCCGGATCAACAATGCTAACGGAACTAACGAACGACGACGACCGCGGGCAGGTCGGTATCGGCACCCTGATCGTGTTCATCGCGATGGTGCTGGTGGCGGCGATTGCTGCGGGCGTCCTGATCAACACGGCCGGCTTCCTCCAGAGCAGTGCAGAGGAAACCGGACAACAGAGCAGTGACCAAGTGACGAACCGACTGCAGCTCGTCAACGCCGTCGGTGAAGACATCCAATCATCCAGCAGCACGATCAACACGGTCAAGCTAACCGTCAAGAAGGCACCCGGTGCAGGGAACATCGACATCGGTAGTACGATCGCTCAATGGGTTGACTCTACTGGCTCGTACGACCTCACCTCGGCTGGATACAGTAATACGCCAAACCCCGACGGGTCCTCCTTCGCTGTCAATGATGTTCAGGACGACGACGACTCGATTTCAGGGAGCCAAGTTCTGAACGACCCGTCCGACCGTGCGACGATCATCTTCAGCGCTGAACAGATCCGCGGAAGCGGCGACGGTGACGGTCTCGGCGAGGGTGAGACGGCGACGGTTCGCCTGAACACCCAATCCGGTGGCACGACGACCGCTCGGCTGGTCGTCCCGGAGACTCTGTCTGGTAACTCCGCAGTCAGCCTCTAAATTCGGCCATTTTTCGGTTCAACGCAGTTCTCTTTTCGTCCACCCTGACCAGCGACGGAGTTATACGATAGCCACACACACTAGTCGTTATGGCTCGGCGGTCAGACGAACCGAATCCAGAAGAGGGCAAGGTACTCTCGCCTGAAGAGCTCGATATTGCCGACGACGAGCACGTTACTGAAATCGACGAGGGTCGTTATGTCGTTTCGTCGGATGTCCGCACTGACGACTCCTACGGGAACCACGTTTCATCGGATTCGGCGTCTGAATCCCCGCCGTCTCCTGCACCAGATCCGGAGCCGTCAGCTCCTGAGTTCTCCGATGCGAACGTCCACGAGTGGCTTGCTGAACAGATGGCCGACTCCAACGCCAGATACGGCTTCGACGTGACCGCGAAGTTCGACGGCGACGTCGACCAGCAACAGCTCGCCTCCAATGATATCGTCACCGTTTTCGAGAGCTTCATGCTCTGGTACGGTCGCCAGATGGATGGGTCGACACCGGTCGAAGAAGTGCTGGGTATTCTGCTGTCGGAGTCGAACGTGCCAGTTCGCTACCCGCCAGGGGTCATCAAACAGCTCGTCCGGTCGACGCAACTGACACCGGATGATTCCATCGCTGACCTCTTACAGGCCGTCGAAGACGCCGACGGTGCTGAACTCTGAGACGGACCGTTGCCGTCATTGGCGCAACAACTATCTGCACTCGGGTAGCCGTCGCGGTGAACAGGAACAGCAGCCTGTATAACCGACGAGGGATTTAAATCCGGGGACAGCAGTGTGTAGGGTAGATAATGGTCCCGCGCCAGCCGCCGAGGGTTGTCGCCCTGCTGATTCTGGTAACGCTCGTCGTGACGGGACCGCTCGTCGGCGTCGACGCTGTCAGGACACAGCCGACGACTATCGGTGACGGAACGGCGGCTATCAGTTCCGTACAACTACCGACATCAGAGATACGGATCACGAACGGCCGGTTCGGCACGAACGTTGCATATCTCCGAGTCCCGGATGCCAGCGTGACCGTCGACTCTGTCACGGGCCGCCCGAGGCTGCTGTATCAGGTCGCGGTCCCTGCGCTCGATATCTCCCGCGAAGACGAGCAGGTCCTTTCGGACGGCCAGTCCGGAACATATCGACTCGCACCGGGCGACAGAGCGGTACGATGGTCGTCACTGGAGCGAGACGCGTACAGGGGAACCGTCCTGCTTCGGGTCCAGAGCTTTGAAACTTCCGAGACAATCGTTGCTGAAAACGTCACAGTGCAGGTGGAGCGATGACTCGAGACATCGAGTGGTTCACGGGCCGGTGTCGACAGGTCGGAACGGCTGTGTTCGGTGACCGCTACGGCTATGTTCTCTGGCTCGGCCTGCTCGTTACGTTTGGGCTCTACTGGCGCGTTGGCATTTTCATCACCGACACGTACACAACTGCCAACGCGCTTGTCGCTGTCTCGAACGGGCACCTCCACATCACAGAGACGCCGTACACTCTGACACTCGGCGCCCAACCGGGCCTGCACGAGTCCGGCGGCAGACTGTACGGGCGAAACTACGGACAGATCCTGCTGGCTGTCCCGCTGGTTTGGGCCCTTCAGGCGCTGTCCGTGCTCATCACTCCCCGGCTATTGCTCCTTGGACTCTGGTCGGGCACTGCACTCGTCTTTGTGTCTCACGTTAGCGTGCTCGGACAGCGCCACACCGATACCGCTAGGCGTACGGTTCTGTGGGTCGGTAGCGGCCTCGTCGCCGTCCTGTTTCTGGTTGGTTCGCTGACAGCGACAGCCCTTCCGGACACCGCGATCCCAATAGCCGCATTCCAGATCTCGACGATGCTTGCAGCGGCGACGACCAGTGTCGTTCTCTACCGCCTCGTCAGCATCTGGCACGACCGCTCGGTCGCTCTGGCGGCCGGTGTTGCAATCGGTATCGCCTCATCTGTCGGATTCTGGGCTTCGCTTCCGAAACGGCACGTTCTGGTGGGGTTGTTGCTACTGACGACGGTGTACCTGTTCGCTCGGAGCCGACTTGCGTATGCCGACTCCAGACACCGACTCGGGCTCGGCTTTCGCGCTGGCGCGTATATCACTGCTGGGCTGGTAACCTGGACCCATGCCTTCGAGGGGTTCTTCCTGGTGGTGATACTGACCCTCGTGGACCTTGTCACTGCAAGACGCAACTCGCTCGTCCATCTGGCCGTTGTCGCCCTCGCGCTCTTCCTCGGGTCGCTCCCGATGCTCGTGACGAATTTCCTTATCTCTGGCAACCCGGTCAAACCGCCGCGGTTGCTCTCCGCCGTTGGTGGTGCGAACGTCGAATTCACACCCGATACCGGCGGCGATGCCGGAACGGGTGGCGGTAGCGGCACTGGCGGCACTGAGGGCGCTGGAGCGGATGGGGGTAGTGGCGCTGGCGGCACTGAGGGTGCTGGAACGGATGGGGGTACTGGCGGGGGGTCCGATGGAAGTGCTGGCGGGACCGGTGGTAGTGACTCCACAGGGACGGGCGGTGATACCGGAACGCCGATTGTAACACCGCTTCTCGGCCTGTTCGAACGGGTCATGGGACCTGCGGCACCCGCAATAGAATTTGTCTCGGATGCGGTCAGTCGCGGTCTCGGCGTCCTGACTACGCCGGAGCGAATGTTCCAGATATTCTTGCGGAGCGGCTCCGCGCCACGGATCAACTATGCTCCTAATTCCTATGAGGCAATCGAACTTACGATGGTCGAGGCCGTCCCGGTTTTCGGCGCGGTCGCGGCACTTCCTGTGGTCTTGGTCCGGTCAGCTACTCAGCGACTACGGCAATGGAGTGTCCGCCCGTCGCAGTATTCGCCTCGAACACAGACTGATATTCTCGTCACAGCCCTGGCAGCTGCGTTCACGCTTGTCTATCTGAGTCGCTTACCACTCCACACACAGCTTACGGTTCGGTATCTGCTGCCGACGGTCCCACTTATTATGTACGGCGTCGTTCGGATTCCGGCCGTCCACGAAACCGTCAGCGATGCGAAGCGGTGGCTTGCCGGCGGGTACGCTGTGAGCACAATTGGTGGTCTCCTCCTTGGACTCGGCGTCGTTGCCGGACTTGATCTGGCGCTTGGGGAGGCAGTACAGTTCCATGCTCTCCTCAATCTCGGTGGGGCAGCAGTCTGTGGCGGGACTGTACTAGGCCGCACAGTCGTTCCTGACCGCGTCCCGTCTAGGATGGTCACGCTTGGCCTCGCACTCCCGGCGGGGCTGACGACAGCGTACCTTCTCCTCTCGGGGCTCGTGTACTTCCAGTATGGCCCCTTCGCGCTCGATTTCATTCGCGTTCTCACACCGTATCTCCCTGCGGTGTAACTGGGTTTCGGGCCCACCGATATCACACGCGATAATTTACGGGACACCTTTATCTAACTCATCACGATATGTAGGCTTGATAGGCATGCCAGACGTACTGATCGCCGACGATTCAGAGTTTATGCGTAACCTCCTCCGCGAGATTCTCGAAGAAGACCACGAGATTGTTGGGGAGGTCGAGAACGGAGTCGAAGCTGTCGAAGTGTTCAAAGAAGAAGGGCCAGACCTGGTCATGATGGATATCGTGATGCCCATCCGGGATGGCATCGAGGCCACGGACGAAATCAAATCTTCCAATCCCGATGCCAACGTCATCATGTGTACAAGCGTCGGCCAGGAGGAGAAGATGAAAGAGGCCGTGAAAGCGGGGGCTGACGGGTACATCACCAAGCCGTTCCAGAAACCCAGTGTGATGGAGGCTATCGAGGACGTCGTTCCCTCATAGATGAACGTCGATATTCAGTCGCTGGGCACATTCAACCAACTCGCTCACGAGGGGGCTGAACAGGCCACGCAGTCGATGGGCCAGATGACGGGCATCGATGCCGTCGTCGACGTAACCAAGATCACGCTGCTTGACAGAGCAGATGTCGGCGAGGAACTGGCCGGTCGTGACTTCGTCGGCGTCCAGTTCTCTTTCGATGGCGTTCTGGAGGGCGATACCGTTCTTGCCTTCGATGTGGACAGCGCCGGAACGATCACTGAGGAGATGATGCCCGGTAGCAGCGACGACGAGGCGATGGCCAGAAGCGGTATCGAGGAAATCGGCAACATCATGATGAGCGGGTTCATCGACGGCTGGGCCGATTATGTTGGCGCGACCATCGACCATTCACCGCCGGAGTATATCGAAGAATCCGGGAGCGACGTGCTCCCAGATGCGCCTGAGAACGGCGACCACCAGCAGGTGTTCGTGTTCAAATCCGAGATCGAATGGATTGACGAATCGGTGAATTTCTACATCTACATGCTCCCTGAGTATGAATCACTCACGGAGATGATGGTAGAGCACGTCGACACGGACGGCGATGCGATCCCCATCGACAAGCTCCAGACGTTCAACGAGATGACGACCAGTGGCACCCAGAAAGCCGCTGATAACGTCGAGATGATGACCGGCATCCCGACGGAATCGGAGGTGACACAGATCAGCTTTGCTCCCATTGAGGACGTGCCAAAGCAGATCGGCACGGACACGTTCGTCGGGACGGTCGTCGAGTTCACTGGGACGCCCAGTGGCTACCTTATGGTGCTGTTCGACGAGGTCTCGGCAATCAACGTCGCGGAGGCGATGATGCCCATCGAGATGGACAGCGACGAGCTCACCGACCAGCACAAGGCCGCCATCGAGGAACTGGGGAACATCATGACGAGCGGGTTCGTCGATGGCTGGGCAAACGTTCTCCAGACGTCAGTCGAACACACGCCGCCGCGGGTCGTCCACGACATGGGACGGGCAATCATGGACCCGCTTGCGGCGCAGGTCGGACAGTATCAGGAGCACGCGTTTATCATCGACTCCCAGATGCAGACCGACGACATCGAGTTCCAGGCTGAGATTCACGCCTTGCCCAACGAGAAAGAGTTGCGCGCCGCTCTCAATGACCTCGATGTCGAGCGAGCGACCGAGACGGGCGCGGATGTGGAACAGATCTTCAAATAATGAAAGTATACGATGGTAGCCAAACGGAGAGTCCCGAACAAAGCACGCCCGAGCGTATCAAAGTCGGCATCGCGGAGTACAAGGTAACCACAGAGCCGGCCATGCTAACCACAAGCGGGCTGGGCTCCTGTATCGGGATCGCGATATACGACACTCGGAACACGGTGGCCGGACTCGTCCATGTCATGCTTCCGTCGGCGGCTGATATCGACGGCGGCAACCATGCGAAGTTCGCGGACACGGGCATCGAAGCGCTCATCGAGGCCATGGCAGATGTCGGGGCGTCAACGGAGGCCATGGAAGCCAAAATCGCTGGCGGGAGCGATATGCTCGACTTCTCCGAGAACGGCTCCTCTATCGGTTCGCGCAACGCCAAGAAGGTGCGCGAGACGCTGGATGAACACGGCGTTCCCGTTGTCGGCGAAGACCTAGGCGGTGACCACGGTCGGTCCGTCAAACTCGAAGCGGACACTGGCAATTTCATTGTCAAAAGCGCGAACACGGATTCGATAACACTGTGATGTCTGCGAGCCGTAATTGTGTCTGACATCTGGCGTCAGACGGGCGACAGCCGTTCGTCTGCCGGGGCCGCACTGCCACACTCTGTTCCCTGGCTTTCCGTCCGAAATTAATATGAAATGTAATTGGCTAGTACTTGGATCGTTAATTTACCGTATCCGTGCCGGGAAAATGGGATATTATTATCAAATATGATACGCTAAGGGGAATATTCAAGAGTAGAAACAGCGTGAGATACAAGAGATGAGTAGTCTCGCTCTCGTGCCACTGGCTCCAGCCGTTTCACCGGAACTGGTTGGACTGGCACCAGCCCTCTTTGTCCTGTTGACCGGCGGGCTGGTTGGTATGAGCATCAAGAACATGTTCGACTCGATTCTGTCGGACGACGAGAGCGGGGACGCGAGCGAGGACGGTGGCGGCGGGATGGCCAACGGCGGCGGCCTGATGGGTGACGACGGTGGCGGTGGCGACGACCTCGGCGGTGGTGGCGACGATCTCGGGGGCCTTGGCGGCCTCGACGATGACGGTGACGACATGGGCGGGTTCGGTGACGACGAGTTCGGCGACATGGAAGACGCGAGCGGGCCTGACACCGACGAACTGGAACACCGGCTCGACGAACTGGAAAATGAGGTCGGGAGCCTCTCCTCAACTGTCAACACGGTGCGGACGGAAAACGAGAGCATCTCCGAGTCCGTCGAAGAAACCGAGGAGAACGTCCGGAAGCTGCTCGACATCTACGAGATGGTCACCCGTGGCGTCAACCCCTTTGCCGACGACGTTGACGGCGGCATGGGCGGCATGGGCGAAGGCGGCGGCTCCTTCGGCCTGTTCGACGACGACGGGAGCGACGATACCGAGGAGGACATCGATGACGATGTCGCCAACGCCGACGCAGAGGGCTTTTTCGACGAAGACCTGACGGAGGACACTGGTGGCGACATGTCGATGGATGATGGCGGTGTCGACGATATGTTTCCCGACGACGGTGGCGACGACATGGGCGGCTTCGAGGACGACGGCGGGTCGTTCGACGAAGAATTCGACGATTTCGACGACACGGAGGACGACATGAGCATGGACGATGGGATGAGCATGGACGACGAGGAGAGTATGGATGAGGACAGCGACGACGGCGACGGCGGCAAATCGTTCGCAGAGCTCAAAGACGAGTACGAGTCCGGCGACGCCGAGTGGGCCGAGGGTGAGGAACCCGAGGGGGAAGCAGACGACGATGACCTCCTCGCGGACGATGATGACGACCCGCTGGCCGACGAGGGCGATGATCTGCTGGGCGAAGACGATTCGGACGGCGATGCAGGCGGGCTGGAAGACGACGACCTCTTTGATGAGGTTATCGAGGACGATGGGATTGACGAGGCCGAGGCGGCTACGGAAGCCGAACCGGAACCCGACCCAGAGCCGGAACCGGTCGCCGAGCCTGAGCCGGAACCAGAGCCCGAGCCAGAGCCGGAACCAGAGCCCGAGCCGACTGGCACCGCGGCTACCGGCAGCGGCGATGCGGCAACGGCGGACGACGGCTCGGACGCAGATGCTGACGATGACGGGAAACCGTACTTGGCGACGATGCCGGAAGGGTTCGCGGCGGACCTCATCATCGTCGAGTGGCTCGAATTCCTGGTCCAGCACTCGGGCTACCGTGAGACGGCTCGCGCTATCGACTACTACGAGACTATCGACTGGATCGACGAGTCGGTCGCGGACCAGCTCAAGGAGTACCTTCGCGGCTTCAACGACGTGAACGACACCGGGGATGGGCTGTCTATCGACCACCACACGGAGAGCCTGCACTACATCTCACAGCTTGACAGTGACAGCGGCGCTGACGCCGTTGCGCTCTCGAAACTGGTGGGGGGTGGTTCCGATGGGATTCAGCGTTAGCGGCTCGGCAGCCATCATTTTCGTGGCCGCGTTCATCGGCTTCGGGATGTTCTACTCCGCGACCGCGAACAGCTTCGAGCGCGTCAACGACGCCCGCGAGGACCAGCGAGACCGACTGCTCGACCAGCAAAACACCGACATCTCACTTGTCTCGGCGACGTGGAACAGCAGCGGGAACGACAATCTCGTCGTGACCGTCGACAACACCGGTTCCGAGACGCTGTCGATCGAAGCAACTGACCTGCTGGTCGATAACAACTACCGGACAGGCTATGGCACGATTGTCGACGGTAACGGTTCGACGGACATCTGGGCGTCACAGGAGCGGTTAGAGATTACCGTTACCTCGCTCAGTAGTCAGCCTGACCGGGTGAAAGTCGTCGCCGAGAACGGCATCGCCGAAACGATGGTGGTGAGCTAACATGGCTAGTGTCTCCGTCTCACACCTGATCCTGTTCATCGCGTCGATGGCCATCGCCGCAAGCGTGGCCGGCGTCTTTACGAGCAGTATCGGCGAGCTGAGCAACGCTGTCTCGGAGCAAGGGCTGGACGTGAGCAGCGACGTCCGGACCGACGTCGAAATCATCTCCGACAGCGGCAGCAACACCATCTACGATAACGGCGCCGAAACGATCACTATTCACGTCAAAAACACTGGTTCGGAGACGTTAGCACCGGTCCCCGGGCAGGTAGATGTGTTCGTTGATGGGACGTTTGCCAGTGATTATACGGTGACGCTGGAGCCAAACGGTGGCAACAGCTGGCGGCCCGGTGGGGTCGTCCGCATCGACATCAATGACAACCTCAGCGGTGGGGACCACCGTCTCAAGCTCATTGTCAACGGCGACGAGGAGGTGTTCGAGTTTAACACATGAGTATCGCAAGTACTGACCTATTCTCGCTTGGACTGGATGATCACGACCGGCTGAACAAAGAACTGGGCGGCGGTATCCCACCCGGCAGCATCATCCTCGTGGAAGGGGACTACGGGGCCGGTAAATCCGCCATGAGCCAGCGGTTCACCTACGGCCTCTGTGAAGAGGGGCACGAAGTGACCTACCTCTCGACGGAACTCACTGTCGGGAGCTTCCTCGACCAGATGCACTCGCTGTCGTATGACATGGTCGACCACATCCTCGACGAGGATGTGCTGTTCCTGCACGCCGACATCGGCGAATCGAACGCCCTCACCGGCGGCGACGAACAGACCGACCGGAAGGAACTCCTCAAGCGACTGATGGAGGCTGAGGTGATGTGGGATGCCGACGTCGTCGTCATCGATACTTTCGACGCTATCCTCCGGAACGACCCCAAGTTCGAAGCCCTCGTCCGGCAAAACGAGGAGCGACAGGCAGCTCTGGAGGTCATCTCTTACTTCCGGGATGTCATCTCACAGGGCAAATGCATCATGCTCACTGTCGACCCGTCAACGCTGGACGAAGAGGCTATCGGCCCGTTCCGGGCCATCGCCGACGTGTTCATCGAACTAGAGATGATCGAGGTCGGCAACGACGTGCGCCGGCAGATCAACGTCCTCCGATTCGCCGGCATGGGCGAACAGGTCGGTGACACCATCGGGTTCTCGGTCCGCTCGGGAACCGGCATCGTCATCGAATCGCGCAGCGTCGCCTAGAGGTGAGCTAAGATATGACAGACCACGGACGTGCGAAACCGTCGGACGAACTTCGACAGATGGCAGCGCGGCGGCCCCACCTGCGGGACCACCTGAAGAAGTTCAAGCAGATCACCGGTGAGTTCCCGATGCTCATCGATGAGGCCGACGACGACTACGAAACGAACCGGCCGAACGTACTCTATCCGGTCGGTGGCCCCATTTTCTGTCATATCTACGGCGACGTCGGTCAGGACATGAAGTACTACGCCATCGAACCGGAACTCGATGAGGACGAGCGGGCTGTCTTCGGGAAGGTCCGGAACCGCCTGCTCCAGCGCAGCGTCAACAAGCCCGCGCCCGAAAACGAGGCTCAGTTCGACGACCGTATCGAGGAGCTCCTGCAGGAGACGACCAAAGTCAGGGACGAGGACAGCGAAAACGGCGTCCTTACGCGCCTGTCGAACCTCACCGACGTGAGCAGCGTCGAAGTCACACAGGAGACCTACGAGAACATCCTCTACCGACTGAACCGCGACATCGTCGGTCTTGGCCCGCTCGAACCGGTTATGCGCGACCCGGCTAACGAGGATATTCACGTTATCGGCCGGAGCGAATGCCACGTCGACCACGGGGTCTACGGGATGCTGGAAACGACAGTCGAATGGCAGAGCGAGGAAGCCTTCGACCAGTGGCTCCGAAACATGGGCGAGCGGATGGGCGACCCGGTCTCCGACTCGGATCCCATCGTCGACTCGACGCTCCCGGACGGGTCGCGTCTGAACCTCATTTACTCCGACGACGTGAGCCTGAAGGGCCCCTCGCTCACGATCCGTCAGGGCGACGACGTTCCGCTGTCTGTCTTCCAGATTACCAAGTGGATGACGCTGTCGCCGCAACTGGCCGCGTATCTCTGGCTCTGCCTGGAGAACGAGCAGACGGTGTTCGTGGTCGGGGAGACGGCCTCCGGGAAGACGACGACGCTGAACGCGATCACCTCGTTCATTCCCGACGACGCAAAGATCTACACCGCGGAGGATACCGCTGAGGTGCTCCCCCCGCACAACACCTGGCAGCAACTCCTCACTCGTGAGGGTGAAGACGAGGGAACCAGCATCGACATGTTCGACCTGGTTGCCGCCGCACTGCGTTCTCGCCCTGACTACATCATCGTGGGTGAGGTTCGTGGCGAGGAGGGGCGGATGGCGTTCCAGGCCGCCCAGACCGGCCACCCGGTGATGCTAACATTCCACGCGAGCGACATCGTCTCGATGATTCAGCGCTTCACTGGCGAACCGATTAACGTCCCCGAGACGTTCATGGACGTGGCCGACGTGGCGCTGTTCCAGAACCGCGTCAAGCAGGGCGATCAGGTCCTTCGCCGCGTGACGAGCGTTCAGGAAATCGAGGGATACTCCAAGGAGATGGACGGTGTCGTCACGCGGCAGGTGTTCAACTGGGACCCCGTCGAGGACGAAATTATCTTCCAGGGGATGAACAACTCTTTCGTCCTCGAAGAGCAGATCGCGACCCTGCTCGGCTACGAGGATACGCGTGACATCTACGACGACCTCGAGTTCCGCGCGAACCTCATCGAACGCGCCATGCAGGAGGGGATTTTGGGGTATCACGAGGTCAACGACTTCATCTCGGACTTCCAGCGCGACGGTGTCGAAGGGATTCCGTTCAACATGGCCAGGCCCGACTAACAATGTCACAGGGTGAAGCCGAGAGCGACATCGATCTGACGATATCCGAGACGATCCAGTCGCTCGTTGAGTCCTACCGCCAGATGACGATCCCGCTGGAGCGGTATCTCTTTCTCATTCTGCTGCCAGCCGTCGCATTTTTTATCATCTCGGCAGCCGTCGCCTTGCTGCTGGAGCAGCCCATTGCAGTCCGCGCACCGATCCCCTTGCTTGGGTTCCTTGTGATGGCATCGGCGATTTTCTACCCCAAGATCCTCCTGAGCCAGCGCAAACGCGAACTCAACAACCGGTTTCACCTGCTTATCACGCACATGACCGTGCTGGCGACGACGAAGATCGACCGGATGGAGGTGTTCCGAACGCTGGCCGAGGAAGACGAGTACGGCGAACTCGCAATGGAGATGCACCGAATCGTCCAGCTTGTCGACACTTGGAACCTGAGCCTTGACGACGCCTGTCGTCGCCGCGCCAAACAGGTCCCGAGCCGCGCAGTTTCGGACTTCTTCGACCGCCTCGCGTACACGCTCGGGGCCGGACAGGGACTCGACGACTACCTCCTGACCGAACAGGAGCAGATCATCCAACACTACTCGACGGTGTATAAGAGTTCGCTCGACAGCCTCGAAGTGATGAAGGACCTCTACCTGTCGATGATCCTGTCGATGACATTCGCGCTGGTGTTCGCGGTCGTCCTTCCGGTGCTGACTGGGACGAACCCGACGATGACCGTCAGCGCCGTTATCGTGATGTTCGTGTTCGTCCAGACCGGCTTCTACCTCGCCATCCGCTCGATGGCCCCGTACGATCCGGTGTGGTTCCACCCGGTCGACTACCCGTCGCCGATTGAGTCTAAGCTCAACAAATCGATGGTCGCTGGCGTGGGGCTGTCGATGCTGCTCGTGTTCATCACGCTGGGCGGGATGCTCGGGATTTCGCCGATCACGCTGAACGACCTCTTTTTCATGCTTGACGGAGTGCCGCTGCCGCTGTACGCTGCTGCGCCGATCACCCCGATGCTCATCCCCGGACTCGCCTTCCGGCAGGAGGAACAGCGCATCAAGGACCGGGATTCGGAGTTTCCGAACTTCATCCGCGCGCTCGGTGCAACTGAAGGCGCGAAGCAGTCTACCACCGGTGCGGTGCTTCGCACCCTCCGCAAGAAGGACTTCGGCGCGCTCTCGCCCAACATCGATAACCTCTATAAACGGCTGAATATGCGGATCGAACCGACCTCAGCCTGGCGTTTTTTCACCGCGGACTGTCGCTCCTATCTCATCCAGACCTTCTCCGAGATGTACCTCATCGGCCGCGAGATGGGTGGGTCCCCGAAGCAACTGGGCGAGCTCATCTCCGAGAACATGAATCAGGTGCTACAACTCCGCCAGAAGCGCAAGCAGGCGGCGACGACGCTTGTGGGCCTCCTCTACGGGATGACCGCCGCGTCGACTTTCGCCTTCTTCATCGGCCTACAGGTCGTCAACATCCTCGCCGATATGTCGCTCAACCTGAGCACCGGGAGCCGGCTTGACGCCGCCTCGCTCATCAACACCAGCGTCTACAACATCCCGCTCATCGAGTTCCTGCTGATCATTATTATCATGTTTGGCGCGATGCTGTCGTCGCTGATGATCCGAACCATTGATGGCGGCCATAACGCCAACACTTACATGCATTTCGTGATTCTCTCGTGGATCGGGGCTATTACTGGGACGTTTACGAAGTGGCTGGTGTCGCAGTTCCTCGCCATCTAGTACCTTTTTACTTCGTCGCCCTTCCTCGCGGCGCTTCGCGCCGCTGTGGGAGGGCTCCTCGCAAAAATCTACGCTAAAAACGACCTCCGAGTCGCGGCCTGGGGCCGCGCTCGGAGTGAAACCGCTCGCTCCGCTCGCGGTACATCACAACAGCATCAGTACAGCCCTCGGCAGACCTGCCCTTCCCCGAGTCGCGCCACGGAGGGCGCTCCCGGCCCACGGCATCAGAACATCTATTCCCGGCCCACAGCACCGCAGTCCCGCGACAGCTACCCTTCGAAGCCGTCTTCCCAGCGGAATACGCCGTCCTTCTGGACGACTTCCCCGTCGACTTCGAGCCGCGACCCCTCGCCCATCGTCGTGATGAGGTCCTCGTGGACGGCGCTGTCGTTGCCGGATTCGCCCTTGGGGAGGCAGGCATCGTACGCACGTCCGAGCGCGAGATGGACTGTTCCGCCCATCTTCTCGTCGAAGAGGATGTTATCGGTGATGCGGTCGACGCCGCGGTTCATCCCGATACCGAGTTCGCCCAGTTGGCGGGAGCCGCTGTCGGTCCCGATGATTTCGTCGATGACTGCCTCGCCCTGTTCGGCCGACCAGTCGACGACGACGCCGTCTTTGAACGTCATTTCGACGTTTTTGATGCGGCGACCCTGTATCGTCATCGGAACGTCGAAGGTGACGACGCCGGCGGTGTCGTAGGGCGCGGTAAACACTTCGCCGGAGGGGAGGTTGTGCGAGTCGTACGCTACGCTGGCGGCGGAGTTGACGGCGATGCGGCCGTCGATGAACAGCGTGATGTCTGTGCCGTTGGCGACTATTCGGACCTCTTTGCCGTCGTCGAGAATATCCTTTAGCCGGGCCTGTTCATCCGCCAGTGCCTCCCAGTCCCGCAGCGTCGCGTCGTAGACGAAGTCCTGATAGGTGTCGTAGGCCATTCCGGCCTGCTGGGCCATCGCCCGCGTCGGATGCTGTGTCGATACCCAGTCGGTGTCCAGCCGGGCCTCTCTGATTTCCTGTCGAGCCGTCGAGTACGCCTGCCGCCGGTCGCTGTCCACGTCGGCTGTCTCGGTGGTATTTCGCGACCCTTTCAGGAACAGCACGCTGTCGGCTCGCTCGTACAGCGCCAGTTCGTACTCGGGGTTCTCGGTGAATGACCCGTCGTGGGCCTGCAGATAGGCCCGCGTGAGTTCGTCTGACTGATACGTCGACAGGAGGTTCGCGCCGCGGTCACCCAGCTGTTCGGCCACGGCGACTGCGAGGTCGTGGGCACCGTCCTCAACGGCCAGCACCACGTCGTCGCCCGCGTCGATGCGAGCGCTCCAGTCAACGAGAATCCGGGCGTGTTCGCGTATTCGGTCGTCCATATCCTCAGCAGGTGTGGCCGGAACAAAACGGCAGTGGTCCCCAAATTGTCACGGCCGAGGTGAGTATTTTCCGTGGATTTTTTGCGTTCCAGAGCCGGACTATTCGGTGCAGTACGGGACAGGACTCGTGGCGATTCTCCCACGGTCGCTTCAGGGATAGCCGGTTGGCGACGGCGCCATGACTGACGACGGCACGGGTGGTGTTCGTGCCACGCTTTTCTGTCGAATCGCAACCTCTACCTGTTCGGTCGGTGACTCCTCGGTATGGAACTTGGCGTCATCGGACTCGGACGCATGGGCCGCATCGTCGTCGACCGCGTACTCGAAGCCGGCCACGAAGTCGTCGTCTTCGATATCGACGAGGAGAGCGTCGCTGACGCGGCAGACGCTGGTGCTCGGCCGGCATCGTCCATCGCAGACCTTGTGGAGAAACTCGGCTCGGAGAAACGGATCTGGCTGATGGTCCCGGCCGGCGACCCGGTCGACGCCGCGCTGGACGAATTGACTCCGACACTTGACAGCGATGACATCGTGGTTGACGGCGGCAATTCCTACTTCGAGGATTCAGTTCGCCGCGCCGAGTCCACCGACGCGGCCTACCTCGACTGTGGCACCTCCGGCGGCCCAGCCGGTGCGGAACTCGGCTTCTCGCTGATGGTCGGCGGCCCGAAGTGGGCCTACGACGAACTGGTCCCTGTCTTCGATGCTGTCGCGACCGGCCCCGACGGCCACGACCGGATGGGGCCGGCTGGCTCGGGCCACTACGTCAAGATGGTCCACAACGGCGTCGAGTACGCCCTGATGCAGACCTACGGCGAGGGCTTCGAACTGCTGGCAAACGGCCGGTACGACCTCGATCTCGAATCGGTCGCCAACACCTGGAACAACGGGGCCGTCATCCGATCGTGGCTGCTGGAACTCTGCGAGGAGGCGTTCCGCGAGGAAGGCAACGACCTCGGCGACGTGGCTGACCGCGTCGAAGGCGGGTCGACCGGCACCTGGACCGTGCAGGAGGCACTCGAACAGGAAGTCCCGGTGCCGCTTATCTACCAGTCGCTGGCCGAGCGGTTCGGCTCGCGGGCCGATGACGGGCGCTTCTCGCGCCGCCTTGCCAGCCGACTCCGATACGGCTTCGGTCGCCACGAGGTCCCACGACGGGAGTGAGTGTGTTCCCGCGTCGCTTCAGTATTCGCTTGCCGGTGCAGTACTTCTTGCCAGCACTGTTGTCTGGTCGTCTCCGTGCCAGACGAGGCTGACTTCGTCTCCGCCCTCGACGCTAACGCTTGACTGATCGCCGACAGTCACTTCGCCGTCGTCACTGTTCCACCCTACTGTTTGTCCGTCTGCCACTTCGATAGTGAGTTGCTCCGCGCTGATCGTATCACCGCCGTCGTGCGTCACGACAGTAACTACCCCGTCTGGTGTCTGCTCGTACTCGAACGAGAACGAGGCCTGCGGGGCCACAGCTACGTCGCCTCCACCGCTACCCATACCTAACACGAAGGATGCAACTACCGCCGCGACGATGATGACAAGCGGAATCAGGATAAACAGGACAGCCATACCAACACCCAATCCGACGAGTACCTTCCCTGCGGTACCGAGATTGTTCCACGAATCTTTTAGTCCCATATGCTCTTTCATTAATTGAGGTTACTAAACAATGTGGAAATTAATTGCATCCGCCGAGCACATAGTCATCTGATGGCCGGGCCGTTCGCGGGTGGCTGCGGGTGAAACAACAGCTAATTAAACCAGTATTCCATAGCCGTGCACATGGTAGAACTCGTTGGAGTCGCCGTCGGGGCCACGCTTACCCTGATAGTGGTCGCGCTCCACTACGCCAAAGGGACCGGTTGGGAGGCACCGGAAGATATCTCTCAGGAGGTCCTCGAGCAGCGGGCTGCGACAGTCCCTGAGACGGACTTCCCGGAGCCGTACAACCGTTCTATCGGTGGTGGCGGTGCCGCAGCGATTCCGGCTGGTGAGGCCGAAGGCGAACTCGGCGAAGGTGAAGCAGTCGAGGAAGAAGACGAAGGCTTCGACCCCGATGACATCGCCGACGACGAGGTCGAGTACTACGAAATCGAATTCGCCAAGGAAGGAGAGACAATCGAGGTCGCCAACAACGAGCCGATTCTCGACGCCGGCGAAGAGGAGGGCTGGGACCTCCCCTACGCCTGCCGCGAGGGCCAGTGTATTTCCTGTGCCGGCCACATCGAGGACGGCCCGGCCGAGGACTACATCCGCCACAGCAACAACGACTCGCTGATGGACGACGACATGGAAGAAGGGTACTGCCTGACCTGTGTCGCCTATCCGACCAGCGACTTTACCCTCGAAACCGGCGAGTCGCCCTGAGACCACCGCTCACTCACATTTTATCGCCGCTCTTTGTGCTGACCTGTTATGCCCGCCGAGTTGAACGAAACGCGAGTCCGGACGTGTAAAGACCGACTGCTTGACCACTACGACGGTGTCTCCGTGCGTGACAAAGACGAGGTTGTGTCCGACGAACTCTTCGACTACCTTCGGACGGTCGTCCGCGACGGCTACGTCGGCAGCGGGTACGTCTGGGTGGTCCGGGCGCCCGAGCAAGCGGCCGAATTGTCTGACTCGATGGGACCGAACGACCAGCAGGACGGGACTCGGGTCCTTATGATCCTCCATCGCGGTAGCGCGACGTGGCAAGTCCCCGGCGGTGGTGTTGAGTCCGGTGAGACCTTTGAAGACGCTGCTGTCCGTGAAGTACATGAGGAAACAGGTATCGAGTGTACAGTACAGGACTGCTTTCGCCTCGAACACCTGCGGACAGTGGCTGATGGCTCCGATGAACGACTGCATACGCTCTGGGCGTACTTCGATGGCCGGTATCGCAACGGGTGTATCTCGATCCAGCCAAGCGAACTGAACGGTGCAGCCTGGGTGAACACGAAGCCGCAGTCGGTCGGTGAATCACTCAAGACTCGTGCGGAGGCTTGGTTCGACGAGTGAGGAGGGACTGCTCCACAAACACGATAGTCCCGCTGTTCGCCCCGGTGGTTCACAACCGTTAAGACGGACAGTCTGATACCGTTTTCTGTGGGCGGCTAGTTCAGCGGACAGAACGCCTGGTTCCGGACCAGATGGTCGGGGGTTCAAATCCCTCGCCGCCCGCTTTCTGCGACCCACTGTATAGGCGATGTGTCTTGTTCTGCGGTCCCGGACATCGACAGGACTGCAAGGGAATCGCCGCAACGTCCTTGGGGTTCCGACACAAGGTACGAACACATGCGTGTGCTCGTTGTGGGTGCGACCGGATTCATCGGACGGCGACTGGTTCGTGCCTTGGACGACGCAGGCCACGATGTGGTGGCGTTCTCCCGGAGCGCGAGCGAGGAGTCCTTTCCTGAAGGGGTTGAGCCATTTGAGGGCGACCTCGGCGACCCGGACTCCCTTGACGGTCTCTGTGACGATATCGACGTTGCGTACTACCTCATCCACTCGCTCACCTCCGAGAACTTCGCTGAGCTAGACCGTCGCTACGCTCGCCGGTTCGCTGACTCGGCGTCAGCTGCGGGTGTCGACCGTGTCGTCTATCTCAGCGGTATCAGCGGTGACGAGGAGAACCTCTCGCCACATCTGGCGTCGCGGCGCGAAGTCGAATCGGTGCTGGTGGAGGGGTCATTCGACCTGACAGTGCTCCGGGCGGCGGTTATCATCGGCCCGGAGAGTGCGAGCTTTCGGATCGTCGACGACCTGACCGACCGCCTGCCGCTGATGCTCGTCCCGAAATGGGTTCGAACGCCGTGTCAGCCCATTGGCGTCGACGACGCGATTAGCTACCTTGTGGCGTTACTCGGTACCGACGAGACTCGCGGCGAGACCTACGACATCGGCGGGCCGTCAGTGTGGTCCTACGAGTCGTTGCTGAAACTCACCGCGGCAGAGAAGGGCAAGCGGGTGTTTATTGTCCCTGTGCCAGTGATGACGCCCGGTCTGTCCTCGCACTGGCTTCGATTTACGACAGACGTACAGTACGCCATCGCCCGGCCGCTGGCCGAGAGCATGCGGAACCCGGTCACGGTCGACCCGGAAATCGACCTGCAGGACGTCGTGCCGATCGAACAGACGCCGATCAAGGACGCCGTTCGGAAGGCGCTCGCTGCGGCGTGACGACCGGCTTCGATGTGTCCCGGCGGAATTCCTTTGAGCCTGTCTGCTGCATACCCTCACATGCCTGAATCGGTCGCCGTCACCGGCGGCAACGGCCGTGTCGGCCAGCATGTCCTCGAACACCTGACCGCACAGGGGTATCGAACGGTCAACCTCTCCCGTGGGAAACGAGAGGAAGACCATTCGGACGCATACGTCAGGACCGACCTGCTCGACGCGGGCGAGGTGTACGGCGCACTCGCAAAGAGCGATGTCGACGCTGTCGTCCACCTCGGCATGATTCCCACGCCCGACCAGACGCCGGGATACCGGACCTACGAGAGCAACGTCATGTCCAGCTATCACGTACTGGAAGCGGCCGGCGAACTGGGTATCGACACGGTCGCTCTGGCGTCAAGTTTCAGCGCCATCGGCGGCGGGTTCGAACCGGACCCTATCACGGTTGACTACCTCCCGATTGATGAGAACCACCGACTCACGCCATCGAACCCGTACGCAATGGGAAAACAGACGCTGGAGATCGTCGCTGACGGATTCGCCCGCCGGAGCGCGGACGCGCCGGAGACCATCACGTCGCTTCGGTTTCCGTGGGTGGTCGATGACGACTTGGCCCGCAAGACGTTCGTCGAGGCTGACCGTACCCTCGCTGGGCTCCGGAACTCGGACCATTTCCACACCCAGCGCAACACGCTCTGTGGCTACATCCACGCCACTGATGCTGTCACGCTTGTCGAGGCAGCCATCGAGGCGTCGTTCGCCGGCCACCAGCGGCTCTGGGTGTCGGCTCCGGACACGAGCGCTGAGACACCGAGCGCTGAACTCGCGGCGGAGCTGTACCCCGAGGCTGACTACCGGGGACCGGCAGCCGACGACGAGAACCTGTACACAGCGCTCATCGACACGACGAAAGCCGAGCGGCTGCTCGACTGGGAACCGATCTGGAGCTGGCGACAACTGGGATGAAGCTGGCGGTGGCCCGTGCATCGCTCCGGACGCCATCATTACCACACCGCATGTAGCGGCTGTTTCAGCCGGAATACGTCACTAAAACATAATGTGTCTGTAACTAACACGCATGAGTGATGCAGAGCAGCCAGCCGAGAGCGAGACACACGACCATCATGACCACGATCATGAGGGGCCGGGCTATGCCACTCCGCAGGCTGCAATCGAGGAAGCCGAACCCGAACAGACCGCGTACGTGATGGGCCTGCACGTCGGTCAGGACGTCGACGCGCCGGACTTTCTGGCCGTCGTCGATGTCGACCCCGACTCCGACACCTACAGCGAGATCGTCAATCGGGTCCAGATGCCGAACAAGGGCGACGAACTCCACCATTTCGGGTGGAACGCCTGCTCTTCCTCGTGTCACATGGAGGGGCTGGAGCGCCGGCATCTCGTCATTCCCGGCCAGCGGTCCTCACGCATTCACATCGTTGACACCAAGGAGCGCCGCGACCCCGAACTGACGAAAGTCATCGAACCGGAGGAGGTGTACGACCACGACCTCTCCGCGCCCCACACCGTCCACTGCATCCCCGACGGTGAGATCCTCATCTCCATGCTGGGCGATGCCGACGGTGACCTCCCCGGTGGCTTCCTCGAATTGAACGACGACTTCGAGGTACAGGGCCGGTGGGACCCACCCGGCGAGATCGAGATGAACTATGACTACTGGTACCAGCCTCGCCAGAACGTGATGCTCTCGACGGAGTGGGCAGCCCCGAAAACCTACTACCCCGGCTTCGATCTGGACGATGTCGAGGACGGGAAGTACGGCCAGCGGCTCAACTTCTGGGACTGGGAGGCCGGCACCGTCGAGCAGACTATCGACCTCGGCGAGGACGGCCTGATTCCGCTGGAAGCCCGCTTCTTGCACACGCCCGAGAGCACCCACGGCTACGTCGGCGCGGCGCTGTCCTCGAACATCATTCACTTCCACGAGTCGGACGGCAAGTACCACGCCGAACCGGTCATCGAGTTCGATGACCGCGAGCACGAGGGCTGGGATATGCCGGTGCCAGCACTGGTGACGGATATCCTCATTTCGATGGACGACCGCTACCTCTTCGGGTCGAACTGGCTCCACGGCGAGGTGTGGATGTACGACATTTCGGACCCGTCAAATCCCCGAAAGGCGGATTCCATCTCCATCGGCGGCTACTTCGGCGACATCGAACAGGTCCAGGGTCGTGACACTGTCGCAGGTCCGCAGATGCTCCAGCTTTCGCTTGACGGCGAGCGACTGTACTGGACGACCTCGCTGTTTTCTTCATGGGACAACCAGTTCTTCCCCGAGGAAGCCGAGAACGGGTCAGTGATGCTCAAAGCCGATGTGGACCCGCGAACGGGAACGATGTCGCTGGACCGGGACTTCCTCGTGGACTTCGGTGACCTTCCCGAAGGCCCCGCTCGGGCCCACGAGATTCGGTGGCCTGACGGAGACTGCACCAGCGACGTGTGGCAATGATGGCGATGCGGTTAGGCAGCCGATGACCGAGGTTCTGCTAGACTGGCAGGACAGCGAGCGTACCGAGACAATTTCGGTGCCGGCCGGTGAGACGATACTCGATGCCGCGGCGGCCACGGATATCGGGCTGCCGTTCGGCTGTCGGACCGGCGCGTGCGGGACCTGTACTGCTCGGTTGCTGTCCGGCGACGTGGTCCATCACCGCCCGCCACGGGCGCTCAAGGACCGGCATCTGGCGGACGGCTACGTCCTGCTCTGTATCGCCGAGCCGACGACCGACACGCATCTCGCCGTCGGTGCGACGGTGCAGTCCGAACTGGTCCCGAACCCTTGGAAGTGACGGGGAGCCGGTTAGGCCCGGTTGTGGCCCGACAGCGCCTGTTGGAGTATCTGTCCAAGAACCTACCGAGGACGGCGACCCCAGATTACTGACCGGCCAGCTACCGGGAGCCGATTTTATGTAGCCCTGCAGCCAACTGTCCGGCTATGACCCTCCTCCCGGTTGTCGTCGCCCTGTTCGTATCACCAGCCGTCACCATGTTGGTGTACGTCGACGCCAGGCGGCGTGACCTGTCTCGGCGGTACTGTACTACCGCCGCTTCCGTCGTCGGTCTCGCCAGTTTCGGTGGCTTTCTCGCCGCGAGTGTCCTCGGCAGTGGGATCCTTTCGGCGTACTACCGTCTCTTGAGCCAGCCAGCCATAGCTGTCACACCGCTTGATCTGCTTCTTTCTCTGCTCTGCTTCGGCCTCGCCGTCACTGCTCTGGCCGTTCTGGGGTATGGACTCACCAGTCGGTACGGCCCGCTCGCGTCGTCGTAACCGTCACCGATTCCGGCCCGCCGACCCCTAATTTCAAACCCGGCACGGCCCCACCGAGACGTATGGACGACACTGACTGGATCGGAGACACGTTCACCAGTACGGCCGGGTGGGACCACTTGGAGACACTGGTCGATATCGGGAACCGGATGGCTGGCAGCGGCGGCGAACGGGCGGCCGCCGAGGCGACCCGGGACGCGCTGGCAGAGTTCACCCGCGACGCCCACCTCTCCGAGTTTGAGATACAGGGCTGGGAACGGGGCGACAGCGCCGTCCACGCTGATGGCTCACCGGTCGCGACACAGGCCCACGAATGCATCGCCCTCCCGCGGTCGCCGGCCGGCGAAGTGACTGGCGAACTGGTCGATGTCGGTCACGGTCTCCCGGAGGATTTCGAGGACGCTGACTGCGAGGGCCAGATTGTGCAGGCCCGCTCGGACGTGCCCGACTGGTACGACCGGTATATCCACCGCCGAGAGAAGTACTATCACGCCGTCGAGGCAGGAGCCGCGGGGTTCGTCTACCGTAACCACGTCGACGGCGTGCTGCCACCGACCGGGAGCGTCGGCACGGCGGACGCACCAATCGGCGAGATCCCGGCTATCGGCGTCGCCAGCGAAACGGGCGCGCGGCTGGTTCGCCGATACGCCGGGAAAAACGTCACCCTCAGCGTCGACTGCGAGACCCCCACGGCGACGAGCCAGAACGTTCACGCCGAACTGGGACCAGACACGGACGAGCGATTGCTGGTGACCAGCCACGTCGACGCCCACGATATCGCGGAGGGGGCGATGGACAACGGGGCTGGGACGGCAATGGTCGTCGAGGTGGCCCGCGCGCTGGCCGGCCGCGAGGACGAACTGGCGACGCGCGTGGAGTTCGTCGCCTTCGGTGCCGAGGAGGTCGGACTGGTCGGCTCAAACCGGCTGGCCGGCGAAACTACCCTCGACGACGTAACGGCCGTGCTCAACTTCGATGGCGTTGTTCAGGGTCGCACGCTGAAGTGTTACACCCACGGCTTCGACGCACTGACGACCGCTGCCGAGGATGTGGCCGATCGCCTTGATCATCCCATTTCGCTCACGCCGGAGCAAGGCCCCCATAGCGACCACTGGCCGTTCGTACAGCGGGGCGTCCCCGGCTATCACGTGACCAGCGAAACCGGCGGCGAGGGGCGTGGCTGGGGCCACACCCACGCCGATACGCTGGACAAACTGGAACCCCGGACGGTCCGCGAGCAGGCTGTCCTCCTGACTGAACTTGCTGTGACGCTTGCAGATGACTCCGTCCGGCCTGCTCACAAAGACCCCGCGGAGATCGCCGATGCGCTCGAAGCCCAGAACCTCGCCGAAGGGATGCAGATTACAGGAGACTGGCCCTTCGGCGATTGACGCGACGTCGGCCGCTTCACTGCCACGTTCAACTTCCGCGACCTGTGCCAAAGAATTACCAGATTTCTAGTATTTTGGTCCCCGCCTGCGTTCCGGTGTTCTAGTCGCTGAAAGCGGACTATAATGATTTACTCAGTATAGAAGTAACATATTCCGTAGGTTATTTACCATATGGGTACATGGAAATCGATGGCAGGTTGATTGGTCTACGTACTGTAGCCCGTATGCGAGCGCCATCACCGGCGTTCGCTGCCAAGCTCCCATGCTCTATCGGTCTCGCGGAGTCCGAGGCCGAGCCGACGTGAGTAAACCATCCCTGCCGTCGTCAGTCAACACCAACACCAATACCTGACACGACGGCCGTCCACGTGCCAAGACGGCCGTCGTGTCCACTTTCGGATGAGACTTCTGAGGAACACCAACCGTGTAGCGTGAACTGTCGCAAACAAGACCTGGGGGCAGGGCCGCTCTATGACTCGTACGCCTGTTCTACGTCAGCCTTCGCCGACGGAATGACCTGCTGTTCAGCGCGGCGCATCGATCGCAACGCCTCGTCGGTGAACTCGACATCGAGCGTGGGGAGGGCCCGTGCGAGACCACCCAGCACCTCGCCAGGGTCGATGCGCAGTTCGAAGGCGAAGGCATTCTGGTCCTCTCGCAGTGGGACGGAGAACTCGAAGTGCGTCTGGACGATATCTGTCGCGGTTTCCTGGTTGTATGCCTCGGTGACAGCAGTCCAGAAGTCGTCGCTGTCGGCGGCCACCAGCGGTTCGAGGTCATCGCCAAACGACTGCTGGCGGGCCAGCAGTCGCTCTCGGATCTGATCTCGTCGGTCGCCACGGACGGTGTCCCGGAGCGCGTTCCAGTAGATATCTCGGGCCAGTACTTCATCAGCATAGGTGTCGAACGCCGCATCAGTGGCGGCGTAATCAAGCACTGGCTCCAGCTGGTCGAGTATTTGTTGCTGGTAGGACTGGAGTTTCGGCCGGACAACGTGGCGCTCTAGCGGGCGGCTGTTGTTCAGCAGTTTGCCAGCAACGCGGCCCCCGCTCCCGTTTGACCCGCGCAGTACGGCTGCCACGTCAAATGCTGCGTACGTCTCGTCGACGAACTGCGAAAGGTAACGTTCGAACTCCCGTTCGACGGCACGTCGTGTCACACCCGACTCTGTGGGCTGCAGTGACCTATCCCTTACGCCGATGTTCGCCAGCGATAGTCGCCCGCGAGACGGGCCGCCGCCACTGCTGCCGCCCGCTGTGGTTCGCGGTTACTCCCGGCCTGCACGGACTGCCACCGAAACCCGATTGGCCACGATATTCATCTCTCCGACAATGTTGTCTTTGTGGACGAAATCGGTTACGCCGGCCTCCAGGGCCTCGGTCGCAATAGATTCCAGTTCGGTCGTTGTCAGAAGGAGTACCGGCAGTGAGTCGGGCAGATCCCTGGCCAGCGTAATGCCAGTTTCATCCGGCAGATCGTAGTTCGTTACGACACAATTGACCTCGTTCTGGGCAACGTGTCGCTCTGCTTCACGGGCAGTCGAAACGACATCGACGGCGAAATTGTAGCCCCGAAGTGCGTCCTGTAGTTGTGTCCCGAGGAAATCGCTGTCTTCGACTAACAACAGCCGATCGGTCGTCATAATACACACAAGGGACAGAACAGATTAAAACCACCGTCAGTGTGTCTCGGGAGTAATCGTCACTGTTCGCAGTAACTGTCGTCTGGAGCTTACGTTTCGTTCTCCGCTGTCCACTCAACACGACCGTTATCACTGTGCATATCTAATAGCGTCTGTGCCCAGAGACCTGCCCAGCGACGTACACGCGGTGCTAACACAACTCGTTGATGAGGGCGAGTCGGCGATCAGTGGCGCGGAGTTCGATACGGCTCGACAGACCGTTGCGTCGGCAGAGACGGTCAGCCGGAACAAACTCCCGGAGTGTGAGTTGCGCTCACAGTTGCTCCACGGCTACGAGCAAGTGCGCACCGCGCTCGACAATGATGATCCCGACGCTGCCGCCGAGTACCTCCGGGCGATGAACCGACGACTCGCGGCCGTCGTTGACGGAACACCCTCTGAATAGCCCTCACAATACCACGCGGAACCGGGTTTCGGAGGCTGCTGAGCGACAGCATGTGGTGAAAGCTGTTCTCTAGTCACGGTCCGCTCGCTCTCGATACACGTCCGCTACTGCACTCGTACTGTCGGACAGTGACTACTGGACTCCCCTTCCGTTTCGGCTTCCGTGTTACCGAGGCACTGGCTGGCCAGCTCCCGTGAGAGTTAAGCCACCGACCGATAATACCGTGGTATGTCTCAGCGACTATCGAAGGCCGATGACACGCTCGCCGACGCTGAACGCGAACTCGTCGTCGGCGGTGACCGGCCGCTCCGTATCTCTGCGGGCCATCGGTTGTTACACCACGACGGGAAATGCTCGCGCCCGCACGGACACAACTACGAGATCACTGTCCGCGTCACCGGCGAACTCACTGACGAGGGGTGGGTCGTCGACAAGGGCGAAATCACGGATGTAGTCGACGAGTGGGATCACCGGTTCCTGCTTGAGACTGGCGACCCGCTGGTCGAGGCGTTCGATGCCAGTGGCGACGGCGACGCCGTGGTCGTCCTCGACCATCCGCCGACAGCCGAGGTCATGGCCGCGATACTGGAACAGCGTCTCGCCGACCGCCTCCCAGAGACGGTGTCGGATGTGGCCGTCTCTGTTCAGGAGACCAGCGAACTCTGTATCCGCTGATGCCGGTCGCAAACGACGCGCCCGGTCTCGATATCGAGGGAACCGACGCAGACGCCGAGTCCGGCGACCTGCCCATCAACGAGCTGTTCCAGTCCCTCCAGGGCGAGGGCCGACTGGCCGGCGTCCCGAGTGTGTTCGTCCGGACCAGCGGCTGTAATCTGCGGTGCTGGTTCTGTGACTCATATCACACCTCGTGGGAGCCGACTCACGACTGGTTCACCGTCGACGATGTAATCGCGGCTATCGAGGAGTACGATGCCAACCATGTCGTCCTGACCGGCGGTGAACCGCTCATTCACGATTCGAGCGAGGACTTGCTGGAACGCCTGGATGATAGGGGATACCACACGACGGTCGAGACCAATGGGACCGTCGTCCCCGATGCCCCTATCGACCTCGCCAGCGTCAGCCCGAAACTGGCCTCCAGCACACCGACGCCCGAACGTGACCCTGACGGTGATGGCGAGTGGGCGGACCGCCACGAGGAGCGTCGGCTCGACGTGCCGACGCTGGCCAACCTCGTCGAAACCTACGATACGCAACTGAAGTTCGTCGTTACGGGCCGCGAAGACATGGCCGAAATCGAGCGCCTCGTCGAGCGACTCCGCGACGCTGCGTCCACCCGCGTACGTGACGACGACGTGTTGCTGATGCCGGAAGGACAGACGCGCGACCAGCTCGAAGCGACCCGGGAGACGGTCGCGGACCTTGCGCTGGAGCACGGCTACCGATACACACCGCGACTCCACGTCGACCTCTGGAACGACGCACCGGGCACCTGACTGACCTGACTGACTACAGATGACTGACGATACCCGCGCTGTCGTGCTCGCCTCCGGCGGCATGGACAGCGCCACGGCAGCCTACGAAGCACAGACTCGCGGCTACGACCACCTGTATTTGCTGCACACCAGCTACGGGCAAAACACTGAGGACCGGGAGTACGACTGTGCCAGCGCGCTGGCCGACCACGTCGACGCAGCTGACTTCCTCCACGTCGAAACCGGCCACCTCACCCAGATCGGCGCGTCGTCGCTAACCGACGACTCGATGGACGTGGCGGACGCCGACACCGACAGCGATGAGATTCCGACCTCCTACGTCCCGTTCCGGAACGCGAACCTGCTGTCGATGGCGGTCTCCTACGCTGAAGCCAACGACTGCGGAGCCGTCTTCATCGGCGCCCACAGCGAGGATTTCTCGGGCTACCCTGACTGCCGCCCCACCTTCTTTGACGCGTTTCAGGGCGTCATCGACGCCGGAACGAAACCCGACACCGACATCGACCTCGTCGCGCCCTTCGTCGAGTGGTCCAAGACCGATATCGCTGAGCGCGGCGTCGAACTTGGCGTCCCCTACGCGGACACTTGGAGTTGCTACCGGGACGACGAACCGGCCTGTGGAACGTGTGACGCCTGTGCGTTCCGGCTCGAAGCCTTCCAGCGCATCGGCGAACGGGACCCCATCGAGTACGCGGAGCGACCGACGTAGGCCGAGTAAGTAGATTGCAGACGGTTGTCTCCCGCTCCCAACGAGCTTAGTCGTCGGCTTTGTCCTGCGCCAGCCCTTCGAGGATGTACTCCGCCGAGGTTCGCGTCGTCGCCAGCGGCACGTCGTGGACGTCACAGATGCGCAGGAGCGCCGAGATGTCCGGCTCGTGGGGCTGTGCCGTCAGCGGGTCCCGGAGGAAGACGATGCCGTCCATGCGGCCCTCGGCGACTTCTGCGCCGATCTGCGTGTCGCCACCCATCGGCCCGCTCTCCTTACGTTCGACTGTGAGGTCGGTCTCTGCCATGATACGCTTGCTCGTCGTGCCAGTCCCGACGAGGTCGAACTCCGAAAGCGTTGATTCGTAACTCTGTGCCAGATCGATCATCTCTGGCTTCTCGTCGTCGTGTGCGATGAGTGCAACGCGGGTCATACCTGGGGCTCTCGGGCCACCGTCTTATGTCATTTGGACGGATACGTGTCAGCGCCCGTTACCCGTCGACAGAAACCTCACCGTCAGCCGTTATCGTCACGTCGTGTCCTTCGACAGCGAACGTCAGCGACTCCGTCGTCCTCTCCCCGACAACCGCACGGAGTGATTCGCTGTCGACGTATGTCTCCAGTTCGTCAATATCATCTGCATCCAGATCTGTCGCTTCGATAACTGCATCAGCAATAACATCACCTGCGGGTTCGGGGCTCACCCAGTCCCCGGACCCCTCCGTGGCCCGGTTCCGTAGCATATACACAGTCCCCTCGTTCGAGCTCATACTCCAGCATACGCTCCCTTTTCTTATAACAGCGGATGAGCGGTTTCACTGTCTGAAGTAACCACCGTCTAGGTGACGGACCAGACGCTACGTCACCCACACTGGGGACTCAAATGACACAAGACGCAGTTATTCAACAATCTGTCGCCCCCAGACCCACTGCTCACAGCGGGTCATCGTCCCACCACTCTCACTTTCTACCAACCGGAAGCCGTTCTTGGTCCGATTACTCCGGCGGTGAGCCGACAAGCGGCCGTTCAGGGGCCGCCAGCGTGTTCTGTACCAGCGTTCGCGTCCCCCGCCGGAGCCGCTCCGAAGCGGCCTGACTGGAGATACCGAGCTCCGCGGCGAGGTCCGAGAGGGACGATTCCCGCGGAACGGTGAAATACCCACGATTGAGCGCGAGCAACAGCACTTCTTGCTGTGGGTCCGTCACGCCGAACTGTGGGGAGGCTTCCGTGTCGTCAGTGATGGTCTGAATGTCGATGTTGATATCACTGGACACGAGTGTGTCACGGAACGACAGTACCGAACTCTTCTCGGGGAACCGGGCTCGAAACACCCAGTCATCGCCGGTCTGTGCGGCACCAAGGAGGAACCCGTCCGCATTCAATAACGATTCTCCGATCGTGTCAATTGTCGTATCAGTTGTATGCAGGGTATACCAGTGACCATCTCCTTCTGCCGCTACATGGGCATAGTCGGTGATACTCTCGTCCTGGGCCAGATTCGCTTCGATGGCGGGCCGTTCGACGGGGCCAATCCAGGCGACGGCACGGCAGTCGCCGCTCTCGCAGTGCAATCGCTGTATCCGTATCGCTGCTTTACTCAGCGTTTCAGCTGTTCGCTGCAAGAGGGGGGCATCGATGTGAAATTCTACTATCATGTCTCACTGTCACGCAGCAACAATGATAAACCCCGGTCAGACAGTTGTCGTACCTGAAAACGGTGCTTGTGTAATTTCCGGGTACTGAAGGCTGACGGCAGTATGAACCGGGGTATAGTTGCTTCAAGCACCAATTGACAGCACTCAGGAAATCCACTTAAATTCACAGCATGGCCTACCATGTCTCGGGCTATGAGACACGTCTGGGACCGCGATTACGTCTCAGAGATTCTCTCCCTGATACGTTCCTTCGTACGTCCCCTCGTGAGCGGCGTCAGCGAGAACAAGCTGTGCGATCCGCGCGCCCTGTTCGAGTTCGATCGGGTGGTGAACCTCCAGTAGCCCCTCTCCGCGTCCCTCGTAACCGGCGTCCCAGACAGCCGTATCGAGCATGCAGGAGTTGCGGAGCAACGACGACCGAGGAAGGAGAAAGCCGATGTGGCCATCCGGAATGACGACGCGATCGGCGTACTCGACGATGTAGCCGCCGCGGTTGAGGTGGTAGACGCCGTCGTCAGGCTCGATTTCCTGCCGGTCGCCGACGGTCTTGTCGTTGCGTTCGATGCGCCCTGGCTCGGTTTGCTCGTAGACCGCCCCGAGCGTGAGGTCGACGCCGTTCGGTTGCACCTGCGAGTCTCTCAGATCGCCGAGAGCATCGGCGACGAACCGCCCGCTTTTGAACATACGCGGTTCTGTGCGAGTGTCGTGGAAAGACCTGCCGGTCTGGACGACCGCTGTCCCGACCTGTTGACTCGCTTCTGAGTGACGGACGGCACGGATTTTTATATGAAAAATACGACGGAATACGCGGGATTTATACCGCCGCGCCATCCATTGACGCACGTTATGGGACAGACGCTTACGGAAAAAATTCTCGGCGACCATCTCGTCGAAGGGGAGCTAACACCCGGAGAAGAGATCGGGATCGAGATCGATCAGGTGCTGACACAGGACACGACCGGGACGCTCGTCTGGCTGCAGTTCGAAGCGCTGGGCCTCGAAGAGGTCCAGACGGAACTGGCCGCCCAGTACTGTGACCACCAGACCTATCAGTTCGACTTTAAGAATACCGACGACCACCGCTTCCTCCGCTCTGCGGCAGGCACGTTCGGGGCCCACTTCTCGCGCCCCGGCAATGGTATTTGTCACAACGTCCACAAGGAGAACTTCGCCGCACCCGGCAAGACGATGCTCGGGTCCGACTCCCACACACCGACCCCCGGCGGCCTCGGCGAACTCGCCATCGGGTCCGGTGGCCTCGACGTCGCCGTCGCGATGGGTGGCGGCGCCTACTACATTGAGATGCCGGAAGTCGTCAACGTCCGTCTCGAAGGCGAACTGCCCGAATGGGCTACCGCCAAGGACGTCATCTTGGAGCTGCTCCGCCGGCTGTCGGTCAAGGGCGGCGTCGGCAAGGTGCTGGAATACACCGGTCCCGGCGTCGAGACGCTGACCGTCCCCGAGCGGACGACCATCACCAACATGGGGACCGAGCTCGGTGCGACGTCCTCGATCTTCCCGACGGACGACCAGACCAAGGATTACCTCGAACGCCTCGGCCGCGAGGACGTCTTCGAGGACATCGGCCCCGACGAGGACGCCGAGTACGCCGACGAGATCGTCGTCGACCTCTCGGACCTCGAACCGCTCATCGCCGAGCCGTCCATGCCTGACAACGTCGTCCCTGTCTCCGAAGTCGAGGGCGTCGACGTCGAGCAGGTCATGATCGGCTCCTGTACGAACGGTGCCTACGAGGACATCCTCCCGGCCGCGAAGATGCTGGAAGGGCGCAACATCGACAAGAAGACCGAGATGATCGTCGCCCCCGGCTCCAAGCAGGCCTCCGAGATGCTGGCCCGTGAGGGCTGGACCGCGGAGATGATGGCCGCCGGCGTCAACTTCTCCGAGGCGACGTGTGGTGCCTGTATTGGTATTGGTCACGTCCCGGCCTCCGACTCCGTCTCCCTGCGGACCTTCAACCGCAACTTCGAGGGTCGCTCCGGTATCGAGGACGACAACGTCTACCTCTGCTCGCCGGAAGTCGCCACCGCGGCGGCGATCAAAGGCGAAATCGTTGACCCGCGGGACCTCGCAGACGAACTCGGCGACCTCGAGGCCCCCGGTCTGGAAATGCCCGACCAGTACATCGGCAACTCCGAATCGGACCTCATCGCGCCGGACAACGCCGTCGACGACGAACTCATCAAGGGCCCGAACATCGGCGACGTGCCGCTGAAGGACCCGCTGGAGACCGAAGTCGGTGGTGAAGCCCTCCTGAAGATGGAGGATAACATCACGACGGACCACATCATCCCGGCCACGCAGGACATCCTGATGTACCGGTCGAACGTCCCGAAGCTCTCCGAGTTCACGCTCTCGCGCGTCGATGACACGTTCGCGGAGCGCGCACTCGAAGCTGACGGCGGCGTGCTCGTCGCTGGCGAGAACTACGGTCAGGGCTCCTCGCGCGAACACGCGGCCCTGTGCCCGATGTACCTGGGTATCGAGACCGTCCTCGCACAGAGCTTCGCCCGCATCCACAAGGCGAATCTGTTCAACTTCGGTATCGTCCCACTCACCATCGACGAGGAAACCTACGAGCAGATCGACGAAGGCGACGACATCGAGATCGTCGACGACGCGGCCGAGGCCGTCAAGTCCGGCCAGACGGAGTTCACCATCCGCGTGAACGACGACTGGGAAGCGACCGGCCAGCTCGACGCCTCCGAGCGCGAACGCGAGATCCTCGCCGCCGGTGGCAAGCTCTCGCACACGAAGCAGCAGCACGACGAAGGCGGCGCTGCACCTGCTGACGACTAAAGTGAGTCGCGAAGCGACCTCAAATCCCGCAGCGGGACCGTAGGTCCCGCGACAGAGCGATTCCGAGCGTAGCGCGGTCGCCTTCTGACCGCGACTTTTTTGAGCAGTGAAACGAGGCCTAGTATCACGTTTAGCTCAGATAGCGGGACACCGGAACCGCAACAGCACCATACAGATCAGGCCCACTCCGTAGCCAGTACTGCTTCACTCTAGCGTATGCAGTCAGCTCTAGCAGAACCTACGCCTAGTACAACTCGGCAGCGATGGAAAAGTTTGGAAAGAGGGGTGGGGGTGGGGGTGGTGGCACCCAAAACGGGTGCACTTACATATAGACTCGTCAGACTAAAGAACCTTCCGGAGTTCTAACTCTGGCCCGGCCTGATTGATGCATGAATTATCAGCACCTATCGACAAACAGTCAGAAGCCGCGGTATCTTCGGTTGGCGGTAACACATATGTATGTCCATACCGAAGTGTACACGTGACAACGGTCGCTCCTGACGGACCGGAGACGCCGGATACGCCAGCGGTTCGACGCGCCGTCCGTGCGGATCTCATCGAGGTCCATCGTATCGAGCAGGCGTCATTTCCACAGCCATGGCCGTTTTCTGCACTGGAGAGCTATCTCGGCGAAACGGGGTTTCTCGTCGCCGAAACCGGAAACGACGACGGTGACCCGCCTGCTGTCGCAGGCTACGTCGTCGCGGATACGGTGCCGAACCATGGTACCCCGCTCGGCCACATCAAGGATATTGCGGTCCGGCCGGCGTACCGACGGCAGGGGGTTGCGAGCGCGCTGTTGACCCATGCGATGGAGGTTATCGACGAGACGGGTGCTGGCTCGGTCAAGCTAGAGGTCCGGGCCGACAATGGCGGAGCGCGAAAGCTCTACCGGCGCTTTGGGTTCGAACACCGCAAAACGATCCCGAACTACTATAGCAATGGTGAGGACGCATTGGTAATGGTCCGCCTGCTGTAGGCGTTCTGTCTCACTCCGTTGTTTTATGTTCCCAACTCCAGCCTCGGCGAAGAGCGGGAACACAGGTCTGAAACGACGACTGCTCCGAGACCCCGACTGCATATACGGCTCCGCATCCACGCTTTGCACACCGATGGGATACGCCTGTCCAGTGTGTGACGACCCGCAAGCCGATGACGTGCATCTGGCGAACCACCTCGCGTTTACCGCGATGACCGGCGGCGACGACCACGAAGCGTGGCTCGACGAGCGCGTCCCCGACTGGGGACAACTCGGCGAGGACGAACTGTCCACCGAAGTCGTCGAATACGCCGAGGAGACGGAGTTCCCGCAGATGTTCGAGGATACCGTCGACCGCAGTGACGATGGGCATAGCCACGACCACGCGCACGGACACGGCCACGGCGACCTCCCGCAGGGCGCGGACCGCCACCGGGAATCGAACGCGCTCAGCGACCACGACAGCGAGGTGCTGGCCGAGGCTCGGGACCTGACGCGGGAGATGCTACGCGATAGCGACGACGAGAGCGATGCGGACGCCACTGATAGCGACACGTCGGCGTCCGGCGATGGCGACGACACTGGCGCGAACGGAGACGAAACCGAATAGTCCCGCCGGCGGCAAAGAGACGTATGAACACTGAGGGGCAGTTCGCGCCGGCATCGGCAGCCGAGGCCCGCGAGCGCTACGAGGCGTTCGGGCCGACGGCGCAAATCGTCGTCAAAGAAGTCGCGAAGGCGATGGGTCTCGACGCCGAGGCCTACGAGGAGCGCGTTACCAGCGAGGTGGTCGAAACCGCCCGCGACGTGCTGTTCGCGGAATCGCTCGCGGTTCAGGTCGGCTCGATGGCGGAGTTCGAGGAGTGGCGCGAAGACACGGACTGCGAGGTGTCGCTGGTCGGCGCGGAGAACGTCGACAACGTCGTCTGGCACGCCGCCCCATTCGCAGAGCAAGCTGTCGCGGCGACGTTTCAGGACAAACGCCGGGCCGCTGTCGGGACGCTCCGTCGCCAAGCCTTCGGTCGCATCTACGGTGAGGTCGTCTGATGCGCCCGGTCACACGGAACACCCTGCTCGGCATCATCGCCGTCGTCGTGCTGTTGCTGGCGCTGGGTGCGCTGCCGGGCCTCCTTAAGAGCGGGGACCCCTACTATGCTGTCGCCACGCCGACCGACGGTGAGTACAGCGTCGACAACGGCACGGCAATCAACTGGAGCAGCCAGTCCGAGCGGCGCTTCCCGTACACGAGCGAGGCGCTGGCCGATGCATCTCCGTCAACGTCTGGGCAGTCAGAGCCATACTGGCGCGGCCCGCTCGGATTCAAGGGCGCGTTCACCCACTCGCCCTTCGATGAACGCGACGCCTTGCGACAGCAGTACGATGGGGCTGTGACCGACGACGGCGTCGTCGTCCGGCACAACGGCACGTTTTACCACGTCGCGGTCCGACAGGACATATGACCCGCGAACCGGCCCACGAGTGGCCTATTGTCGAGAGCGAACGCGAGTACGAGACCGGCTGGTACACCGGCGGTTACGACCGAGTTCGCCAGCCTGACGGGTCCGAAAAGGACTACTACTGGGCTGAACTGCCCGATGCGGCCGTCGTGGTCGCCACGACTGGCGACGAACTCGTCATGGTCGACCAGTACCGCCCGACCATCCGGGAGCAGTGCCTCGAACTCCCGGCCGGCATCGTCGAGGACGACGAATCCTACACGACCGCCGGTGCGCGCGAACTCCGCGAGGAGACCGGGTTCGAGGCCGCTGGCGTCTCGCTTATCGAGGAGTTCTCGTGTTCGACCGGCGTGCTCCGGCACCGCCGCGGCATCGTCTTTGCAGAGGGACTCGAACCGGTCGACCGGGAACTCGATGACAACGAGTTCCTCTCGGTGACGACTGTTCCCATTGACGAAGCGCTACAGGTCGCCCGCCGTGAACCGGCTAACGACGCGACCATCGAAGGCATTCTGCTGGCACAGGCTGACGGCTTGCTGTAGCCGGTGAAGGTTTAGGTATCGCCCGCTAGCGGCTGAATATGGATGGCGAAATCGACGCCGACGAGCTGCGGTCGAAACTCGACGAGGAGACGGCCCGGGTAGTCGATATCCGCTCACCCGGCGCGTTCGAGCGGGGTCACATCCCTGGGAGCGAGAACGTCCCGTTCCCGTCGCTTGTCGACGAAGTCGAACGGTTCGAAGGCGACGACGAGGTCGTGACAGTGTGTCCGAAAGGCAAATCCAGCGTGCAGGCCGCCCGACTCATCGCGTCGTACGAAGGGTTTGAGGGCGACGTGGTAAGCTTTGAACCCGGTCTGAACGGCTGGGACGGGGCGCTGGAACGTGCCGAAGATGGAGAGACGCCGGTAGATACTGCGGCTGCTGACGGAGACACCGACGAAGGCCCTGCTGCACCGTTTTAGCCGCTGTTCGGAGTGAAATGGTGGCTCAGAAAAAGTCCATCGTCACAAGGGGCTCAGCGGGGGTAACATCTCGTCATCGCCACCAGCAGGTCGTAGTCTCCCACTCGGGAAAAGTGCATCCGTTGCGGACGGCGTGAACGGATGGTCTGACAGCACCTGTCGCTGGCAGCGACGCTGCCGCTCGGAGTGCACCGGACCACTGCCGACTCCGCCGGTAGCGATACAATCGTCTATATAGCAGACATATAAAATACCTATACGACGACAGCAAACACTCCGGCTGAGTGTCCGTGTCTAACACCGAGACAAGCCAGCCGCGGATCGAGCAGGCGCTCGCTGTCGTTCAGCGAGAGATCGATTGTATCGAGGCTGAACTGGCGGCGTTCAGGCGCTTTCGGACCCAGCTTGTAGCTATTGAGCCGACGGCACAATCTCCAGGCTCAGTCGACACGTCTGCGGGCGGGATGTCGGCGCTGAGTGTCCGGCAGCCGAAACCCGATACGAGCTTGCGTGCCGTCCGGGAAGCTTACCGAGAGACGGTCATGGCTGTACCACATTTCGACGCTGAGTACGATGACTCGCTGGAGGCCAACATGTCGATGGAGTTCGGGCCGGAACTCGGCACACAGATCGCGACGGGAACGCGCCTGACCCCGCAGTTGTATGAGGCACTGCTAACCGCGAGCGAGGGGGCACGCGACGAACGCGAGACGCTGCTCCCGGCGCTTGAAGACGAGCGGGAGTCGTTACAGTCTGTGCGAGCGACACTCGACAACTGTGAACGCCGCGGGGCCGCACTCGGTGCGAACGCGCACCGAACGACTGACCCGGCGCGACTCGACAGCATCGATGGTCAACTCGCCGAAATCGAGGCCGACTGCGAGGCAGTAGCAGCGACCCGCCAGCAACGGCTTCACAGCCGGTCAGCCGCCGCTCTCTCCGGTGTTGACGGAACCAGTCTCGCTCGGTATCTCTACGGCGACTGTCCGGTGACGTGTCCGGCGCTCGCTGACACTGTCGACTGTCTCGACACGATCAGGCGGCATCGTCGTCACTGCATCGTTTCGACAAGCTAGGGCCACAGGACGGCTGTCTCTACTTTTATACTGCCGAGTGGTCAGGACTGTGGTCGGGGCGCGGCTTTCTGGAGGGCGCTTTCGGCGATGTTGCCGCCGTAGTCGGCGGTTCGGGACAGGGAGTCGACGATGAGGCCCAGTACCTGTGCGCTCTGTGGGTCGAACTCCCGGATCTGGCCATCGACCCCGCGGGCAGTCTCGTCGACATCGGGGATCTGACTCCGGGCCGCGTTTGCCAGTTCGACGGCCTCGTCGGAGTCTTCAGCCAACAGGGCGTCCATCGCAGTCTCGGGGACTGCAATCGCCTCTGCTTCCAGCTGATCGAGCAGGTCGGCCGTTTCGCCGGTGATCTCTCCGATTTCTTGCGAGAGGCTGGCTATTTTGGTCGCGTGGTCGGCGATACGCTCGAGCTGGCGGGCGCTGGACTGGAAATCGAAGACGGTCTCGCGTGGGAACCCGATCTCGTTGGCCGCCGTTGGATTCCGGAGGACAGTTCGGAACACGCGCGAAACCATGTACCAGAGGCGGTCCACGTCGTCGTCGCGTTGCATCACGTCCGCTGCGAGGTCGTCGTCGTCCTCAATGAGTGCCTCGACAGCGTCGGAGAGCATCGTCAACGAGACCAGCCGCATACGCGTGATCGCGTTGTGGACAGACAGTTCTGAGGAATCCAGCAGGTCCTGCAGGACGACCCGGTCCGTCGTTTCCTCGATCATCTCTAGACCGACCAGTCCCTGTGTCGCATCACGGATAATGCGGCGCTGTTCGGCTGTTATCCGAGTTGCTTCGAGCTGGATAATGTCGAACCCGCTGACGTACATCGTCATCACCGCCCGCGTGAGTTCGTGCCTGTTTTCGAGTCCCTCCACGTCGAGACTCCCCTCTACGCGGCCGTTGTCCCGCTGTGGAGCGAGCAACAGTAGGTCCCGTTCAGCGTGGAATTCGACGACGCTGCCCGCGCTCACGTCGTTTTCTGTCGCCCACTCTTTGGGTAGTGAGACGGTGTATGTCGACCCGCCCGTCACCTGGACCTTGCGTGTCTCCATGTGACTGGCACTCGTTCACGGGATGATATAAATCCACTCATATCTATATACTATATTGGACCTCTAATATTTGGGGACATATTTCCCGGCTGAGGGTCGATTCTTCGACGATATTCGCCTGTAATAGTGGTGCAGACGGCTGAAACACCGTAATGTGTGTGGTTGTTCATATATGCCGTATACGAGTACTTGAGGCCCCAAAGACGGCAAGAAAGCTAATATATCTATACCTGTTCGTGGGTGTTTGTCATACCACACCTATATAGTACTAACGTAATAAATATAGCTATCTTAGCAGGTTACTTATTAGCTGTCTCACTGGACTCTGGTGATGGCGCACGACTCAAACGGGCTGTCAGAGTTCGTATCGCGGCGGAAATTTATCGCAACGACAGGTGCGACCAGTATCGCTGCGATCGCTGGCTGCTCCAGTGGAAGCAGTGACCCCGAGTCAGACGGAAGTTCCGGCGGCAGTGAGGACACCGAGGTGTCGACAGAGATGGAAGCGACCGAAAGCACCGATGCAGGCGGTAGTTCCGGCGGTACCAGCGCACTCGAATCCGGTGGCTCCTCAACGGTGTACCCCATCGCCAACACCGCGGCCTCGTACTGGAACGCCAACCGGCCGGCCAGCGACAGTGAGTACTGGCCCCACGGCGAGTACGACATCGACACGGACCAGAATCTCGCTGACTACTGGGCGGGTCTCTACGGGTTCGAAGCTGGCGGCGAAGACGGCCCGCCGTTCCAGTTCACGGTCGGCCTTTCCCACTCCGGGACCGGCGTCGAGAAGGTCATGAACGGTCAGAACGACATGGGTAATTCCTCCGGGAATGTCGAGGACGAACTCCCGGACCGGGACTCCTACGACCAGTTCATCGACCACGTTGTCGGCGTGGACGGCCAGCCGCTGGTCGTCTCCCAGGAGATCGCCGACGCCGGTGTCGAGCAGATCACCGGCGACCAGCTCAAAAGCCTCTACAAGGGCGAACTCACCAACTGGAGCGAACTCGGTGGCCCGGACCGCGAGATTCAGGTGCTGGGCCGCGTCAAGGGCTCTGGGACGCGAACCTCCTTCGTCTCCAACGTCTTTGGTAATCCCGAGGCGGACACCACCGTCGCCAACCGCTACGGCCAGAACCAGCGTCTCGCGCAGGCTATCGCACAGGCCGACAACGCTATCAGCTACCTTGCGCTGGCGTTTATCGACACCGACGGCCTGTCCCCCGTCGGGCTGGAATGGGAAGGAACGACCTACAGCTATCAGGACGACGAGAACGGCCTCGACTCGACGGCATACCCCCTCTCGCGGGACCTCCATATGTACACGTGGGAAGGCACCTCGAAGAAAGAGGCCGCAGTCATCAACATGATCCTGTCCGACTTCGGCCAGGACACCTTCGTTGCGCCGAACAACTACTTCCAGCTTGGCGCACGCCGCCGCGAGGAAGAGCGCGCCAAGCTTCCCGATCAGGTGTAATTGACCCCAGCCGACCCGATCTGACGATTATCGACCGTGTCGGTCGATTTTCCATACTATGACAGAAGACATACCTACGACGGAGGGCGAGGCGGTGTCAAGCGGAGACAGAGTTGACGGGTCAACGCTCGCTGTCGGTACGATAGCGACGACGCTGGTGGCGACGATTCTCGTCTTCCTGTTTCGGCCGGCCCTGGCGTTGCCCATGCTGCTGGCGTTCGTGTTCGTTACGGCGGTTGGCTGGGTCACCTATCAGGCTGAGGTTGCACGTCTACTCACGCTGATCGCGACGGTGCTAACGGTGTTGACCGTCGCGTTCATCACGTTCTTCCTGTTCGCAAGTGCACTGCCGGCGTTTCTCGAACGTGGGCTCGGACTACTGTTGATCCCAGAACAGGGCGGAGCGGCCCGCTGGTTCTTTTGGCTCGAAACCGTCCTGCCGTCTGATCCGACGTACTGGAACCCCCTCAGCGGGGCCTACTCGCTGATACCGATGATCTGGGCGACGGTGGTCGTCACCGTCATCGCGGGTGCGGTGGCGGGGCCGCTCGGCCTGTTCGGCGCGCTGTTCATCGCCGAGGTCGCCAGCGACCGCCTGCGGGAGCTCATCAAGCCCGGCGTGGAGATCCTGGCCGGCATCCCCTCCATCGTCTACGGGTTCATCGGCTTCCAGGTGTTGAACGGCTTCATCCAGACGAACTTCCTCGATGACGGGGCGAGCTTCCTCATCGCGGGGATCGTCGTGGGCGTGATGGCGCTGCCGACGGTCGTCTCCGTCGGCGAGGACGCTCTCTCCAGCGTCCCTCAGTCGATGGGTGACGGTTCCGTCGCCATGGGCGCAACCGAGTGGCAGACGATGAAGAGCATCTCCATCCCGGCGGCGTTCTCGGGTATCTCCGCGGCCGTCATTCTCGGTCTGGGTCGAGCCATCGGTGAGACGATGGCCGTCGCCGCGATCATGGCCTCGGGAACGCAGTTCGCCGACCCACTGTTCGACATCTTCGACGCGAACGCAACGCTGACCAGCCTGATTGCGACCCAGTACGGGAGCGCCTCCGAGAGTACCGTCGACGTGCTGTTCGTCGCCGGCGTCATGCTGTTCGTCATCGTCGCCGGGATGAGCATCGTCTCGCAGTACATTGAGCGACGTATGCAGCGGAAACTGAAGGGGCAACAATGAGTGACGCGTACGCGACCACGGACCGACTTGTCAGTGCGGATTCGAACAGCTACGACCGAGGACTCGATACGGCGATCGCGCTGAGCGTCGTCGGCTTCACGCTCGGGCTCGTCACGCTCGTGAATCTTGTCCCGCCCGGTGCCAGCGGCAGTACCCTCACCACGGCGCTCGGGACGCTACTTGCTGTCGTCGTCGGAGCGGTCGGCATCACCGGCCTTGCTTCCTACACCAACGTCGTTCCGGTCACCTCTCAGCGAGTGCGCGGCATCGGGCTGGGCCTCGTCGTCTCGACGCTTGCGTTGACCGCGCTTGCCGCGGCCCTCCCTGTGACGATGGCGACACTGCTTGGAATCGTATTGCTGGCCGAAGCGCTGGCGATCACTGCTGCTGGTGTCTCTTCCCGGCTCGAACTCGTGGACACGGAGCCGAACATGAGCGCCGGGCTGCTCTCCGGCAGCGCGCTCGGCGCAATCGGCCTGGCTATGGGGGCCGCCGTCGGTGGTGCGCTCACCGGTGCCGGCTCACTGCTGTGGCTCGTCGGGGCCGTCGTCGCCGGCGTCGGGCTGTTCCTGCTGGCGATTCTCCCCCGTGAGGACCTCGGTTCGACGCTCCCAACGGCTATCGTCGTCGGCGCGCTCGGACTGACAATCGTGACTGGCACCATCGGCGTCGGCTGGCAGTGGAACCCGCAGACGCTCTCCGGTGGCTTCACCGGCGGCGCGGTCATCCCCGTGTTCCTCTTGGTCGGGACGCTCCTGTCGGCCTGGTCGGCCGCCAAGTGCCGGGCCGGGTTCGGCGCTCGGGGCCGCGAGTACGGGGCCTTCCTCGTCATCAACCTCAACGCCTTCCTGATGGTGGCCGTGATGGCGACAATTGTCGTGTTCGTGACCGTCAAAGGCGTCGGATACGCCTTCCACGGACTCTCGATTGGCGCGCTTACCGCACTGGTCCTCCTGACGCCAGCCCTCCTCGCCGCGGTCCAGTTCGCTCGCACACCTGCGGGCACGAATGACTGGAACAGCGGCGCTCGACAGCTATTCCGGGTCCTCCCACTGGCGGCAGTCGGCGCGCTTGCCGCGATGTTTGCGAGTGTCCTCATCACTGGGTCCCCGCTGCGTTACTCCTATGCCTACACTGTTCAGGTCAACCGACAGGGGCAGGCACTCGAGACGGCATTCACGGTGACGCCCGACACGACAATCGGAACGCTACTGCTGATCGCACCGGCGGCGCTGCTCGCGGTCATCTTCTTCCGCTCGTTCGGTTCGCTCCGAAAGGTCGGGTCACAGTCCGAGCGAACCGACTCGATCCGACAGGCTGTCCCGACCGCGGTTCTCGCGATAATCGCGCTCATCGGCTTCTTCCTCGTGTTCGGCCCGGCTCCGTTCGGCCTGCCGCTCGGCGAGACGCTCGGATTCGCCGCCGTCGCCGCCGGGTCGGCCGTCGCAGGCGGCCTCGCGGTCTACCCGCTCGTCGGCGTGCTCGCCAGCGACGGGCCGACGTTGGCGGAGAGCGCACAGTCCGAGGCACCGCTGTTCACGCTGGGGGTGTTCGGCGGTCTCGGGCTGCTGCTGGCCGCACTGCTGCTCCAGCCAGTTGCCGGCATCAATCCACAGGTCGGCCCGGTGAACCTCGTGCCTGCGGTCGCTCTCGGGGCCGCTGTCGCTTCGCTCGCACTGGCGACGCTCACGACCGTCGCAAAGCGGTCCAGCGAGGCGACGATCACCCGTCGGCTCCTGACCGAGGAGACGCGACTCGGCCTCGTCGGCACGGCCGGCTTCACCGCGCTGGTGGGCCTGCACGTGGCCGTTACCGGCACGTCGTTCAACGTTCTCGGCGTCTCCATCGCCAACGAGGGGAGCCTCTCGTGGCCGATGGTGATGGAGGCCTACATCCCGCTGGGGGCCGAGCCCGGTGGCATCATGCCTGCCATCATCGGCACGGTGTGGCTGGTCGTCGGCGCGACGCTGTTCGCGGTCCCGCTGGGTGTCGGTGCCGCGGTGTTCCTCACCGAGTACGCCGAGCAGGGCCAGTTCACCGCGCTCGTCGAAATCGCGACGAACGCGCTCTGGAGCACGCCGAGCATCGTCTTCGGCCTGTTCGGGGCCGCGTTCCTGATCCCGCGGCTGGGCGGTGACGAGTCCCTGCTGGCCGGGATGCTGGTGCTTGGGTTCATGCTCCTGCCGCTGGTGCTCATCACTTCGCGGGAGTCGATCAAGGCTGTCCCCGACGAGTACCGTGACGCCAGCGCGGCGCTGGGTGTAACCCAGTGGGAGACAATCAAGAGCGTCGTTCTGCCGGCGGCGATGCCGGGCGTCATCACCGGCGTCATCCTCGGCGTCGGCCGCATCGCCGGTGAGACCGCCCCGCTCATTCTCGTGCTGGGGTCGACGCTGAACGCGACGGCTGCCGTCGATGTCATTGGCGGTTTCCGTTTCGTCTCGGGGCCACCATTCATCGCCAACGACGCCTTGCTGACGGCCTCAGCGTCGTTACCGACGCAGGTGTGGGCCGTCATCGCGGCCGGGGTGTCGGGGTCGCCACAGATGGGGTGGGCGACGGCGTTTATTTTGCTGATGGTCGTCCTGACGTTCTACGCAGTCGGTATCACGGCGCGGACGTACTTCCGGAGGAAACTCAACTATGAGTGATAGCATCAACACGGAGCCGAGCACGGACACGCAAACGAACGGCGGACGGACGGTCGAAACCGCATCGCCAAGTGCTGAAACAACGGCCGGTGAGAGCGAAGAGCAGGTCCGCGAGGAGTGGCGGCACTACGAGTTCGATGGTGACACGAAACTCTCAGTCGATAACCTCGACGTGTGGTACGGCGACGACCACGCGCTCAAGGACGTCTCGATGGAGATCCCGGAAAACAGTGTCACGGCACTCATCGGCCCGTCCGGATGTGGCAAGTCGACGTATCTGCGGTGCCTGAACCGCATGAACGACCGAATCAAGGCCGCCCGCATCGACGGCTCGGTCGAACTAGAGGGCACCGAGATTTACGACCCCAACGCCAACCTCGTCGAGCTGCGCAAACGTATCGGGATGGTGTTCCAGTCGCCGAACCCGTTCCCGAAATCCATCCGGGAAAACATCTCGTACGGTCCCCGCAAGCACGGCGACATCAACAAGGGCCTGCTCGCGCGTTTGTTCGGCCGCGACGACACGGAGCAGGAGGGCGAACTCGTCGAGCGCTCACTAAAACAGGCCGCCCTGTGGGACGAGGTCAGCGACCGTCTCGATGACAACGCACTCGGCCTCTCGGGCGGCCAGCAACAGCGGCTCTGTATCGCCCGCTGCCTGGCCGTCGACCCCGAGGTCATCCTGATGGACGAGCCGGCGTCGGCGCTTGACCCCATCGCCACGTCAAAAATCGAGGACCTCGTCGAGGAACTGTCGAAGGACTACACCGTCGTCATTGTCACCCATAATATGCAGCAGGCTGCCCGCATCTCCGACCAGACTGCCGTGTTCCTTACCGGCGGCGAGCTGGTCGAGTACGACGACACGGACAAAATCTTCGAGAACCCCGAGAGCCAGCGCGTTGAGGACTACATCACCGGCAAGTTCGGGTAACCCATGTCACGAGAGTCGTACCAGCAACTGCTGGACGAACTCCGGGAGCACGTGGTCGAGATGGGCGACCTCGTTGTTGAGCGGCTCGAAGCGGCGCTCACTGCGCTCCGGACCGTCGACCGGGAGATGGCGCAGTCTGTCATCGACGGCGACGACGATATAAACGAGCTGTATCTGGCCCTCGAAGCCGACTGTATCGACCTCTTTGCCCTCCAGCAGCCGGTCGCGACCGACCTCCGCTTTGTCGCCGCCTCGTTCAAGATTATCACCGACCTCGAACGCATTGCGGACCTTGCCACGAACCTCGCAGCGTACGCACAGTCGGCTAATCGTCGACTCGCTCCCGAGGTTGACGTCGATACCATCGGCTGCGAAGCCATCGAGATGGTCGAGCGCAGTATCGACGCCTATCGGCGGGAAGATGTCGAGGAATGCCGCGCTATCGCGGCTGACGACGACGCGCTCGACGCGCTCTGCCAGCGGGCCAGCGAGACCGTCGCTCGGGACCTCATCGAACGAGAGGCCGACACGAACGACGGCTGGGCGGTCGAGCAGCTACTCGATGACGTTTCCCGGCTCCTGCTGACGGTTCGAGACCTCGAACGCGTGGGCGACCACGCTGTCAACGTTGCGGCACGCACGCTGTACATGGTCGAAACCGACTCGGAACTCATCTATTAACCATGGAAACCCGAAAGATACAGACCGTCGGCGGCGGCACATACACCGTTTCGCTGCCGAAAGAGTGGGCCGAATCGGAGAACTGTACGGCCGGGACGGCGGTGAACCTCCACACGCATATTGACGGGCTACTCGTGATTCAGACACCCGAGTCCCGGACCACGCCGCGGAACCACGTCACCCTAGAAGTCGGCAACGACGACCCGGCCGAAATAGAGCAGTTGTTGCGAGCGGCCTACGCTGCCGGAGTCGAGTCCGTCGTCCTCGAAGTCCCCGACGGCTACAGCGACGAGCAACACCGGGCCATCGAACGCGTCACCCGGAACCTGACCGGCGTCACTATCGCTGAGGAGACCGAAACGCAAGTCACGGTCCAGACGTTGCTTGACGCTGGCGAGGTGTCCGTCAGGCAATCGGTCCGCCAGCTCCAGTTCGTCGCCCTGTCGATGCACCGGGACGCGATGGCCGCGCTGACGACCGGGACGACCAGCGACCGGTGGGGTGACCGTGACGAGCAGGCCGACCGGCTGTACGCCATGATCGACCGCTACTTCGAGCGGGGACTGGCACGGCTCGACGAGATCGATTCGCTCGGGCTGACCCGTCCCGAACTGTTCACCCTCTGGGGAACCGCGAACGAACTCGAACGCGTGGCTGACCACGCCGAACGCATCGGCACCATCGCCGACCAACTCGACGGCCAGCCAACCGGTTCCATCGTCACTGCCCTCGAAGATATCGCTCAGGACGTTCGCACTGTCGTCGAGGACGCTGTCCGAGTGATCATTGGCGACGCCTGTGTCGACACCGCCCGACAGACACTGGCTACGCGCCGGGCCGTACGCCAGCAGATAACGAGCCTTGACCGCCAGCTGTTCGAATCGGGCGACGCCGACTACCGCCTCACCCGAGCCCTCGATAGCCTTGCCAGAACAGCTGAACACGGCGGCAATATTGCCGAGTTCGGTCTCCGGATGGCCGTCCGCGACGGCGCGCTCACGGCTTCCGAAACCGGCACTGACGAAGCGGACACGACGAGTTCAACAGCCGAAACAGAGTCCTGACGAACGCACAGCACACAAGGGCCATCGGCTCCGAGATCCGCTATGATCGATTGGGACGTGTATCTCGTCACGCAGGCGTCGCTTTCGGCGGGCCGGACAACCGACGAAATCGTCGCGGACGCGATTGACGGCGGTGCCGGTGTCGTCCAGCTCCGCGAGAAAAACCGGACCGCACACGAACGCTACGAACTCGGGCAGGAACTGCGGGAACTGACCCGCGAGGCTGGCGTCACGTTCGTCGTTAACGACCGTGTCGACATCGCACAGGCCATCGACGCCGACGGGGTCCACCTCGGCGACGACGACCTCCCCGTTTCTGTTGCCCGGGATATCCTCGGTGACGATGCGGTCATCGGGCGCTCGGTTTCGACCGTTGAAGACGCCCGGGAAGCGGCGGCGGCTGGTGCGGACTACCTCGGCGTTGGTGCGGTGTATGCCACTGGCTCGAAAGACGACATCGACGACGAGGAGTACGCCGTCGGCACCGACCGCGTCGCTGCTATCGCCGAGGCAGTGGACATTCCCCTTGTCGGTATCGGTGGCATTACGACCGAGAACGCCGCCGAGGTCGTTGATGCCGGGGCCGACGGTGTGGCTGTTATCACCGAGATTACGACGGCCGACGACCCGGCGGCAGCGGCTGACGCATTGCGACACGCAGTCGAACGCAGTCAGTAGCACCGGCAGCCGTCGGCGACTGTGCGCACACTCCTGAACTAGCCCAGCGAAAGGGGGCGACACTCCCGACACAGCACAGCGGTCAGCCAACGATGAACTCGGGCGCAACGACGGAGGCAACGACGAGACAGAGCAACACGAGAATCGCGACGGAGCGGAGGACACCGGCCGTTTGCCGCCGACTTGCCGGCAGCGCTTCGGCAATGCCAGCCATTCCTGTCCCGATTACCATGACGAGCAGCCAGGTAACTGGAGACCCGTCCACAACCCAGCCGTAGAGATACAGGCCGGCGAAGATGAGTGCACCGGCGGCGTGGACGAGTGTAATTGGGCGTCCGGACGGCTCACTAAAGAGCGTCTCGCTGATACTGGAGGGCATCGCCGACGTATTCTCATCGAGAAATAATAAACAGCACTGGTACTTGCCCAATAGCGCCGACCCAGTCCCGACAGCGAACGGTTCTGGCTGGGTCCGATGTCCTGTGGCTACGCCGACTGCTGCAGTTTCTCGCGCAACTGTCGCTCAGTGACGTGGTACTTGAACGCCGGCGACCCGTTGACGAAGACGTAGGGCACGCGCTCGCCGTACTCCTCGCGGAGGTCGGGATCTTCGTCGACGTCGACGAGGTCCAGCTCGATGGCGGTCCCCTCGTCATCGGCGACCCGCTCGATTGTCTCGATGGCCTCCTCACAGAGATGGCAGTCCTCCCGCGTGTAGACGGTGACCGGTACGTCGCTCATCACTGGAAACACGGGGACGATGGCATAAGACTCTCACTTTCTCGCCAGCGATGGGTTTCAGTGTCTCGCGCCCGTAACCGGGTCAATGACAGGCTGGACTATCGAAGATATGCCCCCGCTGACGGACCGAACCGTGGTCGTGACTGGCGCGAACAGCGGGCTGGGACTCGAAGGCTCGAAGGCGTTCGCTCGCAGAGGCGCGACGGTAGTGATGGCCTGCCGGAGCGTCGAACGCGGTGAATCGGCCGCCGCGGAGATCCGCGAGGCCGTTCCGAACGCAACGCTCGATGTCCGAGAGTGTGACTTGGCCGACCTGTCGAACATCGCCTCGTTCGCCGACAGCCTCCGGGACGACTACGACGCTGTCGACATCCTCTGTAACAACGCCGGCGTCATGGCGATTCCCCGGAGCGAGACGGCCGACGGCTTCGAGACGCAGTTCGGCGTCAACCATCTGGGCCACTTCGCACTGACTGGGCACCTGCTCGACCTGCTCGGGGCTGCCGACGGTGAATCCCGAATCGTCACGCAGTCCAGCGGCGCGCACGAGATGGGCGAGATCGATTTCGACGACCTGCAGCGTGAGCGCTCCTACGGGAAGTGGTCGGCCTACGGCCAGAGTAAGCTCGCGAACCTCCTCTTCGCCTACGAACTCCAGCGGCGTCTGGGTAACCATGGTTGGGACGACGTGCTAAGCGTCGCCTGCCACCCCGGCTACGCCGACACCGACCTCCAGTTCCGCGGGCCGCGGGAGATGGGGTCGACACTGCGAACCGCGGCTATGGGCGTTGCCAATGCTGTGCTCGCACAGTCCGCTGCACAGGGTGCGCTACCGATGCTGTACGCCGCCACCGCCGAGGATGTTATCGGCGGGGAGTACGTCGGGCCCGGCGGCCTGTTCGATATGCGCGGCTCCCCCGAGTTCCAGCAGTCAAACGCCGCTTCACAGGACGAGGAAACCGCTGAGCGGCTCTGGGCGGTCTCGACCGACCTCACTGGCGTCGAGTACGACTTCGAGCGCACCTGAGGACGGTCGACAGTGCTGCCGCGAGAGGACGGAGCCTGTAATCCCCACTTTTTCCCCGCCGGACCGTGAATCCCGCCGGCACATGCAACCAGTCGAAATCTCGGTCAGGCTGCTTGCAGGACTTGCCCTGATCCTCGCGAACGGCTTCTTCGTCGCTATCGAGTTCGCGTTGACAAGAGCCAGACAGTACGACGAATCGGAGTTCGACGAACCCGGCCTCCGGCGTGCCTGGGAGATGACTGACGACTTGGAGATCTATCTGACGAGCTGTCAGGTCGGTATCACCGCCTCCAGTATCGCCGTCGGTATCATCGCCGAGCCGGCGCTCGCGGCCATCTTTGAGCCCTACTTTGAGTCGTCGGTCCTGGCTGGGGTCGGCCTCGGTGGTGCTATCGCTTTCCTCCTTATCAACCTCGTCCACCTTACCCACGGTGAGCAGACGCCGACGTATCTCGGCGTTGAGCGCGCGAAGTTCGTCTGTCGGTACGGCGCGACGCCGCTGTACTACTTCGCCATGCTCATCTCGCCGATTATCGCCGTCGGTGACGGGATCGCCAAGTGGACACTAGGGCTGTTCGGTGTCGAAATGTCCGGCGCGTGGCTCGAAGCTGAAGTCGATAGCATCGAGTCCCGGGGCGAGCTGCGAAACGAACTCGGCTCCGTTCTAGACCGCGGCGACGTATCCGATGAACGCCGCGAGGAGGTCCTCTCCGCGTTCCGCGTCGGTGACCGCGAAGTCAGCGAGGTGATGGTCCCACGGGAAGACATCGTTGCGCTATCCCCGACCGACGACGACGCGACCAACGCCGAGCGGATCGCCGAGACGCCACACACCCGCTACCCGCTCGTCGGCGAGGCGCTCGAAGATTTCCTTGGCATCGTCTACATCCCCGCGCTCGTCGACGAGCGCGAGGAACAGGCCGGCGACGGCGGCCTGCTTGACCGTATCGACCTCGAAGCCGTCGCCTCGCCGCCGATGACGATGTCGCCGGAGACGACTGTTAGCGATGCCATCGACCAGTTCCAGGCCGAGCGCCAGGAACTCGCGTTCGTCCTTGCGGACGGCGAAGTCGTCGGGCTGGTCACGGTCACCGACCTGCTCGAAGAGGTCGTCGGCGACATTCAGGACCCAATGGACGCCGAGGCCGGCGTCGCCTGACGCTGAAAGCATTTACCGGTCGGCCGGCAACCGACGGCTATGCCCTCCCGCCGGACCGTCATCGGTACCGTTGCCTGTACGCTCGTTACCGGCTGTTCCGGACTCAGCGACCCGTCGTCGCAGGAAGCCACAGCGACGCCAGCCCCAGTAGTATTGTCACCTGTCGACGCCGCGGCAGTGCCCCACACAGCGACCGTCGGCATCTTTTCGGAGACGACTACAGAACTTATAGCTGCTACCCGCGACGCCTCGGCAGCCGTAACGGACCACGGGTGGGCGCATGTGCTTCATCAGTTCGACTGCTTCGCGTTCGACGGGACGACGTACGCGGTCGTCGAGCGGACCAGCGGGTCCGTCGGGTACGTCAAAGAGTACAGCGTGAGCGAAGTCGACAACCCCGGGAACGAGTCAACGGTTCGCGTGGCCGACCTTCCGGGCAGCCACCGGCGCACCGCTGTCGACGCGATTGCAGCGGGAAAGCACCGCTATGACTCCGATAAGGGCGGCTTCGAGCCAAACAGCTCGGTGTACGCCTACAACGGGTCGTACTACGTGTTCTCGCTGGAGGTCACCGCCGACAAGCCCACCGTAGTCAGGTATTCGGTCGAACCGACGGACGGCAACCGATGTGTAACGCTCGAACCGCTGTCACTCGACGCCGCCCAAGTTGAGGCACTCGACGCGACCCTCCAGCCGGATGCGGCGTCGACTGTCACTGATGACCCAGCTCAGACACTCGCAGCGTCGGATGCGGGATTTGTCATCCGGGACGGCACCTGCTACGAACTGTCCACTCCGAACGACGGGACGGGAACCTGAGACGGTTATTGCGGCGGCGTGTAGAAGTTGACCGTCTCCAGCGGCCCGTCCCCGTCGTTTTCGATGCTGTGGCGTTCACCGGCCTCGATGCGGACGAGGTCGCCAGCGTCAATGCGGTGGGTGTCACCATCGACGGTAACGACGCCGGTACCGCTGGCCACGAACAGCCACTGGTCGCTGTCCTCATGATAGTTCTCCGGCCCGCCGACGGACCGGCCGGGCTCGACAGTCATCTCCGCGACCTGTGCCTCGTCAGTCTCCATGGCGACCTCGAAGTAGCGGCCGAACTCGAGACGCGTCTGTTCCATATCTGCCTGTCCGGCCGTGCAACCGAGTCGCTTTCGTCGATGGACCGGTCTCACACGACTCACTCTCTGCCCGCGAGACTCCCGACCCGCCCGGTGAGCCGGGCTGCAAGCCCCTCGAAATGAGCGGTACTCCAGCCAGCGACGATGAGTGCGCCGACCGTGTTGAACACGAGGTCGTTCACGATGTCGCTCGTCCCGTACTGGGCGAGGACCGCCTCGCCGCCGATGATCGACGCAATACCGCCGCTGGCGAACTCAAGGATCTCCCAGCCGAAACCCACAGCGAGGACGAACAGGACGACGAAGGTCGCTCGGAACTCCCTGTTGAAATCAACCGCCCCGGAGTGGCGTTCGACCGCTCGTGCGATCGCGTATCCCACGCCGGCCACGAGCGACGCTGAGACGGCATGGGCCAGACTGTCGTACCAGCCAACCGCTTCGTACAGTTCGAACGCGCCGGCCGCGTGCAGCGTCGATGCCACTGTGATCCACAGCACAAGACCAGTGTTCGTTGCGTAGCCGTACTCCCGGCGGAACAGCGCTGGCAGGAACGTTATCGCCAGCGGGCCGCCGCTGTTGACGAACAGCGTTACGTTGCCCTGTGCGAGTGCGAATGCAGCTATTACACCGAGCACAGCCTGTAGCGCCCGGACCGCGAGACGATGGCGCTGATCGTCTCCGGGAAGAGACGCTCCCGTTTGGTCAAACTCCGATAGATCAGATCCTGAGACGCGCAGTCGGGCAATACGTGCTGACCGCTCGAAGTACAGTTCGAACACGACGCCGGCGACGATACCGGCGGCCGCCGCAGTGACGAGATCCCACATCAGCTCTGTCTGTCCATCGAGAAACGTGGTTCCCAGTAGCGTGTCAGTCGCATAGATACCGACCGCCCAGACGCCTGCAACGGCCATTGTCACGATGACAACGAACACCGTTGCGAACCGTGGCGTCATCGTCAGTGAGGTACACGCATCGAGGACGACAGCCAACAACAGTGCGATCCCAGCGATCACGAGGAACGGCGTGATCTGTGGGAGGCCACCGAACGCCCGAACGAGTACCGGCACCGCGACCAGTCCGAGCAACTCCGCGGGCACCGTCGTTTCGAGGTCCTGCGTGGCGATCGGAACCGTGACTGCGATAGCGACGAGGAACGCCGTGAGCACTGCCCAATCAAACTCGCCACCGGCCGCGAACCGTCCGACACTACCCGTGAGAATTCCCGTTACCGCCCACGCGCCGAGAGCGTCGAGTCGGTGGGGGCCGATCAGAGACTGTAGCGAACCCATCACCGCGCGGATACGCCATGAGTCGTAATCAAAGCACGGCGGTTTCCTGACACTCTCCTGGAGTTCCTCGCTCTCGCCGCCCCTGTCACGCGACTGACCGACGGTTGTCTGACGAGGATATATTTCTCTGGCCATCCAACTCCCCGTAATCAATGGACGAAGCGTTTCTCGACCTTGAATCGATTGAGGTCGAACTGGACGAGGAGTTGCTTGACGCGATTGACGACAAGGCGTTCGCCGACCACCGCGACAACCGGGACGCTGCGGTCCGCGACCTGCTTGACGAGTGGCTGAAACAGCGTGCTGCCGAGGATGCGGATGAGACTAACTGAGCGGAGCCGCGGTCGCAGATGTAACTGCCTACTGGATGGCGACGGTTGCGCCTAGCTCGGGCGCTGTCGCGTCGTAGCCGTCCGCCCGCAGCGTGGTTGCGAAGGCCTCACAGCGGTCGCCGTGGTTCACGAGTACCGGCGTGTCACGGTAGCTATCGAGATACGCAAACAGCCCGTCTCGGTCGGCGTGTGCTGAAAAGTCGTACTGCTCGACTCGTGCGCTGACCGGCATAATCCGGCCGTCTATCTCGGCACTCCCCGTCTCCAGCAGGTCCCGTCCCGGCGTCCCCTCGACCTGATACCCGGTCATCGTGATTTTGTTCATCGGATTGCCGCGGATTTCCGGAATGTACGTCATCGCCGGGCCGCCAGAGAGCATCCCGCTGGTGGTGACGATTGCCGCCTTCTGGTCGGTGATACGCTTGCGCTGGCCGTCTTTGCCCGTGACGAACCGGGCGTGTGACTTTGCCCGCTGGAGCGCGTCCGCATCGCGGACGAACTCGGGGTACTGCCCGAGCATCTCGGTCACTTGCTTCCCCATTCCGTCGACGTAACACGGGATGTCGTGTGCCTCACAGACGAGCAACATCTCCTGCGTTCGTCCGATGGCAAAGGCGGGCACGACGACGGTCCCGCCCTCCCAGAGCGTCGTTTCGACGCTTTCGACGAACCGCCCCTCGACTGTCTCTCGTGACTCGTGATCAACATCGGAATACGTGCTCTCGCAGATAATCGCATCCGCGTCCGGGCGGGCCGTTGTTCCAGAGACGAGACGCTGGTCGTCGGTGTGGAAATCGCCCGTGTACAGCAGTCTGGCGTCGCCATCGTCGACGAGAACGTGTGCGCTTCCCGGGATGTGGCCGGCGTTGTAGAACGTGACCTCGTAGCCGGCAGCCTCGAACGACTCGCGGTAGCCGTGCGTCTCCGACACCTGCGTCACCCGCCTGACGTTGGTCTCGGTAAAGGGACAGTTGACCGTCCCGCCGTGGAGTTTGAGCGTGTCCCGTGCGAGCGTCATCGCCAGTTCGTACGTCGGCGGCGTCCAGTGAATCGGCGGCCGCGCGTCGCCCGACACCAGCGCTGGGATGTTTCCGACGTGGTCGAGGTGGCCGTGCGAAACGACGACGGCGTCCGGCGACGGCGTCCGCACCGGGAACTGTGGCGGTGAGTCAGTCAGCATCCCGAAATCCAGCAGTAGCGACTCGTCGATGAGGACGGCGCTTCGACCGATCTCACCCGCCCCGCCGAGAAACTGCACATCCATTATCAGGACGGAAGCGGCCTGTCCGTTTCCGTTCGTCGGTTCCCACCGAACCGTGTCGTCGACCGCTTGATAGCCAGAATACGTTTGAACCAGAATATGACGATATCTGGACTCTCAGTGGCTATGAATCGTCAGGGAGCTACTTTCGCTTCCAGTATTGTGTACAGATAACACGTCGACTGGGCAGTGTTATCACGCTAGCATAAACAATTATTATACTCGGGGCTCATTATCTATCTGTCATGGCGACACGCCAGCAATCCCCGACGACGTACCACACGTGCAGTTGCGGTGAGGAGTTTGACACAACGGAGGAACTCCTCGAACACGCACGAGAGGCACACGGGCTTAGCGTACACTGACTGGCGTCGCGTCGTTTTTCGTACACAAAAATCCGCCAGCGACAGGTCAGGACGTTTTGTCGATGTCCTGTCGCACGCTAAACCGCGCGTAACCGCCGTGTGAGAGGTCAAGTGCACCCAGCCACCAGTTCCATCGCTCGGCGAGTTGATAATCGTCGGGCGCGTCCGCGAGGTTATCGACGACATCCTCAACGGTTAGTTCCGCCCCGAAGTCGGTCACGAACTGGTCCGACTCCGAGAGGTCTCGCGCCTGTCTGGCGACAACCGTGACGATGTCCGGATCGGCGTCGAAAGCGTCGCGGAGTTCCCGTTCGAGTTCCGTTCGGTCCACACCCGGGTGTAGGACCCGCATCTGACTTGAATGTACGGTTGGGAACACTGCTGTATTCCGAGGTCGGCAACTGATTGTTCGGCGCGGACGTCTGGCTCAGCGGCGCTCTCGTTCTCGAACAGCGCCACAAAAATCAGAAAGTAAAGCGTCCCGCTTCGATTCGAGGCTTCGTGCGCTGTCGCTTACTCAGCCTCGCCCTTCTCAATAGGCGCACCAACTAGATTGCCCCATTCGGTCCAGGAGCCGTCGTAGTTGATGGTGTCGTCGTAGCCCAGCAGTTCGTGCAGGGCGAACCAGGCGACAGAGGAACGCTCACCGATGCGGCAGTATGCGACTGTCGTGGAGTCGCCGTCAATACCGTACTCGGCGTAAAGCTCTTCGAGTTCGTCGTAGTCCTTGAACGTCCCGTCGTCGTTGGTGACGGCCGCCCAAGAGATGTTCTGTGCGCCGGGCACGTGGCCGCCGCGCTGTGCGGTCTCTTGGAGTCCAGGAGGTGCAAGGATTTCGCCGGAGAACTCTTCGGGCGAGCGAACGTCGACGAGCGGTAGTTCGCGCTCGATGGCGTTCTCAACATCCTCTCGGTAGGCACGGATGGACTCGCGCGGGCCGGCGGCCTCGTAGTCGACTTCGGAGAACTCGGGCACTTCGTCGGTGAGTTCGTAGTCGTTCTCGACCCAGTACTCGCGGCCGCCGTCGAGGAGCTTCACGTCGTCGTGGCCGTAATACTTGAACTGCCAATATGTGTACGCGGCGAACCAGTTGGAGTTGTCACCGTAGAGAACGACTGTCGAGTCCTCGCTGATGCCGTGGGCACCGAGCAGGTCCTCAAAGTCATCCTTGTCGAGGATGTCACGGGTGGTCTGGTCCTGAAGGTCCGTCTCCCAGTTGAAGCCGAGCGCGCCGGGCGCGTGGCTCTCGTCGTACAGTTCCGTGTCGACGTCCACCTCTACCAGTCGGTGAGCTGGGTCGTCGCTCTGGAACTCGTCCAGATGCTCGCTGACCCAGTCGGCCGAGACGAGCACGTCGTTAGCGTAGTCAGTCATAATGCATCGAAGCGTAAGTCTACCAGACATATATTACCACGACTTTCGGCATGTTCGGCCACTCATCCACCGTGCCGGCATATATTGCCTTCACTGCTGTAGATAGAAAGTCAGTCCTTCGGCCGCCCAGCAGGCAGGAGCCATGGCGTGCCATGTCCGGATGTGAGTCAGGCCGCTCTCTCACGAGAGGCGGCAGCATTTGCATCCACCTTCGACCGGCTGTGATGGGAGTTTTCAAGCGGACGGAGCGGTAACGCGTGGATGATGACTGATTTCGTCTCTGCTGAGTGGGTGTCGAGTCGGGGCGACGACCTCCGGGTGGTTGACGTGCGGGACGCGTGGGAGTACGACGGCCTCGGACACCTCCCGGGCGCGGTGAACGTGCCCTTCGATTCGTTCCGGGCGGACGAACACGGTGCGGCGTCCGATGCCGGCGACGGAATGCTGCCCGACGAAGACGACTGGGCGGAGGTACTCTCGGCGGCCGGCATCACGCCGGAGAGCGAAATCGTCGCGTACGACGACCACCACGGCGTCTTCGCCGCACGGTTTCTGGTCACTGCGGAACTGTTCGGCCACGACTCCGACCGGCTGCATCTCCTCGACGGTGATTTCTCCAGCTGGCAACTCGAACGGGAAACGACGGGCGAGACGCCGGCTGTCGAACCGACTGATTATGATGTGACGCGACCCGACTCGACGCCGCTGGTCGGCCCGGACGCGGTCGCTGACGCCGCGGATGACCCCAATGCAGTGCTGGTCGACACCCGCGAGGACGAGGAGTACAACGAGGGCCACATTCCCGGAGCAGTCCTGCTGGACTGGCGGGACCTCGTCGACGACGAGACACGGGGATTGCTTCCGCAAGATGAGGCACGATCAGTTCTCAAAAGTGCGGGCATCGTCCCCGAGAAACGCGTCGTCCTCTACTGTAACACTGCCCGTCGAATCAGCCACACGTACGTCGTCCTCCGCCATCTCGGCTTCGAGCAGGTGGATTTCTACGAGGGGAGCCTCACCGAATGGGAGGCACAGGGGCGGCCGCTGGAGACGAACTGACTTGCTGCAGCGACTGCCGGTACAGCCTGTTTTAGGTTAGCTTCTGCTGGTCCCCCTGTCGCTCGCTCGTCAGCAGCGACGACAGTTCGACCAGTAGCGCGATAGCGACTGGCCCGGCGATAAAACCGATGACGCCCAGCGTCAACACGCCGCCGGTGAACCCGACGAAGTAGAGGCTGGCAGGGAGCCCGGTCGTGTAGCGGGCCAGTTTCGGCCTGATGACTGCATCTGGGAGGAAGCCGACGAGGACGAGCCCCAACACGGTCACCAGTATCGCCCCGGTGATGTTGCCGTTGATGACATCCGCGACAGCGATGGTAAGGACAACCACGCTGGGGCCAATGACGGGGACAAACTGCAGGATGCCGGCGACGACCGCCAGCGCGAACGCGCCCTGATAGCCCAGCAGCCAGAACACGACCCACGCCACGACGAAGGTTCCGAACGCCGTCGCCGCCTGGAGAACGTAAATCGCGTACAGCGTCCCACGGAGCCGTTGATGGAGTCGGTTGACGACCTCGTGATACGACGCTGGCACCGTCCGATAGACGGCCTTTTTTGGGGCCTGTGGCTGCCAGAGCATCGCATAGACGAGAATCGCAAACAGCACGGCTTTCAGCGCCAGCACGGGTGATTCCGCGGCGAGGTCGACTGCAAAATCTGTGAGTATCCGTCGCGCTGAGAGCAACGTCGGCGTAATCTCGACCGGATAGCTAAAGCCGCCGACTTCGAGGGATACCATCGGTGGGAGTTGCTGGAAGAAGGTGAACAGGTCACGGCGGCGGAGATACAGCACGGCCCCGAGCGGGATGACGATGAGTGTGCCGCTGACAAAGGCGATACCCGTCGTCACGGCCGCCGACAGCCGCTTGTTGAGCCCGTGGCGTCCGAGCCATTCCGAGACGGGAAACAGCACGTATGCGACCGTGATTGCGAAGAAGATCGTCGATAGCACTCGCGCGAGCAGGACTGTCGTCAGGCAGCCGGTGAGAACGAGCAAACTCGCGAGGACGTAGGTTCGTCGGCGTGTTACCACGCACGTCCTTTTCAATCGGCCGGTAAAAACGTTACCTGCACACGATAATTCGGTAACACGTCCGTCAGGACCGGGAGAACAGCGCTGCTAACTGCTCCCGGGAGAACAGCGTCGTCGGCCGGTCCATGTGGACGCCGATTTCGCCTTCGAAGGCTTTCATCCCGGCTTTCTGTATCGGTTCCGGCGCAGAGTAGCCGGCACGAACTACGTGGCCGAGGCGGATCTCCTGTCGGAGGTCGTCCCGCCACGCGCGCTCGTACTCGCCCAGCGTCGCCGGGTCCTCGGGATCGATTTCCCGGGCTGCGTGGTCGGCCGCAGTCATGCCGTAGCGGATGCCGCCGCCGGTGAAGGGTTTGGTCTGGGCCGCGGCGTCACCGATGAGGAACGACCGCCGGCCGGTGACTCGCTTCGGCGGGCCGATTGGGATGAGTCCAGAACAGCGATGGTCGGTTTCGACGCCGTAGCCGTCGACGAACGCTTCGAAGCGGCCGCGAGCGTCGTCGCCCGGCGGTACCGCCAACCCGTACTCGACGCCAGCCTCGCCCCGCGGGATACGCCAGGCGAAAAACCGCGGAACGGTGAGGTGGACATCGACGAAATCGCCGTGGTCCACCTCGTCGCTGAACCCGAGGACGCCATGCAGCAGTTCGTCGGGCTCCGGGAGGTCGAGTTCCCGCCGGACGCGGCTTTTCGGGCCGTCACAGCCGGCAACCATCTTCGCTCGGTGTGTCTCGACGCCGTCGTCGCCGCGGACTTCGACGGTGACGCCGTCCCTGTTCTCAGTGACGCCGACGACGGAGTGTTCCTCACGAACGTCGGCACCGGCGTCGCGGGCCACTTCCGCGAGGTGCTTGTCCAGACCGACGCGGTCGATGACGTTCGAGATGACCTCGTCCTTGTAGAAGGGGTGGTCCTGACTTCCGGGACCGCCCGTGTGAAAGCGTGCGCCGGAAATCTCGTTCTGGAACAGTTCGTCGCGGGCGTCCTCGGTAAACTCCCAGATATCCGTGCTCACGTGGCCCGAACAGGCCAGTGGCTTGCCGATCTCCCCTTGTTCGAACACCACCACGTCGAGTCCCCGGCTCGCCGCCTGACGCGCGTACCGGGACCCAGCCGGACCCGCGCCGACCACCACAACATCGTGCATACACGTTCTCTCGGTGTCACGAACCAAATAGCTTCTCGATTCATACGGCCTGCTGTGCCTGTCTCACCGGACGACAGCCGGGTCAGCTACCCGTCGCGCCACTGCCCGAATCAGGGCGTCTTTGTCGGTGTAGCCCCTGCTATCGCATATGGCAGAGTATCAGCCCGGGGTATGTAACATCGGAGCGAACCAGCGCCGCGCTCGTCGCCTCTCGGCCGTTGCTTCGTTTGCGGTCGCCATCGGTATCGTCGTCGTCGTATCGGTGGTCGGCGCAGTTCCGCAACTGTCGCTGTGGGCGACCGTCCCATTCATTTTCGGTGGGTACGTCGGCGCGTTTCAGGACTACTTCCGGTTCTGTGTCGCCTTCGGTGCGCTCGCCCGTTACGACCTCTCGGGGTCCGGCGGCGAAAGCGGAAGCGTCGATACAAGCGAGGCTGTTCGCGCTGATCGGCGAAAAGCGGCGAAAATCCTCCTGCTCTCGGCCGCCGCGACGGTCGTGACGAGTGGAATCGGGTACGCAGTCATCACCATCCTGTAATCGGCCCCACTGTCACCGCAGTGAGACTGTAAATGCGACGACAGCGAGCAGGAGCAGGCCCAGTGCCAGTGGCGACGGCGTCCCCGTAACGGATCGGTAGACGAGATAGCCGATGCCGCCACCCGCCGTCAGGAGTATTACAATCGAGACGGTGTGGACGAGTTCGACCCGGAGCGTCGGGGCTGCGGAGCCGATCTGCGCGCCCAACCGCAGCGCGTGTCTGGCGGTCACCCAAGCCAGTACGACCGGGACCGTCGCACAGAGGACCCACTCCGGCGAGCCGTCAGCCCCGGCCTGTAGCACGGCTATGAACAGGCCGCCGACGCCGGCCGTCAGCGCGAACTCGGACCGCCGTAGTAGACCGATCCCGACCGCCAACCCACTGATGACAGCTAACGCCACCGACGCGGGGTCGGACGCGACGAGTCCGACAACGGCGAGGACCGAAACCACGCTGACGCCGGCACTGAACCGCGGGAGCCCCGATACGGACGAGTGGTTCCGATCAGACGGCTGCGGCACGGGCCTGCACCTCCCTGAGCGGCGTCGTCGGGTCCCAGTCCTGTACGGGAATATCATCCCCACGAAGCGTCGAGAGTCGGTTTTCACGGGCGAGGTGTGCGTAGGCTCCGGCGACCGTTGACGGGTCCGTACAGTCCGGACTCACCACCGAGACACTGTTGCCGGCCGCCTCAAGTTGTTGGACGAGAGTGACACCGTCGTCGTCACAGAGCGGTGAGACGACGACTACCTGAACATCGGGGTCGAGCCGCGCCGTCAGGTGGTCGACGGCATCGGCGACCTGCGTCGGCTCTGCTGGCGGCGTCCACGGGATGGCGCTTTCACCGGCAAGGCGCGTCCGGACGGCCTCGTGGTGGGCCTCGCCAGTCGTCATCGGCAGCCAGCAGTCGCCCGCCCCGACCGTCCCCACTCCGACAGGGACCCCGTCGTCGAGCAACCGAGCAGCGACGCTGTAGGCGGCCGATGCGCCGTAGCGCGGCGCTGGGATATCGCCGGCTGTCGCCGCGACGTACGCCGCCCGGCGGGCGTCGACGACCACGGCCACCCGCGGCCGTCGCGGCTCTTGGAACTCCACTGTCGCCAGGTCGCCGGTCTTTGCGCGGTGGTGCCAGTCGATTCTCGACGCCGGGTCGCCGGGGCGGTACGCGCGCAGCGAGTCGAACTCGACGCCGCTCCCGGTGACTCCTGCCTTCTGTTGCCCCGGCATTTGCGTCGCCTGCTCTCGGGGCGGGCTGGCGTCGTCACTGCGCCGCTCGAAGCCACATGCCAGGCTGTCTTGGCCGTCCGTCACCGCGACGGTCTGAACCGTCTCACGCGCGCCGGCAAAATCGCCTGCGATCACGAGCGGCGACTCGAATGTGTGGGTGCCCGGGACCGCCGTCAGCGCGTAGGTGAACGACCGCTCGGTGCCGGGCCGCAACGCGGTGGTCAGCCGCGGCGACCCCGAGCGGACGCTGAGTCCGGCGGGGACCCCGTCCAGCAGCCGGAGGTCCGGAACCGTCGTCTCGCCGACGTTCCGCACCGTCACGGTGACCTCGACGGTCGATCCGGGGGTCGGCGTCCGCGGTTCGAGCGTTCGAGTGAGTTCGATGTCGGCCGTCGGCTCCCAGACCCGGGCGGCCCCGGCGAGTGCGATCCCGAACGCGGCGGTCAGTACCGCCCCGGGAACGCCCATCACGACGCCGCCCGCGCTGGCAAGCAGAACCGCGACCGCGACGCGTCTGGTCCGCCCGGTCGACCGTGTTCGGGGGAGTTCGGCGGTGGGCCAGTACTCGCCCTGGGACGCCTCATCACCCATCGTTTCGACCGGAGCGAGCCGGCTGGCCGGGTCGGGCGCGTCGGCCGCCAGCCGCTCGGCTAACTCGGCGACGGCGTGGCGCGCCCGACGCACCACGGGTAGCTCGGGTCGAACGAGGGGGAGTGACGCCCGACGCGGCAGCGGCGGGCAAAGCCCGTCGGCGAAGAAGGCGGCGGCCGCCTCGTTGTCAGTCCACTCACCGTCCGCGAGCCGGTCGGCGGCCGCGCCCGGCCTGTCCCCGTCTGTCCGCCCGAGTACATCGACGGCAAGTTCGTGGAGCGACGCGTACACGCGCTCCCTGGGTGTGCGCTCCTGCGTCCCGTCCCACTCGTCCGCGTCGTCGACAGCGCGGCGACCGACGGTGCTGATCCGGTCGAGTCGCTCGGCGAACGCCGCCCCAGGGACCTGATACTGGGGCCGGGACTCGGGCGTCGGAAGCCGTAGCTCCGGGTCGTCGCTGTCGAACAGCTCTCTGGCCGCGAGCACCACCGCCGCGGCCCCAACCCCGACTGTCAGCAGCGTCGCGGCCACGCGGGGCAGAAGTCCACCGCCCAGTTCGGGTAGTGCCAGCAGGAGCACGCCGACACTGATAGCCAGGAGGCCGACGATAGTCGGAATGCGTCGCCGCCTCACGATGCATCACCCCGGACAGGCGTGTCCAGCGACAGCGTGGTTGCGACCGCTCGTGCTCGCCGCTCCCGCTCCGGTGTCGCGGCCGCGTCGCCGTACCGGACCGCACAGAACAGTTCGGTCAGCGCCGTCACCGGCTGCTGTGGGAGGCCGGACTCGATTGCCCCCTCCCGAACGTCGGCGGGAGTCACTGGCTCTTGGGCGGGCTGTCCGGACGCTTCGTCGACCGATTCGACCCGGTTCCTGAGCGCTGACCACGCCCGGTACACGTCGTTTTCCGGCGGTACGTCTCCTGTGAGCAACACGGAATCGGCCGCGGGTGCTGTCGGCGTGGGCGGCGGGTCCTCATCGCCGGACTCCGGATCGCTTGCTTCGCCGCGGGTCAGTTCGTACAGGACGACCAGCCCGCCCAGCACGACGAGTGCGAGGCCGGCGACGACCTGCCAGCGCGGCGGTCCGTCACTTGCCTTTGAGGCGGCTGCTGTCTCCGTTTCAGTCTCCGGAACTCTGGTCGCCGACTGGGTCCCTGCTGGGGTACCGGGTCCGCCACCGCCCGGCCCTTGCGGGGGCGGCGTCGAATCGACCGTCGATTCCCCGGTCGTCACCGTTGGTGCCGTCGAAACGGTGTTGAGCGACGCGGCGACCATCGCCAACGCGACGACGGCGAGGACAGCCAGAGCCAGCGAGCCGAACCGTGCCACGCTTACGCCCCCCGATTGCCAGCTCCGGTCTGCCGGAGCGACTGTCTTTCCACCATCCGACTCACTCCCCGGCCGCCGGCGTCTCGGGGGCAGCCGCCGACACCGTTGGCACCGCGACGCTGTCGAACACGTCCGCGACGACATCATCGGCGGTCGTCCCGTCCACGGTCGCATCGGTGGTCATGACCAGCCGGTGGGCCAGGACCGGCGCACCGACGGTCTGTACGTCAACCGGGCGCACGTACTCCCGGCCGGCGATTACCGCGTGGCTCCGAGCGGCTTCGAGCAGGCGCTGGCTCCCGCGGGGAGAGACGCCGACTTCGGTCCGGGTGTCCTGGCGGGTTCTGTGGACGATGTCGACGAGGTAGCTCAGGATGTCGTCGTCGACGGTCACTCGCTCGGGCACGGACTGCAAGCGGCGCACGCCCTCAGGGTCGATGACATCGTCGACAGAGGGGGTCTTGGACTCTCGCTCGGTCCGCTGGCGGAGCAGCCCCTCCTCGGCACTGGCCTCAGGGTAACCGATGCTGGTCTTGACGAGGAAGCGGTCGCGCTGGGCCTCGGGCAGGGGGAACACGCCCTCGCTCTCGACAGGGTTCTGGGTCGCAACGACGACGAACGGCTCCGGCAGCGAGTGGGTGTCACCGTCGACAGTCACCTGTCCCTCAGCCATCGCCTCAAGCAGCGCGGCCTGCGTTTTCGGCGGCGCGCGGTTGATCTCGTCGGCCAGCACGAAGTTGGCGAAGATCGGACCCGCAGAGAACTCGAACTCGCCGTCGCCCTCGCGGTAGACGTGCGTCCCGGTCACGTCCGCTGGCAGCAGGTCGGGCGTGAACTGGACCCGCGAGAAAGAGAGCCCCAGCGCAGATGCGAAGCTCTGGGCGGTCAGCGTCTTTCCAGTTCCCGGTACGTCCTCTATGAGCACGTGACCACGGGCGAGGACGGCAGTCAACACGGTTTCGAGGAACTCCCGCTCGGCGACGACGCTCTCAGAAATCGTATCGAGGACCCGGTCGCAGTCGTCGTAGGCGTCTGGAACGTCCATCGTACTCCCGGCTGGCACCGCCGACATATTAGTAGTATGAACACAACTTCTCACCGAGAAAACGGAGTCAGACGACGGCCAGTCCACTCGGGACCTGGTCGTACTCGGCTGTCCAGTCCCCGCCATTGAGGTCCTGCTTAACCCACGTCTCACCGTGTTTCGACTGGAACAGGCCGCGGTTCGTCAGCGCGAGAAAGCCATCGTCCGGGTCAGCAGCGAGAACCGGTCGGGCCAGCCCCGCCGGTCCCGGCAGGCCGTCCATCGATTGCGTCCACCGGTCACCGTCCCATCGATACACGTAGCTCTCGCCGCCGGTGCTGTGAGCGGACCGGGGGCCGCTGGCGGCCGAGACGACGACGCGATCCGGGTCGTCGGGGTGGACGGCCAACCCCCACACGTACCGATGGGCCAGCCCTTCCTGCGGATGGGTCCACGTCGCTCCCCGGTCAGTCGACAGCGCGAAGCCGTCGCCGGCGGCGGTGTACACCCGGTCCGGGGCGTCAGGATGGGTCGCCAGCGTGTGGTTGTCCCGCCGAGCACCGTCAGGGTGGTCGATCCACGTCTCGCCGCCGTCAGGACTGCGGACGAACGCGCCGGCCTCGATGGCAGCGTACACCTGCTCCCGGTCGTCCGGGGCGAGGGCGAGCCAGCGCACGTGGTGGGTGTGTGGCCGCGGCGGGAACGACCACCGCGACGCCGAGTCGAGGTCGGTCAGTCCGGGGCGCTCGGTCCACGTTTCTCCGCCGTCAGTCGAGCGGTAGACCGCGCTTGGCTCCGTGCCGGCCCACACCACGCCAGCGTCGTGCGGGCTGACTGTGACGCTCGTCACTCGGTCGCCGGCGTTGAGGACTGTCTCCCACGTCGCGCCGCCGTCGGTCGTCCGCTGGAGGCCAGTATCTGCGGTACCCACGAAGGCACGCTCCGGCTCGGCGGCTTCCGCGGCAACGCACTCGATGTCGTAGCCCCGAAGGCAGTCGTCCCAGCCGCCGCGGCTGTCGCCGACGAGGACGCGGTCCCCGAGCGCGGCGTAGACGGTGTGCATAACCGACTGTACGACGCCCGAGCGAAGAAAGCTGGCGGTGGTCAGCGACTGACTGACCGTGTCAACGCGAAGACGTACAGCGCGACGAAGAAAGCGCCGGGGAACGCCTCGGACACGTCCACGCTGTCGGGGACATCCTCGGGCTGGCAGTGGAACGGACAGCGCTCTTTGCCTTCGAGTGCGCCGTGTGGACAGCGCCATTCCTGTTCGGTTTCGCCGTCCAACTCCGTGCGGTCGACTGTGAATGCACACTGGCTCTCGGTATGCCCCCACCAGACCATCGTTGACAGAAACGCTCGGCAGGCAGGGTGATAAGCGCTGTTACACCCGTCACGGTAGTGATTAGTTGGGCAGAGATCCTTCGACAGCCAGCACGCCTCCCAGCCCGCGTCAGACTGGCTTCGCGTGGACGGAAAAGCGGCTACTGGCTCTCTCCACAGGGTTTGATACCGGTGACCGGGCCTACGGCGTCCACCAGCGCAGGCCGACCATCACGAACACGATAGCCAACTGCATCAAACCCTGCAAGCCGCCCAGTTTGGCGTTTCGCATCCCGATTTCGGAGACGAGGTCGACGTCCGGGTTCTCGGAAATTACCTCCCGGTAAATGCGGACCTCACCGGGCAGAACGACGCCAAAGCCCTGCACGGACAGCAGCGTCACGATACCGAGCGTAGCCACGATCCACCACGACGTCATCGCGAAAGCCGGCAGCGTCGTCACGAGATACGCGCCGGAGCCAACGACAGCGATACCAAGGACGCCCAGCGTCTTCGGGTCGGTCAGCGCGTCAAACTGGTAGCCGATGAGGAGGATGACCGGAATCAGTGTCGCGGCGGTCAGAATCGCCAGCCACGGGTCGGCGTTGGGAAACTTCCCGAGCCTGAGCGCCAACAGGATGCCGCCGGCGATGGTCACCGTCGCCAGCGTCGGCATCAGGAATGTCATCTTGGGCGTGAACGACGCGAAAAAGTCGGCCCGTGCCTCTGGTTCCTGGCCGCCGAGTACTGGTCCCAACACGAGGCCCATGAACAGGTCGATACCGGTCCACAGCACCCCGGCCATCACGTGCACGTAGGTCAGCGCCCGAATGTTCCCGCTGGCGAGCGCCCCCGCAAACGCGATGAGCGGGACGGCAACTGCTCCCACAGCAAACGCCGGGTTCGCCTGCTTCGCCAGCCCACCGATACCCCGTTTCCGCTCGACGCGGTCCGCTGTCGACTGCGCCATAACTGGCTGTATCAGGTTTCGCTACTGTCAAAAACGTTGGTGGCCGTTTCAGCTATTGCCAGCTTTCATGGTAGCGATTGTCTCAGTCGTCGTCCGCGGCCGGCTGTTCGGCTGCTGTGTCGCGGTCCGCTCGCGGTCCCTCCAGATCGACGTTCGGTAGCAGGTCACGGAGATACTGCCCGGTGTAGGATGCCTCGGTTCGGGCCACCTCCTCCGGCGTCCCCTGAGCGACGAGTTCGCCGCCGTTCTCGCCACCCTCGGGACCGAGATCGATGATCTGGTCGGCGTTCTTTATCAGGTCGAGTTCGTGCTCGATGACGACGACGGTGTTGCCGTCGTCAGTGAGCCGGTGGAGTACGTCGATGAGCTTTCGCTCGTCCTCCGGGTGGAGCCCGGTGGTCGGCTCGTCGAGCAGGTACAGCGTCTCGCCCGAATCCTTCTTGCCGAGTTCCTCGGCGAGTTTCACGCGTTGGGCCTCGCCGCCCGAGAGCGTCGTCGAGGGCTGGCCCAGCCGCATGTAGCCAAGCCCCACGTCCTTCAGGAGTTCCAGCCGGCGGCGGATGCCGCCGTGGCTCTCGAAGAAGTCATACGCTTCCTCGACGGTCATATCGAGCACGTCGGCGATGGTTGCGTCCTTGTAGGTCACGTCCAGCGTCTCGTCGTTGTAGCGCGCGCCGCCACACTCCTCGCAGGGGACCGTCACGTCCGAGAGGAAGTTCATGTCGATGGTGACCGTCCCCTGACCGCCACAGCCCTCACAGCGGCCGCCCTTGACGTTGAACGAGAATCGGCCAACCTCGTAGCCGCGCTGTTTCGAGAGGCTCGTCTCGGCGAACAGTTCGCGGATGTGATCGAAGACGTTGGTGTACGTTGCGGGGTTGGAACGGGGCGTTCGGCCGATGGGCGACTGATCGATGAGCCGCACCGTCTCGATGTCGTCGAGGCCGTCGATAGCGTCGTGTTCGCCGGGGTTCACGTCGGTGTCGTTCATCCGGCGCACCAGCCCCTTGTACAGCACGTCGTGCATCAGCGTGGATTTCCCGGAGCCCGAGACGCCCGTGATGGCGGTGAACGTCCCCAGCGGGATGGACACGTCGAGGTCGTCGAGGTTGTGCTGGCGAGCGCCCCGAACGGTGAGTTCGCCGTCGGCCTCACGGCGGCTGTCGGGCACCGGAATCGTCCGCTCGCCCGAGAGGTACTCCCCGGTCACCGACTCCTCGGTGTCGATGACCGCGTCCATCGGGCCGTTGACGACGACGTCGCCGCCGCGCTTGCCCGGACCGGGGCCCATGTCGATTATCTGGTCGGCCCGGCGCATCGTCTCGGTGTCGTGTTCGACCACGAGCAGCGTGTTTCCGAGGTCCCGAAGCTCTTCGAGCGTGTTCAGCAGGCGGTCGTTGTCCCGCTGGTGGAGGCCAATGGAGGGCTCGTCGAGGACATAGAGAACACCGACGAGGCCGCTCCCGATCTGGGTCGCCAGCCGGATGCGCTGGCTCTCACCGCCGGACAGCGTCGACGCCTCGCGGTCGAGCGTCAGGTAGTCCAGGCCGACCTCGGTCATGAAGCCTAGGCGGGCCCGGATCTCCTTGAGAATCTCCTCAGCGATCTTTCGGTCCCGGGCCGAGAGGTGCTCTTCCATCCCCTCGAAGTGAGCCAACGCGTCACTGATGGACATCTCGTTGACCGCGGTTATCGAGGTGCCGTCGACGAGCACCGCCCGCGACTCCGCTTTGAGCCGTGTCCCTTCACAGACCGGGCACGTCGTCGTCGCCATGAACTCCTCAATATGCTCGCGGGCGCGGTCCGAATCCGTCTCGATGTGTCGCCGCTCCAGGTTTGGGATGACGCCCTCGAACCGCTCGGTCTTCTCGCGGGTCCCGTTCTTCGTCCGCCACTCGAAGTGGACTCTGCTGTCGGTCCCGTAGAGGAACTGCCGCTGGACGGACTCGTCTAGCTCCTCGAACGGCGTCGTGAGGTCCACGCCGAAGTGCTCGGCGACGTTGTCCAGTTGCCGCGAGTAGTACGTCCGGTCGTAACTCCAGGGCTCGAAAACGTGCTTGAGCGGCTTCGACGAGTCGGTGATGACGAGATCCTCGCTGACCTCCTTCGTCTCGCCCAGCCCCTCACACTCCGGGCAGGCCCCGTGCGGTGAGTTGAACGAGAACGACCGCGTCTCGATCTCGGAGATGTCGATACCGCAGTGGGTGCAGGCAAGGTCCTCGGAGAGTTCGACAACGACGCGGTCCGAGGTGGCTCCGTCGCCACCTTCGTCCCCGTCGGCAAGGTCGCCGGTTGCCCTGGCGTCTGATCCGCCGAGCGTCTCCGCCGCGCCTTCTGCCGGGTCCGGGAGGATGACCTTCAGCGTTCCGTCGGCCTCTTCCAGCGCGGTCTCGACGGAGTCAGTGATGCGCGAACGAGCGTCCGGCGAGATCTTCACGCGGTCCACGACCACATCGACCGTATGGTCGTAGTTCTCGTCCAGTTCGGGTCGGTCCAGCGTGAGGTCGAACTCCTCGCCGTCGACCTCGACACGGCTGTACCCCTCGCCGACGAGGTCGTCGAACAAGTCCTCGAAGGCACCCTTCTGGTCGCGGACGACCGGCGCACACAGTTTGGCGCGGGTGCCCTCTGGGAGTTCCAATAGCCGGGAGACCATGTTCTGAGCGGACTGCTCGCCGACCTCGCGGCCACACTCCGGACAGTGGGGCGTGCCGACGCGCGCGTACAGCAGGCGGAGGTAGTCGTGTAGTTCGGTAACGGTCCCGACCGTCGAGCGGGGGTTGTTGGCGGCGTTCTTCTGGTCGATGGAGATGGCCGGCGACAGCCCCTCGACGTTCTCGACCTGTGGCTTGTCCATCTGCCCCAGGAAGTTCCGTGCGTAGGCGGAGAGTGATTCGATGTAGCGCCGCTGGCCCTCGGCGTACACCGTCTCGAATGCGAGCGAGGATTTGCCCGACCCCGACAGCCCAGTGACGACTGTCAGTTCCTCGCGTGGAATCTCCACGTCGACGTCCTTGAGGTTGTGTTCCTCGGCCCCTCGGACCTCGATTATATCCTTGCTCATCCTTGGATTTTACTTGGCCGGCAGGGGGGAAACCCTGTCGGTTCGGGTGTGGATAAACGATTCCGCCCGTGACTGTTTTTATTTTGAACAGTATGGCAAAAGATTTACCACCTATATCGAATATGAGATTGGTATGGGAACAAGCGACTACGACATTGCGGGGATTGACCTCTCCGACGACAGCTACACAGTCGAACAGAGCCTGATCCGTAACAAGTACAAGGCGATGGACGCAGCCGGGAACGTCGTCCTCCGCGGGAAACAGAAGATGCTGAAGATGAAAGAGGAGTTCCCGTTTGTCGACGCAAACGACAACGAGGTGTTTCAGGTCAAGGCCGGCGGCATCATCGACGTGGCCGGCAACTACGTCCTCACTGACTCCAAGACCGGCGAGGACATCGTCATCCTCGACAACGACTACTCGATTTTTCAGGACACGTGGAAGGTTCGGGACGCCAGTACCGAGGCGAAGATCGCCGAGATCAACTCTCAGGGCGCACTCGTGACTATCGCGCGCAACGTCGTCCCGTTCGGCGGCTGGATTCCCCACAAGTACGAGATCACCGACCAGGACGGCAACCACGTCGGCAACATCGACGGGCAGTTCTCGCTGAAAGACCGCTACGAGATCACTATCGACGACGCCAGCACGGTTCCGAAAGAGCCGATCATCGCTGCGGCGATGGTTATCGACGCGATTCAGGGGAACTGACGCCCCACCGGAATCCTTCTTGCCCTGGCTCCCCCAAGAACCGCTATGCGCCGCCGGACGGTCCTCCAACGACTCGCCCTCGCAGGAACAGGTGTCGGCCTCGCGACGGGGACGACCCGAGGTCACCCGATGCCGACCGGTAATGGAACGGCCGAGCCAGCGGCCTCCGACACCCCGACCGGCGGGGACCCGCTGGGCGTGCTGGAGATGGAGGCGGTGTACGAGGTCGTCACCAGTCCCGACGGACACACGGCCTACGTCGCGACGGGTGACGGCATCGCGCTCGTCGACCTCGTCACGCCGACCAGTCCGCGACTGCTCAGCCGACGAACCGACCTGCTGGCCGAGGGCGACAGCGGACCGATACAGCGCGTGCAGGACCTCGCTGTCAGTGGCTCACGGCTACTGGCCGCCGGGCCGGCCCACCCTGCCGACGGCGCTCACGGCTTCGTCGTCTTCGACGTAAGCGACCGGCAGGACCCAACACAGATCGCGGGCCTCGAACTGGACACGCGGGTCCACAACTGTGACTTCGACGGCCGCTACGCCTATCTGACTGCGAACGACCGCAACGGCAACCCCTTGCTCGTGGCCGATACCGAGACCGAACAGGAAGTCGGCGAGTGGTCACTGCTTGACGCCGGCGACGCCTGGACCGACGTGCCGACGAGCCTCTGGCCGCTGCACGACGTATGGGTACAGGACGGCCGGGCCTATCTGGCGTACTGGGACGGCGGAACGTGGGTCGTGGACGTATCCGACCCGAGCGACATTTCGCCCGTAGCGAAAGTCCGCGGGCGCTCCCCCGAAGACCTCGCCGCAATCGATGACCCCGGAACCGAGCGGAGCGAACCGCCGGGCAACGACCACTTCGTGACGGTCAACGAGGACGCGTCGCTGCTGGGCGTCGGCGGCGAATCGTGGGACCTCGGAGGTGACGACAGCGGCGGTCCGAGCGGCATCGAACTGTACGACATCAGCGACCCGACCGACGCCGACCTGCTGTCGACGCTCGACCCGCCGCCAACCTCAGACCCGTCGCCGGGGGGCATCCTCACGACGGCACACAACTTCGAACTGACCGACAACCGCTGTTACTCGGCGTGGTACAACGGCGGGGTCCGGGTCCACGACCTGACCGACGCGACCGCGCCCGAACAGGTCTTCGAGTGGCGCGACACCGAAGCGACCTCCTTCTGGACCGCCCAGCGGGCCGCCGGCTGTTTCGTCGCCGGGAGCACGAACGCGAGCCGGGGAACGGATGTCCAGCCCGGACTGTACACCTTTCCTGACCCGCAGATACGGACGCCGACGGCCACGGGCGACGAGGGTGGCAGCGCTAACAGCACTGATGGTACCTCCCTAGGCGTCGGCGGTCCCGGCTTCGGTGTCGGGTCGGCAGTCGCAGCCGTCGGGCTGGCAGCGTGGCGCGCCCGACGCCGGCGAGACTGACCTCGCACCGCCTGACTGTGCTCCGTTCTGTTACTCCAGCGCGCTCTTGACGGCGGCGGCGACGCTCCGTGCGCGCTCGGCCAGCGGCTCGGAGATGTGGCCGCGTTCGACGGCCGCGTCGAGTTCGTCGTCGTCGACCCGCTCGACGGTGCCGTCGGCGTGTTTCACCACGTCGACGTGGAGGTCGACGTACCGGGCGGTGTCGGGGAACACCTCGACAGGCGTACAGACGTTGACGTACGTGCCCTTCTTTTCGCCGTCGCTGTCGCGGTACACGGTCGGGTACCACCAGCGGCCCTCCTTGACTTTCGTCTCGGCAATGTCGCCGGCCTCTTTCGGGACGCCGAGCGCGTCGTAGGTGCCGCCGGGACTCATCTCGCGCTCGATGGTCACCGTCCCGTCGTCGTCGACGGACTGTACCTCCCCGTTGCCCAGCGTGATGAGTCGGCCGTCGGGCTTGCCGTGGCCCAGCGACAGGGACCCGCCGACCTGCGGGCCGAACTGCCGGGCCGTCACAGCGAAGGGGAAGTCCGTCTCACCGGTCCCGATGTCGTCGCATAGCGCTTCGACGTAGTCGACGGCGGCACTGGCCGCGCGGTCGCCGGCCTTCACGCGATGGTGGCCCGGCATCGTCGCCGTCACCTCGCGGCGGGCCTCGTCGAGCGCGAACCGGCTCTCGCGGCCGAACCACAGCCACGACGTTGAGAACCCCGCGACGTACCGGGCGGGCGCGCAGTCTGCAGGCGCGTCGGCTCCCGCAAGCGCGTCGTCGATGGCTGCCGCACGTTCGTTTGCGGCGTCGAGCGCGTCGGCCAGCGCGTCGAAGCTGGCGTCCTCGCTCGCCGATTCCCACGAGACGCCCCAGCCGTCCCGGGGCTCCGCGGCGATGAGGTCCAGCATCGCCGGGCCGCCGGTCCCCGACGACGGCCCGCTTCTGCCACGCACGAGCGAGAGGAGCGACCCGCGAACCGCGATGGTGGTGTCCAGCACGGGCCGGCCGTTCGTCCACGGCGCGCTCGCCTCGACAACCTGCACCCGGAGCGCATCGCCCGTCTTGACGCGCTCGTCCGAGGACGAGTACGGGAGAAAGCCCTCGCCGTCACCGAGGTCGACGACAGCGCCGCTCCCCAGCGTCTCGGTCACGGTACCGGCGTAGATTGCGCCCGCTGGCGTCGGGTCGGCCCAGTGGAGCGTGTCTCGCCCGAGTTCTGTCAGGCGGTCCGTAACGGCCGCGGCAGCTTCGTGGTCGCCGACGACGCCGACGCCCTGCTGATCGTCCGTCGTCGTCACGGTGACCGCCGCCCGCTCGTCGGGAAACTCGCCGTCGAAGCGGTCCTCGATGGGTCCCGACGCCTGCACGACCTCGTGTCCCGCCTCGCGCAGCAACTGGGTCAGTGCCGTCGCGTAGATGCCCCTGACCCGGACGGTCATAGCGCGTCCTCGTCGGCGGCGAAACGGACCCGCCCGTGGACCGTCGGCCCGAGCGAGAGCTCTACTTTCCCCTCGCTCAGCACGCGTCCGCCCTCAACCGGAACTCCCCAGGTGTCGAACCGGAGGTAGCCCCGGATGTCGTCGGCGTGGGTGAACAGGTCCCAGTACTCGACGGCGTGTTCCTGAATCTCGCTGGAACTGTGGGCGATATCCATATCCGAGTACACCGTCTCGCGGCCGTCGAAGAAGGCTTCGAGCGCCGCGGCCGCGTCGTCGGTGGCTTCGACCACTGCGTCGGAGGCCGCTTCGATGGTGTCCTGCTCGACACCGGCGTCACGGAGCGCTTGCTGTTCGCGTTGCGTGAAGTGCATACCCGCGAGTCAGTGGCGGGGAGAGGAAAACAGTGCGGAATCGCCTACACGATCATCGCGTTCAGCACGAGCATCAACAGCCCGAACATGACGCCGGTCGCGACGATTGTTCGAGGGTCGATACGGATCGTGTTCTGGTCTTCAGCGTCGAAATACCTGACCAGTCCCGCACTGGACATCAGTCCGCCGCCGTCGCTACCACTCATACTTCAGGGTGGTGTATCACCAACACTAAGCCTTTCGGGTCGCCCGTGATTGCGTGGCCAAGGTACACATGGATAACCCTTATCAGATACCGCGGGCTAACACGAACAGAGTACTATGACGGTTACACTGAAGGACTTCTACGCGGACTGGTGCGGCCCTTGCAAAACGCAGGACCCGATCCTCGAAGACCTCGAAGAGGAGTGGGCAGACGTCGAGTTCGAGAAGATCAACGTCGACGAGGAACAGGACGTTGCCAACGAGTATCAGGTACGTTCCCTCCCGACGCTCATCATCGAGAACGACGACGGCATCGTTGAGCGCTTCGTCGGCGTCACGCAGGCAGACGACATCGACGACGCGCTGCAGCAGGCCTCGGCGTAACGCGGTCACTTTTGCGGTTCGTCACACGGCCAGTAGCTGCCGCTGTATCACTCCTGTTCGCCCAGTCCCGAATCGTCGATTTCGTCGACGGCGATCAGCATCCGCCCACCGTCGAGTGCCGTCACCATCTTCGACTCGGTGAAGGTGGTTTCGTCGGCCCGCAGCCCTCTGCTCTGGCCGGTCCACTTCCCGCCGCCTCTGACGACGGGAATAACATGCGTCCTGATGTGCTTGACCTCGTTGCTCGGGTGGAGTTCCGACCAGTGCTTGCCGACGAGCTCCTCCGACTCATAGCCGTAGTACGAGGCGTAGGTTTCGTCGACTCGCTCGAAGCGCTCATCCGTGCCGATGACGCCGACGCCGCTGAGTTTGACTTCGCTGCCCGTCTCGAAGCTCCCGTCCGAATCGACGGCGTGTTCGACCCGGCGGATGAGCGACGTGTACTGGTCCGTTCCGACGGATTTCTTGAGGTAGTCGGTGACGCCGGCTTGGATGATTTCGGCGGCGACGTCACCGGTCTCCTCACCAGAGAACAGCAACACGGGTAACTCCTGATGCGTCTCCCGGATGGCTTCGAGGAAGTCGATACCGTTCATCTCCGGCATGTCGTAATCGCTGACGACACAGTCGAAGTCCGTCTCCGACGACCGGATCATCGTCAGCGCGGCTTCTGGGTTCGTTTCCGTCGTGACGGTACAATTGAGGCCGCTGTCCTCTCGTTCGAGATATAATTCCACGAGGTCTCCCAACGCCGCGTCGTCGTCGACATGGAGTATTGAGAGCGAATCTTCCGTCTCCATCCTCTACTTCCATGGCTGCAGTACGCAAGTATTTGCTGCCCGTCTGTGCCTATCTGGTAACTGTATGAAACTGCGCCCCATCACCTCGGGCCGCGCCAGCGTTTCATCGCTGGCGGCGGGGAAGGGCAGGCCTGCAGTAGAAGCGGGATGATGAACGGCACTGCTGCCGGCGGCTGGGCGGTTGCGGCGGGCATACCGCTCGCCGTCGGTGAGCGGTTTCACTCCGAGCGCGCTCACAGAGCGCGACTCGAAGGTCGTTTTTATCGTAGATTTTTGCGAACCCGCTCCCCGCAGCGCGCTCACAGAGCGCGCGAGGAGAGGGGGTGAGGTAAAAAGGTACTATTGGAACTTCACGCCGAGGTCATGCAGGCCGTCGTTGTGCCGGGCGACGTTGATGAGCAGCGGCGTCAGTCCCTCGATTTCGGCGGCGTTGGAGAGCGGGCCGCCATCAAGGGCACGAAGCCCCTCGATGCCCTCGGCGAGTTCACAGACGGTTTCTTTGGCGTCAGTATCGTCGCCGACGACGATGGTGTCCCAGTTCAGGTCGGCGTCAAGGTTAGCGAGTCGGCCAGCCGCGAGGTTATGGAACGCGCCGACGACGGGGGTGTCGTCGGGGGCAGCGTTGGCGGCCAGTTGCGTGACGCTGCCGGCACCGGGGCGGTTGTAGTGGAAGCCGTCCTCGTCGCGTTGCATCCCGACGGCGGGGGCAATGAGCGTGGTGTCGTCGAGTTCGTCGGCGACGGCGTCGATAGTGTCCGTGAGGTGGTAGGCCGGGACGGCGGCGACGACAACGTCGGCGCGGGCGGCGGCCTCCTCGTTCACCAGGCCGGCGATTGATGGGTCATCGTGGCCGCGGCTGGCCAGTTCTGTCTCGTACTCCTCGGCTTTGTTCGCCGCTTTCTGGGCTTTCCGGGAGCCGATGGTGATCGTGTGGTTGGTGTCATCAGCCCAGCGGAGGGCGAGGCCTTGGCCGATGTCTCCAGTACCGCCAAGCAACGCGATGTCCATATCTACGGCGTAGGCCGACCACTGAATAAACGTTGTGTGACAGGTTCACTCAGGTGTACTTCTCCCAGGCCCGGTCGAACCCACCGGCGAAGGCGACGTACAGCGCACTCCCGAGGCCCACCAGATAGCTAACCCACTGCGTCGCGATGCCAACGACTGACGAGTCCCCAAGCGCAAGGGTAAGGACAGTGGAGAGCGGGACCATCACGAAAAAGAGGACGATGATGAACATCCCGACGCGGCCCGGCCGGTGAACGGATTCGAGGATGTGATCCCGTTTCCGCATCGTCCCGTAGGCCGCGACGAGTCCGAGTAGCTGGCAGATAACGGCGTACAGCGGCACCAAGTCGACTGACGGTTCGCGAATGACCGCGCCACCGACGAGTCCGGCCCAGATGCTCACCAGCAGCGCCCAGCCGAACGTCGGCAGTCGTCGCATATCCGTGGTCTCTGTCCCGCCAGTGAAACCGTTGCCGTTTACCGCCGGTCGGTGGCCGACGCCCGGCCACCCCAGTTATGCCGTATCGAGAAGCTCGGGCAGGTCGGTGACCGATTCGATGACGGCACTCGCGCCGTTGTTGGCGAACGTCTGGCGGCCGGCGTCGCCGGTCAGCCCGCCGGTCAAGACGCCGATGCCGTAGTAGACACGGTCGTCGTCGGCTTCGTCGGCGTTGACTGCCGTCGCTACGTCGTCGAGGGTGTCCCCGGCGAAGGCGACCCGCTCGGCGTCGAAGCGCTCGGCGAGCGTCTGCAGGGCGGCGGGGTGGGGCTTCCCTTCTCCCCAGTCGTCCATGGTGAAGCGGTGCTCCGTTGGCAGGTCGAGGCCGACGCGTTCCAGCGCGATGTCTGCCTCGGCGGCCGGTCGGCCGGTAACGACGCCGACAGCGAAGCGGTTCTGCAGGGCCGACAGCGTCTCGTCGTCGACCAGCAGCGGCTCGTCGTGAATGTACCCCGGCGCGGCAAACGGCGGTTCGCCGCCCTCGATATCGCGATAGAGATCGGTGCCGAGATACAGCGTCTGGAACACGTCCCGGAGCTGTTCGCGGTCCCAGGCGTCGAAAACCCGCGTTTCGGCCGGGTCATCGAGCAGGTCATGGACCACGGCTTCGGCTGCGCCGAGACCGCCGCCGCGTTCGGCGATGGCGTCGGTGAATGCTGCGATGTCGGCGACGGCCGACTCGCGGCCGGCAAGGACGAACAGCGCGGCTGCATAGGTCAGTTCCCAGTCGTTGTTGAACCCGCCGGCATCCTTGAACTGCTGGACCGCTGACTTCTCGATCGTATCACCGTACACCCGGTCGATGGATTCGATGATCGCTCGGCGATAGGAGTCGGCCACGTCCACCAGCACGCCGTCGATGTCGAGGACGACCGCGTCGACTTGCATGGGCGAGCGAAGGCAGTCCTCACTCAAGCGCCTTGCTATCTTTCGCCCGGTACAGCGTCTCCCCGCCACGGAGCTGCTCGCGTTCGGCGTCGACCGTTGGCTGGTCGCCGCCCAGCGTCGTGAACCAGAACGCGGCCCCAACGGCGTCGGCAACGGTCAGCGTCGGCCGATGCAGTTCTGGCGGGAGATTCCGGGCGAATACGATGTCTGAATCCACATACACGGACTGATCGGGATCGAGGATGTCATCCACGACGAACCGCACCCCGTCGGGGACATCTCGTTCGACGATGTCCGTCGCGGTCACATCCACGCCTCGCTCCGCTAGCGCCGCGGCTACGTCAGGGTGGTTTCCGATGCCGACCTCGACGACGGAATCGACGGACGCCAGTCGGTCAACGAGCGGGCCGGTGGTGTCGGTCACGTCGTACAATTTATGAGATGCGGGCGCATATGCGTTCCCATGCACGTCGACATCGTGCCGGTGGGCGAGGTCTCAGCCCAAGTCAAACGCGAGGCCTCGGACGGACTTCGCTCCGTCTACGACTGTGAGGTCTCGATGCACGAGCCACAGTCCATTCCTGCCGGCGCGTACGATGGGGACCGCGACCAGTACCGCGCAGAGGAGTTTATCGACCTCGCTCGCCGGGTCGGCTCTGGCGGTAAAAATATCGCTATCACGCCGAAAGACCTCTTTTACCGCCGTCGAAACTACGTTTTTGGACTCGCATACCTCGGTGGCTCCGGCAGCGTCATCTCCACGTACCGGCTCCAGACATCCTCCGATGGCGGCTTCTCGAACCGCTCTGCCGGTGAGATCTTCTCACAGCGGGTTCGAAAAGAAGTCGTCCACGAGGTCGGCCACACGCTCGGGCTGGAACACTGCGATAACAAGCGCTGCGTGATGAACTTCTCCCCCACTGTCCGACAGGTCGACGTGAAGGAAGTCTCGCTGTGTGGCTCTTGCCAGCGAAACGTGCTGTAGTTTGCGAACGGATACCAAACTGATTCGGTATAGCGCCTACACTTCTGTGGTACTTGTACACATACGCGATGAGCAAGAGTCAGTCCACCGAACGCGTTGCAGAACTGCGAGACATCTTCGTGACGGTCACCGGCGATGAAGCGGTCACTGAGTCCCAGACAGACGAGCAGACGGACCGCGAACTCAACCCGGACGAGGAGTTCGATCCGGCAGAAGTCGCCGACGGCTTAGACGATGCGGTTGCGGGGTCTGAGACGGGCAGTGACAGTGATCCCGCGGCGTAATTCTCGTAGGGTATAATGCGGTCCAATCCTGCTGTCTCCAGTCCCGACCACGCTGTGCCTACGGCGCGTAGTAGTACTCGCCGGCATTCTTCTGCTCGCGGTCCAGTTGCGAGTCGGGCTTGTTGATGCGCGGCCGTGAGGTCCGCTCGTCGCGGCGGAACGTGATGTCGAGGTTCTGGAGGAACTCGTTCATGCCCTCGCGCATGCCCTGTGGCGGCGCAGCGTGGCCGTTCTTGGCCGGCTCGCCATCGAAGACGAGCAGGCGGTCGGCCAGCAGGTCGATCATGTAGATGTCGTGGTCGATGACCATCGCCGTCGCGTCGTGGTTCTCGGCGTAGCGCCGGATGGCCGAGGTCGCCATGACCCGCTGTTCCACGTCCAGATGGGCCGAGGGCTCGTCCAGCAGGTAGAGGTCGGCGTCCTTCGAGAGACAGGCCGCGATGGCGACCCGCTGGCGCTCCCCGCCCGAAAGGTCGGTGAGTTGCTGTTCCATCACCGATTCGAGTTGGAGGGGCTGTGCGATTTCGGTGTTCCAGTAGGAACTCCCGAAGTCGTCCGTAATCGACGCGAGGAACGCGTCGACCCGCATCGGCTGGTCGATCTCGATATACTGAGGCTTGTAGGCGATATCGAGACTGGTGTCGATTTCGCCCGCACTCGGTTCCAACCGGCCGGCGAGCATCTTCGCAAACGTCGACTTCCCGATACCGTTCGGGCCGACGACGCCCAGCACCTCGCTCTCACGGATGGTCCCGGCATCGACGGACAGCGAGAATTCGCCGTCGCCGTAGCTCTTCTGGAGTTCGGGGTACTCGATGACCACGTCGCCAGCGGATGCGGTCCGTGGCGCGTGCTCCTCGAACTCGATTTCGGTCTGACGGACGCGCATGTTCTCGTTTTCGAGGTAGCCCGAGAGGTACTCGTTGATGCCCTTCTTCGTCGACTTGGGCGGTGTGATGATACCGAACGCGCCGGGCGTCCCGTAGGCGACGTTGATGTTATCGGCGAGCAGATCCAGAATCGCGAGGTCGTGCTCGACGACAAGCATCGAACGGTCCTCGTCTTCGGCGAGTTCGCGGATGAGTCGCGCGGCGGTCATCCGCTGGCCGATGTCTAGATACGGCGTGATCTCGTCAAGGAAGTAGAAGTCCGCGTCACGAGCCAGCGTAGCAACAAGGGCGACCCGCTGGAGTTCCCCGCCCGAGAGGTCGTCGATGTGGTTGTCGACGACCGGGCCGATGCCGGTTCGCTCGATGAGATAGTCGAGCTCGCCGCGCTCGTCGGTCTGGTTCAGTAGTTCGCTTGCCTTGCCGTCGAACTGGTCCGGGATTCGGTCGACGTACTGGGGCTTGCGGGCGACGCTCACGTCGCCGTCGCGCATCTGTTCGAGGTACTCCTGCAGGGCGGTCCCGCGGTACTCGTCGAGAATTTCGTCCCAGTTCGGTTCCTCGCCGTAGCGGCCCAGATTGGGCTGCATCTCGTCGGCGAGGATGCGCACAGCGGTGGTCTTCCCGATGCCGTTCGGGCCGAGAATCCCGGTGACCTGCCCCTCGGCGGGGCTCGGGAGCCCGTACAGCGCAAAGGCGTTCTCCCCGTAGCGGTGGACCGGCTCGTCGGTCAGTTCCTGTGGGAGATTGATGATCTCGATCGCGTCGAACGGACACTTGTTCACGCAAATCCCGCAGGACTCGCCCAGACAGATTTCCTCGGAGATGCGGACCTGGTCGGGCTGGCCCTCGAAGGGCTCGTCTTCCTCGTACTCGTCTTCCCGCTTGACGATGCACTCTTTCCCGCTGCGGTTGGGCGGGCAGTAGTTCATGCACTCGTAGTTACAGCGGTCGGGCTGACACCGCTCAAGGTCGACGACGGCGATACTGTCCTCGGCCATCGTTACGCTCCCGTCGTCAGCAGGATGCCCCACGAGACGAACCACAGTGCGAACGTCATGAAGCCGACGTAGAGCACGTCCTTCGTCGAGAGGTCGTCCGTGTCGATGCCGATCACCCGCAGAATCGGGAACTGTGCTGCGATAGCGACCGCGAGGACGAGCACGCCTTGTGGGTCGTTTGGCGTGGCCGCTAGCGCGTTGGAACCAAACGCGGCGGCGATGCCAGCGACGGCTGTCAGCGTCGTGACAGAGAGCCCCCGCATATGGGAGCTCATTCCGTCCGCCGTTTCCGTAGCCATACCACACGTTCCACTACCCGCAACCAAAAGGTGCGCGGTTCAGCACTGTGACGCGGTCGCGAATGCATGTGCCGGTGAGACTGACTCCTCAATCTTTATGCGCCCGGCGCTTGTGATTACGGGTAATGACGGACTCTGATGGGGAAGCCATCGCAGACCTTCCGCCGAGCGCAAAGCTCGTGTACAAGGTTCTGGAGTACGACGGCCCACTGACACAGAAAGGCATCGTCGAGGAGTCGATGCTTTCGGCACGGACCGTCCGCTACGCTCTGGAACGACTCGACGAAGTCGGTGTCATCGAAGAAGACGTGTACTTCGCCGACGCGCGACAGAACCTCTACGAGATTATCGACCAACCGGCAGAAGCGGACGCCGCAGTTTCGGACTGACTCGCCTTCTCGCTCGTTGTTTCTCAGCGCGGTCAGGAGCTTGCCGTCACAGCGACGCGACCACGTCGTCCGTCGTCGCGATCATCGCGAACTCACCGCGTAGTTGCGCCAATGCAGTCCGGTGAACGAGCGACGGCTCGAAGCGTTCGCCGTCGAGCGTTCGGTCGAACGTCGCCGTCGCGTCGCCTGGAACGACAACGTTGAACCCCCGGTTCTCGGCCATCCGCGTCGTCGTCGAGACGCAGTGATCGGTCGTCAGGCCACAGACGACGAGCGTCTCGTAGGCCTTGTCGCGAAGCCAGTCCGCTAATCCGGTGTCGATGAACGCGCCGTTGACGTGCTTCTCAAACGTTGCTTCTCCCGCGTCGGGCTCCAGCTCCGGTTTGAACGCGAACCCCGGTTCGCCGCGCCGAAGCGGCGAGTCCGACTCCGCCGAGTTGTGGCGGACGTGCGCAACTGGCAGACCGCGCTCTCGCCACGCCGTAAGCAAGCGCGCCGCGTTCGCCTCGGCGTCGGGGTTGTTCCGTGTTCCCCACCGCGACTCGTCGAACCCCTGTTGGAAGTCGACCAGCACGAGCACCGGTGTCTCGGGCAGTACAACCATCTCAGTCGGCCGGCTCCGGTGCGGGCGTTTCGATGAGCCACCTCGATTTCGGATGCTCGCGCGTCACGGTCATTGGGCACTCATTGGGCGATGCGTCCTCGTCCGAGGACAGCATGTACTGGGGCCATTCCCGGTCGCCATCGACGCCCCAGTCGCCTATGTCGGCGTGGGGACAGACGCCATCGTACTCCTCCAGTCGACCCTGAATGACATCGCGAGCGTGCTGACCGGCCTCGGTGTCGGCCGTGACGTTCAGGTCCTCGAACAGCGCCCGTGGCTGGAACGTGATTTCCAGTCCGACCGGACAGTAGCGGCTCTTTCGCGTGTCGTAGAACGGCGCGCGGCAGGTCGGAAACATCGGCTTGCCGCCGAAACAGAACTCCCAGTGCGGGTCGTCCGGGTTGGTTGGGATATCCTCGGGCCACGGCTCCGGGTCGTGGACGTGGAGGAACTGGAGAATGTGCCAGAGCCGGTCGTGGTACTCGGACTCTGTCATCGGCCGTTCTGGCGACCGGAAGAACGTCACCAGCGAGGCCCTCTCGCTGTGGTCTTGGTAGGTGTCGAGGTACTTCAGTAGCGTCTGGCCGAGGTCGAACAGCGCGTCCGGGTCACTCATCGACGGGACGGCCGTGTAAAGCGGTTCGCCGTCCCGAACTGACTCCGCGCCGAAGAAACAGGGGAACGGGGAGCCGTTTCGCTTACCGGTCAACCCCTCGCGGAAGGTCCGCCAGTGGGCCCCGACCCACTCTGGCGCGTCGCCCCGCTCCACTCGGGCGGCCAGCGTCTCTTGGTCTTGTAGCCTGCCGACGACTGCATCGGTCATACTAGAACGTCGGGTTCCAGCGGAATTTAGCTGTCGTTTTCGCCAGCTTAGCCCCACTTTCCGGGCACTAACCGCGTGTCTGTCCTGCTCGCTGAACCCTACGACGGCACGACGGTAATCGTACTTCCGCGGTCAATAGCTCGCTCCAGTTCTTCGGCGATGCCCGACCCGCGCGAGACCTGAATCTCGCCGCCACGCGAGACCGTCGCGGTAAAGAGATACTCGCCGTCAGCCTGCAGTTCGACCGTATCGCCGGCGTGACCGTCGAGCGGCACGATGACGTGTCGGGAGGTGACCTCCGGCTGGACGATTTCGCCCTGCTTGCCGCCGGAGTCGGTCTGAGGACCGCCAGACGGCCCGGACGGTCGCTCTTCGAAGGTCCGAACGTCGATGTCAATGCCGAGGCGGTTCTCCACGTCGGAGATGCGGCCGCCGCCCTTTCCGATGACCTGCGAGATGTCGTCGTCTTCGACCCAGACAACAGCAGTGTTCGGGCCGCGGAGTTCGACTTCGACGTGGCCCCGGGCGATGGAGCGGATCTCGCGTTCGACCTCCTGTTTGGCGAGGCGGTCGACGCCGGAGTCCGGCTGGTCCTCGTCGTCGTTCAGCGGGACGGTGACGACCTGGTTGTTGAAGGTGTAGATCTCGAACTCCGGCCGACCGGTCTCGAAGTCCTGAACCATGATGACCGGTCGCGCGAGGTCCTCTTCCATCAGCCCCTGTGGGACCTTGACTTCGGTCGTCACGTCGTAGACCGTGTCGACTTCCCCAGCTTCGATGTAGACGACGGTGTCGACGATCTGGGGGATGAGCCCGAGTTCGACGCGGCCGATGAGGCGCTGGAGCGCGTCGATGGCGCGGGTCGCGTGGACGACGCCGACCATGCCGACGCCGGCCAGTCGCATGTCCGCGAACACCTCGAAGTCGTCGGTCTTGCGTACCTCGTCGTAGATGGTGTAGTCAGGCCGGACCATCAGCAGCGAGTCGGCGGTCTTCTCCATCGAGCCGCCGAGTTCGGTGTACTGCGTGATGTTCGGGCCGACCTGAAGGTCCCGCGGTTTCTCCATCGTCTTGACCGCGTAATCGGCGTCGACGAGGAACTCGCCGACCGCTTGGGCGAAGGTGGACTTCCCGGCCCCGGGTGACCCGGAGATGAGGACACCGCGCTGGTGTTCGGTGAAGCGGTCCCGCAGTTCGTCGGCGTACTCGTAGTCATCCAGTTCGGTCTTGACGATGGGCCGGACGGCCGTGATTTCGAGTGCATCCGAGAAGGGCGGTCGTGCGATGGCGATGCGGTAGTCCCGGAACTGGGTGATTGTCATGCCGGGCTCGTCGAGTTCGAGGAAGCCGTCCGGTGAGGCGCGTGCGCTCTCCTCGATGTCGGCAGCGTACTCCCGGAGTTCGCTCTCTGTCGCGAGGTCGTCGCGGATCGGTGTGTACTGCATGTCGCCGATAGAGCCCTTCTTCGCGTAGGGTTCGACGCCGACCTTGAGGTGGACACTCATCGTCCCCTCATCGAAGAAGTTCTCTATTTGCAGGCGGTCGACTGTTCGCTTGACTGGGTCGACGAACTCCACTGCGAGGCCCTTCGCGCGGGCGACTTCGGCCTGTACGTCGTCGCTGGTCACGAGCGTCGCGTCGCGGTCACCGGCAATGTCCCGGATGAGCGCGTCAATCTGGCCTTCGCCGGCCTCGCGCTTTTCGATTGCGTCGGGCCGCCGGCCGACGTACTCCACGTCGATGGTTCCTTCCTCAGCCAGGTCGACGAGCGTCTGGAGCTCTTCGAGCCCCTCCCAGCCCGTCTCGCGGCCGTCGTTCGCCTGTGCTTCGAGTTCGCCGACGACGGCTTCGGGAATGATGACCGTCGCGCCGGCAAAGCCCATGCCGTCGACATCCGTGTCGGGGTCGGCGTCGGCCTTCACTTGGTCGGACACGCGGCCGTCGATGACCACGCTCGTGTCCGGTACAATTTCCATACGCGAACGTTGGAGACTGCCGTTGATAAGGGTGTGGAGTCTCCCGCTCCGGATTGACGTTCGACACTGAATAGCGTGCTGCTCACTCCGGGCTTGGCGCACGGTCGGTGTCGGCCGCTCGCAGGCGAAACAACGACCGTTCTTTGCCGTGGGATTCAATCATCACGTCCGATTGTTCGGTGAGCCATGTCGGGACAGCACCGACGTGGTCAGCGTGTGCCTGTGGGCTCGCATCGCTGTCTGGCCGGAGGCACGCCGGCTCCGAGTAATGTGTGATTGGCCGGACGCCGTCCCACGTTTCCCGGGCTAACTCGAACCCCGCACGATAGGTGAGCCCGCGGTCAGTGAAGCTGTGATGGTGGTAGTCGAACGTCACTGGAATATCGACTTGACTGGCGACGTCCGTGACGAGTTCTTGGACGCTCCACAGCGACTCGGCGTCGTCGTTTTCGACAGTCAGCCGGTCGCGAGCCCGCGGCGCAAGGTCGCTGACGACATCGCAGAACCGGTCGGCTGTCGCCGCCTTGTCACCGTAATGAGCGCCAATATGTACGTTAATCGCGTACCGTGGCGACCGCGGGAGTCCCATCAAGTCCAGCCAGCGGCCGTGGTGTTCGACTGACTCGACGGAACGAGCGACGGTATCCTCGGACTCGCTCGCCAGCTTACACCAGTGGCTCGGGTGAAAGGTCAGGCGCATATCGTTGTCCTGTACGAGCGCACCACACTCCGCTGCCAGTGACTGGACCCGCTCGTAGTTCGGCAGGGCAGTAATGTCGAACTGTGAGTTCCACGGGACGAGTTTGGAGCTACAGCGATAGAAGTTGATCCCGTGGTCGCGGTTCCACAGCAGAATCTCGCGCAGGTCCTCGAAGTTCTTCGCAGTTAGCGTGGCCGCGTACTCGATACCCTCGGATTCCCAGGTCTTCTTCTGCATGTCGCGATTGCACCGGCGAGGCGGGTCACGCTCTCGGAGCGTCCGGTTCATCGCAGCGTAGCCCAGCATTACCGAGTATTGCCGCTCTGGACAGACAGGTGTTCGGTTCGATACGGACACCAGAGGTCTCAGTGAAAACCGCGCCCCTCGAATCCGTTTCAGGCCTGATACAGAGTTACTGGGAGACTGACGCCCACCTTTCGGACCGAGTCGGCGTTGACCAGTCAGCCAACGCGAGTGTCGCCTGCCGCGGATTTTTGTTCTGCCGGCTCCCGACCCACGGATATGGACACGCTCACATCGCTGACTCGTGACCTCGTTTCGATCCCCAGTCACGATGACGAAGCGGCTGCTGGGGAGTACATCACAGCGTGGCTCCGGGACCACACCGACGCACGAGTCACCCGTGACGACCACGGGAACGTTATCGCTCGCAAGGGCCAGGGCGACACGTCGCTGGCACTCGTCGGCCACCACGATGTGGTCCCACCGGACGAGTCGCAGGTCGGTGCCGACGGCGAGTACGTCGTCGAGGAACGCGACGGCCGCCTCTACGGCCGCGGCGCGGCGGATATGAAAGGGTGTGTCGCCGCGGCGATGCTGGCCTTCCGGGACGCCGACCCCGCCGGCGAACTGGTCTTCGCCTCCTTCGTCGGCGAGGAACAGGGTGGCGTCGGCTGTCAGGCCGCTATCGAGGACGGTTTCGCGCCCGACTACGCCGTCGTCGGCGAGGGGTCGACCGGCTACTCCGCACCCGGAACGACGGATGTGGCCGTCGCGCACAAGGGCCGGCGCGGGTCGACTATTGTTGGCGACGGCGCGGCGGCCCACGCCAGCGAACCCGCCGCGGGCGCGAACGCCATCTACCGCGCCACCGACGCCGTCGACGTGGTCCGGGACCTCGACTTTCCGTCGACGACCGTGCTGGGCCACGAGATGAGCGGGAGCGTCGCCGTCACGGAAATTGACGGCGGCTCGGCCTGGAACGTCATCCCCGAACGCTGTGTGGTCACCGTCGACGAGCGGACAGTCCCCGGCGAGCGCGCCCCGTTGGACAGGGTCGAAGCCATCGACGGCGTGTCCTGGCGCGTCGACCAGGACCTCCCGCCGATGGCCTGTGGCGACGCCGGCTTCGCGGAGAGGGTGCTCGACGCCGCTACCGCGGCTCAGGACGCTACACCCGAACACGTCGTCAAACCGCACGCGACCGACGCCGGCTGGCTCGCCCAGGCCGGAACGGACTGCGTCGTTGTCGGCGCGGCCGAACCCGGTGAGGCACACACCGCCGACGAGAGCGTGTCGCTGACTGTCGTCAAGCGGTGCCGGGACATCTACGAGTGCGTCGCCGAGTCGTGGCCGTCCCGCTGAGCTACCGCTGGGTGGACTCCGTCTTGAAGCGAGCGCGGTTGTCTGTGTTTGTTTTGTCAAACGGGAGAAAATACGACGAACAGTCGACTATCATTCGTAATCTGGTATATTGATGTTTGATTGACGAAATAATTGTCATTTCGTCTGTCCTTTTACATGACAGACACTTCCCGCGACGTGGAGCGATGAAACGAAGACGACTCATGAAAGCGGCAGGCGCGCTGGGTCTCCTCGGAGCGGGGACCGGCTCACAGGTTCTCGGAGACAACGTCGACATCGCGGCCGCACAGGCCGACGACGAGACAGACACGCAGGAGGGCGACAGCGACTACGAAGTTGATACAGTCGTTGAATCGACGACGGAAAACGTGGTCTGGGGCGCGATCGACCCGACGAAAGAGCCAATAGAACGTGTCGAGTCTGGCTCGGTCGTCCAAATCGAGACGATATCCCACGAGGGCATCTTAGAGGACCAGCCGGGGCCGGAGGAGTTCTTCACGAATGCGGGGATTCCGGAATCGGACATCCTAGAGGATCAGGTCAGCGTCTACGAGGAGGTCCCACACGATGGAGCTGGGCCGCACGTTGTCACCGGGCCGGTGTACATTGAGGACGCCGAACCAGGCGACGTGCTGGAGGTCGAAGTGCTTGACATTGACTTCCGTGTTCCCTACGGCGCGAACACGATGCGACAGCGGAAGGGTGGCCTCCCATCGGAGTTTACGTGGAACGACAGCGAGGTAATTGAATTCGACCTTGACCGGGGCGTGGCCGAACTCAGTGACACGACCGAAATCCCGCTGGAGCCGTTCCAAGGAATCATGGCCGTCGGTCCGACAGCGACTACGGGGCGGGTGAACTCGGTCCCGCCGGGCCCGTTCGGCGGCAATATCGATATTCAAGGTACTGGCATCGGGACGACGCTCTACTTCCCTGTGTTCGCCCCAGGCGCGCTGTTTTTCACCGGCGACGGACACGCGCTTCAGGGCAACGGCGAGGTAGACCTCACCGCCCTGGAGACGTCATTAACGCCGACGTTCCGGTTCACGCTGCACAAGAACGCCCAGCAGATGGACTGGCCCGTCGCTGAGACCGACGAGGACGTTTACGTTATGGGAATTAACGACGACCTCGACAACGCGATGGAGCAGGCCCTCAGAGAAGCGATATCGGTGCTCGTCCACCAGAAGGATATGACGCCGACGGAGGCGTATCGACTACTGAGCCTTGCCGGGAATTTCAACGTCTCGCAGATAGTCGATATCAACAAAGGCATTCACGGCAAAATCCCGAAAGGTATCTTCACTGACGGCTTTGAAATCGACCCGCAGACGCTCGGGGAGAGCTTCTGAGCAAGCACGGTATAGCCTGGCAGGGCTAACCGGTGCACCCCTTACCGGCGGCATCGGGTCTTTACCGTCGCCGGCCTAACCCGGCCGTATGGCAACAGCGAGCGAGGACAGCGAGTCCACGTACGAGCAGTTTCTGGATCACGTCCGCCGCCTCTATTACGTCGGGGACGCCGGCGGCGTCCTCAACTGGGACCAGCAGGTGATGATGCCCGACGCCGGCACGCCGGCCCGGGCGAAGCAGACCTCCGCCATCTCCACGCTCCATCACGAGCTGCTGACCGACGACGACTTGGCTGACTGGCTAGACGAACTCGACGACGCCGACCTCGACTCCGAACAGGAGGCCGTCGTTCGAGAGGTCCGGCGGGACCACGAGCGAGCCACCAAGGTTCCCGCCGATCTGGTCGAACGCATCTCCGAGGCGTCCTCGAACGCCCTGCCGGTCTGGAAAGAGGCCAAGGCTGAGGACGACTTCGATGCCTTCGCTGACACGCTCGAAGAACTGGTCGAACTCCGCCGGGAGTACGCCGCCGCTATCGACCCCGACCGCGACCCCTACGAGGTGCTGTTCGAGGAGTACGAACCGTACCTCGGTATCGACACCGCCGAGGACGTGCTGACGGACCTCCGGGACGCACTTGTCCCGCTCATCGACGACATCGCCGACAGCGACGTGACGCTTGCGGACCCGTTCGAGGGGACCTACGACGACGACACCCAGCACGGCCTCGTCGAGACAGCACTTGACACGCTGGGCTACGACTGGGACCGTGGTCGTCTCGACACCGCCCCCCATCCGTTCTCCATGGGGACGCAGTTCGACGCCCGCGTCACCACCCGCTTTACCCCCGAGGACCCGCTGGACGCGCTGGGCTCGACAATCCACGAGTTCGGCCATGCCACATACACGCTCGGTCTGCCACAGGAGGCCTATGGCACGCCGCTGGGCGACAACCGCGACCTCTCCGTCCACGAGTCACAATCTCGCTTCTGGGAGAACCACGTCGGCCGCTCGAAGCCGTTCTGGGACTTTTTCACTGAGACGGCCAACGACCACCTCGGGACCGACGCCACCGCCCAGCAGTTCTACGAGGCGTCCAACGAGGTGTACGACGACAACCTCATTCGGGTCGAAGCAGACGAACTGACCTACCACATGCACATCATCGTCCGCTTCGAAATTGAGCGGGACCTCATCCGCGGGGACCTCGACGTGGCAGACGTGCCGGCGGTCTGGAACGACAAAATGGAGGAGTATCTTGGCATCCGTCCCGACACCGACGCCAAGGGCTGTCTGCAGGACATCCACTGGACCAACGGGTCCTTCGGCTACTTCCCGACCTACACGCTCGGGTCGGTGCTGGCCGCGCAACTGGACCATCACGCTCAGCAGGACATTGACGGCTTCGACGACCACGTCCGTGCCGGCGAGTTCGACCCTATCCACGATTGGCTCACCGAGAGCATCCACCGACACGGCGCTCGCTACCGGACCGACGACCTCGTGGAAGAAGCGACCGGTGAATCCTTCACTGCCGAGCACTTCCTCAACTACGCCGAGGAGAAGTACCGCACGCTGTACGACTGCTGACACGACGGCCGGCGAACCCCGTTCCAGATATCGACTCTGATACTATTGGGCAACTCGTTTTATATTCCCCGCCCATTGTGACGACCACTATGGCTGAGAGACCGTCCGAAAATGTAAGGGCAAAAACAGAGTCGGGGATCGACGACAATATCGACGAGGATATTCAGGACGATATCGCGGAGGACATTGACACGGAGGCCGGTTACAGCCACACCGCTGCAAGCGAAATACAGACGATGCTGGCTGATCTGGAGGGGTCGTCGGTCGGTATCGCCGAGGAAACTGCCGACATCCGAGAACAGGCTGCCGAGCAGTACGAGAGCCTGACAGACATCGCAAACGAGGTATCGAACCTCTCTGCGTCAGTTGAGCAGATCGCTTCGTCGTCCGAAGAGGTTTCCGCGGCCTCCCGCGAAGCGAAGGAACTCGCCGAGCGCGGGCAGGGGAACGCTGACGATGTCCACGAGGCGATGGAGAACATCCAGCAGGCAGCCGACAGCGTCGCCGAGGACGTCAAGACGATACAGCAGAGCGTACAGGAGATTGACGAGATCGTCGAAGTGATTAACGACATCGCTGACCAGACCAACATGCTGGCGCTAAACGCGTCCATCGAGGCTGCTCGCGCCGGCGAGGCAGGCGAAGGGTTCGCCGTTGTGGCAAACGAAGTCAAGAGCCTCGCCGAGGAGTCACAGGAGCAGGCGACGACCATCGAGCAGATGATCGATGGCATCCAGGACGATACTGAGAACGCCGTCGAGAGCCTTGAAGAGAGTAACGACGAAATCGACGAGGGTATTGACACCGTCGAGGAGTCGACCCAAATCCTTGGAGAGATCGACGATACCGTCCGCGAAGTCAACAACGGTATCGAGGAGGTCGCTACAGCCACAGACCAGCAGGCTGCTTCGACAGAGGAAGTGGCGAGCATGATCGACCAGTCCACAGATGCAGCCGAGGACATCGCCGACAGTACGGCTGACATCGCCGAAGAATCCGATGAGCAAACGGACCTTCTCACCGACATCAATCAGGCGATAGACGACCTCGTTGCGGACCTCCAGCGCAACAACTGAGCCGGCTGGACACCTCGGCCCTACAGCTCGAAACGCCCGAGACGAACCAGTCGTTTATTTCTCCGGGTGGCATACGGCCACTATGCGACCGGATCTGGACCCAGAACAGCTTGATCGCTACTCCCGGCACATCATCATGAACGACGTCGGGCCGGAGGGCCAGGCCGCACTGCTCGACACCGACGTGCTGGTCGTTGGGGCCGGCGGTCTCGGCGCACCAGTCCTCCAGTATCTCGCGGCTGCGGGCATCGGTCGGCTCGGAATCGTCGACGATGACGTGGTCGAGCGGTCGAATCTCCAGCGCCAGGTCATCCACAGGGACGATGACATTGGTCGGCCAAAGGTCGACAGTGCCGCTGAGTTCGTCACCGGACTCAACCCCGACGTGACCGTTGACCGCCACGAATTGCGGCTGGCACGGGAGAACGCGACCGACCTGGTGGCCGACTACGACATTGTCGTCGACGCCTCCGACAACTTCGCCACGCGCTTTCTTGTCAACGACGCCTGCACGCTTTCAGGTACGCCGTTCTCTCACGGGGCTATCTTCCAGTTCGAGGGCCAGGTGACGACGTTTTCCGGCGGCAGCCCGTGCTACCGCTGTCTGTTCCCCGAAGCACCGCCGGAGGGGACCGTCCCCGATTGTGCGACTGCGGGCGTTCTTGGCGTGCTCCCGGGCACTATCGGATGTATGCAAGCGACCGAAGTCGTCAAGCTCGCGATGGACTACGGCGAGACGCTGGAGGGGCGGCTCGTCGCCTACGATGCCGCCGAGATGTCTTTCGAGGAGGTCCCTATCGCGCCGAGGCCGAACTGCCCGGTCTGTGGCGACGACCCCGCCATCGCGAGCGTCGCCGACGCCAGCTACGAGGGTCGCTGTTCGCTCGCTGAGGACTGAGTGGACCCGCTCCGTCTTCCGGCCTAATTCTCACGGCTGATACTGCGGAACCGAGCTTTATGCGCTAATAGTCGACAGTAGTGGTATCGATTTAGATGGCCCGCCCTGACCACGCATTTCGTCCCTTCTTAGTTCGCCTCGAAAAGCCTAGCTACATCGAACTGGTGTTCTCGCTGGTGCTCGTCTGGGGCTTTGGCGACGCGCTGTCGACGCTGTTCGCCGCGCAGTTTGCCGGGCCAGGGCTGGAAGCAAACCCCTGGATACGGACCCTCCTTATCCACGAACCGTTGCTCGTGATTGCCCTGAAGATGGCCGTGGTCCTCTACGTTGGCGTCGTCCTGCTGGAGTGTCGCGACGTGGTTGAGCAGGTCCCGCTGTGGCGGGCTTGGCTCCTGTCTGTCGTCGCCCTCGGCGCGGTTGTCGTCCTCGGCAACACCTATGTCGGCCTGGTCGCGGCCGCCGCTTAGGCCCGGACCGTCCCGAGTTCGACGACGGCGTCCCGCGGTGGCGTCTCGAACAAGTCCGGATGGACGAGCGCCGCCAGGAACTCGAGCGTATCGACCAGCCGCGGCCCTGACCGGTTGACGTAGTGGTGGCCATCCACCACGTAGGCCCGGCCGTCCCGAACTGCAGTCAGATCCTCGAAGCCGGGCCGTCTGGTCAGGTCGGCGAGGTTCTCGCGGGTCTGTGCCACGTCGAAGCCACAGGGTGCGGCCACCAGCACCTCGGGATCGTACTCGCGGACTTCCGTCCACTCGCGCGGTCGGGAGTGCGCACCGTCCTCCTCCATCCCGTAGGCACCGCCAGCCATCTCGACCATTTCCGGGACCCAGTGCCCGGCAGCCATCACCGGGTCGAGCCAGTCGAGCACCGCCACGCGGGGGACCGTCTCTGCTCGTGCCGCTGTTGTCTCCACGGCTGCGACGCGGTCCCGGAGGTCCGCAACGAGTTCGGCGGCGCGCTCGTCGCGCTCGACCGCCGCGCCGACCCGGTGGATGGAGTCGAACAGGTCGTCGAGACTGTGGACATCGAGTGTCAGGACGTCGGCGTCCAGCCCCAGTTCCTCGACGGCTTCGGCGACCACCACGTGGTCGACGGCACACACGTCACAGACGCCCTGGGTGACAATGAGGTCAGGGTCCAGTTCTGCGAGTGTCCCATGGTCGATGGCGTAGACGCCGGCACTCTCTTCGGCAGCCGCGACCTGCTCGTTGATCTCGCCACTCGATGCCGTCGGGTCGACTCGCGAGCGATTGACTGACGGCTTCTCGCGGGCCGCTGGCGGATGGTCGCACTCGTGTGAAACACCGACTGGCTCGACGCCAAGCGCGTAGACGATTTCCGTCGCTGAGGGCAGGAGCGTGACGACTCGCATACTCTGACCTTAGGCCGCGCGGACAAAAACCTGCGTCCGTCACATCGCCCACACGCTTCGTTACGCTTACCCTCTGTCGCCGACGAGACGCGAGCATGGAAGTCAAGTCGCGACACCACCTCCGTTCGGATGAGGTCGACACCATCACGACGGCACTGTCGGAGAACCTCGGTGTCGAACTCGACGCGGACAGCTTCGAGAAAGTCGAGTTCGACGACAGCGACTGGGACGTCGTCCTCGTCGACGGCGACCCGCTCGTCCTCTATCTGAACGGCGAACCGTTCCTGACCGTTCAGGGTGCCAATCAGTACCCGCCGGAGAAACACATCGTCACCGTCGACGCCGGGGCTGTCTCCTTTGTCTCGGACGGCGCTGACATCATGCGCCCGGGTATCACCGAGGCCGACGACGACATCAGTCAGGACGACCTGATCGTCATCAACGAGGAGTCCCATGGGAAGTTCCTCGCTGTCGGCCGCGCACAGACCGACGGCGACGACATGGTCGGTGACAGCGGGAAGGTCGTCAAATCGCTCCACCACGTCGGCGACGACCTGTTCGAGTTCTCGGTGTAGTGCAGTTTACTGGTATCGCATTCCAGTCACACCAGTGGCCCGAGCCCGAACCGGTCGAGGGTACGGTCTATGCTGATTCTAACAACCGCTTCGGCCACGCCAGCGCCCACAGCTACCCCGAGCAGTAGTGGCCAGACAGTGAGATACGACGACAGCGGGTGGAGATGCGTCCCGTACAGCCACTCAGACACCGTCTTTCCGAGTAGCCAGAGCGTCACGAACACCGGCGTACCAAGCGAGAACCGGCTACAGAGATACAGCGGGACGGCACCCGTGAGGAACATCCCCAGCATAACTGGCACCGAACGCAAGGGCCGCTGTGTCCTGTGACGCGAAGTGGACGCCGTTTGCAAACAACCACGACAGTACACCGATGGCATAGAGGATGCCGCCGCCGGCTGCGACGGCACTGGGAGTCATCCCGATGGAGGGCAGGCGCATCCGTGTCGATAGTTGTCTGATCACCCGCATAACGTTTTGTGCAGCGCGCCCCGCCCTCAATCGCCACCACGGCAGATCAGGGTGTGCTGTAGCGATACGTTCGATGGACGAAAAGTTGAAACGGGTAGCGCACGCCGTGAGTGACATGGGACTGATGAGCAAGATCCTCGGAGAGTCTGGATCCTCTCGGAACACCGAGGATTACGTCGAACTGAACGCGAACGAATTCGAGATGACCGGGACGGAACTCGAACGGCAGGTCCGGATCGCCCGCATCAGCGACAAGCAGGACGTCATCGACATCAAAGACGCCGTCTACGACGGCGACGTGGTCGTCGCGGACATCACGCGCCACTCCACGCAGGACCGCACGATGGAACACATCAGCGACGAACTCAAGCAGGTCGCCAACGAGGTCGGCGGCGACATCGTCCAGAAGGATGACGACCAGCTCATCATCACGCCGGCTGGCGTCGGCATCTCTCGGGAACGACTCGGCCGATAGGAGTGTATAGTCCGGTCGATGCGACATTGCTGTTCGATCGATCTTGTCAGCCTGTATCACTCTAACTGCCGGTTTTCGGGGGCTTCAATGCGTTTTTCGGTGTCGCCACGCTAAGGGCGGCAATGACTGAACCGGCGATACGCGCCAGTGGGTTACAGAAGCGCTACGGCGATGTGCAAGCGCTTGACGACTTGGAACTGACAGTCGAACAGGGTGAGTTCTTCGGATTGCTCGGGCCAAACGGAGCCGGCAAGACGACATTCATCAACACGCTGGTCGGCCTCGTCCACAAGGACCGCGGGACCGCTGAGGTGTTCGGATTCGACGTTGAAGACGACTACCGAGAGGCTCGTGACCGTATCGGCGTCGCGCCACAGGAGTTCAACGTCGACCGTTTCTTCCCTATCATCGAGGTGCTCGAACACAAGGCTGGCTACCACGGCATCGGTCGGGCCGAGGCCCGCGAGCGCGCCGAAGACGCGCTGAAGACGGTCGGGATCTGGGACAAGCGAGACACGCGCTTCGACTGGCTCTCTGGCGGCATGAAACGCCGCTTCGTCCTCGCGCGTGCGCTCGTCTCTGACCCGGACCTGCTCATCCTCGACGAGCCGACGGCCGGGGTCGATGTCCAGCTTCGTCACGATCTCTGGGATATTATCAACCGGATGAATGACGCTGGGACGACGATTTTGCTGACGACCCATTATATCGAGGAGGCCGAACGTCTCTGTGACCGGGTCGCAATCATGGATGACGGGCAGAAAGTCGAAGTGGCGACCCCCGACGACCTGATGGCCCGCGGGACGGACACTATCGTTCTCGAACTCGCTGAGATGCCACGGACAGCCCCGAGGCTCGACGTTGACGGGATCACCGACATCGAACTGACTGACGAGGGGCTGGCCGTCACCGCAATGGGCGGGAGCCAGACCGCCCCGGCGATCATGCGTGACCTCGAAGCGCAGGGCCACACTGTCACATCGCTGGACATCCGCCGCGCGTCCCTCGAAGAGGTGTTCGTCGACATGACCCGCGACGACCGCGAGTACGCGGAGGTGTCCGCATGAACCAGAACACGACGCAGTTTCTGACGCTGGTCCGCCGGGAAATCCTTCGGTTCGTGCGCCGGCCGTACAATACGTTCCTCCCGCCGATCATCACGAACGCGCTGTACTTCTCCGTGTTCGGCGTGATTCTGGGGAGCCGAATCGGTGAAATCGCTGGCGTGAGCTACCTCCAGTTCGTCCTGCCTGGACTGGTTGTGCTCGGAGCTATCTCAGACAGCTTCGAGAACGCCTCCTTCACTATCTTCCACGGACGCTGGAACGACTACATTCAGGCTGTGCTTACATCGCCGATGTCGAACCGAAGTATGGTGGCGGCCTACGTCTCGGCCAGCGCGCTCCGGGGGGTCGTCACGTCGCTGCTGATCGTCGGCGTGGGACTGATATTCACTCCGGTTCCGGTCGCTAACCCCGTGTATCTTGTCTCGTTCCTGCTGGTGATTACCACGCTGTTCGGCGGACTCGGCGTCATCGGCGGCCTCTGGGCGAGTGACTTCGACTACCTGACGGTGATGAATCAGTTCATCCTCCGGCCACTGGTGTTCTTCGGCGCGGTGTTCTACTCGCTCGAAGTTCTTCCGGCATTCTGGCGGAACGTCTCGCTGCTCAACCCGATGGTGTACATGGTGAATGGCGTGCGCTACGGCATGATCGGCGTCACCGAAATCGACCCGAACACGTCGCTGGCCGTTCTGACCGGGACGACCGTGGTTGTGCTGTCAATCGACTACGTGCTGTTCAGGCGCGGCTACGGACTCGCCGAATAGCGCCGTTCTGTCCGTCACCTATTTCCAGTCATTAACAAACCCTGCCACCAATCTCACGCCGATAAAACAGAAATGCCGACTCGCTAACTGACCTGGCCGCGAATGCCGGATTGGGTCCGCTCCGGCGGGCGGACAAACTATGACAGGTTGCCCCGGAATCCGCTGCCGTGGCAACACGAGGGGTATCTCGTGCCCCGGATACTTGTGCGCGCCTCCGGGTGAGGCGTATGCGAATGTATGACACAAGCGTATTTAGATGTGACGCCCGTCTGACGCTGAGTGATACTGGCGATGTACGGTATCGAAGAATTTCCGAACGGCTACGCGAGCCGTGCTGAATGCGATAGCGCAGTATCGGTCTGCCGACACTCACGGACTGCGCGCGGTCGACAGCCGTCGTTAGACGTTGTCCGGGGCGTCGGCGTCGTCCTCAACCGAGCGCTTCAGCGAGTCACGTCGTGCCTTTGCGTCGCGGTCGGTTGCCTCCTCGAGGAAATCGTTCTTGATGGCGACAGCGTCCTCGGCCGCATCGACGTTGCCTTCGGCGATGACATCCTCAGCCGGTCGCTCGTCGATGTGGAGCGCGATTTTGTCTTTCTTTGAGCCGTACTCGACGCGGCCCGCGACAACCCGGTCAAACACGGGGTTGTCGGGGTCGTCGACGACCAGCAAGTCGGTATCTTCGTACTCTTCTGTATCCGTTACTTCGCCGAAATACTCCTCGACGAACGCTTCCATGTCAGGGACGCGGTCTTCGAGATGCTCGCCCCGTCGCATCTTGTACTCTCGCATGGGCGAGTTTTTGCGAGGGGCTGTCTTACCCTTTGCGTTCACTCCTCGCCACGGGTGATAAGTGACCCCTTGTGACACTCCGGACAGAAGTCCCCGGCGCGCAACGATGTCGACTCCACCTCAGTGGTGAATCCACACTCCGGACAGGCGAACTCGCCCTCCGGAACCGTCACGGCACTGTCGCTGGTCGACTCAACACTTGAATCGTCGTCCGCTCCAGTGTCGACCGGCATCGTTTCCGGCGACCAGCCGTCTCCGTCGTCTCCCGGCTCATCAGGCCACTCTCCAGGCTGGCGGTCGTCGCCGGTCGACTCTGATTCGTCTTCCTCACCGAGAATGAGCCCGTCGTCTTTCTCCGGATCAGTCTCGTCTTCGGTTACCGGCTCCTCGCTCTCGGCGTCCGGGACATCGACCGTTGTCGTCGGCTCGTCCAACTCCACGTCACCGCTTCCCTCGCTGTCGCCGTCGTCGATAATCTCAGCGTCGTCAGCCGACGGATCGACCGCTTCGCCGTCGTCCTTGTCGTCGCCGACTCCCGCTTCTCCTGGTGCTTTGACCGGGTCGTCGACGCTGTCCCAGCCGTCCGAGCGCTCCGTTCCCTCGCCTGTGGGTTCAGCCGCGCTATCAGCCGGTTGGTCTTCCGGCGGTGACTCGGGTTCCGCCGTTTCGGATTTGGACTCGTCTTCGACGAGGTCGCTGGCGATATCCGACGGCGTCTCGATAGCCGTTACCTCCTTGTTCTCCGAGACAATGCGCGTATTTCCACACCGCTCACAGGTCTCCCGTTCCTGGATGGTGATGACGACTTCGCTACCCTGCTCTTCGCGCTCGCGCTCGACGGTGGTCTCACCGTACTTGTGCCCGAGGACGGAACATTTGAGACCCATTGCCAGAACTTCCCACCGTGGTGTACTTAAACCCTGCCCGTTGGCTCGACCATTCGTGGCGGGAAGCTACCTGTTTCGCGACGCCGCTATGTTAATTTCAACCTAGTTTGTGAAATTTTATAACCGATACAGATGCTACGCTACGCTAATGCAGCGGACGGCGACACTCGTGGTGTCGGTCCTCGCCCTCTCGGCACTCCTCGGTGGGACAGCGGTGGCGACCGGGAACCAGCCACCGCTCGCTGATGCCGGGCTGGACCAGTCCGCTGAGCGAGCAACGACGGTCCAACTGGACGCTAACGGCTCGCGTGACCCCGACGGCACAATCAAAAATATCGAGTGGTCCATCGAAACGCCGGACGGCACCACACACACGCCCGACTGCCCAACCTGCGTCCAGACGACGTTTTCACCGGCCGACACCGGCCAATACAACGTCACTGTCACCGTCACTGATGACGACGGTGTGTCGCGTTCGGACACGCTTCATGTCGACGTGGTGGCCGCCGGTGGGCCGTCAGTCTCAGTTTCAGCCCCGGCCGCGGTACCCATTGGTCTCCGGCGGAATCTGACTGCCAACGTGACTGCCGGCGATGCTGACCTCCGAACGCTCGCCTGGGCCGTCAACGGCACCGCACAAAACCAGACGCGACTCACCGGTGAGAACGCCACCTCAACCATTACGCACACGTTCAACGACTCCGGCTCTGTCTCCGTCCGTGCGATCGCTTACGATGCCGCCGGACGGCGTGGCGTCGCTAATCGGACGATCCAAGTCGCCCGCTCGTCTGGCAACGGTGGCAGCGGCGGTGTCGAAAGTTGTCCGGGCGGCAGTGGGAGCTACTACGTCGATGGTGAAAACAAGGGCTGTACGAGTGCCGCCATGACCATCGGCGATACCATCGTCGATACTGACGGCCGGGATGGTCTGTGGTTGTACGTGGATAGCGAACTTACCAAGATCATCGCGGAGGACAATATGAACAAGTACTCTGAGGATGGTTACGGAGGCACGTTCAGTAAAGAGACTATTGACGAGCAAACGGAGGACGCAAAGAGAGAACAAGAGATTCAATCAGGGGCTAGCGCCGATTATGAAAGTGATAACGACCGAAGTGGAAGGAGACCCAGCGATGGGAACACCCGTCCGGGCTCTAGCGTGCCGAACAACTTAGGCGGAGAGACTGACGGCAACGACGACGATGATGGGTATGATTGGTCTTACGATGACGACGATGCCAGCAGTAGTGGTGAGGACGACGATGATAGCGAAAGCAGAAACGATGATGATGACAGCGGTGACGATGATGATGGTGGTAGTGACGACGGTGATGGAGGGATCCTTGGCGACCTGTTCGGTGGGGATAGCGATGACAGTAGTAACGATGACGGCGAAAGTTGGTTTGGTGGCGATGACGATGATGGCGGCAGCAATGATGACAGCACTGACGATAATGGCGATGGCGGTTGGAGT